>CAZHLD010000042.1:18075-19342 GCA_964533185.1 uncultured Acidobacteriaceae bacterium | reverse complement strand
GAGTGCAGCACCAGCGAGCGATGCGAATAGACCACGCCCTTGGGGTTGCCGGTGGTGCCGGAGGTAAAGCACATCGCCGCTGCGGCATTCTCGTCCAGCGTGGGGTAGGCAAACTCGCCCGTGACTGTGGCCAGTAAGTCCTCGTAGCTCTCCAATTCAACGGCTGCTTGCCGCGGCCCGCCCGGCGGCGCCGCCTGCCCGCCAAACGACGTCACGAACACGCGCTCAAAGCGCACCTGTTCGCGGAACTTTTCATAAGTCGGCAGCAGCACGTCGTCCACGATCAGAAAGCGGTCTTCGGCGTGGCGGGCGATGTAGGCGATTTCGTTCGGATGCAGCCGCAGGTTGAGCGTGTGGATCACGCCGCCGGCCACCGGCACGCCAAAGTAGGCCTCGAGGTGACCCACGTGGTTCCACATCAGCGTAGCCACGCGGTCGCCCGGACGCAGGCCGGCGCGCGTCAACACCTCGGCCAGCCGCCGTGCGCGGCGGTAGAACTCGCCGTAGCTCGACCGCATCTTCTGCCGGTCGGGCCGGCGGGAGACGATTTCGACGTTCGGGAAAATCTTCCCCGCGCGCTCGAGGATGACCGCGAGCGTCAAAGGAAAATCCATCATCAGGCCGCGCATGGCTGCACCAAGAGCGATACTTGTCCGCCGCGGCGGACGAATCTCGCCGAAACGCGCGAATCCTATCACGGTTTCACTGTCTGTTTTCCGTCGTCCGAAGGAGCCGCCGTGCTGCAGTCGCTCCGAGTCGTGAAAAAGCTGTATTGGCTGTTCGCGGCAGAGGATTAGGTTGACCTCTGCACCGGATTGGCGCAAGATTGCGGCATTAGCTGAAGCGTCAGTCTGGTGCCGGAGTAGCTCGACCGCAGTCCGACTGCCCGCGAACTTGATCCTGCCTCTTCAGCCGCACCCTGAGGGAAGCCAACCTCGGCGGGCAGAAGGAGTCCTTCGGTGAAAAAGCTGTATATCGGGAATTTGCCGTTTCAGGTCAATGAGGAAGAGCTGTCCAACTGGTTTGTTCAGGCGGGCGTCACTCCTTCGAACGTAACTCTGATCCGCGACCGCTTCTCCGGTCAGCCGCGCGGGTTCGGGTTCGTTGAGATCAACAATGATGAAGAGGCCGACCGGGCCGTCCAGGCGCTGAATGGCCAGGACCTGATGGGCAGGAAGGTCGTCGTCAACGAAGCTCGTCCGCAGCGCGAAGGTGGCGGTGGTGGGCGCGGCGCTGGTGGCGGCGGTGGACGCGGCGGCTTCGGCGG
>CAZHLD010000042.1:15226-17975 GCA_964533185.1 uncultured Acidobacteriaceae bacterium | reverse complement strand
CCCATCCCCGCCCCAGCCGTTGCCTTCTCCGCGACGCCGCCCCCTCCGGAACCGCTTCCGATTCTTCCTTGAAGTGCTACAGTATGTCGGGGCCACGCGTGGGGGAGGTCCCGGCTGCCGACTGCCGCCCTCCGGGATCTTGCCGCGACCCTGCCAGCCAGCTGTGCGCAAATGAACGACGTCGCCATACGTGTCGAAGGACTGGGCAAGCGCTACCGTCTCGGCCAGCGCGAGCGCTACCGCGCGCTGCGCGACCTGCTGGGTGATGCGCTGCGCGCGCCCTCGCGTCTGCTGCGCGCCAACGGCGCCGGCCGCAACGGCCAGCCGCAACACATCTGGGCGCTCAAGGACGTGACGTTTGCAGTGCGCCAAGGCGAAGTCTTCGGCCTGGTGGGCCGCAACGGCGCGGGCAAGACCACGCTCCTGAAAATCCTCGCGCGCGTCACCCGTCCCACCACCGGCCACGCCGAAGTGCACGGGCGCATGGGCACGCTGCTCGAAGTCGGCACCGGCTTCCACCCCGAGCTTTCCGGCCGCGAAAACGTGTTTCTCTCCGGCGCCATTCTCGGCATGTCCCGCCGCGAAATCCTCCGCAAGTTCGACGAGATCGTCGCCTTCGCTGAAGTCGAAAAATTTATCGACACGCCGCTGAAGCACTACTCGACAGGCATGCAGATGCGCCTGGCCTTTGCCGTGGCCGCGCACTTGGAGCCGGAGATCCTGCTGATTGACGAAGTGCTGGCCGTCGGCGACCTCGAGTTCCAGAAAAAGTGTCTCGGCAAAATGAGCGAAGTAGCCCGCGGCGGACGCACGATTCTCTTCGTCAGCCACCAACTCAACCAGATTCGCCGCCTGTGCGGCACGGTGATCTGGGTGGACGCCGGCACGATCCGCCAGATGGGCCCCACGGCGCAGGTGGTCGGCGCCTACGAAGCCGCCATGACCTCCGGCCAGTGGAGCAGCCGCGCGCGCGAAGACGGCCCCACGGTCAAAGCCCGCTTCCTGGGCTGGGAAATCGCCGAGCCTCGCAACAGCCGGCCCAATGTGCTCGAAACGCACGGCCCGCTGACGGTTCGCTTCCGCGTCGAAGTCAACCAGCCCATGCGCAACGTCCACCACGGCGTCGCTTTGTTCAACTCCGACAACCAATTGATGTGGGCCTGGGCAGCCAGCAACTTGGAGCTTGTTCCAGGATTACACTACATTTGCTATCGCTTTCCCGGGTTACCGCTGAGGCCTGCTATATACTCCTGGCAAGTCAGCCTCTGGGACGATGACGGTCAAGTGGATTTGTGGAACTGCAGCCCCGAGATGATCATTGCAACAGAGAACTACCAGCACGCGCTCGACGAATGGAATGGCGTGCTCAACGTGCCGTGTTCTTTCGAGGTGAATCAACCCTCATGATGGACGCGACCCCCCAACCCGTCTTCGATATGCCGCATTACCGCAGGCTCACCGAAAGCCGGGATCTTTTCCTTCGCCGGGTTGTTCCGGCACTCCGGCGGGAGTTGGAGCTGGTCACATCGCTGGACGTGGGCTGCGGCGTCGGCTTTTTTTCGGGATTGCTGGCCGATCTGGGCCTGCAAGTTGTGGGACTCGACGGCCGCTCGGAAAACGTGGACGAGGCCCGACGCCGTTTTCCGCAGGTGGCCTTTCACTATGCCGACGTCGAGGATCCGGCGCTGGCGGGCCAGGGTGAGTTCGACCTCGTGCTCTGTTTTGGCCTGCTCTACCACTTGGAAAACCCCTTCCGGGCCGTCCGCAACCTGCATGCGCTCACCGGAAAGATCGTTCTCATTGAAAGCATGGTTGTGCCCGAGGAGCGCACCGTGCTGGCCTTGCGCGACGAGGGGCCGACAGAGGACCAGGGCCTGCGCCACATGGCCTTTTATCCCTCCGAGGCCTGCCTGGTGAAGATGCTGTACCGCGCGGGGTTCTCTCGCGTCTATGGCTTCTCGGCTCAAAGCCGGCCGGATCATCCAGACTTTCACTCCAGCCGCTCGCGCAGGCGCGTCCGGACGATGTTGGTAGCCGCGCGAACGCCCGTCGCGGCACCGTTTCTGAAGGCGATAGCAGAGCCGGCAACCCCTGTCGACCCGTGGGCCACCGCGTGGACTCCGCTGGAACAACAGGTAGCGCGCATCAGCCAGTTCCTGAGCAAGCCCTGGCCGGAGAAGTGGGCGGCCGTGCGGCGCAAGCTTGGCAAGGCAGGAGCCTAAACGGAAGTGCAAGTTCGGTTTGTTGCAAGCTTGGAGTAGATCGCCATTTCGATTTGTAGATGCGGAGGAAAAGCAATGAACTGGTCGAAACGGCGGGTGCTGGTGACGGGTGGCGCGTCTTTTATCGGTTCCACCCTGGTTGACCGCCTGATCGAACGCGGGGCCCGCGTGCGCGTGGTGGATAACCTTTCCAGCGGGAAGACCGAAAATTTGCGGGAGCACCTGAAAACCGGCGCCGTCGAGCTGGTCGAGGGCGATTTGCTCGATGCCGACGTCGCCCGCGCCTCAGTCGAAGGCATGGACGTCGTCTTCCACCTTGCCGCCGACCACGGCGGCCGCGGCTACGTGGACCTTCACCAGTCCGCCTGCGCTTCCAACCTCCTTCTCGACGCCCTCATTTTCCGCGCCGCGCATCAGGCCGGCGTCGAAAAAGTCGTCTACGCCTCGTCGGGTTGCGTCTATCCGAACTACATCCAGAACGACCCGAAGGAAATCCTCTACCTGACCGAAGACAAGGCCGGGCCGCC
>CAZHLD010000042.1:10605-15126 GCA_964533185.1 uncultured Acidobacteriaceae bacterium | reverse complement strand
ACGTGGACGACATCGTCGAGGGCACCCTCCGCGCCGCCGAAGTGATCGAAGACGGCACCGCCGTCAATCTCGGCACCATGGAGCGCACCCGCGTGATTGACGCCGTCCGCGAAGTGCTTCGCTACACCGGCCACAAGGCCGAAATCGAGCTGCATCCGGAGATGCCCACCGGCCCCATGAACCGCGTGGCCGAAAACTCGTTGGGGAAAAAGCTGCTCGGGTTCGAGCCGAAGGTGATGTTCATGGACGGCCTGCGCAAGACGATTGACTGGTATTTCTCGACCAAGAACCGCGAGCAGGTGGCGGCCATGCTCGACCGTCTGCTCACCGAGCGCACGCCCGAAGCCACTCGCGCCGCCGTCGTGCGTTGAGCCGCGCCCGGCGCAGCGGCAGGTGCGGTCGAGTCGTTCGATTCAAAGCAATCCGGGCCTGCTTGCGTGGGCCGGTACCAACTGCCTTGCGGAAAGTGGGGACCCGCGGTGAGGTGGTTCTTCCAGAATGCGCGCAACCGGCTCTCGTTTGCCGTGCGAAACCCCGGCTACGCCCTGCGCGCCGTCCTGCGCGAGGTGACGCTGGCCGACGAGCGGTTCCTTGCCGCTGCCACGGGCGCGCGGGCCATCGAAATCCGCCGCTATCTCGAGGAGCCTTCCAGCGACCCGAAGTTTGCCCGGCACTTGGCCGAAGGCCAGCGGATCTTCGACGAGCTGAAGCTCACCAGCGCAGACATTTACGCGAAAAAAGTTTTGATCCAGTACGTGGTCACGCGCGCGCTGCGGCCACAGCGCGTGGTCGAGACGGGCGTGGCCAATGGCGTCTCCACGGCGTACCTACTGCTGGCGCTCGAGCGCAATGGCCAGGGCCACCTCGATTCGATCGAGATCGGCGATCCGGAATATCTTCCAGCGGGCCGCGCGCCGGGCTGGTTTGTGCCGGAGTGGCTCAAGGGGCGCTGGCAGATGCACATGGGCGATTCGCGCGTGTTGCTGCCGGAGTTGATGCGTCGGCTGGGAGAGACTGACCTGTTCATCCACGACAGCCTGCACACCTACGAGCACATGGGCTTCGAGTTTCGCGCGGCCTACCCGCATCTGCGGTCAGGCGGCGTGCTGCTGGCTGACGACGCGCTCTGGAACCCGGCATTCCCGGAGTTCGCGAAGGAAAGCGGGGCGAAGCTGGCGCGCGTGATCCGCGGGGTGGGCGTGCTGAGGAAAAACGGGCGATGAATATCCTGGTGACTGGGAGCAGCGGGCTGGTGGGGTCGGAGGCTGTGGAGTACTTCGACCGCGAGGGCCATCGCGTCACCGGTGTGGACAATAACCAGCGCCGCGAGTTTTTCGGTCCCGGCGGCGACACCACCTGGAACCTCGAGCGCCTGCGCGGTGCGACAAAACATTTCGCCCACGTGGATGCAGACATCCGCCACCGCGAGCGCATCTTCCATCTCTTCCGCGATGGGCGCTTCGACCTCATCGTTCACTGCGCCGCTCAGCCTTCGCACGACAAGGCCCGCGACATCCCGCTGGTGGACTTCGAGGTCAACGCGCTCGGCACGATGAACCTGCTCGAAGCCACGCGCCAGCACTCGCCCGAGGCCGTGTTCGTCCTGCTCAGCACCAACAAAGTCTATGGCGACGCGCCCAACGAGCTGCCCCTCACCGAGCTTCCCACCCGTTGGGACTACGCCGACCCAAAAGACCGCGACGGCATCGCCGAAGACTGCCGCATCGACCGCACGCTTCATTCCCTCTTTGGCGCCTCTAAAGTCGCCGCAGACGTCATGGCCCAGGAGTACGGCCGCTACTACGGCCTGCGCACCGGTATCTTCCGCGGCGGCTGCCTGACCGGCCCCAGCCACTCCGGCGTCGAGCTGCACGGCTTTCTGAATTATCTGGTGAAGGTCGCCTTCACCGGCCAGACCTACACCGTGTATGGGTACAAGGGCAAGCAGGTGCGCGACAACCTGCACAGCTTCGACGTCGTCCGCGCCATCGAAGAGTTCGCCCGCGCCCCGCGCCCGGGCGAGGTCTATAACCTCGGCGGCGGCCGCGAGAACAGTATCTCCGTGCTGGAGGCCATTGCCGCCATCGAAGAGCTCACCGGCCGCAAGATTCACTGGGTTTACAAAGACGAACCTCGCCGCGGCGACCACATCTGCTACATCTCCAACCTCGGCAAACTGCGGCGCGATTACCTTGCCTGGCAGGTGACGCGCGATCTACCCTCCATGCTCAAGGAAATGGTCGAATCCGAAATGAAGCACCAGAGCGCGGTCAGCGGCGCGGTGAGGCCGGCATGATCACGTTTTTCTCCACGCCCAAGCCCTTCCGCGGCCACATCGGTGTCATTCAGCGCAACGCCATCCAGAGCTGGATGCGCGTCCGCGCCGACGCCGAGGTAATCCTGTTTGGCGACGACAAGGGCGCGGCCGAAGTCGCCCGCGAGTTCGGCATCCGCCACGTGCCGCAGGTCGAGCGCAATGAGTTTGGCACGAAATACCTGGCCTCGATCTTCGACCAGGCCAATGATCTCGCCCGGTACGAGCTGCTCTGTTACGTGAACTGCGACATCGTCTTCACCGAAGATTTCGCCGCTGCCCTCGAGCGCGTGGCCGCGTGGAGCCGCATGTTCCTCATGGTCGGCCGGCGTTGGGACACCGACATCACCGCGCCGCTCGACTTTGCGCAGCGCGACTGGTCCGCGAGAGCGCGCACGCAGGCTCTGACCGCAAACCGGCCGCGCAGCTCCGAATGGATTGACTACTTCGCCTTTTCGCGCGGCCTCTATCCGGAGATTCCGCCGCTGGTGATTGGTCGCGTGGCGTGGGACCGCTGGCTGGTGCGCGCGGCGCGCTCAGCCGGCGCGCCGGTAGTGGACGCGTCGGACGTTGTTGTGGCCGTCCACCAGAACCACGACTACGGCTACCACCCGGCGGGCGTGCAGGGCGTGTGGAACGACGAGCAGGCGCAGCGCAACTTTGCGCTGGCGGGCCCGGCGCGCAACCTCCATACGATTGATGACGCGACGCACCGGCTGACCGCCGAGGGCATGCGCTGGAACCCGCGTCACCTGCTGCTGCCGGCGATGCGCGCGGCGCGCCCATGGCTGATGCCGCTCTGGCACGGGCTGCTAAATCTCACGCGCCCGCTGCGGCACCGCGTCGGCCTGCGCCAGGACAAACTCGAACGCCTCGCCGGGAGGCCGCGATGAGCGCCGGCCGCGCTGTTTCTCCCATTGCGCTGCCCGATGCGCGCCCGTCCGAACGCGCTGCGACAGCGGCGGCGCTGGTCTGCCCGGCCTGCGGCACAGGGGTTTCCGGCACAAGCATCGAACGCTTTCGCCGCTATTCGTTGCATGAATGTCCTGCGTGCGAGCTGCAGTTCTGGGACCCGCTGGAGATGCCCGGCGTCGGCTGGTACGAGCTCGCCTACCAGGAGCGCGATGCGCGCGACCTGCCGCTCGAGCCGGGGCATCGGTATTTTCTCGCCACTCCGCCGCAAACGGCTGGCAAGCGGCTGCTCGACGTCGGTTGCGGTATGGGAAATTTCCTCCACGCGGCGCAGCGCGCCGGCTACAGCGTCACCGGCATTGAGATGAATCGCAACGCCGTGCGCGCCGCCCGCGAGCGGCTCGGCCTTGAGAGTGTGTTCTCGGTGGACCTCGAGCAGTTTGTTGCCGAGCACCCCGCCGAGCAGTTCGATATCGTCACGTTTTTCGAAGTGCTCGAGCACCAGGCGCAGCCACGACAGTTCCTCGAAAGCATCCGCCGGCTCGTCGCGCCCGGCGGCGCGATCGCTCTCAGCGTGCCCAACCGCGACCGCTGGCGAAAAGCGCAGGAAGTGGTGGACTGCCCGCCCAATCACCTGACGCGCTGGAACGCGCAGGCACTCGACAAATTTCTCGCCGCCAACGGGTTTGAAGTGCTGGCCGTGCGCGAGGAGCCTCTGAGGCTGCGGCGCGCCGCAGAAGTGATCAACAGCGCCACTCAGACAGGCCTCGCGGGCACGGTGGCGGGCGAAGAGGCTCCCACCGGCGCCGACCTCGCCGCGATGACCGCGGGCCAGGCCGAAGCCACGCTACGGCGCTACGTGACGTCCGGCCGGCACCGCTGGGCGGGGCGGCTGGTGCGCGCAAAGATGGCCGCACTTTATCCGGTAGCGCTCGTGCTGCTGCCGTGGCTGCGGATGCGCGGCGAGCGCGGCCTGTATCTCTACTGCATGGCGCGACGGAGCGGGCAATGACCCCGCGCGTCACTGCCCTGATCGACACGTGCAACCACGAGCGCTTCATCGCGCAGGCGATCGAGAGCGTCCTGGCGCAGGATTTTCCCCAGTCGGATCTCGAAGTGCTGGTAGTAGATGATGGGTCAACCGACGGCACGGGCCACGTGGCGCAGAAGTTCACGCCGCGCGTGCGCTACCTCCGCAAACCGAACGGCGGCCAGGCTTCGGCGTTCAATGCGGGCGTGCGCGAAGCACACGGCGAGATTGTCGCGTTCCTCGATGGTGACGACTGGTGGGTGAA
>CAZHLD010000042.1:0-10505 GCA_964533185.1 uncultured Acidobacteriaceae bacterium | reverse complement strand
GCGAAGCACACGGCGAGATTGTCGCGTTCCTCGATGGTGACGACTGGTGGGTGAAAGAAAAACTCCGCGTCGTTGTCGAAACCTTTGAGAAGAATCCGAATGTCGGCGCGGTGGGCCACGGCCTCTTCGAAGTGGACGAAGCTGGCGCACGCCGCTTCACCAACGTCCCCGACCGCGCGTATCGCAACGCGCTGCGCACGGTTGAGGAGGGCGTGGCCTTCCGCGAGCTGCGCTCGTTCCTCGGCACGAGCCGCCTGGCAATTCGCAAAGGCGTCCTCGACAGCGTTTTGCCTCTGCCGGAAGAAATGGTCATCGAAGCCGACGAGTTCCTCGCCGCCGTGGCCGTCGCGCTTGGCGGCGCGGTCGTGCTCGACCGGCCGCTCACCTGCTATCGGCTGCACAGTGGCAACCTCTATCAATTTGCCGCGCACGACGCACCACGCATGAAACGAAAATATCGCTCGCTCGCCTGCCTCGTGCGCGATCTGCCTGTGCGGCTGGCCGCAGCTGGCACCCCACCGGATGTGGTGGAAGCCGTGATGGCTTCGGTCCGCGTAGAAACCGAGCGCCTGCGCCTAACGCTCGAGGGCGGCGCGCCGTGGGAGACCTTTCGCGTCGAGCGCACCGCGCGTCGACTGGCGTACAAAGACGTCACCGCCGGCTACCGCCTCTTCCACGCGCTGGTGCTGGCGGCGGGGCTGGTGCTCCCCCCTCGCACGTTCTACCGTGCCCGGCAGTGGTACGCCGACCGCGGCCTCGCCCGCTTGCGCCGCGCCCTGGGCGAGCCCACGCCAACCGATTCGCTGGTTGCGCGCAAGGCGGCAACATGAAGAGCGCCATCAACTCGACACGCGGCTCCGCGCTGGCGGCCGCCTTTTCGGCGCTACCGCCATTTCCCGGGAAGTTACGTCTGGTTGACTCACTCGGGAAGCTGACCGGCCGGTTGGGAAATGGCCACGCTTCATTTTCACCGTGGCCCGGCGCGCGGTTCGAGGTGGACCTGCGCGACCGCATTCAGCGCCAGATGTGGGGCGGCTGCTACGAACCGCACGTGCACCGGTGCCTGGAAGCACTGCTGCGCTCGGGTGATGTCTTTCTGGATATCGGAGCGCACATCGGATATCACGCCGCCTACGCGGCCTGCCGGGTCGGAGCCAGCGGCCAGGTGCACGCCTTTGAGCCCAACCCCGCGCTGCATGGGTTGCTCACGCAAAACCTGGCGCAATTCTCCTGGGCTCAGGCGCATCTTTGCGCCGTGTGGGAGACCGGTGGCACGCTGGGGTTTGAGGGGTCCAGCTTCGCGGGAGAATCGGGCTGGGGGACGCTGACCGCGGTCCGCGACCTGGGCAAAGGCGAACACACCACGGTGCAGGCGGTGCGGCTGGACGATTGGACAAGAAAACAAGACCTCTCCGCCATCCACGCGATCAAAATTGATGCCGAGGGAGCGGAGCTGGCCATCCTTCACGGGGCCCGGGAGCTGCTCGCGCGCTGCCGGCCCATCCTGTTGGTGGAGATCAACGACGTCCTGCTGCGTTATGCCGACGGCTCGGCTGCGGAAGTTAAGAAGTGTCTGGCGGAAAGTGACTACGACCTGTTCTCGCTCAGTTGGCCGCGCGTGAGCCAGTGGTCGCTGGCCGTGAACGGCGAGTTCAGCGACGCGCTCGGCGTGCCGCGAGAGCGGGCACAGGCCACGCTCGCGGCGATGCACCACGTGGGGTTTCGCCAATGATCACGCTGGGGATCAATTATTCCCAGATGCACGATTCCTCCGCCTGCCTGGTGCGCGACGGCAAGCTCGAAGTTGCGCTGGCCGAAGAGCGCCTCTCCCGCGTCAAGCACGACCGCGGCTTCCCCGTCCTGGCCATTCAGGCGTGTCTCAAAGCCGCCGGCGTGCGCGCCGACGATGTGGACTTCGTCTGCTTCGGCTGGCCCGAGCCGCGCCGCACCTACCTGCACGACCTGAAATGTTTTGTCGCCGGCGACCATCCGGTGAGCTTCCCCGGCGTGCTCAACTCCTCGCGACATTTCCTGAGCATGTGGCACCAGCGCGGCGGCGGCAACCGCTTCACGCACGCCTTCGGGCCGGTGCGCGCGCGCTTCCGCTATGTGGACCACCACCTCGCCCACGCCATCAGCGCGTATGCGTACTCCGGTTTCGACGAAGCCGCCGTGCTCGTCCTCGACGGCCGCGGCGCGTGGGAGGCGACCTCGATCTGGCATGGCAAGAACGGCCGCCTCGAGCCGGTGCTCACGCTGCCGTGGCCGAATTCGCTCGGCCTCTTCTACGCGGGCTTCACCGAGTACCTCGGCTTCGTCCCCAATAGCGACGAATGGAAAGTGATGGGCCTCGCGCCCTACGGCGGGCCCGGCATCAAGCTCGGCGACTTCATCCAGCAGAACCACGAGCTCTACACCGTCAACGCGCCCGCGCTGCTCGGCCATGCCGATAGTTTCTCCGCCGGCATCGAGCCGCGCCTCGGCCCGCGCCGCGCGCCCGAAAGTGAAATCAACTCGCGCCACAAAGACATCGCCTGGGCCGTGCAGGACGCCTGCGAAGAAGCCATGCTCGCGCTCGCCGATCTCGCCGTGAAGAAAACCGGCTGCCGCAATCTTTGCCTCGCTGGCGGCGTCGCGCTCAACTCCAAGGCCAATGGAAAAATTCTCGCCACCGGCCGCGTAGACCAAATCTTCGTCCAGCCAGCAGCATCCGACGACGGCGTCGCTCTGGGCGCAGCGCTCGCGCCTTACGTCGAGAACGGCGGCCGCCTTCTGGTCGAAAAAATGCGCCACGCCTACCTCGGCATCGAGTTCAGCGACGCGGAAATCGAAAAAACGCTCCAGACCTACAAGATTCGCTCCACGCGCCTCTCCGACCCGGCCACCGTCGCCGCCGATTTGCTCGCGCAGGGCAAAATCCTCGGTTGGTTCCAGGGACGCATGGAGTTCGGCCCGCGCGCGCTGGGCAGTCGCTCCATCCTGGCCGACCCGCGCGACCCGGAGATGAACGCGAAGGTGAACAACGCGGTAAAATTCCGCGAGTGGTGGCGGCCGTTCGCGCCCTCCATGCTCAAAGAAATCGCCGGCGAGTACATCGAGAGCGCCACCGATTCGCCGTTCATGATCCTCGCGGCGCAGGTGCGGCCGGAAAAGCGCAGCGTCATCCCGTCGGTGACGCACGTGGACGGCAGCGCGCGCCCGCAGACCGTCGAGCCGGACGTGAACCCGCTCTACTGGCGGCTGATTAGCGAGTTCGGCGCGCGCACCGGCGTGCCGGTGGTGATGAACACGTCGTTCAACCTGCGCGGCGAGCCCATCGTCTGCGCCCCCACCGACGCCATCCGCACCTTTTACAGCTCCGGCCTCGACGGCCTGGTGATCGGCTCCTTCCTCGTCGAAAAATGACCCCGCCCAACGCGAAGCCGCGCCTGCTCGTCGTGCCCCACCTCTACGCCGAAAATATCTGCGTGCGCGAAATTGAATTCGCGCGGCGGCTCACCGACGCCTTCGACGTCTTCTGCCTCAAGTGGGACGACGCGCTCCACGTGGACGCCGCCTCAGCGCTCGGACGCCGCGCGCGCCAGGTGGGCGTTGCCGTCGCCTCGGCCGTCGCCCCGCGCCGGCTCGAGCGCGCCGCGGACGGCGTCACCTATGTTAGCGTGCCCGTGCTCCAGCCAATTCTTCTGCGCCGCATCCTCGGCGACGCGCGCGCGCAAGCCGTCGCCGAGCGCCGCAACCATCGCGTGCTCGAAACCGTTCTGCGCGAGTGCGCCATCACCCACGCGCTGCTCGCCTCTGAGGCATTCGGCATCCCCGAGCAGCGCGACGTCAAAGTGTTCTTCGATCTGGTGGACTGGTTCCCTGAAGAATCCGCAACTCCCGCGCAGCTCGCCGCCATCCGCGCCCGCCTCGCGGAAATGGCCCGCTGCGCGCACGCGGTATTTGCCGTCTCCGAGCCGCTGGCGGAAAAAATCGCCGCGGAGTGCGGCATTTCCGCCGTGCCCATGCCCAACGGCGCAGACCTCGCACGTCTGCGCGGCGTCGACCGCGCGCAAATCGAAGCGGTGCGGGAGCGCTGGGGACTTCGTGGCAAATACGTCCTCGGCTATATCGGCAACCACGGGCCGTACACCGGCGTGGACTTCGTCGTCGAAGTCGCGCGCGCAGTGCGGAAACGGATGCCCGACGCCGTTTTGCTCATCGTCGGCCCGGTTGAGCACTGGCGCGGCGTCCTCGAAGCCGCCCGCGGCGAAGGCGTAATCGCAACGGGTGGCGTGGCCCCCGCCGAAGTCGCCGCCTATTTCAACGCGATTGACCTCGGCATCCTCGCGCAGGGAAAAACCGCCGGCACCACGTTTGCCTTCCAGATCAAAAACGTGGAGTACAGCGCCTGCCGCAAATTCGTCGTCTCCACGCCGCTCGTCACCTGGCAGCGTCTCGCCTGGCCCAACGTCCTGCTGACGCCGTTGAACGTGCCGGACTGGGTCGCTGCAATTGAGCGCGCCCGGACGTCGCGCTGGCAGCCCGAGTGGGACTCGCACGTCGCGCCGTACGACTGGCGTGCCCTGGCTGCCCGCATGGCCTCCGTCATGCTCGGCACAGAAGAGGACAGGGCTGTGGCGCGAAGCAGCGTGGCCTGCGAGGCGGAATAGAACGCCGACCACGCTTCCGAGATTGTCATTCCGAGCCCGCCGCGGCGGGGCGATCGAAGATTCCGGCCTTGCCGGAAGGAATCTACTTTTTGCTTTATTGGTGTGAAAGGAACTGCACAAACAACTTTTCAAAATGAGAATTCTCACCGTTTTCGGAACGCGGCCGGAAGTCATCAAGCTTGCGCCCGTCATTGACGAGCTGCGCCGGCGCGGCCTCGACGTCGTCGTCTGCGCCACCGCGCAGCACCGCGACATGATGGACCAGATGCTCGAGGTCTTCTCCCTCCGCCCGGACTTCGACCTCGACGTGATGCAGGAAAATCAGTCGCCGCTCGGCGTGGCCTCGCGCATTTTCGAGACGCTCACGCCCGTACTCGAAGCCACGCGCCCCGACTGGTTGCTCGTTCAGGGCGACACGACGACCACCTTTGCCGCCGCGTGGGCGGCGTTCCATCAGCGCGTCGCCATCGGGCACGTCGAAGCCGGCCTGCGCACTGGCGACAAGCTCCGCCCTTTCCCCGAAGAAATGAACCGTCGGCTCACCACCGCGCTTGCCGACCTGCACTTTGCGCCCACCGCGCGCGCCGTCGAAAACCTGCTCGCCGAAGGCGTCCCCCGCGACCGCGTCCACCTCACCGGCAACACCGTCGTGGATGCCCTGCACGCCATCCTGAAAAAGCCCGTGACGTTTCGCGACGATAGGCTGGCGCACCTCACCGGCCGCGTCGTACTGGTCACCGCGCACCGCCGCGAAAGCTTCGGCCGCCCGCTCGAAGACATCTGCCGCGCCATCGCAGAAATCGTCGAGGCGCACGCGGACGTGACTGTCGTCCTGCCGGTGCACCGCAATCCTTCCGTACGCTGCACCGTCGAAGAGCTTCTCGGCCGCCGCGAGCGCGTCGTGCTGACTGAACCGCTCGGCTATCCCGAATTCGTTCACCTGATGCAGCGCGCCTCGCTCATCCTCTCGGATTCGGGCGGCGTGCAGGAAGAAGCGCCCAGCGTCGGCACGCCTTTGCTGGTCCTGCGCGAAGTCACCGAGCGCCCCGAAGCTGTCGAGTCCGGCTGGGCCGAACTCGTCGGCACCAACCGCGCCCTCATCGTCTCTCGCGCCGCGGCCGTGTTGTCGCGCGGGAAAGCTGCGCAACCAACAAATGAGAATCCGTTTGGCGACGGCAAAGCCAGCGCGCGAATTGCCGATTTGCTTTTAGGTCAAAAAGCCGCCTGGCCCGATTCGATCGAGGCGCGCGCCTGAGCCGCGAGCGGTTGTCTTTGTGCGGCTCCGATCAAGTGGGGGAGGGGTCTGGGCGGTCGAATTTTCGCGCAGCGTGGGGGTTGTCGCGCCGGTGACGGCTGGTACCCCCCCGGGGGGGCATCGTTTGGGGAAGTTACTGAGGGGGAAAGGCTTGCGGGTTTGATGCGTTTTGATACATCGTGCAAGGCGTTTGTTCTGTGCCGTTTACAGAAACGATGGCCCCCTGCAAAGTGGGGCAGGAGCAGGTCTGGCAGGTGCGGCGCGTGAGGTGGGTCCGGCGCGCCTGCTGGGTCGCACGGGTCAGGTGGGTTGCGTGGAATAGCTCGCCAGTACAGAACATGCGCGTATATTATCTCATAGCTATTCGGGTGTCAAGTGAAAAGTGCGGTCGAAAACAGGGCCGCCCACTCTTTCCGCGAAAGGGATGGGGCACCCGGCAGGAATCAGGCCGCCGTCACGAGGATTCTTGCACCTCGGCGCGATCGGGGCTTCCTGCGAACTACAATCTCGACGTCGCGGCCCAGCACATTCAGAAAGTGCAGCAACCGCTCCACGGAAAATCCCTGGAGCTGATAATTCGCCAGGGCAGAGATTTTCGGCTGGCTGATGTTCAGCAGGTTTGCCGCCGCGGTTTGCGAGAGATGACGTTCCCTGATGGCCTGGTTGATGGCCACCGCAAGCCAAACCTGGGTCTGCTTCTCTTCCGCGCGGGGCAGCCCGAGATCCGCGAAAACGTTTCCTGAGCCTCGAACCACGATGCCATTATTTTTTCCCTTTGCCATACCACACCTCGTAGTCGTCCTGAGCCAATCTCAGCCGCCGCGCAACCAATTCCACGTCGCCTCGGGCCGTCTGGATGCCCCGGGGCGATTTTTTTTGAAACGCATGGAGCACATAGAGCGCACCCGCAAACCTCACTGTATAAACCGCCCGATAGGTGCCGCTCCGGTGATCGGCGACGATCTCGAAAACTCCGGGCCCTTCTCCCTTCCACGGCTTGGCGCTCGGGTGCTTGCCGCCAAACTGCGCCACGCTCAGCGCTATCCCCATCTCGTCCTTTACTGCCTCCGGGAATTTCAGCAAATCGCTCCTGGCTGACCCCGCCCAGAAGAGGGGCTTCTCGCCCGGAACGGTTCGGGCTCGCATCATGCCATTATCCCAGTTCTAGGATATAGACGCAAGTCATCTTTGCGTGTCAAGTGAAAAGTGAGGTCGAAGTCAGGGCCGCCCACCCTTTCGCCCCCAACCCCTTCGGCGACGGCCTCCCGCCCTATTACTTTTTTCGCGTGTTGGCAACACCCTAGTGCAGATTTCTTTCTAAGGGTTGAATCCGGTTGCTCAGAGCTTTGAGCTGTATCTATTTTTGACCGCGGATCGAAGGTTCTCGTGCCAGCTTCATTCGGAGTACTTCGAGCGGTCCACCGACTGCGAGAATTGGGGCCGCTAGACCCAAAACGTCCTTCGCGAATCTCTCATCCAATTCCTTCCGAACAATGTCTTCATCTATCCTATGCAACGGCAAAAGCTCCCGTGCGCTCATTTCGTCAAATAGCTTTACAGCTTGTTCAAGGCACTTTGGCATGAGCGCTGCAACGTCGAGAACCGAAAAAGCCTGCAGAGCGGACTTGCCTATACTGCCCCTGCCAGACTGTTGCTTGTTTGCGTGCCACCAGTGCAGCAATAGCCCCAACGACGTATTTCCCCATAGCACGAGCGCTTTTTCGTGCTTAATGGATGAAAGACGACTAGACAGCCACGCTCGACCACCAATGGTTCGACGGGGTGAGAACTGCATACCCGTGGACTGGCTGTTGAAACGAAAATCGCGGTTGAAGTGACAGTGTGACGCCGTAGCCCAGACGGCTTTTACTTTTTGGTTAACTACCGCCTGCTCCTTTGATGTCGATCCTTTAAGCTGGATGCCTTCGCTCTCACCTTCGAACGACATTGCTCGCTCACTCTCCGCATCGTGAGCCCAAAGAACAGGATAAGTGGGCACGCTGCCTGGCTTCACGCGGGAAATTGAGAACGGCCCCCGAATGCCTCCTGTCGAAGTCTCGGCGTTGATGTCCATGTGGTACGGCCCAATCTCTCCGATTTCCGAAACCGTGGTGATGGGTATGTTGGTCGCCTGTGATTTATTCATCGTCGGCAGCCAGACGCTCGTTTTCTCTGTGATTTGATACGCCGCCTGGGCTAGAGAAAGGTCTGAGATACGTGACAAATTCCAGCCGCCCCTGGGCGGTAAAGGGGCCTCCATTGCCTCGCCGATCAAGTCATCTCCAAAGTGAAGGGGTGTCCCGCCTATGGGTCCGTCCTCAAGACGTCGCAGATTCTTTTCTGCAATTAGATGATGGATTTGTCTCGCAGTGTACGCCCCGATTAGAGGAAAAGAAGGCCTTTGATTCAGAATGATGAATACGGCACGTTTGCTACCGCTCGTTGCTTTGCGTCCTACCACGAGGCATTCTCCGATATCTGTGTCGGCCGAGAACGACATTTCCTCGCCGTCCGCTCCTGCAATTGAAACCAGCACCATATCCTTGTAGTTCTCTCTCAGCAGAGCACGCGAATTCTCCCACGCATCGCCCGACATAAGACTGAGAGGCATTACTAGGCCTAAGATGCCGTCCACCTTCAGCTTGCGGTCAGCCAACACAAGAAAGATCGAAGCCTCGCCAGCATTTCCGTGAGCACTCGTGCCCACTGTCAACCGCTTCGTAATCTTCGCCATCACTCGCTGCTCTTCAGCACTTGAGCTAAACGCAGCAAACATCGGAATGGGAACTCCAATCTTCTTCCCTTCATGCCCTGTGGCACGAGTAAAGGGTGGATTCATAACGATTAAATCGAAGAAAACACGAGGAAGCAGCAACCAAGTTTCTTTTTCGATTTCACCCATGCTTTCCGCCGACTTAGTTGTGATGCCAAGGGTTTCGAATTTGCGCTGAGGGTCCAAGAGATCTAAGGATCCCAGCGCAATGCCCTCGCCGGGCTGCTTGCCGTAGGCCACAGTAAGTATGGAGCTTTGCTTATACTTGATGGTGGGATGCGCCCCCGAAAGCATCGACGCCGTCAAATGCGCAGCAGCCGGCAGAACGTCGCAACCAACGAGGGACGCTGCCATCATTTCCGGGTGAAGGGCCTCCGCGTCGCCTCCAGCCAGCTCGTGCAACTGGCCGATTCGCTGGTAGGCAGTCGAAAGGAGAGTGCCCGTGCCACACGCAAAGTCGGCAATACGAAGTATTTTCACGTCATCAGCGCTCGACCATGATCCTTTTGCCGGTGGCCTCTCGGGCGTGATCGCCAATCCAATCAGTAGCGCTGCCGACGATGGTGTCGTGTAGAAGGCCGCGAGGAACTTTCGATCAGCGATCAGCTTCTGAAAGACAGCGCCGGTCAGGTCATGAGAACGCATCATTCGATTTTCGAGTAGCTTGTTGGCAGTGACCACCATGCCGTCGATGAGCGCCTTGCTATCGGCCGAGGGAATAACCTCGAGTATGCGACGCGCAATATCAAAAATCGGCCAATAGTTAACTTTCAGTATCTTTCGCCACTCGGCTAAAATGACGGACTTGCTTATGTCACCGCTCGTACCGCGAAGTTGCTCTAGTGATCCAACGCTTGCTAGTTCACCTGGCCCCCCTGCTAGGCTCTCGTGAAAGACGAATGCATTGGCCAAAATGGTCGCTGCCATCCGCAGGGTTTGTTCGCTTTCCGCCTGATGCAATTCTTCACCAATTTTTTGAATGGCTCCCGAATGGGTCCCGGCCATCTCTTCTAGCAACCCTGCGGCCTCGATTACGCCGCTTTCCAACTGATTTGTCGCTTGGTCGACGAGTGCGGGTGGAACCGACGCAGATTGTGTGAGGACTGACAAATCCGCGACATTGCCAAGAATCCAACCTGAATGCGGCAAACGAGAAGCTTCCGAAGGGCTGCTACCTGTATAGAGCGCCATTTCGAGATCGTTCGCACTTCTCAATTCATGTTCTAACTGCTGCCCGTGCATAGTCCGCAGTCGTATGGGTAATCGCAATGCAACGGACGAAAGGATTTGACGCCCAGTCGCACGCAACCGTTCACCAAGGCGCGAAACCGCCTCTGATTCAACCGTTGTGGCTGGCAGAATCTCCGTCTCTATGACTACAGGAGAGACATTGGCCTCGGTCGCTAGGATGTCGGGCCGTCGGCTACTCCCTTTCAGCATGCCGGTGTTTTCCGAACTCACCACATTGGTCTCACGCCATGCGCTCCTGGTTTCTCTTAAAATCCCTGCCAGAGCATCATTGATTGTGTGTTCCGTCGTTGCCATGGGTTCGCTAAGGTGTAGAAGTCTCGGATGGCGGGCCAATATACTGGTTGCTGCCAACGCCGTTCACCAGGGAGTATACACTGCTCTCATTCCGCAGGTTACCGCATCCCCGCAGCGGCTGGGATGGGCAAAAGACTCTCTTGGTTTGACCCCTCCGAACGACAGGGGCAACCAATGCCTGTGGAAAGCCCGCTCCGAATGAGGTTGACACCTGGCTCGGCCCTCGCTATACTCTCGGATTGCCTGAACGCCCAACTGCTGGACAGGGGGGCCTGCTCTT
>CAZHLD010000041.1:2166-24779 GCA_964533185.1 uncultured Acidobacteriaceae bacterium | reverse complement strand
GCGACAGCCCAACGCCCTGGTTCATTTCCAGGTGTTCTTTGCCGCACCGCGGGCAGTAGCCCTTTCCGGTATCTTCATCGCGCAGACTGGCCAGTTCGTAGCACCCGCAGATGCAGTCGCAGTAGCCGGTGGTCGAAGCCGTCCTGATCGGCACCAGAACCATCTCATCCCCTCCGCAATGGATACTACCTGTGCCAGCCGCGATTCGCAACGGGTGCCGCGGCCTGTGATTCCGTGATTGTCCGGCCGTTGAAAACAGAAAGAATTGCTTAGGCTCACAAGTCTGATCGCACCCTTGGTCAAATCGAAGCCAAACCATCGCACTATGTTTTTTGGAATCTTTGGACCTGACGCCTACCAGATTTGGTACACAGAGCATTTTGGCGCACGATTGTCGGACCGCAAAAGCTCTCTAACGTCTTATTTTGGCACAAGTTAGATTGTACATAATTTTCATGCATATTTGGCATTGGTCTTGCACTCGTTTGCACGCTGTCCATAGGGAATGAACTCATTACTTCACTTCGGTTGCAAGCCAATCAGCAAACTCCTCGGAGGCATGACTGAAATGCGAACAAGCAAAGTGGTGTTTGCAGTGTTGCTGGCGTTGCTGGCGGTAGCGCTCGTGCCGGCGGCGCAGGCTCAGACGGCCACAGTAAACGGAACCATCTCGGACCAGACCGGTGCCGTCGTTCCGGGCGTGTCCGTCACCGCCCAAAACAAAGACACCAATGTTACTCGCACTTCGAATTCGGATGAATCCGGTACCTATCGCATCACCAACCTCGTGCCGGGCTTTTACGACTTCACCTTTGCCAAATCCGGCTTCCGCACCATCAAGTACACGCAGCTCCAGCTCACTGTTTCTCAAAGCCTTACTCTCGACGTCAAGATCGAAGTCAGTGCCGTCGCCGAAACGATTGAAGTCAGCGGCAACACCGTCGCCCCGATCGAGCTGGAGAACCAGCAGATCAGCAACGTCATTGACTCCCGCACACTCACCGACCTGCCCCTGCTCACCCGCGACCCCTACTCGCTGATCTCCCTCGGGCCGGGCGTCGTGACGAGCAACTCCAGGTTGGGCGGCTTTGCCGTTAACGGCTCCCGCGAGCGGAACAACAACTTCCTGCTCGACGGCGTGGATAATAACGATACCGATGTGCCCGGCATCGCCGGAGGTATCGTCAGCCTGAACCCGGACGCCACGCAGGAGTTTCGCGTTATCTCCGCCAACTTCCTGCCGGAATTCGGCCGCAACACTGGCGCGATCATCGACATCGTCACCAAGAGCGGCAGCAACGAAATCCACGGCGTGGCCTACTGGTTTGGCCGCTACGACACCTTCGGTGCTCGCGATTTCTTCAACCACAATCCCGACGCTACCAATCCCGCTGTCGAAGAAGCCAAGGCTCCCTACACCCGCAACACCTACGGAGGGTCGATCGGCGGCCCCATCAAGAAGGACAAGACCTTCTGGTTCGTCAACTTCGAGGCCCAGCGCTTCAAGACCTCGCTCATTAACACCAGCGTCGTCCCCTTCCCGGAGTTCAAGACCGGCCTGTTCAACTTCACGTTCGATGAGTGCAATGCCCCGCCGTCTGGGACCCCTGCGCCGCCGTGCAACCCGAATTCTCCGTTCTTTTTCCGGCGCGCAACCGTTCCGGTCGACGTACGCACGCCAACTTCGCCAAGGAATCGTTTTGGCCTTGACCGCGATCCGACTATCCAATCGATCCTGAATCTCTATCCAGCCCCCAATGGCGGGAACCTGGACCTGCCGGGCTCGCAGCTGCGGGGGCTCTTCCGCTTCGCCAGCGAGTCCAAGCAGAACACCGAGAACGTCACCACCAAGATTGACCACCACATCAATCGAAACAACGTCATTTCCGGACGGTACATCTTCAACAAGTTCAACGATCCCAACCCGTTCCACACCGACTTCCTGCCCGCCTCGGCCAACAACCCGATCCTGGGCAACATCACTTTGGTCTCGAGGACCCAGGGCTTCGGGCTGAACCTTACTTCGACCATGCGCGCCAACCTCGTCAACGAGTTCCGCTTCGGCGTCAATCGCACCAACCTGCCGTTCAACTGCGGCGGCGCGGATTTCATCGACACATTCAGCGCACCTGATGCAGTCGGCAGGGGCCGCGACTTCTCTCAACCCGCTTTTAGCGGTTTCGACTGTGGCGTCCTCGGCAACTCCGATGGCCAGGCGCGGTTCACCGGCACTACGTCCTGGGCGGATAACTTCACTTGGGTGAAGGGCCGCCACACGGTGAAGGTTGGTTTCGAGCTGCGCTTCGTCTACTCCAACAGCTTCACCGATTTCTTCTCCCGGGCCTCTCTCGACTTCAATAACTTCTCCAACTTTGGGGTCCGGTCGTTGACGGACTTGGATCCAACGTTTACAGGAACCGAGACTGCTTCCAGAACCGTTAGTTCAATCCAGCGTGGTTCCACGACCCTCCAGAATCAAGTGCATGCCTTACTCGGCCTTGTAGGTATCCAGACCCAATCCCAATACTTCAACAAGGCCGGTGTTCGCACTGCCGATGACCTGCGCGGCTTCCGTCAGCGTGAGTCGCGGCTCTTCTTGCAAGATTCCTGGAAGGTCACGCCGCACTTTACGCTCAATCTTGGTCTCGCCTGGGCCTTCTACGGCGTACCCTATGAGGTGGATGGCAACTTCTCCCGTCTAACGGCTGATCCCAGCGGTTTGGCCCCCTTCACCTTCAGCTTGGTCGGGCGGAGCCCGGACAATAAGCTTTACGACAATGATTTCAGGAACTTTGAGCCGCGCATCGGCTTTGCCTGGGACCCGCTCAAGAAGGGAACCACCTCCATCCGCGGCGGCTATGGCATCACCCACGACCGCCTGTTCGGAAACCTGTTCATCAATGCCCGCGGCAACCCGCCCTTCCAGCAAGATGTCTTTGAGGTTCCCTTTGACACTTTGCCATTCGTCCCGCCACCGGCCAACGAAACGGCCAGCCCGACCGTCGTGGATGGGCAGGGCATCTTCCCCGTCTTGTTCCAGCAAAACTTCCACGTTCCCTATAGCCAATCGTGGAGCTTGGGTGTGCAACAGGAGTTCTGGCGCAACCTCGTGGTCGAACTGGACTACGTAGCCACCAAGGGCAACCGCCTCTTCCGAGTCGTGGATGGCAATCCGCCGCAGCCGAACCTGGTCAATTCGTTGGTCGCGTTCTGCGTGCCTACGAATCCCCTGAACACTGGCTTCTTTACCGCCACAGGGCAGTGCGATGCTTCAACGCTGCAGTTCAGCACGCTTTGGTTCGGGGCGGACTTCTTCGGCAACATTCCGTTCAACGCCGTCAACAACAACGCCTTCTTCCAGACGGCCACGAACACCAGCCAGGGGCTTTCGAGCTTCAACTCGTTACAGCTCAAGGTCACCAAGCGGATGTCCCGCGGCCTCCAGATCCGCGGCAGCTTTACTTGGGCGCACTCAATCGATAACGCTTCGGATCCTTTGGATGCCGGCGCGGGCAACCGCAGCTTCCCGCGCAACTCATTCAACCTCCGGGCAGAGCGCGGCGCTTCGGACTTCGACGTTCGCCGCCGCGTAACCATGGACTTCATTTACGAAATCCCGCTGGGGCGCGGCCGCCAGTTCCTGAGTGAGGGAGCTTTCGGGAGGGTCTTCGAGGGTTGGCAGTTCTCGGGGATCTACATCGTCTCCGATGGCCTCCCCTTCAGCATCTTCGGCAATCGCGACACCGAGCACACGGGTCTTTCCGCCCGCGCCAATCTGGTCGGCAACCCGGCCATCCCGTCCGGTGCCGACCGCCTCCAGACCGGCCCGCCGTTCTCGGCGTTTGACTTCGCTCCGTTTAACGCCGCCGGAAACGTCGGCCGGAACGCCTTCACGGGCCCAGGCGTCAACAACTGGGATGTCGTCCTGGCCAAGACCACCTCGGTAACCGAGCGGATCAAGTTTGAATTGCGGTTCGAGTTCTATAACATCTTCAACCGCGCCCAGCTCGGCACGCCGGGCAACAGCATTGCCAGCCCGGGTACCTTCGGAATGTCCACCTTCCAGGTGGGGCGTCCTGATGGCACGGCCGGTTCCCGGCAGGTTCAGTTCGGCGCCAAGGTCCACTTCTAACCTTCGGCTGCACAGTCGAAGCCCTTCGAGCGGTTCCGGTCTCATAGGCCGGAACCGCTCTTTTTTTGTGTCTGCTCTTCCCCGACCACCACACCCTCCCTTCTGGGCTTCGTCCTAGGCTGAATGCTGAAAGCTGAAGGCTGACAACAGAAATCTGATATCTGGTAACTGAAGACTTCCTTAGAGGTCTCTGAGGTGTGACAGCAGAAACGGCGCGCCGGTTCTCTCCCGCAGCTCGTTCCACAGCGTGGCCGGCATGGAGAGGAACACTTGCACGACTTCGGGGTCAAACTGGGTGCCTGCGCACCGCTCGATCTCCTCGCGCGCGGCCTCGATCGACCGGGCGCTACGGTAGGGCCGGTCGGAAATCATCGCATCCAGCGTATCCGCCACAGCAAAGATCCGCGACCCCAGCGGAATCTCTTCGCCCTTCAGGCCGCGCGGGTACCCGGTGCCGTCGAAAAACTCCTGATGCGTCAGGACGATCTCCGCCGCATCGTGCAGGAAGGGGATGCGCATCAGCATTTCGTGGCCGATCTCGCAGTGCCGCCGCATGACCGCCCGTTCATCATTAGTCAGCGGCCCGGGCTTCCGCAGGATTCCGTCAGGGATGGCCATCTTGCCGATGTCGTGCAGGAAGGCGCCGCGGGCGATCTGCCGCAGCAGCGCCGGCTCGAGGTTCATCTGCCGCGCGATGGAGATGGTGTACGCGGTCACGCGCTGGGAGTGGCCTTCGGTCTCGGCATCTTTCAGGTCCAGCGCGCCGCCCAGCGCCTCAAGCGTGTGGTCGTACGACTGCTCGAGCTGGTTGAAGGCCTCGCGGAGCTGCGCCGTGCGCTCCTCCACCAATTTTTCGAGGTTGCGCTGGTAGTTGCGGTTTTCGAGCACCAGCCGTCGGTGCTCGAGTGCCCGCCGCACGCACAAAAAAAGCTGGTCCTTTTCAAAGGGCTTCAGGATGTAGTCGTAGGCGCCCCGCCGCATGGCCTCCAGCGCGGTCGAGAGGTCGTGCATCGCCGTCACCATGATTACCGGCAGGTCCGGGTCGCGCCCGCGCAGCCATTCCAGCAGCCGCATCCCGTCCATCTCCGGCATCACCATGTCGCTGAGCACCAGGTCCGGCGAATCCTTTTGGAGCTGCTCCTGCGCCAGCCGCCCGTTCCCCACCGTGGCGCACTGGTAGCCCTGTGCCTCCAGAAGCGTTGTGACCACTTCTCGGATCGCTTCTTCGTCGTCCACCACAAGGATTTTCTCTTGCGCCACTTCGATCACTCCAAAAGGGCCATTATACGGCAGGGCACAACGCCACCAAGCCCTTGTTGCCGGAAATAAAAGCCGCGTGCTACGTTCGACAACGGCTTTCCTCTCTCGTCTCTCATGGTCAAGGCCCGATGTGTGTCGGCACGCCGCGGGCGTGCGCTGGGAGGGTGTCTCCGCTGATGCACAACCAGGGGCTGCTTGCGATTGCCTTCCTGCAGGCCTCCGCCTTTCTGGTTCTTCTGGTGCTTTACCTGCTCCTCTACCGCGACCTCCCCGCCCGCTTCTTCCGCCTGAGGATTGCCGGCTGGACGTTCTTTACCCTTTACGGCGCCACCCACATCTTTACTCTGTTCAGGGCCGGGTCGGGCGGGCGACTGCTGGAGGTGGAGCTGTCTCTGGCCGCGACGGCGTTTTTCCTGGCCTCGCTGCTCGACTGCACCGGAAGGGTACGCCGCACTGCCCTGGTCTGGCCGCTGGCTCTGATCGTTTGTCTTGCCGTGGCTTGGACCGACCTCCAGTTCGGCAGGCCCGAACGCGCCGAGTGGCTGGCTCTGCTGTGCAGAGCCGCCGTTTGCCTCGCGGCCGGCTTTTTGCTCTTGCGCTATGCTCGGGGACGGCGGGACTGGGCCCCGCGCCTGCTCGGCCTGACCCTGTGTCTGAACGGTCTGCATATCCTCGACCAGCCGCTCTGGGCCAGCCAGCCATTCTTCCTCGTGCGGGTCGCTTTGGATGGCATTCTAGAGGCCACACTCGGCGTGGCACTGGCCGTAATCGTGTTGGAGATCGCCCGCGCCCGCACTGAAGAGCTCAACGACAAGCTCCGTCGGCTCACCCTGATTGCCGCTGCCAGCACGCAGACCTTCGACGTGGATGAGATCCTAAGCGTCGTTCTCCGGCACTTGGTCGAAAGCCTGGGCGCCAGCCACGGTCTGGTCCGTCTTCTGGTCGGCGCAGGGGACGCGGGCGAGCTGGTGGTGCGTGCCTCAGTGGGCTTCACACCGGCTTTCCTCGAACGCTATGCCCGCGTCTCCATTAACGAGCCCTGGGCGCGTCGTGCGCTCGACCCTTCCACGACCTACCTGGTGTACGACTCCGAGTTCGACCCGCATGTCCGCTGCCGCATGGAGGCCGAGGGCATCGCCGCCATGGTTCTGGTCCTCCTGCCCTGCAAGGAGGCCTCGCTCGGCGTCCTCTGCGTTGGTTCAAATGCGCCGCGGCGCTTCCACCCCGAAGAAATCCATTTCCTGGTCAACGTGGCCAACCTGCTCGGCCTGACCATTCAGAACGTCTCGCTGTTTGAGCAGGCCGCGCACGCCGAGCGGCAGTGGATGTACACCTTCGATTCCATCGAAGACCCCATCCTCGTGCACGACCCGCAGTTCCGCATCCTGCGCGCCAATCAGGCGTTGGGCCTGCGGTTAGGCGGCGTCCCGGCCGAATCGCTTGTGGGCCGAAAGATTGCCGAAGTTCTTCAGCCTCGCGTGGACTCCCCGGCAGCAGGCCGTCGCCACGGCTCCTGGACCAACGGCCCCTACTGTGAGGAGGCCGCCGGCAAAGGTGACGCCCCCGACCCGGTGCTGGGCGTATGCTTCCTGGTGTCCACCTCCGAGTTTACCGGTCCGAGCGGCGCTTGCCTGGGCACCGTCCACGTGCTGAAGGACATCACCGACCGCAAACGCGCCGAGGAGCGCTACCGCAACCTTATCGAAAACGTCCAGGAAGGCGTCTTTATCACCACTCCCGAGGGTCGCTTCCTGGATTTCAACGACGCCTTCATGCGCATGCTCGGCTACGAAAGCCGCGAGGAGCTGATGCAGACCCATATCGGCCCCGGCATCTACGTCAACCCGGAAGACCGCGAGCGGCTCAAGAAACTCCTGCGCGAGCACGGCTCGGTAACCGATTTCGAATTCCAGATGCGCCGCCGCACTGGCGAGGTCCTCACCGCCCTCGAGTCCAGCTTTGCCACTCGCGACGCCACCGGCGCCGTCGTCGCCTACCAGGGCTTCGTGCTCGATATCACCGAGCGCAAGCGGGCTGAGCAGGAAGTCCGCCGCCGCAATCGCGAGCTGATGGTGCTCAACTCCATCAGCCAGTCCCTCAACCAATCGCTCCCTCTCGATGAGCTACTGGACCGCTCGCTCCGCCAGATCGTCGAGCTGTGCGGTGTGGACATGGGCACGATCTATCTGCTCGATGAGCAGACCAACGTCCTCCGCCGCGTGGCCGCCTGTGGCCTGCGTTCCGAGTACGCCGGCCACTTCCCACCCACGGTCTTCCCGGCCGACCTGCTCAACCACATCCGCGCCGTCCGTGCCACCTCGTTGCGGGCAAGAGCCTGCCCTGGCCGCAAACGATTCGTGATTTTCAGCAGAAGGAGGGCGTCGAGGTTTCCAATGTTGTCGTGCTGTGGTCGAAGGAGCGGATCCTGGGCGCGCTCGTGGTCAGTTGCCGCTCCCTGCGCGAGTTCTCCTCGGCAGAACTGAACGTGCTCACTTCGGTGGGCAGTCAGGTCGCCGCCACCATCGAGAAATCCCTCTTGCTCGAAGAAACCCGCCAGGCCCTGGACAATCTCCGCCGCACCCAGGAACAGCTTCTGCAGAGCGAGAAGATGGCGGCAGTCGGCCAGCTCATTTCCGGCGTCGCCCACGAGTTGAACAACCCCCTTACCGCCATCCTGGGCTATAGCCAGCTGCTCGCCGCGAATAACCACGTCGATGGCCGCGGCGCCGAATTCGTTGAAAAGCTCCGCACCCAGGCCCTGCGCACCCATCGGATCGTCAAGAACCTCTTGAGCTTCGCCCGCCAGCAGAAGCCCGAGCGCCTACCCGTCTGCCTGAACCAAATTGTCGAAAACACCCTGGCGTTGCGCGAATACGACATGCGCATCAACAATATCGTCGTCCATCGCGAACTCGTCCCGGACCTGCCCATCACCGCCGCTGACGCCCATCAGCTTCAGCAGGTTTTCCTGAACATCCTGAACAATGCCGTGGACGCCATCCTCGAGCGCTCCTCCGGCGGCGAAATCTGGGTGCGCACTGCCACTGAACCCGAACATTTGATTGTCGAGTTCGCCGATAGCGGCCCGGGCGTGCGCGACCCGCAGCGCGTCTTCGACCCCTTCTACACCACCAAGCCCGTTGGCAAAGGCACTGGGTTGGGTCTTTCCATCTGCTACGGCATCGTCATCGAGCACGGCGGCGCCATCCGCGTTCGCAACTCCGTCGAGCCGGGGCGCGGCGCCATCTTCACCGTCGCGCTGCCGCTCCAGCCGGTGTCCGAGTCGCACGCGGAGCTGCCCGACTGGCCCGCCGGCACCCCGCCCGCCGGGCGTATCCTGCTGGTGGACGATGAGGAATCCGTGCTCGAGCTTGATCAGGAGATCCTGCGCGGGCGCTGCCGTTCGGTCCGTGCCGTCCGCAGCGGCCGCGAGGCCCAGCAGATTCTCGACCGCGAGCCGGTGGACCTGGTGATCACCGACCTGAAGATGCCCGGCGACATCACTGGGCGAGAGCTCTACAACTGGATCTGCCGCCGCCACCCGGAGCTTTCCGCCCGCGTCATCTTCACCATGTCCGATGCCCGCGCCGCAGAGGTCGGCCCGCTGCTCGAGCAGAGCGGCTGCGAGTTTGTGCAGAAGCCGTTTGAGGTGGAAAGGTTCTTAGGCGTGGTCCGCCGCGTACTGAATCACGTGGAGGCGGTCCTGCTGAAGGGGCCGTCCCGGCATTGACCGCCACGTATCACGCCGGACGGTTGGTCGCTTCTCCGATGGCCGTCATCGCCGCTGCTGTCCGGTCGGCAATACCCCCTACAAGATTGGTCGTTCGATCGAGAAGGCGTAACGTCCACCGGCTGCCCAACGGCGCCAGCCACAGCACACCGTACCAGAACCGGAAGCGCGCGCCCAGCCACAGCCGCTCGCGTTCCAACTCATGGCTGAGCTCGGGCGAGAGCGAAGCCACGGTCCGGCCCAGCCGCTCCAGCCGCACGTAGTCTTCCTTGAGGCCGGCGAGGAATCCCCGAACCACCTTGCGCCGCTCCGCTTCCCACCGTCGGCGGACGGCTGGCGTGGCCCGGCGCGCCAGATACTCCCGGTCGGCGCGCAAGAGCGACTGCCGGATTTGCGAGTAGTAGCAGAAATGCGTGGGCAAGAGCAGCTCGGGTGGCTCGTCGCTTCCGAGCGTGCTTGCGGCAGATTCTGCGGAGCGTTCCCGCCACGCCCGCACCGCATAGAAGATCAGTAACGCGATCAGGAGCCCGACGAGAATGACCGTCCCGATCATGCCTTGAAAATCTCCAATAGCCGGTCGTTCAGTACTTGCAGGCGGAAGTTCACCTCGGGCGCTACCCGGTTGTAGAGCGCCGCATTCATCGCCGGCGGCGGCAGTTCTGCCGTCACGGGACGGCGCACAGCATAGATCCACACCAGCACCGCGGCCTGATAACTCATCATGCGAATCTTCTTGGCCCACTCAAAATAGTCGTCGGCCCAGACCTGCCAGGCTACGTCATTGAGCACCTGAACCAGCGACCACGCGCACAGGCTGACAATCAGCAGCCTCTCGGGCGCTGGAAGGCGAATCCGGTAGTAATGGCCGATGGCCAGCAGGAGCAGCAGCAGGACCGCAGCGGCCAGTTCCAGCCCGCCCTCGGCAGTTTGGATAAAGGTCAAGACGTAATCGTGGCGGCTCGAATAGGCCGCCAGTCCCGCGTACACCACTAGCAGCAGGGTCACGCCGGACAGCAGCCTCCAGGCTAGGGCCCACACTCCGCGGAAGGGATTCAGGACGCGATGGCACAGCTCACCCACGGCCATTCCACGCGCCGCCAGCGTCAGCGCCAGCAGCACCCAGGAAAGGGAGAACGAGATTGATGAGGTGTACCCGTGCACATGGTAAGTCCACCAGACCGTGGCATCACTCAGGAGCACAATCAGGATGTAGAAGCTGAAAAAGGGCACGCGACGGTACAACCGCGCCCGCACCAGCAGGAGGAAGAACACCACCTGCAGAAGCGACGAAAGGACCCAGAGCACGTAGTCAATCGGGCTAAGGGCGGTGGCCATCGGGCCGAATCATAGCATGTAATTACCCCTACGGTAAATACCCGTGATGCCCCGTCGACGGTTAGGCCGCTAGGCCCGTACGAGCAAGCTTGGACTTAGGCGGCGGAGGCGGGATTGGCCAGCCTTGCGCCATCAAGTCCTTCTCTGCGGACCGGACCTTCCGGGGCGGGGGAGGCGGGATTGGCCAGCCTTGAGCTTGCTGGCTGTCGGGGTTGAGCGCTGGGGTGGGACTGCTGTTGACTGTTGGTGATATTGGCGCTACTATTAGGGTCACGAGGACGCTGACGAGGAGCAGCAAACAGATGCGTTTCATTGGGTGTTACCTCCCGGAAGGGGAGGTTGCACTGCGGAGTCACATCCAGCGCACTCGGCAGTAAATTGTTCAGGAATCGGAACAGCACGGAGAGTCGAAGGCGTGGAAAGCCATCAAAGAAACCGACGAGTAATGGAGGACTTCGCGGAGCGGTCCCTGGCCGCCATCCCCAGCGAGTTCGGCCGTCTGGCCTACGTCGCCTCCTTGCGGGACTTCGAAGGCAGCTCCTACCGGCACGACGGCCTCTCCGCCCTTTACCCGGAGGGTGCCGTCCAGCAGGCTCTTTCCACCTGCCACCAAGGGCTGTTCCTGCGCTTGCTGGAAACTCCCCTCGAAACTCAGGAAACCGACCTGCGCCTCTGCCTGGCTGCCATTGGTGGGGGTTTTGAGAACAGCCTGGCTGGCTGGAGAGAACAGGAAGCGTATCGTCTGCTTCCGCCCGCAGGACTCCCGGCCTACCTCGCGGAGCTGTTTGCTTCCAACGTCCGCGCGCTGCTCGCCGTTTTGACCGAAGAGCGCATCAGAATTCAATCAGCCGCATAACCACGCCGACCACCTGCCCGACTACTTCGGCCTCCCCCGGCCATTCCAGCATTTCTGGCGCGCAGGAGGAGAGCGGGTGCGGTTGCAGGATCAACTCGTGGTCCATTTGCATGCACCACGCGCAGCGATAGCCGCTGCGCACTTCCACGAAATAGATGGGCCGCTCGTACTCGTTGTTCCAGCCGGAGTTGCGCACCTGCTGACGTGCCGGGTCCACTAGCACCAGGCTGCCCGGGCGCAGCAGCGGGTCCATGCGGTGGTCCTCCAGGCCGATGTACCCATAGTGGTAGCGCGGTTGCTCGCCGAGCATTGTCCCTTCCAAGTGCCCCCAGCGCTCAACCATGCGGGTTAGATACTCCGTTCGGCTCGGGTTAAACCCGGGATCGAACCGCAGCGGGAGCGAAAGGGAACTGGGCGGGGCAGCCAAGTGCGTATTGGGTGCGGTCAGCTTGCCGCTGTCAGCAAAATGTTCATCCAACGGAACATCGTACCACTGGCAAACTTCCAGCGGGCTCAAGTGGTAGATGACGGCCAGTGAGTACAGCTTGTGAAGGGAGGGCACCACCCCGCGATTCTCGATGTCGGCCAGGCGGCTGATGTGAACGATAAAGTCCGGCAGCCCGCGCTGGCCGGCCAGCAGATAGCTGGCGCGTTCCACATCGCGGAAGGTCAGGCCGAGCCGCTCACGGGCTTGTCGGAGACGCGAACCGCCAAGCATTGCTCCTCGGGTGAAAGAGAGGGTCTGGACTGCGGGAGTATACCTTAATTACCAAGTTGTTACGCAAGGGGGTGCCGCGCCTGGCAGGGCTTGGCCGCAGCCAGACCCGCTTCCGGCTGGCCCGGCCCCCCTAAGTGTGATAGAGAACCTCCATGCTCGAGTGGGTCTGTCCCTCCTGTGACCGCTTGGTGGACCCCGGCCTGGATTCATGTCCCTTCTGCGCCCGGCGCCAGCCCGGCTCTCCTGCGGTATTGACCGGCCCCGCTCGTGATGTCTCCTGGCTGATGGCTGACCGCATTCTCCGCATTACGCTGGGCGCAATCGCCGTTCTGTCCCTGGTCTATTTCCTTGCGGTGGCCTGGGCGGTCTATACCGAAAACGACCTTCTCATCGACCGCCTTACCCACTGGCTCCCCATGCCCTGACCAGCACTAGTTTGCGCCTGCGACGCCCCTGTATTACAGTGCTTCTCTTCATGTGTGAAAGAAATCGCATTCAGGATCGTGTCATCTTGATCGCTGCGCTCCTCGCCATCGCTCTGGCGGTTCCGGCCTTCTGCATGGCGCAGGACCCGGACGCGGAGTTTCGCCGTCTGGCCTCGCAGCTTGCCACCGTGCGCCTGGCCGGTGGCGACGACGACCCCGCGCTTCTTGAAAAGGCGCTCGCTCTGCTGGACGCCCGCATTCTGAATGCGCTCAGCGCCGCCCCATCGCCCGATCTCGACGCCCTGAACCGCAGCCTGGCCGCACTCACCACCGATAACTCTCCCGTCAGTCAGACCTTTCGCCTCAGCCGCATCGCTGCCACTCCGCCGGTGTATGCCCTGGCAGCCAACTTCGGTCTGGCCGGGCCTTCCGCCGTCCGCATCTACGCCGCGGTCGCGGGCGGCTACGCGCTGGCCGCGCGCATCGACCGTTCCGCCCAGAAGAATTTCTTTGACGAATACCTCGAGCTCGTGTCCTTCGCCGCGCCCGCCGTGGTCTTTGTCACCATCACCGGTCGCACCGACGACCTCCAGACCGGCTCCTTCGCGGCTTGGCATTTCACGGGCCGCGCGGTCGAGATGGTCTGGTCAGCCGACCTGCTCCAGCAGTCGAGCTACGAAGCCACGCCCAACGGTTTCCACCTCACCTATTGCTCCGTGACCGACGAGCGCAATCCGCGCCAGTGCCGCCGCATGACCCGCGACCGCTTCCTTTGGCAGGGCGGCGCCTGGAAGCGCGTCGAGCAGACCCCGGTCCCTGTTCCCAAACGATAATCGGCCCTTGGTCCGTTCCCTTGACGCCGCGCGAAACATCGTGAAAGCATTAGCAGTCGCTCATCCAGAGACTTGCTGCCGGACTGTGTCCATGGTTGAAGAATACCGCGTTAGTGATTTCATGACCTCGCCGGCGACCATCATTTCGCAGGACGCCTGCCTGCTTGACGCCGCCCTGGTGCTGCGCAGCACCGGCATCAGCCACCTGCCCATCGTGGATGGCGACCGTCTGGTGGGCATCCTCACCGACCGGGACATCCAGCGCTGTGCTCCCTCGCTGCTCGAAAAGATCACGCAGGAGGAATACAACGCCGTCTTCCAGCGCACCCCCCTGGCCCGCGTCATGGTGCGCAACCCGCTGTCTGTTTCTCCCGAGATGCCGTTGCGTGATGCCGCTGCTCTTCTCCACCAGCACAAGTTCGGCTGCCTGCCCGTGGTCGAAGACCACCGATTGGTCGGCATCATCACCATCTCAGACATGCTCGGAGTCCTCCTCCGCCTGCTCGCGGGCGAGCTGGTCGCCGCCCCGGCCGAGCCCAGCTGATATGTTTCTGCACTGCCTGCGCCGCTTTGCTCGTGCGCCGGTATCCGGCTGACTGCAATGCTGCCGTCTGCATCCAATCGTAGGTTTCGTTTTCGGTTTGTACTCCGGGTGAAGAAGGACTTCTCCTGGTCCGGGGGCTCGGCTGCATGAGACGCTGGTTTACTGTACTGGCCGTAATTGCACTTCTCGCCGCCGGCTTGGGCGCCCAGCAGGCCACGCCTCCAGCTTCACTGCCGCCACCGACTACGGCTCCCACCGCCGAATTCCTCCGCGCCGTAGACGAGGTCCTGGCCGAGATGAGCCAGCTCCTCGCCCTGCCGGTCAAGTCGCCGCTCAAGAAAAGCGTCCGCTCGCGCGAAGAAATCCGCGCCTACGTCGTCGACCGCATGAAGGAAGACCGCGAGCCCGCCAAGCGTTATGCCGACCAGAAAGCACTCGAGAAGTTCGCCCTGATCCCCAAGGATTTTCCGCTCGATGCCTTCCTCGTGGACCTGCTCACCGAGCAGGTGGCCGGCCTTTACGACCCGAAAGCTCATGAATTCTTTATTGCAGACTGGATCCCCGCAGGCGAGCAGCGCATCGTCATGGCCCACGAACTCACCCACGCCCTGCACGACCAGCACTTTCGCGTGGACCCCTGGGTGGATGCCGCCAAGCCCAACGACGACGCCGTCGCCGCCCGTCAGGCTGTGCTCGAAGGCGCCGCCGTCGCCGCCATGCTCGACTACGGCCTGCGCGGCAGCGGCATGAGCGTCCGCGGCATGCGCGGCCTCGATCCCGCGCAGCTCCTCGGTGGCTCCGACGCCAGCCCTGAGCTGGCCAAGGCCCCGCCCTTCCTCCGCGATTCGCTGCTTTTTCCCTATACCGCCGGCACCGTCTTCACCCAGCGCATCCTCCAGGCCGGCGCCGGCTGGGCCGATTTCAACCGCGTCTTTGAAAACCCGCCCGCCTCCACCCAGCAGGTCATGCACCCGGACCTCTACCTTCAGGGCGTCCAGCCGACAAAAGTCACTCTGCCCGAATGGAAGAGAATTCTTCCGGCGCCGTGGAAGAGTCTCGATGAAAACGTGCTGGGTGAGTTCGGCTTGATGGGAGTCTTCAAGCTGCACCTGCCCGAAGAACGCGCCCGCGAGCTGGCCGCCTTCTGGGCCGGCGACCGCTACGCCATCCTCGAAAATCAGAAGACCAAGCAGCTCATTCTCGTCTATCGCGTTCAGCTCGCCGGTGAGGCCGAGGCCCTGCGCTTTTTCGGCAACTACAGCTCGCTGCTTGAAATGAAATACGACGCGCGCCGCTTCCTCTTCCGCCGCTCCAACTTTTTCTCTTTCTCCACCCCGGAAGGCGGCGTCTTCCTGCGCTGCCTTCAGGACCAGTGCGTCAGTATGGAAGGCGGCACGCGCGCCCAGTTCGATGCCTTGGTCGCCGCGCTCGGCTGGCCGAAAAACCCTTCGATCCCCCCGCGCCCCTCCCGCTCCACGCAGAAGTCCACCATCGCCGCCCTTCCGCCACTCGCCGCTCCGGCCGATGCTTTGGCTCTTCCTTAGGGGCGTAGGGCCAGACGCCCCCCTGGCTTTTGCGACCTGCACTGAACGCGATTCCCTTCCCACTGACAACTTACGGCTGAAAACTGTAAACTTCCGCCCTCATGTCCTGGCTCGATCTGCCCCGCGTCCCCGAACCCGAGGTGATGGCCGACGCCGACGAAGTCGAAGCCTATTCCTCTGCTGCCGCGCAGGCCTTTCTCAACCGCATCGACGACACCTTTGTTGACCACACCCTGCGTCTTGTGCGAGGCAGGCCGGCCGTGGCAGGAGGCCGCGCCCTCGATATCGGCACCGGCCCCGGTCAGATCGTCCTCAAGCTCGCCCGTCGCCTGCCCGCCTGGCATTTCACCGGCGTAGACCGCTCGCCCAACATGATTCGCCAAGCGCAGTCCTCTGTGGCACAGGCACTCCTGCCCGTGCGGACTGCTGGCACGGACCAAGGCACTCAGACCGGGTCCCGCGTTAGCTTCTTCGTCGCCGATGGCAACTGCCTCCCATTTCCTGACGCCTCCTTCGATGTGGTGATATGCAACTCCGTGTTGCACCATCTCGCCGAGCCGCAGCGCCTCTTCTCCGAGGTCGCGCGTCTGGTCAAGCCGGATGGCGCCATTCTCGTCCGCGACCTCCGCCGCCCCTCGCGCCTGGCCTACCCGCTGCACGTCCGCTGGCACGGCCGCTACTACTCCGGCCTGATGTACAAGCTCTATTGCGACTCCGTCCGCGCCGCCTACACGCCCTCCGAACTCGAAGCCATGTTCCGCGCCTCGCCTCTCGCCCCGAGCGGCGCCCGCGTCTTTACGCACTCTCGCACCCACCTCGGCCTTGAGCGCTCAGCAAAAAACTGATGCCGAGCCAGGCCCGATGATTTTCGCAGGGGCCGTTCCCGGCATGCTGATCCTTCATTTCGTGTGCAGCGCTGGGCTCGCTCTGGCATTGCAAGCTCTTGCCGGAGCAAATCCGGCATCCTGCCGATCTAACCCGCCCGATTCAGCACCAGGATCGTGCGGTCGTCGCTCAGGGCACGCCCGCCGTCGTACGCGCGCAGCTCGCGCAGGCAGGCCGCGGTCAGCTCGTTGGGCGCAAGCGCGTGCTTTGTGCCCACCAGCTCAGCCAGCCGCTTCATTCCGTACTCGGCATCCGTGGCGTTCCGCGTCTCCGATACTCCGTCGGTATAGAGGAAGAGGCTCTCTCCGGGCTCGAGCCGTATTGTCCGCGACGGATAACTGCCTGTGCAAAACATTCCCAGCGGCAAGCCCGTGGCCTCGATTGACGTCACTCCGCCGCGACGCACCCATAGCGCTGGCAGATGCCCTGCGCTCGAGATCTCCACCTCGCCCGTCGTCCGCGCCCGCCCGCAGATTAGCGTCGCGTACTGCCCGGCCATCGCGCTCTCGCAGAAGACGCGATTGGCCAGTGCCATCAACTCGCTGAGCGGCAGCCCGACCGTGGCCAGGCTGCGGAACATCGCGTGCAAATGTGTCATCAACATCGACGCCGCAACCCCCTTGCCCGCGACGTCGCCCACCAGGAAGAGCAGGTCGCCCGCGCCGTTCTCCGGACGGATCAGGTCGCAGTAGTCGCCGCTCACCACTGACGCCGGCTCGTAGTGGTAGTGCGCGTGCCAGCCCGCATGAAGCAGGTCGGCCGGCGGCAGAAGCGACCGCTGGATCCGCGCGGCCAGCGTCAGGTCGTCTTCGAGCGCGCGGCGCTGCGGCGCGGTCAGGTGGTCCAAGCAGTAGCACTGCAGCGGGTTGGCCAGCAGCCGCTCCTGCTCCACCGGCTCGTGGCATTCCTCGCAAATGCCGTAGATCCCCTTTTCCATCCGGTCGAGCGCCACGTCCACCTGCGCGCCCAACTCGGCCAGCGACGCATCGCCGCTCGAAGCGGCCATGGCCATCTCCAGCTTGTGTTTCCGCTCCTCAAGCTGCGACCGCAGGTAAGTTATTTCTACGCTGGTCATTGTTGTTCTCCTCGGCTCCAGCCTAGTTCTCCCTTTTCTCTCTCACCATCCGTTTCTTGCTGTTAAATTCTGCCCGGCCGGTTGCACGATTCTCCAACGTGGGCAAACACTCGCCCGCCCTATGCACCATTAGATTCGCCAACCCTCCCCAACGGTGCATCCGCCACTCGCTCGAGTAGCCGCCCATTTTGGCCGCCCTTTCGCTCCAGCCGCGCGAGGCGATGCTCGAGCCGGCCTTGCAGTTTGCGCCCGCGCGCCGGCTCGATCAGGCCCAGGCGAAGCGCCCGGCGCAGCTCGAGGTGGGCGGCGCGGGCGTACTGAGCCGCGCGGTGCGGCTCCCGCGCGCGGTGTTCGTAGTGTATGGCCAACTGCTCGAGAGCCTCAATTGCATGGACTTCCTCGTACCATGCTCGCCTCGATTTGCCGTCCTGCCGTTGTAGGGGCGCAGCATGCTGCGCCCCTACCAATTCCTCCCACAGCCCGGCCGCGCGGGCGTAATCCCCCTGCCGACGCGCCAGCAATGCCAGCTCGCGCCGCGCTGATGCATCGACCCCTCGCGGCAGGCCGGCGTCAATCGCGCGCTCGTAGAGCCGCTGCGCCCGCGCGGCCTCCCCTCGTCGCTGGTGTATCCTCGAAAGCCCAAACAGCTCTAGCCCATCCTCTTTCGACCTGTCATGCGGAGTCCCGGCTTGCAAGGACGAAGCATCCCTCTGCGTCACTTGCTCGGCTGCTTGGAGCAGCCCGAAGATTCTCCCCGCCAGCGCCGCCAGCCCCCGCAGGTCCATCTGGTTATGCTGGAAGACGCCCGCCAGCGGCTCGGGACTCGCGCCGCGCAGGTAGTCAAAGTAAATCTGCGGGATCAGCGCGGAATCAATGTCGCGCTGTCGCGACCATCCCAGCCGCTCCGCCCCGAGCACGTGCCGCTCAAGCTCGCTCAGCCGCACCGACCCCAGCCGCAGCTTCCACAACTGCCGCGCCGGGTGCAGCAGGTCCAGATGCGCCGCAGGCACGCGCGGATGAATCACCCGCGTCATCGTGTATCGCGTCTCCAGCAGCGGCCAGTCAAAGCTCTTCCCGTTGAACGTTACCAGCATGCCCCGCTCGGCCAGCCGCTCGTTGAGCGCCGTCAGCACGGCGTGCTCTTCGCCGTGGTCGCGCATGAAAAACTGCTCCACTTGTAGCCCGCCCGCCTCCCACCACGCCACGCCCACCAGAAACGCATACGTCCCCGTGCCACCCGCGAGGCCCGTCGTCTCCGTGTCGAGGAAGAGCCATCGCGCCGGGTCCGCCAGCTCGTCGTAGGACATGCTCGAGCCTGTCCCTCTCTTTGCACGCGCAGGAACTGGAGGCAGCAACAGCCGCACCGCATCCGGCGTCGCCGCGCACGGCTCCGGCGAGGAGTACCACCGCCGCACCACCAGGTGCTCGCCATAGCGGTTCCGCTCGACCGTCGCGCCCAGCAGCTCGGCTAGGTCGTCGCCTTCAGCCGCTCGCTGCCGCGGCCCGTCGTCCACGGCAATGAGCTTCCGTGCCGGCCTCAGCGCCGCAACTCTCCCAAACCTGTCAATCGTGCTCGAACTCATGTCCGCCACCGCATTTCAACGATTGCTCGCCCGCCCAAACAGAGCTCGAAATTCGAAACTCGCTCCAAGATCTTTCTCCCGCAACCCCACACCCTAAACCATGCACCCTAACCCCTTCAGTATTTCCAGCGCCGCCTCCTTCGTCCTCTCTCCCTTTTCCCCCGCCGGCCCGACGCACGACGGGCATCCGCGCTCGCACGGGCAACCGGCGATCAGTTCGCGCGTCTGCCGCATCAGGACCTCGTGCGTGCGGAAGAGCGGCTCGCTGAACCCGATCCCGCCCGGATAGGCGTCGTAGAGATAAAGGTTCGGTTCAAAGAACTCTTTCAGCTCGCCGGCGCCGGCCGCCTCGGGCGGTTCCTCCCATTCTGTCGGGATGCCCGCCGAAGGCGGCCGCTCGCCGATGGCCGACGCCAGGTCGCGCCGGTCGCACATCAGCAGCAGCGTGGCCACCGACTCCATCGCGTAGAGCAGCCCGTACATCCCGTTCTGCCGCTCGCTCACGGAGAAGGGAAGCGACTCCACCAGCCGCCGTTCGAGCGTCACCCAGTACGACGTTGTGTGCATCTCGTTTTCCGGCAGCTCCAGCTTTCCCGCGCCCACGTTTTCATGTGTGAAGAACTTGATTTTCTTGAACCCTACCACCTGCGAACGCACCAAAACGTCGCCGTGCACCCGTTCGGCGTGTGCCGCCGCCCGCGCCGATTCCGCAGTCTCCAGGATGCGCACCTGCGTGTACCGGATTGCGTCCGTGTAGTAGTCCGCGTCCACACGCTTCACGTAGGCCTTGCGTTCGTCGAAGTCCAGCCGCTCCACGTGGTGTTGCTGCCCCTGGTGCAAATAGATCGCCTTCGGGTGCACCGTGGTCAGCGCGCTTGGAAAATCGCACTCGCCGATTACTTCCGGTTCGCCTGTGATGTCCACAATCACGAAGTTGTCCGACGTAGCCGAGCGCAAGCTGATCGTATCGGCCGGGTAGGCCTCCTGCGTCCAGTGCCAGTGCTCGCCGGTGCGGTGCAGGAAGCCTGCCTCCTCAAGCCGTTCGCACAACAACACGAGATCCACGTCTCCAAAGTTCTCCTCGGCCGAGAGCGGCAGTTCAAACGCCGCGCACTTCAGATGGTTCACCAGGATTTCCAAATTGTCGGGCTGAATGTAGGCGTGCTCCGGCGAGCGCCCGAAGAAGTAATCCGGATGCTGCGCCATGAACTGGTCGAGCGGCGCCGACGAGCACACCAGCACCGCGCACGAGCTTCCGCTGCGTCGCCCCGCTCGCCCAGCCCGCTGCCAAGTCGAGGCGATTGTCCCCGGGTAGCCGGCCATCACCACGGCGTCGAGCGAGCCGACGTCGATGCCCAGCTCGAGCGCGTTCGTTGCCACCACGCCGCGGATTCGGCCGTCGCGCAGCCCGCGCTCGATCTCGCGCCGCTCGCCCGGCAGGTACCCGCCCCTGTACCCGTGAATTGTCTCCGCCTGTCCGGACGCCGCGGGGTTCGCCTGCCGCAGGTAAGTCAGCAGCACTTCCGTGTGCAGCCGGCTGTTCGCAAAGACGATGGTTTGCAGGTTGCGCCCGAGAAACTCCTGCGCCACGCGCGACGCTTCGCTGATGTAGCTCCGCCTTATGCCCAGGTACCGGTTCACCACCGGCGGGTTGTAGAAGATGAAGAATTTCTCCGCAGCCGGCGCCCCGCTCGAATCCAGCACTTCCACTTTCGATTCCGTCAGCCGCGCGGCCAGCTCGCCCGGGTTGGCAATCGTCGCACTCGAGCAAATGAACTGCAGCTCGCGCCCGTAGAACCGCGCCACGCGCCGCAGCCGCCGCAGCACGTTGGCGAGGTGGCTGCCGAACACGCCGCGGTAGGTGTGCAGCTCGTCGAGCACAACGTAACGCAGGTTTTCAAAGAGTCGCGTCCATTTTGTGTGGTGCGGCAGAATGCCGGTGTGCAGCATGTCCGGGTTGGTGAGGACGATGTGCCCCTGCTCGCGGATCGCCCGCCGCGCGTCGGCCGGCGTATCGCCGTCGTAGGTGAAGACGCCGAAGCGGTTCTCCAGCCGCTGGCCCAGGTCGTGCAGCTCGGCCAACTGGTCCTGCGCCAGCGCCTTGGTGGGAAAGAGATAGAGCGCCCGCGTGTCCGCGTTCTCCAGCACTGCGTTGAGTACCGGCAGGTTGTAGCAAACCGTCTTGCCCGAAGCCGTCGGCGTTACCACCACGACGTTTCGCCCCGCTCGCACCGCCTCAGCCGCAGCGGCCTGGTGCGTGTACAGCCGCTCGATGCCCTTCGACCGGTACGCCGCGACCAGCTCAGGCCGCACCCACTCCGGCATCGCCGCCCATTGCGCCTCGCGCGCGGGGATGTGGTGCAGCGCGGTGATTACTTCGCCGGGCAGACTGCGGCCCCGAGCCCGGTCGGGGTCGCGCGCCGCCAGCGCCTCGATAATTTCTTGAACTCGAGCCAGTTGCTCGCCCGCCGCCTGCCGTACCGCCAGAGAGTGGGCCATGTGCTCTCCTCGCACTTCGCTTTTTGTTCGCTACCAGCCTGAAACCTTAGCATGCACTTCGCCGTTGCGCAACCCTCATTCGCTCCCTCGCTACAACCGGTTACGTCCCGGCTCATCCGATTTCCCGGCATCATCGTAGAATGAGTCGGCATCCAAGCTACTGCGTCTAATGTGAGGCTGGCGGAGGTTTGCGAGTGTCTCGAAAACTGATTTGTGCCGTCGTACTGCTCGCCCTTCTGGCCGCGCCCCTGCAGGCCAACGATCCTGCGCTCGAATCTCTGGCCAGCGACGGCCACTGGAAGCGTCTCCGCGCCGCTGTCGAGCCGCGCCTAAAGGCCAATGCCAACGACACCGAGGCCAACTACTACATGGCCGCTGTCCGGCAAGCCTTCGGCGATCTCGACGGCGCCCTGCCACTGGCGGAAAAAGCGGTCCAGCTTGACGGCCGCAACTCGGACTACCACTACATGCTCTCCGCCATTAATGGCCAGCAGGCTGAGAAGGCCGGCGTCTTCAAGGCACTCGGCCTGGTTGGTCGCTTCAAGAGGGAAGTCCAAACAGCCATTGACCTCGACCCCCAAAACATTGACGCCCTCTGGGCGCAGATGGAGTTTTATCTTCAGGCCCCGCGCATTGTCGGTGGCGATAAGAAAAAGGCCCGCGTCAATGCCGACCGCATTTTTGCCATCAACCCCTCACGCGGCAATCTCGCCTACGCCCGCGTGGTGCTCAAAGAAAATCCGCAGGCCGCTGTCGAAAGCTACTACGTCAACGCCGTCCAAGCCGACCCGCGCAGCTATTCGGCCCGCATCCGACTGGCGGACTTCTACGCCTCCGACCGTGAGAAGAAGCACGACCTGGCCGAAAAGGAAGCCCGCGAAGCGCTGAAGCTCAACCCCGGCCGCGCCGGCGGCTACAACTTCCTGGCCGCTCTGTTCGCCTTACAGGAGCGATGGTCGGATCTCGACGCCATCCTTGCCCAGTCGGAGAAAAACGTCCCCGACAACTTTAATCCTTTTTACCAGGCCGGACGCATACTGCTCGGCACCGGCAAAGACCTGCCCCGCGCCGAGCGCTACTTCCGCAAGTACCTCATGCAAGAGCCCGAGGCCGGCGCACCGTCGCACGCTGCGACACACTGGCGGCTGGGTCTTGTGTATGAAAAAATGGGCCGCAAAGCCGAAGCCATCGCCG
>CAZHLD010000041.1:0-2066 GCA_964533185.1 uncultured Acidobacteriaceae bacterium | reverse complement strand
TGATGTAGTAATCGAAAAACCAGCTCAGGTCGCGCCCGGAAATTTCTTCGCAAATCTTGCGGAAGTCGCCAATCGACGCCGACCGTCCCGCATAGCGCTTGTAATATTCCCGCAGCGCCGCATCCACACGCTCGCGGTCAACCACCGTTTCGAGCGTTCGCCAGACCAGCATCCCGCGCTGATAGAGCGCCGGGTAGGCCACCTCGTTCCCCTCGCGGAAAAGACGCAGCCCTTCGCTCAAGGGCCGCAGCGTCTCCGGAGCCAGCGAGTCGCGCATCGCCCGCGCCACCATCGTCCGCGCCGCCGCCGGGTCCTTTTCCAGCAGGTAGCGCCACGCCAAATACTCCGCCACCGATTCCGCCAGCCAGCCGTCTTCCTCTCGCGCAATCGTCACCTCGATCGGGAACCACTGGTGCGCCACCTCATGCGGCAGAAACTCCGGCGCATAGCCCGGATAGTCGTGCCACTTCACCACGTCCTCGCTCACCACCATGAACCCCGGCGCGCTGTACCCAATCGCCCCTCGCGCACCCGGGAATGCCTGCTGGATACGCAACTCTGGAAGTTCAAATTGCGCAATGTTCTTTCCGTAGAATTCAAGGATGTTCTGAGCCTTCGCTGCAATCTTGCTCCCGGATTCCTCTGCAAGGTCGAATGCGCAGGCGCTGCCCATCCTGATCCTCTGGAATCCTTGTTCTTGAACTGGCTTGGGAGAACACTGAAAGCCTTTAGTGATGCGGGGCACCACGAGGATAGAGCGAGAAGAAACGGGTCGCGCTGTCTCCCATGTGAAAGAGGCCCCAAGGCCGTACCCGATCGATCCCAACATCTGGCCAGATGTGAATGCGTCCCAATTCGATGGAACTGAAATCAAGATCTTGTTTTGCGTGAACGCCGAGATATCCACCGCCGGGTACCACCTCGACTCATCCCGCAGCAGGATGCCGTCCTTGATGATGTAGTCCATCAGACGCGGCGGTAGCGTCCCCTCATAGACAAACGTCAGCGTCGTGCCCTGCTCCGCCCCGCACGGTTCAATCAGCCGCACCAAAAGCTTCGGCGACCCAATCCGCCCGCTCCGCGTAAATTCCAGCTTCCTCCCCTGCCCGTCGGAGACCTCCAGGATTTGCAGCCGCGGGTTCAGCTCAAACTCAATCGCCTCCACAAACTGACTGGCGCGCAGCGTCACCGACGCCTTCGCGTGCAGAAACCCTCGCTCCGGCTCGAACCGAACATCAATCTCATACCTCTCCGCCCGCACTTTCTCCTGTTGAGGCGCTGCGGAGGGCTTCTCCTGTGCCGGGGCGGTTTCATGTGCCCGTAAGGGCGTATAGCAATACGCCCCTACGAATGACGCCGCAAGTGCGAAGCACACCACCAGCCTTGCGCCTTGACTTATGCGCCCTTGCGCCAGTACAAAGGAACCCATGCCGCAATCCTATCTGATTTTCGATTTTGGTTCGAATGAGGAAGTTGCCCAGCAGGCTCGTCACCGCATTGAAGGCTGGCGCCAGGCCTTTCGCCTGGACCGCAAGTTGCAGGTCAAGTTCGAGCGCCTCGAGCCTGAGAAGAAAAACGGTGGTGAGAAGATCCGCCTGATCGTGCGGTTGGATTTTTCCGACCACGAAAAACTCTCGCACACCCGCTGGCTCGAGCGCCTGCCTTCGGAGGCCCCATTCAAGGATTCCTCGCCCGAAGTGGTCCGCACCGGCGAGGCTACGTTCGAGAAGATTGCCGAGCTCTTCGACTCGCTGTCCTGATCCCGCTCGCTATTTCAATTCGATCAGGATCAAGTGTAGGGGTGTGCTGCCGGCGTTAGTGCTGGTGTGCGTGAGCGGCCCGCCGTAGCGAACCATGTCTTTCTTGAGTTGCACGATCTCTTTGCGCCCTTCAGCATCCGTCAACTCGACTGTGCCATCGGTCAATGCGATCAGCACGTGGTTGCCGTGGGTGTGCAGCGGGGTCACCTGCCCGGGCGCGGCCGTGGCTTCAAACTGCACCGCATGGGCGTTCTCGCTCACTTGCTTGTACGGCGGGGGAAGGGAAGGAGCGCGCCCCGCCTTCGG
>CAZHLD010000040.1:0-25549 GCA_964533185.1 uncultured Acidobacteriaceae bacterium | reverse complement strand
CGAATCCCACCCTCTCCGCCACTTGTCCCGCCTGACCCGAACCGGGTTGAAGGAAGCGCAGTCAAGACATGCACAGCCAGAGGATCAGACACCTGTTCTGTCTTGGAGTTGAAAAGCAGGGCAGGGAAGAGCTTGTCGGGCCCGCGATTTATCAGCCCACCGACTAAAACCGATTTGTCAGTACAGAAATCTCCTCGAGCTGTTCCAATCGCCGGTCAGCCGTTACCAGAGTCAGGCCGTACACCTGCGCTGTCGCCACCAGAAACCCATCCGCCGGGTCGCTGGGCGCACTGGTCATTCGCGCCGATGCCAGGGCTACCTCGTGCGTTAGCGGGGCCTCGCGGAGCGGCGCTGCCTCCAGCGCTCTGCCGACCCACCGCTCCGCCGGCTCATCGAACACCAGCCGGCCCTTCTTCGCCAGCATCAGCACTTCCCAAACGCTGATCGGCGATAGCCACAACTCGTTCTTCGCGTTCTTCAGCGCCCGCTGCACCCTCCTGCTCAGTTGGCCGGGGTCCACCAGGCTCCACACCCAGATGTGCGTGTCCAGAAGCAGCTTCACCTGAGCACTTCCCAGTCCTTCGCGTTGCTGGCTGGCGACACAATCTCCCCAACGATCCGCGCTGTCCCCGCCAGGCTTCCCAGCCAGTGGGCCGGCCGTCCGGCGGTGGACGGCGGGACGACCTCGGCGATGGGCTCGCCAAACCGTGTCACCAGCACCGGTTGGCGCGTCTTGCGTACCCGCTCGAGCACCCGCAGGCAGGTGGCCTTAAACTTCGAAATCGCCATCGTCTCCATTCCGCCTCCTCCTTCCCATGCTACGCCCGTCTCAGACCATGGTCAAGGTCTATGGTCAAAATAATCCGGCCTCGCCGCGCGCAGCAAGTTCTATAGTTTCTACGTCACGCACAGCGACATCGTCAGGAGATACGTCCCGCGCCTCGGCAAGGTCAGCGCCGGCAAAGGCTGCATCCGCTTCCGCAGCCCTGACGCGCTCAACCTCGCCGAACTCGATCGCATGGTCAAGGAGCTAAAGAGCCGCATTCACCAACCGCACCTGGAGCTGGCCGATTGAAACAGCAGTCGCCCGTATTCGATTGACTTGTCTGCGCGCCGGGCATACCATGCCTCCGACAACCAATCTCATCGGGGAGGATTTGCTTGTCAACCGGTCAGGCGTGGCAAGCGAACTGGTTTCGGCCCATTTTTGGAAAAAGGTGTAGGGTTCCAGCGGCTCGGGACCACCACCAGCAACCTTCCCACCGTGATCAGCCTGATCGCGAACTAACCTGCAACTGCACGTCAGGTTCCTGCCCGGAACAGTTGGTAGGCCATTCTCAGGGTCAGACCCTGCTTCGGTCAAACAGGGTCAGCACAAGAAGGCGATCAGCGGCCCTTTGCTGCCAGCCTTCAGACTGGAAAAGTGCAGCGCCAGGGAGAGATTCGCAATTGGCCGGAAGTCTTAGCCCCTCTCTGCCGCCCACTGTGTGAGTAAACCTTCCGAGGAGAGCCGCGTGATGCGCGTCCATCTGGTCAATCCGAATCACCTTTCTTTTGGCACGGGCGTAATTACGCCTCGCTGGCTTTATGTGATCGCTGCGGCCACGCCCCACGAGTACGGCGACCCTGTGGTGATCGACGAGACCCTCAAGCGCTTGGATACCATGCAGATTCAATCTGGCGACGTCGTCGGCATCGGAATCCACAGTGGCAACGCACTCCGCGGGTATGAAATCGGGCGGATGGCCCGCGAACGCGGCGCTTACGTCGTCTTCGGCGGCATTCACGCCAGCCTCTACCCGGAGGAAGCCCAAAAGTACGGCGCTGCGCACGCAACCGTGAAAGGTGATGGAGACGTCATCTGGGCAAGGGTTCTGGCCGACTGCGCCAGTGGAACCCCTCAGCCACTCTATGAAGGTGGGCGCATTGAAGCCGGCCAATTCCTTCCGGCACGGTGGGACTTAATCCCTCCCAATAGCTACATGTGGGCCTCGGTCCAGACCGTGCGCGGCTGTCCCAAGCACTGCTCGTTCTGCTCCGTCTGGCGCACCGACGGTCAGCAACCTCGCCAGCGCGCTTCCGACGTGGTCCTCCAGGAAATTGTCGAACTCCGCCGCATGGGATTTCGCTTCATCGTTCTCGCCGACGACAACTTCTACCCCGTCACCCTCGAGGATTTGAAGCTCGCTTCCCGAAACCTCGACCCACACCGGCTGGCCGAGCTGCAAGGGTTGCGCGCGGAGAGGTTTGAGTTGATGGCGCGCCTGGCCGAGCTGCCGGACGATCTGATCTTCTTCACGCAAATCACCATGGAGGCGGCCGAAGACCCCGAATTCCTCGACGCCATGCGCCGCGCCCACATCCGCGGCGCTTTGGTCGGGGTTGAGACCGTCACGCCCGAAGGACTGAAGGCCATCTTCAAGGAGTTCAACTCCGCCGGGAAGGACCTGGTGGATCGCCTCCAAATGTTCCGCAAGCACGGCGTGTATGTGCTGGGCTCCTTCATCTTCGGGTTATCCACCGACCGGCCGGATACCTTTGAGGCCACCCGCGCCCTCGCCGAGGAAGCGGACGTGGCCTTTGCTCAGTTCGTCATGCTCACGCCATTCCCCGGCACCGTGGATTTCCAGCGCTGGGAGAAAACGATGGCGAACGATCCCACCCGCATTGCGGACATCCCGCTCACTCGCTACTGGCTCATCCCTCAGGGCCTTCGACCCAAGGTGTACACCCCGCATCCGGTCATGTCCGCGGATGAGATTCGCCGCCGCACGCAGACGGTGTGGGACCAATTCTATAGCCTTCCTTCGATTTGGAAGCGCTCCCGCTGCGTCAAGTCCCTGCGAAGCCGCTTGGCCTTCCTCTTTGTCTCCAAACTCTACCGCCAGATGTATGCCAACACCGGCGTCGCCACCGATAGCGCCCGCGAAAGCCGCGCCGCCACCTGGGCCCGCTGGCTGGCCAGGCCCACCCGGCTGCTCTTTCAGGGCACCCCCATGCCCGACCTGCAAGTGCCCATTCGCCACCTCCAACCCGCCGAGTAATTCCATGGCGCCATTTGTGTTGGGGCCGGCTTCAGCCGGCCCTCCTTGAAATCCGTAGGGGCACGCCATGGCGTGCACTTCTTACCCTCTTCGCATCTACCACCGCGCTGTAGTAAAGTTTCGCTTTGCCCGGAGGTGCTTTCATGTCTATGACCTTTGCCGTCGCGATGGCCGAGCTCAAAAAAATGGGTTCCGCCCAGAACGTCAAGGTTTACAAACGCCACGGCGCCGGCGACAACCTCTTCGGCGTCAGCTTCGCCAATCTTTACAAGTTGCAGAAAAAAATCCGCGTGAACCATGACCTCGCCGTTCAGCTCTGGAAGACCGGCAATTCCGACGCCCGCACTCTGGCCATCCTTGTAGCAGACCCCGCCCAATTCACGGCCCCGCTCGCCGGGCAGTGGCTCGCGGACATCCGCTATTACGGGCTGGCCGATCTTTTGAGCGGACTGGTCGCGAAGAGTCCTATCGCCGTGCAGAAAAGGAAGGAATGGATGGAGTCACCGGAAGAGTTTGCCCGCCAGGTCGGCTACGACTTGTTTGGCTACGCCCTGAAGAACGGAGACGGCATCCCTGACGCCGATTGCCGCCGCATCCTGAAGACCATCGAAACCGAAATCCACGGCTCCGCAAACCGAGCCCGCCATGCCATGAACGGCGCGCTCATCGCCATTGGCATCTATCGCCCTGCGCTCCGTGCGGAAGCCATCGCCGCCGCCCGCCGCATCGGCAAAGTCGAAGTGGACCACGGCAAAACCTCCTGCAAAACCCCCGACGCCGTCTCCTACATCCAGAAAGCTCTCTCCCGCAAAAAGAAGTAGCGCCGTCATTCTGAGGGCGGGTTCCTCCGGTCCGAAGAATCCCCCCGCGCCTCTTTCCGTTGTTCTGAGTACCGCACGTGGGTCGCTCTCGGCGTTCAGTATTCGACTGTATCTGCCACCTGTCCCTTTTTCCTCATCGCCGCGCCGCGAAAAACGCCCTCATCGCCGCCCCGCATTCCCCCGCCAACACCCCGGCTGTAACCTCTACCTTGTGATTTAGCGCTGGGTGTTCCAGCACCCCAAAGCACGACCGCACCGCGCCCCCGCGCGGGTCGTCTGCGCCATAGACCAGCCGCGCCACCCGCGCCTGCACCATTGCACCAGCGCACATCGCGCACGGCTCAATCGTCACGTAGAGCGTCGCCCCGCCCAGCCGGTAGTTTGCCGTAGCCCGCGCTGCCTCGCGCAGCGCCACCATTTCCGCGTGCGCCGTCGGGTCGCAGTCGCGGATCGTCCGGTTGCCCGCCCGCGCAATCATCCGCCCGTCCGACGCCACCACCACGGCCCCCACGGGCACTTCGCCAGCACCCTGGGCCACGCGCGCCTCTTCCACCGCCATCCGCATGTACTCTTCGTCACTCATCCCGCCGAGCATACCACGACCCCACCAGCCCGCCGCGAAGCCGCCATCCCGCGCACTGGCCCGCAGCAGCCCTTCACGCACATCGCTTCATCGTTTATCCGGAGAGCTTCAGCAAGTGTCCACGGACAATGGATGACGGAAGACGGGCAACAGAAGACTGAAAGCTGACGGCTAATAGCTGAAAGCTTCCTATACCAGACACTCCACGGCCACCACATCTCGCGGTACGCCATTCACCTTCGCGTGTTTCTCATATCGCCCCACCTCGCGCCATCCACACGATCGCACCAGCCGCAGCGAGTCGTGGTTTTCCGCCAGAATATGTCCCACCAGCTTGCGGTAGCCGAGCTGCTTCGCCTCCTGCCCGATCGTCTGCATCAATTGTTTCCCCACGCCGTAGTGACGGAACGACCGCTGCACGTACACGGTCACTTCGCCGATCTCCGCCAGCTCCGGACGCAAGTCGTAGGGTTGTACCGTCGTCCACCCCAGCACCCACCCGCGCATCTCCGCCACCAGGATGGGGTGCTTGGTGTCTTCGGTCGCGCGCGCGATCAGCAGCTTCTGCTCTTCGAGGCTTCGCGGCTCGCTGTCAAACGTCGTCAGGCCGTCCGTCACCGCCTCGTTGAAAACCTCCCGCAGCGCCGGCGCGTCTGCCTCCCGCGCCGGACGCAGCGTCAGCCGCGCCGCCGATCCCGCCGTCGCCATCCCGCAATTCTACCACTTTGGAGTGCGGGAGCTTGCTCCCGCTTTTCTTCATCTCGCTCTGCGGAAACTTCCTATCTAAATCTCCTCCAGCTTTCCTACAGAATCGGCCGCGCCTTCCTCTGTGTTCATCATTATTGCTTTGTTTCTTCGATTTTTCCTTCTCCGTGTCTATCCATGTTTATCTGTGGTTCCATCCTTCTTTTTCTTCTCCCGCTGTGTCTTGACATTTCCGCGCCCCCACCGCAAACTACGACCGTATGAAGGATCTTCTCCGCCGCATTTTCATGGTTGATTTTCTGAAGGGCCTCGCCCTCACCTTCAGCTATCAAAACCCGAAGAAAATCTACACTGAGCAGTACCCGCTCGAGCGCCCCATGGTTGCCGAGCGTTACCGTGGCGCCCCGCGCCTGAACAACAACCCCGAGTCCGGCGAGACGCTTTGCATCGCCTGCAACCTTTGTGCTCTCGCCTGCCCGGAAAATCTCATCGTGGTCGGCTGGCAGCGCGACGACGCCACTCGCCGCAAGGTCCTCACCTTCTTCACCTACGACACCTCCCGCTGCATGTTCTGCGGCCTTTGCGAAGACGCCTGCCCCACTGACTGCCTCGAGCTTACCCAAGACTTCGAAATGGCCAGCTACTCCCGCGAGGGCGCCATCTGGGACCGCCACCGCCTTGAGGAGGGCCCCACTCCGGCCCGTTACGTCCGTTGACACGGCCCTGCTCGCTTGCCCTTGCAGGCCGCTCCTCCCTTCGGCATAATTTCGCCCGGCCTATGCGCATTCCTCTGGCGTTCACCTATCATGGAACTTCGTAAGGACCCCATCACCCGCAGTTGGGTGGTCGTCGGCGCTCCCGAGGAAGCCCTGCAGCCCGCTGAGGGTTGCCCCCTCTGCCCCGGACACGAAGCCAACCAGCGCACCATGCTGACTTTGCCGCCGCAGGGTCCTTGGCAGGTTCGCGTCTTGCCCCATCTCAGCCCGCTTTACCACATCGAAGGCGAGCCCGCCCGCTCCGCCGACGGCATTTACGACCGCATGCGCCTGGTCGGCGCCCATGAAATCATCGTCGAAACGCCCGCCCACGAAACGCCGCTGGCGCGCCTCTCCGACGATCACATTGATGCCGTTCTGGCCGCCTTTTCCCTGCGTATTCTCGACCTCAAGCGCGACCCGCGCTTCAAGTACGTCGCCGTCTTCAAGAACCAGGGCGCGCAGGCCGGCGAGGATTGGCCGCACGCCCATTCCCAGCTTACCGCCACCACCTTTGTCCCTCGCCGCATTGCCTACGAGCTCCGCGCGACCCGTGATTGGTTTCTCCAGAAGGAGCGCTGCGTCTTCTGCGACATCGTCCGCCAGGAAGAGCGCCGCGGCAACCGCATCGTGGATAACCAGGGCGATTACGTCGCCCTGTGCCCCTACGCCTCCCGCGTTCCCTTCGAGACCTGGGTGCTCCCCCGCCGACACAATCACCGTTTCGAATCGCCCCACCAGGGCGCTGTTCGTTTGAACTTGGCCGCGCTGCTCGGCCGCCTTCTTCGCCGCCTGGCCCGCATCGCCCCGGCCTACCACATGGTCGTGCACACCGCTCCCAATACGCTCATCGCCAAGGGCGAGTTCAGCGAATACTGGAAGACCATCGCTGAGGACTACCACTGGCACATCGAAATCCTGCCCATCCTCCAGTCCCGCAGCAAGTCCTACAGCATTAAAGAAGTCTATTACAACGCCCTGCTCCCCGAGCAGGCGGCCGAGAAACTCCGCCAGACGGACCCCACATGAGTCCCTCCCAGCACGGCGGCGTTTTCTTCCGTCTCCTTGTGCTGATTGTGTTTCTCGCCCTGCTTCTTGTCCTCTACCTGGTTCGCCGTCCTATCCTGCAGTTCGCTGGCGAGCTCCTCATCGTCGAAGACCCCATGCAGCCGTCCGACGTCCTCATCGTCCTCGGTGGCGATAACCTCCACGCAGATCGCGCCGCCCGCGCCGCCGAGCTCTATCGCGGACGCTGGGCCCCGCGCGTTGTGGCCAGCGGACCCCCCTTGCGTTCCTACGCCAGTGAGGCCGACCTCACCTACAAGGATCTTTCCGAACGTGGCGTTCCGTCCGAGTCGCTTATCCGTTTTTCCCACACCGCGCAGAACACTCACGAGGAAGCACAAGCCATCCGACGCCTTGTGGCCGAGCGCGGCTGGGAGCGCGTTCTTATCGTCACTTCCAACCACCACACCCGCCGCTCCCGCTACATCTTCCGCCGCGTCCTTCCTGCCTCGGTGCAGGTTTGCGTCGTCTCCGCGCCCGACCACGATTTCGATCCCGCCACCTGGTGGCACACGCACCGCGGCCAAAAGCTCTTCCTCTACGAATGGGCTGGTATGCTTATCACTCTTTGGGAGTTACGCGGCCTCGACGAGCACGCTCCGCCCGCCGCTCTGCGGTTTTCCACAGCCTCCGCCCTGACACACTGAAACCTAACCCTGCACCTTCAGGGGTTCCTTCCCCGGCACCCGCTGTGCAGACTTTTTCATATTTTCGGTTTACAGTTTTTCACACCTATACTATAGTCGGGCACAGCCGCCCTTCCCGAGCCGCTTGGTGCGTGGGCCCAAGCCGTTGCTCAGGCAGAGCTTCCCAGGAGGTTCCTGTGTGGCGTAAGCAAGAGGAACACAATCCCGTTCTCCCTTCAGCGGATCTTGTGGTACATCCCGTTCCGGAACTGCCCCGGCCTGCGCCGGTCGTTCCACCGCCACCCGTTGCTGCCCCTGGCGGCGTCATCAGCAAAGCCATCTCGATCAAAGGTGAGGTCACCGGCAGCGAAGATCTCCTCATCGAGGGCGAGGTCAACGGCAAAGTCGCGATCACTGACGGCAAGGTCAGCGTCGGCTCGAGCGGCCGCGTCACCGCCGATATCGAAGCGGCCGAGATCATTGTTCGCGGCCGGGTCAAGGGTGGCTTGCGCGGGCGCGAGCGCGTGGTCATCGGCCAGACCGGCCAGGTCAGTGGCAACGTCGTCACTCGTCGCATCGTCATCGAAGAGGGAGCTGTCTTTAGCGGTCAGGTGGACGTGGTGCGCGCCGAAGAGCCGCGCGCGTCTCGACCCGCCGTCGACGTCACTGCTTCGGAACCCGCCAGTCCGGTTCCTGTTCACGCAAAAGACGCACACTCGTAGGCAGCATGGCTTTGTTTCAGAAGCTTCGTGGCACTCCCGACCGCGCTCTGTCCCCGCAGATCGGCGGCGCCGCCGGTATGCGCGTTGCCCAGGTCGCCGCCCCCGGGCCCGTCACCGCCCCCCGCGGCGGCCGCCAGTCCAACGGCCTCAAAGACTTCGTCGGACACCTTGGAGACCTGAGCCACGGTAGCCTGCTCGACCTGGGTCCCGTCTGGCAGACCACCGTCACTTTTTTCATCGAGCGCGGCTTCAAGGTTTACACCGACGACCTGCTCTTTTCCTGGAAAGATTTTCTCCGCGCCGATGAGGAGCGCTTCCGCGCTCTCGCATTGGGCGACCAAACCGTCGAGTTCTCCCCTCCGGCCCGCGCCGAGCGTTTCCTGAGCTCCACCTTCCAGTACCCCGATCACACCTTCGACGCTGTCCTGGCCTGGGACCTGCTCGATTACCTCGATCCCGCCATGGTCTCCCGCGTCGTTGGCCGGCTCACCGACCTGCTGCGTCCCGGAGGAGCCATCCTGGCCCTCTTCCACAGTCGCCGCCCCGAGACCTTTTACCGCTACCGCGTCCTCGATCAGCAGAACTTCGAAATGGTTTTCTCGCCGCCCCTCTTTACCGTGGACCGTGTCTTCCAGAACCGCGACATCTTGAACCTTTTCAGTCGTTTCCACAGCTCCAAGACCTTCGTCGGCCGCGATCAAATCCGCGAAGGCCTCTTCCTCAAGTAACCCCTGAACTTTTGCCACCCTGTTTCCCTCCGAAACGGATTACGGACAACGGAAAACGGACAACGCCAATCCTCTTTTTCTCCAACTTTGTTCTTGCATTCGCGTTTTTCGGGGAGTAGAAGGGAATTGAAAGTCTTGGTTCGGAGGGAGCATGACTCCACCGGGCTTAGAACTGCACCAAACTTGATCACACCGCTCTTGCGGTGCGCGCCGCCCGCGACGCCTTCACGACGCCACGGCGGCACTGACCAAAGTGGCCAATCGGGGAGCTGCCAGGCTCCCCGATTCGCTTGCTGGTCCCCTGCCTCACTCAATCCGGCCTCTTCGAGCCAAAGAAAACGGGGAGCCATCTCTGGCTCCCCATTCCTTTCAATTCTTCCTCTTGCTGTAGGCTGACAGCTGACAGCTCTCTTCACGCCGCGGGCGGTCTGCCCTCGCGGCCATCTCGCATCCGTTCGCGGAACAGTTGCTTCATCTTTTCTTTCTGTTCCGGCGTGATTGCCTCGCGCATCGCCAGCCGGTGCTCCACCGCCAACTGCTGCGCCGCCAGCCGCACTTCGCTGATCTCGCGCAGCTTCTTGTCAATTGCCGCCCGGTCCGGTTTCTCCGCGGCCATCAACTGCCGCAGGTCCATCTGCTTCACGCGCAGGTCGGCGCGGTCGCGCACCCGCGACTTCGCAAACGCTGCCTGCTGGCCTTGAATTTTGGCCGCCTGTTCCGCGCTGATTCCAACTCGCTCGCGCAGCGTTGGGTTGCGCAGGATCATCGCCACGCCGCGCCCGCGCTGCCGCCGGTGATGGCGCATCTTGCCGCGATGATGTCGCCGCCGGTTCTCCCAGCGCCGGTCGTCTCGGTCGCGCCGCATCTCTGGACGCCCTTGCGGCCCCGGTCCGGCCGGTGCGCCCTGTTCCGGAGCACCCTGCCCCAGCAGCCCCAGCGGGCTGGTGGCCAACGTCAGTACTCCGACCAGAAACTTTTTCTTCAGTGACTTCATAACTCCTCCGAGTCTCTAGCGACATCTTCCCCATGCATCCAACCCGCACCCGGGCGAAAAGTTGCGCCGCCGCGTCTCGCGCAAAAACACGTCCGCCGCAACCTGTTCAGGTTGCGACGGCAGAATTGTGAGAGGGAAGGAATAGAGAATTCGCGCGGGCGCGCGTCTTACCCGCCGAACCGCGCTGTCCACATCCAGCGGATCACGTCTTGCTGGTAGGTAATCACGTCCGACTGCCACAGGATGGCCCACAGCATCAGGCTCATCATCACGGCGCAGAGGCACAGTGCCACGGCCATTTGCGATTCGCTTGCGGGAATGGAAAGGCGACGGAGAAGCCGCATGGTCAATCCTCCTGGCGCGCGCACGCTTCAGGTCAGGCCGCCAGCAACGGCCTGCTTTGCGTACGTCATCTGCCAGCGCCCGGAGGGACGATCCATGCGCGGCACAATCTAAAGCGCAATCCCCATACCAACTCTCTTACCCAGCCTGCCCAGTCCTAAGTCCTTTCATTCAAATGATCTGTGAACCTCGCCAGCGCCACCTTATTCCCTTGGGCCCTCCTCGCAGGAAAACTCTCTCTCTTTTCCGCCACTCCTAGCGCTTATCGACCTCCCAGAATGTGCAAAACAATGTCATTCCACCCAGCAGGCCCCGCCGCCGGCCCTCGCCTCACGCTACGCAACCGGGCCGTTGCATCCTCGTCGAACTCGCCCTCCGGCCCGGGCAGCAGCACCGCTTGGTCCACCGCCGTCAGCAGCGGGATGTCATTGGCACTATTGCCCAGTCCCACCGTCCGCACCCGCCCTTGCATGGCTTTGCGGTACAGCCCGATCAACTGCCGCACCGCCTTCCCTTTATCGCTTCCCGAAAACAGGTGCCAAAAGCGCCCCCCGCGTGTCACCTGAAAACCACGCTGCCCCGCCAGCTCCACAAACCTATCGATTGCTGCCTCGCTTGCCCCCGCGAAAAAAAACGGCTCATCGAACTCGCGCTCGCGCGCCAACTCCGCCTGGCGGGGACTCAATCCTGTGTTCTCCGCCACTTCACGAACGCTCATGTCGTGGAATCCCGCCACCTCGGCCCCAGTCTCCCGGGAAACCTCCTCGAGCGCCGCCACCACCTCGCTGTACGGTTTCCCCAGCGCGAAACAATGGTAGTGTCCCGCGCGCGTGCTCCCGTTCATGGGCTGGTTGAAGTAGCCGTTGGGGATGAAGAGGCCTCCACCGTTCTCGGTGACGAACGGGTGCGCGTTCCCCAGCTTCTGCCGTAGCACCTCCACTTCCGCCCGCGTTTTGCTGGTCACAAACACCAGCGGCACCCTCCGCCGCTCGATCTCTTCGAGCGCCTCCGCCGCCGCCGCCCACGAATAGCTGTGGTGGTCCAGCAGCGTCCCATCCAGGTCCGTGAAAATCACATGTCGCGCCGTTAGCATCGCTCCCCACGCACACGAAGCGGTCTTCTGACTCTAGCGTCTTTTGACGGATAACGGACAACAAATAATGGCCAACGAAAGCTGACCGCTGAATGTTGAAAGCTGATCGCTGAATGCGACCGCTTCTTAGAGATGCCTGAAAACCTCTTCTTCCGCCGCCCTTGTCCTCATTTGCCGCTCGAGCCACTCCCGTGCCAGCTCGCGTCCGGCTAACCCAAACGCAATCGCCGCGGCAATCACGATGCCTGCGAACAGGATGGCAAAGCTCGTCAGCAGCGCCGTCCGCCCGATTCGGATTTGCTCCAGAGCGATCACCACCGCCAGGCTCATCACCAACACGCGCACGCCTCCGGCCAGCAACCGTGCCCCCGCCCACTGAGCGTTCACTGCCGCCAGCAGCGTGCTCCGCGCCAGAAACTTGCTGATCACCGACCCCAGCAACAGCACGAGAATCGCTGTGATCAGGTCGGGGACAAAGCGGAAAAACCGCTCCAGCAGGTCCTCCGTCAGCGGCGACCCGATCGCGCTCAGCGCAAACAGAATGATCAGCAGCCACACCGTCCCCTGCGCCACCCGCGCGCCAAAGTCCGAAGCTGAGCGAAAAATTCGCGTCCGTTCGATCGCCTCCGCCCAGCCCGTCCGCGCCGCCAGGCGGTCGAAGTGCGCCTTGCGCAACACCCAGTACACCGTCCCCCGGATCAGGTAAGCCAATGCCCCTCCCACCACGAGGATGACCACTACTGTCATCAGCCCGGGCAGCACCACCTTCAACTGCTCCGCCAGCCGGTGGAATGGTTCGATGAACGCTCGTTCAAACAGTCCCTGCATGTGTCTTCTCCTTTCCCGCGCCCGCCAGCCAGAGCGCGGTCAGGTAGCCTTTTTCCGCCTCGAAGACTTCGCACAGCTTTTCGATCCGTTCTTCCACCTCTCGCGCCGTGCTTTCCTGCACTTCCAGTACAAACGACGCCGTCCTCCCCAGGTACAACGGCACCAGCGACTGCATCAGGTGATCCCGGTCAATCGCCCGCCGGTGATACGCCGCGGCATACTCATACACCGTGTGCACCCAGAGTTGATCCGGCAGACGGAATGCCGCGCCCTCCCCAACTTGCCCGCACGCCGTCAACGCATCCAGCGTTCCTGGCGAGAGAAACTCTGCGTAGATCTCCCGCAGGTCCCGCGTCCCCTGCGTGAAAGCGTGCTCCATCCGCTCCACGTTCACGGGGATCGGCTCGAGCCCCACGTCAAACGGGAAACCAAACATCGGCACGGCCTTTGATCCCTCGACGCTTTGCCACGTTTTCTCGTACGTCTCCATCAACCCAAAGAGCGACCCCACCACCTGTCGGAACATGCTCGTCAGGTCCGCGCCCGGGTCCTTGGCGTCGTGCAGCTTTGCACCCAGATACGACTGCCCCACGCGGAAGCCCTCGGCAATCGCCACTAGCGTCATCCAGATGTCCACGCCAAACCGTGCCACGTCCGTTTCCCAGACGTCCTTCTCCAGGTATCGCGCCGCCAGCTTCCCGGAAATTCCGAAGTCCCCGCCGATCGGCTGTCGCACCTGCTGGCCGAACATCGCCCGCGTCATCGGGTAGATGATGCTGTTCGTGATTGTCCCGTCGTATTTGTGCCGCAAGTAGTACGGCGCGATGAAGTCAAACTCGCGGTCCACCACCGGCCGCACCAGTAGCTCCACCCACTGCGGCGAGATGCTTCTCAGGTCCGAGTCCACCACCACGCACGCCTTCGCATTCAGGTGTTTCGCCACTGCGAAGATCGTCCGAAACGCGCTCCCCTTACCCGGAATGCCCGCGTAGGCCGTCGAAATCCGCTGCACCGGGCTCACCGGGTAGGAGACTTGTAGCAGCGCGTTGTGATCCACCTCGGCATTCAGCACCGCCTCCCGCGTCCCGTCTTTCGACCCGCCGTCTGAGTTTACGATCACGGCCTTGCGGTCGGGAAAATACTTCGCCAACCCCGCGGCCACCGCACGCACCACCTGACCGATCGTCCGCGCGTTGTTGTAGCTCGGGATCCCGGCAACAATCTCCGTTTCGCCAGTCTCCTTTAGCCGCGCAATTAGTTCGCTGGGCAGAAAATTGTCCACGTCGCCGCCCGTAGGACAGGCTTTAGCCTGTCCCTCCCCCTCTCCTGTTGCTCAAGTACGACAAACTCTAGCCTTTTCTTCTCCCGCCTACTTCTTCTCCCCCCGCCCGCATGTACAGTAGCTTGTGTCCCAGCTCAGCGTTGTCCGCGTCCACCGCTTCCTGCAGCGACCCCAAAAATCCCGGCAGTGCCGCGCTTACGCGCGCCCAGTTGGGGATCAGCGGCGCCCCCAGCGGATCGGCGAAAAACTCGTCGCTCGCCAGCTTCAGCGCCTGCGCAAATGTTTCCACCGCCGTTTCTTCCTCATGCCGGTCGAAGATCAGCCCGTTGATCATCGCGTCGGCGTGGTACCGCGTGATCGTGTCCTCCGCTGTGCGCACGTAGGGCGTGAGCATGGTCTGGATCCGTCCTTGGTCAAACGCCACGCCTTCGCTCGCCAGAATTCGGAAGAGAGTCTTAGCGATGTCCACCGCCATCTTCATCAGCCCTTTCGACGGGTCTCCCGGCGAAAGCTCTTGGTGCTTGTGCTCGTAGTTTTCGGAAATATCCACCTGGCAGATGCGCTTCACCGAGCAGTTTCGGTACACCTCCGCCAGCACCCCCACTTCAAGCCCCCAGTCCCAGGGGATGCGGTTCACCCGCGCCAAGTCCGCCTGCATGGCAAACTCACCCGCCAGTGGGTAGCGGAAGCTGTCTAGGTACTGCAGGAATGGCAGGAAGCCGTAGAGCGATTGCAGCGTCCGCACCAACGGTGTTACCAAGAGCCGCGTCACTCGCCCGTGCATCCGGTCGCTCACGCGCGCATAAAACCCCTTGCAGAATTCGAAGTTGATGTGCGGGCTCACCACCGGGAAGCACAGTCGCGCCAGCAGCTCGCGCGAGTAATTCACGATGTCGCAGTCGTGCAGCGCGATCACATCGGCTCGTCGGCTCGCCAGCACGTATCCATACGCCATCCAGCACGACCGCCCCTTGCCGTCCGGTCCCACCTCCAGCCCGTTTTCACGCAACATCCGATAGAGCGATTGCACCCGCGGTCCATCGTTCCAGATGATGCGCACCTCCCCCGGCAGACCCGCCAGCCGCTCATGCACCTCGCGGTACTGTGCCTCGCTCGCCTGTGCCAACACCATCACGACCTGCTTCAGGTACCGGACCTGGGCCAACTCGCGCAGGATTCCCTCCATGGCTGGCTTCTCAAACTCCGAGTAAAGTGCCGGCAGTACTAGAGCAATTGGTTGCAGCTCCGCAAACCGCTCGAGCTGCTGCTCCAAGGGCTCTAGTTTGTGCTCCCCCAGACGGTGAAGTGTAGCAATGACTCCGGTTTGGTAGAAGTCGGACATCGGATCCTCCTCGGGCCGGGTTTTGTTTCCAGAGTATTCCGCTATCGCGTGCGAACTGCCGATTCGTCGCTTGTGAGGCCGCCGGCGCCGGGTTGCGTTTGAACGTCTTGGGCCGATTGAGAGGCCCGCGCATGTTTTCCTACACGAAAATCTTAACAACCGCTCCATCGCAGCGCAAGGAAAACCGGCCCGCCCTCAAACATTTGTTCAGGCCCGCTTGACCTTGCACGCAAGAAAAAAAACCGGGCCGGCAAGCGTTCGCCTGCGGGCCCGGCGTTCTATGGTCGGGAAATACGGTGAGTGCGGCCTACTACTTCCCCGATGAGGCCGTTGCCACCTGGTTGGACTTCGGGATGCTCAGGTAGCCCACTACCTTGTTTTTGTCCACCTTGTTGATCACCAGCTCGAGTGGCTGTCGCCCGCCGCGCGTGTAGAAATAGATCGGCTCGTTCACTTGCCGGTTCTTCTTCTCCACACGCAGGTCGTCCACCGTCATCGCCACGGTGAACTGGCTCCGCTTCGTGTTCGTTCCGCGCAGTTGCACCGTGATCGCGCCCACCTTCTGCGGCTGCTTGCCTTCGATCGTAAACTCCAGGTAGTCCCGTTCGCCCAGCCGTCGCAGAACCGAGATCTCCTCGCTGTTCCGCGCGATCAGCGTGCCCAGCTCGCCCCGCGCCATCTTCAGGTTTTCGATCGTGCTGTTCAAGTCTGTGCGCACCACGCTGACTTCCGAGCTGACCGCCTTCACCTCTTCGGCCGAAGCCTTCGTTGCCAGCTCGCTCTTCACTGCCGTGTCCATTGCCGCCAGTTGCTTGGTGTTCTCTGCCTGCAGACGGGCCGCTTCCTCACGTGCCTTCTTCCACTGGCCCTGCGTCACGTTCAGCCGCTTGGCCACCACGCCCAGATCGCTCTGCAGCTCGGCGCTGGCCTTGTCACTCACGGCCACACGCTGCCGCAACTCGGCTACCTCCCTGGCCAGGTTCTGGTCGGCCTGCTTCATCTCCGTACTCATCGCCTGCCGGGTCTCGTGCAACTGGGAACTCGCGCTCCATCCGAACCACGCCCCCACCACGGCAAGCAGCACCGCAACCACCACCGCTGGCGCCACCCATCTTGGCGCGCTCTTCTCCATTTCCACCACTTTATCGTTTCCCATTTCTCCCCCTCCATTTTAGGGCTGGCGCCTTTCAAATAGCATCTTTTGCGCCAAAGCTTGACGCCTGCCAGCCCTCTCTATCGTCCATCCAGTGAATGATTTAGCAGGTTTTCATAAACTCAGGCGGCTTCTGACTGGGTACTAGTACTAGGATTCTTTACTCTCTCTCCGCCATTTCGCCCCTTATTCGATCAGCCCTTTGTGCCTCAACTCTTTCAACAGCTCCCCCGCACCCACAAACTGCACCCCCTTCAACCCCGCCCGCCGCCCCGCCTCGACGTACTCCGCCACATCATCCACATAGAGGATCTCCGCGGCCGGCACGCCGCACGCAGCAATCCCTTTCGCGTAAATCGCCGGGCTCGGCTTGCTCGCGCCGACAGCACATGAATAGACTCGTGCAGCGGCAGGGAAGTGCCGCATGAATCCAAAGTTCGACTCCATGTGCGCCACGTGGATCGGGTCGGTATTTGAAAGCAGCGCCAGCCGGAACCGTCGCCCCAGCTCGGCAAACAGTTTCTCTGCGAGGACCGTCTCCGGGTCAAGCGCCCGGTTCCACACCTCACAGAACTCCTCAAATCCCAGCCGCACGCCGAACCGCCGCGTCAGGTGCTCATGCCAGTCTTGCACGGAAATGCGCCCTTCTTGCCAGTCGCTCCAGCGCGGGTCGGTCTCGATCGCGCGCCAGATTTCGGCTGGAGCCATACCAGCGGCCACGCCCAGTGGCTCAGCCGCCCGACGCACGTCCACACGCACAATCACTCGGCCGATGTCGAAGAGGATTGCCTGCGGGGTAGGGAATTCATTGCCGCTGGCCACGGTTACTCGTGCTCGGGCTTTGCGACAGCTACTGGTGCCGCCGCGTTCAGGTTCTTCTTGCGTCGCGCCCGCCACGCTTCATAAAACACCGGCAGGATCGAAAGGAACACGACAACCGCAATCACCCAGTGGATTCTCTTGCTGAGCACCTCGGGCCCCACGAGCCGGCCCAGAAAATACCCGCCCAGCACCATGCTCCACACCCACAGGATCCCGCCGATTACGTTGTAGCTGACAAATTTCCGGTAGTTCATCTCCGCCGCGCCTGCCACCGCTGGCGCAAACGTCCGTGCAATTGGCACAAACCGCGCCAGGATGATTGTTTTCCCGCCATATTTTTCGTAAAAGTTGTGTGCCTGCTCGAGGTGCCGCTTCCGGAAGAAGAACGAATCCTCGCGCTGGTAGAGCGTCTGCCCGGCCTTCCGACCGATCCAGTAGCCCACTTGGTCGCCCACCACCGCGCACGCTGCCACCAGCGTCAGCAGCGCCCAAAGGTCCAAAAGGCCCGCCGCCGCAAAAATACCCGCGCTTACCAGAAGGGAATCGCCCGGAAGGAAAAACCCGACGAAGAGGCCCGTCTCAACAAAAACGATCACGCAGACCAGCAGCGTCCCGCCCCACTGAATCAGCCCCTGGACGTCGTAGACAAACCGGAAAAACTCTTTGATGGATTCGAGCATCTTGCCGGGGAGTCCTCACCGCTTCGGCGTGACCTGCGCTCGGCCAGCAGCCCCGAACCAATACGGTAGCAGAACACCGCCGGGTTCTCGCAGCTTTCCTGCCAGCGCAACGTCAGAAAGGAAACCATCGCCGGTACCCACTCCACCGCGCGTTTCATCGCTACGCCGCTCCTTGGGCGCCCGGCTTCTCCTGCGACGCTCGCGACGCCAGCGAATCGGTCGCCCGGCCGTTCCCGCCGCGGCCTGCCGTCGCCTTGCTCAGCAGCTCGGTGAGTCGCGGCAGCGCCGCCCGCATTGCCGCAGCTCCGGCGGCGACGGCCTCGTCGACGCGATGGAAGTGGTCCCAATCGATCCCATGCACTTCCGGCTCGATCACCAGGTCGGCATACCCTCTCCACGCCGCACCCTGATTCTTCTGCGCCGCAGAAACGGCCCGGTTCACTACCTGGAATAAGTTCGTGGGCGCATCGCCGTTCCAGAGATTGAATCCTACCGATACGCCGATCACCAATCCTGCGCCAAGTTCCCGCGCCGCCTGCGCCGGCACCGGCGCCACCAGACCGCCGTCGGCCAGCCACCGCTCGCCAGCCTGCACCGGCTCAAACAGTCCCGGGAACGCGCAGCTCGCTCGGATCGCCTCGTCCAGCCTCCCGCTCGTAATCACAAACGGTTCCCCCGTGCCCAGGTCCGTAGCCACCACCGCCGTTGGGATCTTCAACTCCTCAAACGTCTGCACACGGAAGCTGCGCCGCACCAGCTCGCCCAGCCGGTCGTTCGACGCCAGCCCCAGCCTCGAGAGCGTCCACCGGCCAAAGTCCCGGAAGCGAATGCGCCGCCCCTCTGCCGCAATGCGCTCCACCGGTTCGCCTGCCGCATACGCCGCTCCCAGCAGGCTTCCGATGCTCGACCCCGCAAGGTGCGTAACCTTGACGCCGCTTTCTTCCAGCACCTGGATCACGCCCAGATGCGCAAAGCCCCGCGCAAATCCGCCGCCCAGTGCCAGCCCCACTCCGGCCGGCGCCATTTCCGCGGGCGCAGTCTTCAGTCGCAGAGCCCTCCGGGCGCGCTCGAATACACCCATATTTGCTAGGATGCGTCCGCACATCGTTTCGCACAATCAACCTCCCGAACCAACCGTCCGGTACGTTGGTACTCACCCTCGCGCAGAAAATATTTGTGCCCCATCGGGTAACAGTACCTTCAGGCTAGAAAACTAACCCGTCTGTACCATTTCGAGCCCCGCCTCCCTTCCCCACACTCCCAATCCGTGGGGCAATTCCAAGCGCAGGGGGACATTGCCATGGCCAGTGCTTACGAAGTGTGGGTAGGGCATCCGGTGATCTTGCAGGTTGCTGCGGGTGAAATGCGCGTCCCGCTGCGTGGCACCGTGCTTGGCGAATCCGACGACGCGGTTCGCCTGCGCATCGGCGAGGGCTGGGACATCGATGTCTATAAAGCGATGATCCTCGCCGTGGAAGAAGAAAACTGGGTCAGCATTATCACCTAGGGGAGTTGCCTTTGAAGGCCGAGTACCAGGCTCGCGTCGACGAACGTCGCGCCGCAATTCTGCTGGGTGTTTCGCCGGATGAGCTTCGTCGCCTTTCCCGGCTTTCTGGCCTCGGCAAGGTCGAGCACAACGGGCCCGCGCAGGCCATGGTCTTCACCTACGAGGAACTGCGCCGGCTCTGCCTGCTGGCCGCTCCTTCGTTCGACTGACCTTTGCTGATGTGTAGCGGCGGGTTCACGCCGCCACATTGCGGGGGGCAGAAAAATTTCTGACGAGTTTTCTCCGGCCCTGCCTCTGTCTCAACCCCCGGGCCCCGGGCTTTCTCCCCCTGACAGCCCGGGGCCTTTTCTCTTTCCGCTCCCGTTACCTGCGCTCCCGTATTTCTTGCCTGCTGAAGGTTGATTGCTTAGCGCTGCAAGCTGATCGCTGACCGCTATTCCCAAATCACCTCTCTCGTAATGTGCTTGAGACTCGCCGTCCCGCACAGCGCCATGGCCACCTCAAACTCGGTTCGCAACATCGTCACCACTCGTTCGACCCCTCCCGCCCCGCCCACCGCCAGCCCCCACAGGTACGGCCGACCGATCAACACCGCCTGGGCGCCCAGGGCCAGCGCCTTCACCACGTCGGTCCCGCGCCGCACCCCGCCGTCCATCAGCACCGCGGTCCTTCCGGCGACCGCATCGGCGACGCGCGGCAGCGCCTCAATCGTTGCTGGGGTGGTGTCCAGGTTTCGCCCGCCGTGGTTTGAGACGATCACGCCCGCCACGCCGTGCTCCACCGCCAGGCGCGCGTCCTCCGCCGTCAGTATGCCTTTGAGCAGCACCGGCACCTGCGCGAACCCGCGGATCCAGTCAATCTCTTGCCACGTCAGCGTCGGGTCGAGCGCCAAGCTGTATATCCCCCGTTCGCTCACGTGCGACGACCGCCCGGCCTTTGCCTCCAGCGCTTTCAAGTTTTCAATCTCCATCCCCGGCGGCAGGTTGAAGTTGTCCCGTACCTCGCGGTCGCGTGTGCCTGCCACCGGTGTATCCACGGTTACGCATAGCGCGCGGCAGCCAGCCGCTTCGGCACGCTGCACCAGCTCGCGCGTGAACCCGCGGTCGTTCTGCACGTAGAGCTGAAACCACAGCGACCCCGCGGCCGCCTTGCCCACGTCCTCGATCGCCACCGTCGCAAACGAGCTCACCACCATTGTAGCGCCCGCCGCCCCCGCCCCGCGCGCCGTGGCCCGTTCGCCCTCCGGGTTCACCAGCTTGTGGTACGCCGTCGGCGCCAGCAGGATGGGGAAGGCCTGCTGCTGCCCCAGCAGCTCCACGCCTGTGTCCAGCCGGCTCACGTCCACCAGTACGCGCGGCTTCAGCCGAATCTGATCGAAGCATTCGCGATTGCGCCGCAGCGTGATCTCGTCGGCCGCACCCTCGGCAATGTAGTCATAGGCCATCCGCGAGATTCGCCGCTTGGCCAGTGGCTCAAACTCCAGCAAGTTAACGGGCTTGGCCCCCGCCGCCGCATTCTTCGCCGCGCCACTGGCCTTGCCCGTCGCTGCACCCTGACCCGCCGCGCCCGCGGATGCTCCCTGTTCCACCGACTGCGCCAAACCGGGCAAACTCATCCCCGCCAGCGCGGCCGCCATGCTTTGGAGAATCTCTCTTCGTCTCATGCCCGCCGATTCTATCTTCCCTTGTCGCCATGTCAACCTTCGACGTTCAACTTTCAAGTTTCGACTTCTTCCACTTGAGGCTACACTCTCCCCCGCCGATGCGCCTCACCCTTCTCGACTGGGCCGCCATTCTCGTCTACCTCCTGATCTCCCTCCTCCTCGGCCTCTACTTCCGCCGCCGCTCTGCCACCAGCACCGAGGAATACTTCGTCTCCGGCCGCCGCGTCTCCTGGTGGCTCGCCGGCACTTCGATGGTCGCCACCACGTTTGCCGCCGACACGCCGCTCGTCGTCGCCGGCCTCGTCTACACGCAGGGCATTGCCGGCAACTGGCTCTGGTGGAGCGCCCTGCCCTCCGGCATGCTTACCGTTTTTCTCTTCGCCCGCCTCTGGCACCGCAGCGGACTGCTCACCGACGTCCAATTCGCCGAGCTTCGTTACGCCGGCCGCCCCGCCGCGCTGCTCCGCGGCTTCCGCGCCCTTTACCTCGGCCTGCTGATGAACTGCCTCATCCTCGGCTGGGTCACCAAGGCCATGACGCAAATCGTCGCCGTTTCAATCGGCGTGGACGAATCCATCGCCCTGGCCGTCTGCATCTTTGTTCTCATCCCGCTCACCGGCCTTTACGCTTCCCTCGGCGGCCTCTGGGGCGTCCTCTGGACCGACCTCTTTCAGTTCGTCCTGATGATGACCATCATCGTCCTGGTGGCCTTCTTCGCCGTGAACGCTGTCGGCGGCATGCCTGCGCTGCTCGACAAGCTCGAGGCTTCTCGTATCGTGGCCGGCTCCTCCGCCTCCGACGTCACCGCCTTTCTTCCCGACTTCTCTCTCGGCCTTACCGGCGAAGCCCGCTGGACACTGCCTCTGCTCACCTTCATCGTCTTCCTCACCGTGCAGTGGTGGGCCGCGTGGTACCCAGGAGCCGAGCCCGGCGGCGGCGGCTACGTCGCCCAGCGCATCTTCGCAACTCGCAGCGAGCGCGACGGCCTCCTCTCCGTCCTCTGGTTCAACCTCGCCCACTACGCCATCCGCCCCTGGCCGTGGATTCTCGTCGGCCTCGCCGCCGTCGTTCTCTATCCCGGTCTTGACCGGTCCGAATCCTCTTACATGCTCGTCGCCACCCAGCACCTTCCGCCCGCCTTGCGCGGCCTGCTCATCGCCGGCTTCCTCGCCGCCTTCATGTCCACCGTCGCCACCCATCTCAACTGGGGCAGTTCCTATCTGGTCTTTGACTTCTACCGCCGCTTCATTCGCACCGACGCGCCCGAATCGCACTACGTCAACGTTGGCCGCATCGTTACGCTCCTGCTCGTCGTCGCCACCGGCATCGTTTCGTGGAAACTCGTTTCTATTCGCGAAGGCTGGAAGTTTGTACTCGAGGTGGGAGCCGGCACCGGCGGCGTCTATCTGCTGCGCTGGTACTGGTGGCGGATCAACGCCTGGAGCGAAATCTCCGCCATGACCACGGCCCTGCTCGTCTCCGTGGCTTTGCGCTGGACGCAACCCTTCAGCGGCCCGGAGTTTCTCGTCTTCGCCAAGATCGCACTCGTCACCACCGGCGTTACCACGCTCGTCTGGGTGGCCGCCACTCTCGTCACCCCGCCCGAGCCCTCCGGCGTGCTCGTCAACTTCTACCGCCGCGTTCGCCCCGACGTCACCGGCTGGGGACCCGTCGCCCTGGCCGCCCCCGACGTCCCGCCCACGCGCGACCTCGCCCCCAATCTCCTCTCCTGGCTCCTCGGCTGCGCGATGGTCTATTCCGCTCTCTTCGGCATCGGCAAACTCTGCTTCGGTCACTACTCCGCAGCCGCTGCCTTTCTCGCCCTCTTCGCTCTCACCGCTCTCCTTCTCCTCCGCCGCCTCCCTTCTCGCCAGTAGGGGTTTTGTGTAGGGTTTGTGTAGGGACCGACTTCAGTCGGCCCTCTATTCTCTGACAACAACTCCCGCCCGTTCTATAATCCGTCCGTGCGCTGCTCCCTCCGCTTTCTGCTCGCCGCCGGTCTTGCGCTTCTTGTGGCCGCCGTCTCCCTCGCTCAGGACCCCGCCCAATCCGACAACCGCGCCGGCGAAGTTCGTCTCGCCCTCGCTCCCGCCGACGTCGTTCGCGGCTCGGCGCCTCCATTCCCCGCACAGCGCTCAGAGCCCATTGACTGGCTCGACCTGCTGCGCACCGGCCGCGCCGGACGCATTCGCGTCGGCCTGCTCGACGGCTCGCTACTCAACGTCGGCTCTGACTCCGAGCTTCGCGTCCTCCGCCACGACCCGGGCACCAGTCAGACCGACCTCGAGCTTCTCTATGGCCGCCTCCGCGCCAACATCGTTCGCCGCGTGCAGCCCGGCGCTCAGACTCGCGTGCGCACGCGCACCGCCTCCGTCGGCGTCGTCGGCACGCGCTTCTGGATCGCCGCGCTCGCCGCCTATACCGAAGTCCTCTGTCTCTACGGCGAGCTCCTCGTCCGCAACGTGGACCCCGGCGTCCCCGGCGAAGTCCGTCTTCGCGCCGGCCAGTTCACCCGCGTCGCTCAGGGCCAGCCTCCCACGCCCGCCGCAAACGCCTCAAACGAGCAGCTCCGCGACGCCGAAGACTCCGACCTCTTCGCCGACCCTTCACTCGACCTCACCCGCGTCGAGCTCAGTTGGCCTCCGCCCGCCTGCACCGATGCCGTCACAATGAATGTTCGCGCTTGGCAGAAATCACTCGCGCAGGGCAGGGAAGTGGAATCCGAAGTGGATAGCGAATGGCTCGCTGGCCGCCTGCAGCTCGGCGATCAGACCTTTCCCATTGAAGCCGGACAGCTCTCGCTCGCGCCCGCCCCGGCCCGTCCGCCGACTGCCGCCAGTTTTCTTCCGTGGGGAAAAACTCAGCCCGTGCCCGTGAAAATCTGGCCGCCGCTCGACTACACCTCCGGCGACGCCTGGCGCGCACCCGCAGCAGTAGTTCAGAGCTCAGCGTTCTACGTTCTCGGCCCCGCACAGGGAGCCATGCCCAACATCTCTCTGGGTGATCAACCCGCCCGCAATCTCTGGTGGGGACACTGCGGCGCCGCGGCAATGGCTCCGATACTTGCCCCACAGCCGGTCGCCGCCGTTCCGCTGCTGGTGAGCGTCGGAGGCCGACCCGTCGCCGCCGGTCGCATCAACACTCCGACCATCGTCACGCAGGTACCGCAGCCTCCCGTGGTCACTCGCGGTCAGACTGTCAACTTCGGCGTCACCGTTCCCGGGCTCGGCGGCTTGTCGGCTCCTGGCGGCCCGCGCACTCCGGTCGGCACCCTCACGCTCACCAATCAGACGCCGCAGACCCTCGGCAACCTCCGCTGCTCCGCTCCCGGCGCAAAAACCTCCCGACAAAGCGCCTCCGGCCAGACTGCTACCATACCCATCACCCCTTCGAGCATCCCTCCCGGCGGTGCCGTGCAGGTTCAATGTACCGCCCGCGGCCTCCAGGCCGGCTCCTTCCTCCTCAACGTCCAGCTCAACTTCACTGCGCCCCCGCAGGGCCTCATCGCTCCCCCGCAAAACGTCAAAGCCCCCGCCTCCCAGCCTCCCCCCGATCTCTAATCTCACAGTCTTCTTCCATGTAGCGCTGCCCTTCAGGGGAATATCTTTTCTGCTTGCAGCGCGCCGGCGCCGCCTTAGTATGTGGCCCGATAGCAGGAACCGGTTTTCTCGGCTCTTCCCTCGCCAAATCCGCCTCTGCCGCGATAAACGCGAATGCGGCCCACGTCTCCCCGCTCACCACCTTGCGCATCAACTCCAGCCCCTCCTCCCTCCGACCATTGTAGAAGTGCCAGTTCGCCACGCCGTACCCAATTGTCGCGATCTCCGTTCCTCCGCTGGCTTGCGCGAGCAGCTCTTCCGGCGTCAGCACGCCCTTGTACATCAGCAGCAGCCGGTGGTACGACCCATTCTCGATGATGTCCATCTGTGGCGTGATTGGCTCGAGCGCCTGCCGCGCTTCCGCCTCGCGCCCCATACGACGCAGCGTCATGTACAGCCAATGACTCGTCGCCACCTGCATGTCCGCGTTCTTCGACCTCTTCATGCACTCGCGGTACGCCGCCAGCGCCCCCGCAAAATCCCTCTTCAGGTACCGCGCCAGCCCCAGGTGGTAGTAAATATTCGACTGCAACGTGCTCGTCGGCGTGTTCCGCGCGTTGGGGATCCCGTCCGGCTCGATTTCGTCCGGTGCGCCTGCCGTCAGCGCCGCCGCACGTTCGAAGTCCGCAATCGCGTTGTCCAACTCGCGCACGGTGATGTACCGATGCCCGCGATGCCGGTAGAGCGGCGCGTACTTCGGATATTTCCCGATGCCCGTGGTATAGACCGCAATCGCCTCGCGGAACCGTCCCAGGTACGCTGTCCGCCGACCCAGCCAAACCACCGCCTCCGGATCATTCGGCCGCGCCTCCACCGCCGCGCGCGCCTCCGCCAGCCGCGACTCCAACTCTGCGCGCTGCGCCTCTGCCAGCGGCGCCGACCGCAGCGGCCTCCCCAACAGCGAAATCGCCTCCACTCCCTCCGGCAGTTGCGGGTTTCCTTGCAGCCGCCCCGGTTCCTTCTGCGCCTGCGCCATCGCCCCGCCGCCAATTCCGGCCACCAGCACACCCAACAACGCCGCCCTCATCCATCGCCCCATCGTCTCACTACGCCTCCACCCACGCATCCTAACTCTTTGGCCCCACAATTCGCCTGTGCTAAAATGTTCTTCGCTGCGCGCCCGTAGCTCAGCTGGATAGAGCGTCTGGCTACGAACCAGAAGGTCGGGAGTTCGAATCTCTCCGGGCGCGCCACT
>CAZHLD010000039.1:17684-26013 GCA_964533185.1 uncultured Acidobacteriaceae bacterium | reverse complement strand
AAGAGCTTGCGATGCCGGGGCGAAGAATCTCTCCGCAGCAGCGACGCCTCATTTCCTAACTCGACTCTCCACACTCGTCATCGCCACTTCAGCCGACCCCACCGCTGGACTTGTATCTCGCGCGGCGAGAGAATGACCCCATGACCGATGCTTCCTTTCAACCCGGCCAGATGGTTCGCGTCAACCTGGCCGGCATCCAGGTCCAGGGTGTCTTATTCCACGCCGCTGTCACCGACGCCGTTGGTCACATCGTCCGTCAAACTTCCGACTCGCCGCCGAAATACCTGGTTAAACTCCTCTTCTCCTTCCGAGGCGTCTCAGAAGTTGAGGTCCCCGCCGACCGCGTCCGCCCCGCCTGACTGCCGGCACCTTCCTGTAGGGGCGTATGGCATACGCCCTCTGCCTGTTGGTGGATGCCTGCCTCTGTAGCGGCGGGTTTACCCCGCCATCTCCGGTACCGCCGTCATCTTGCCGGCCCCTCCCCGTAGGGGCGTATCGCATATGCCCTTTTGTTTAGCGCCGGTGCCCGCTCTGCGATTGTCATTCTGAGGCCCGACGCTCTCGGTCGGGCCGAAGAATCCCTCTGATCGACAGAACACTCTAAGCCTGCGTGACTCGAAAAGGAAAAAAGGCAGGCCTGTGCTCGCGGGTCCCGCTGGCACAGGTCAGGAACCCAACGCACCGTCCACAGTGGTTAGTGCATCCGTCACCCAGGGCACGAATGCCTCATCCTCACCCCGCCAGCCACGCCACGCTCGGCGAGCGTACTTCCCTTGGTAACCGCAAAGAGCCAAAATAGCCAACTCGACATATTGGAGAGCGAGCTGACCAGCTGTCCACAAATGCAAGCCAGAAAGCGAACTTGTCAGCGCACGGCTGTCCCCGGTCGCGTGCACGAGCGCATTTCGGAGACGCACCAAGATACCTGGACCATCGAAAGCCTCGCCGTCTTGCAGACTCATTAACTCTTGACAGTGCAACGGCACGCCACTAGGGATATTTAAGTGATGCAGAAGAGAGCGAATGCGACCGGCAGCTGAGAGCCGTCCGAAATCACTTCGGCTGTGGAGCCGCCGGTTTTCGACGAGCTCGACCCAAGCAAGAAGTTCAAGCGTGATCTGTGCCATCACAATCTTGGTTTCGTGTGCCACGAGTGACGAATTCGCCTGAACATGCCAGCCCAGAGCCTTCCGTAGAGTTGAGCGCCAAGAAGGGTCAGAACATTTTTCGAGGAACCCAGAAAACAGTCCGTTCAACTCAAGAGGATTGGCCTGAGGCAACCATGTCGGAACTGCTCCTGTTTCATATAGTTTCCATGCAGCGAATTGCTTCCAGGTCCTCTCGTTGCCTGTGAATCCCTCCGGAAATACTGGACCTGACCATGTTCCGCAAAGAAACCCGAAGAATAGATGCAGCACATCAAGCAGGTCATCAATACCCTTGGTGTCTAGCCTCCCGTGCAAAGGTCTGATCTCGCCGACATGGGAAATCACAAACCCGGCATCTCGGTTGGCTGCCCGATGGAGTTCACGGATTTCGGGAATTCCATCAACTGTACAGACGAAATCGGGCGAAGAAATGCCGAGACGGCCCGAGAAACGGCCCCAAGTGCGATCAACCTCGTATCTGACAACATTCCCAAAATATTCGGGAAAATTGACAAGAGAGAATCGCACGTGATCTACGTTGGCCGCGGTGCAAACTGTAGCTGCTCTTCGAAACACACCCCGAATCTGCTGGGGAGATCGTCCCCCTTGGGCATTTGTGATCAGGACAGGGACGTCCAACCCCATCTCTTCGATCCTTAGGCTAACATCCTCTTGTGCTAACAGATTGACAGGCGGTCCCGAATACCCACCCTCGAACTCCATTGCCGTCGAGGGCAGCCATCTGAAGCGAAGGTGACCGTCAATTCTTCCTGTCCCCTCGTTCGGCAGGAAAAGCTGGAATGAACCTGCCACGATCTCGATGGGCTCGTTCAATGCCGTCATCGCGATGTAAGGCAGTGTGCGATTTGGAAGATCATCTAGGATGGTCATATTTTCCTCTGGTTCCATACTACGTTAAAGCGGTTCTTCAGCGCATCTGGCCCAGATCCAACTCCATTTTCCCCTTGACACGGAATTAGCTTTATGCTAATATGTCTCCCACGATGTTCTCGCAAGCTAACCATCGGCGGCAGGCCCTCCTTATCCCCTCCTACAGGTTGCTCTGCCCCTTCCTTTCCCATTCTGGAACACGCGACCGAGTACTATCAGTACCATCGATCGCGCAATCCCCTTCCTCACTATCGCTTACAAAAACGATGCCCACCCGGGGGGGGTAGCACCATCTGAAGTCTTACTGGAGGTCTTCGAGCCAGACCAAAACTAAGATACAATTCGGCCCGGCCCCGCTTCTCAGCCGCGGACCGATCCATGATCCATCGTTACGTCACGCACAACGGTCGCCTCCTTCCCATTGAGCAGGTCCGCCTTTCGCCGGGCCAGGCCGGACTTCTGAGCGGCTGGGGGTTATTCACCACCCTGCGCATCTTCGAGGGTGTGCCCTTTGCCTTCGAGCGCCACTGGCGCCGCCTTCAGAAAGACGCTGCCCGCACGCATGTCCCCTTCCCGTTCCAGCAGGAGACGGTCCGCGCCCACCTCGCCGAATTGCTCCGCGCCAATCTTGTCCGCGAAGGCACCGCTCGGATCTACGTCATCTACAACAAGGTGGGCTTCTGGCAAAGCGACGAGCCTTTCCCCGAAGCCGACCTGGTGCTCTACACCGCCGGCCTGCCTGCTTACCACGAGCCCGCGAGGCTGGGCCTGCGCGCCGAAGGCCGCCACGCCGCCTCGCCTCTTGCCGGCGTCAAAGTCACCTCCTGGCTCAACAACGTCTGGAACCTGGCCGAAGCGCAGCAGCGCGGATTCGATGAAGTCGTCCTGCTCAACGAGCGCGGCGAAGTTGCCGAGTGCACCGCCGCAAACCTTTTCTGCGTGCGCGGCGGCCGCGTGGAAACCCCGCCACTTTCGTCTGGCTGCCTCGAGGGCGTTACGCGCGCCGTCCTGCTCGAGCTCGCCCCGCAAGTCGGTGTGCCTTGTACCGAAAAGCCACTGCGCCCCGAAGATCTGCGCTCGGCTCAGGAAATCTTCATCTCTTCAACCAACCGCAGCCTGCTGGGTGTAGGCGAAATCGAAGGCCACAAGTTCCCGGGCGCGCCCGGTCCGGTAACTCAGAAACTCGAGAAGGTCTTTGCAGAATTTGTTGCCAGCTATGTCGCGCAACACACCACGAGTGCTCCTTCGCGCGACTGAGTTGGCGGCCTGAAACCCCGCGCGGCAACTGCGACTGGTCGGCCAAGCGAGAGAAAGCGAAGGAAAGTTAGTTGGACCCCTGAAGTGAATCACCGCTAGGCAGCGGGACGGCTGCGGGCCAGGGTGATCTTCAGCAACGGCGGCGTCAGCAGCGTGGTAACCATCACCATGATGACGACGGCCGAGAAGAGAGCGTCGCTGACGACACCCAGACCCTTGCCGATCCCCGCGAAGATCAGTCCCACTTCGCCGCGGGGCATCATCCCGATCCCCACCGAGAGCCGGTCGAGCTTCGGGCTGCAGCCCAGGCCGGCAACAAGCTTGCCGGCAATCGCGGCCACAGTGAGAGCGACTGCGACCAGCGTTACTTTCGGATCGGCAAACGTTTCCAGCTTCACCTGCGTGCCCATCAGCACAAAAAAGACCGGCACGATCAGCGATTCGATGGGCGAGAGCAGGTCGCGCAGTGAGTGGCCTTCCAGTTCCTTATCGAAGAAGCTTTCCAGAATCAGCCCCGCGGCGAATGCGCCGATGATGGTGGCCAGCCCCGAGAGGTTGGCCAGCCACGCCAGTACGAAGGCAAAGCCCAGGCCAAAGAGCAGTTTCAGGTTCTCGATTTTCAGCCGCGCAATGCGCCGAACCAGCCGTGGCGCAAGCCATAGCCCAACGGAGATGGAGCCGACCAGGAACAGGACGGCCTTTAGCGTAATCCAGGAAATGCTGAGCAGACTGATTGTTCCAGTCACCACCAGCGCACTGACCACTGCCAGAATGAGCAAGCCAAGTACATCGTCGATCACCGCCGCGCCCAAAATGATTCTGGCCTCGGTGCGATGCGCTTGCCGAAGGTCGCGGAAGACTCGCGCGGTAATGCCCACGCTGGTGGCGGTCAGGATGGCGCCGATGAAGATGTCCTTCTGCAGCGGAGCTTCCGGCATCAGCAAAGCCATCGCTCCGAGTCCAAGCAGGAACGGCGCTACCACACCTACCACGGCAACCAGAAACGACGGCCAGCCCACTTTCTTCATCTCTCCAATATCGGTCTCCAGACCGACCAGAAACAGCAGCACGATCACTGCGATGCGGGAGAGCAGGTCCACGAAGCTGTACACAGAGACAGCCACCGGCGCCATTGGACCTGCCAACGCTGCTGCCAGCCGCTCGGCATCGTCGCCCGGTGGCAGGATCTGGTGTACGGCCTCCGGCAGCGTCAGCGCATTCTGCAGTGCGAGGGTGACGATCTGTGAGATCGTTTCGCCCTCGCGAAGGACGGTGAGAATGGGTTCGTGGAGAGCATAGCCGAGGTTTGCGATGAGCATCCCCACCAGCAGCTCACCCAGAACGGCCGGTTGGCCGATCCAGCGCATGGCCTTTCCGCCGAGGGCCGCTCCGATGGCAATCAGGACCAGAACGAGCAGAATCGGGGCCACCGGGTCAGCGTGACCCGGCAAGCCCGCGGTGGGTGCGGAGATGGACAACAGAATACTGCCGGCTCCAGATGCGAGACTCGTTCCCGGCGGAATCAGAAGCGAAATCGGATTGAGGAACATGACCTGCGACACCAGCGCGAATTTCTTTCGGGCATCTCTTAACCTGAACGGTGCCTGCGGGCAAGCGAAATCGGCAGAGGTAAGCCCCGGTTGATGTAGGGACGAATGGCGCGAAGGGATCGCGGATCGGCCGGCATCACGTATACCTACTCAATCGGACAGGGTGAAAAGGTGGGCTGACTCCTGGTCCCTAGCACGCCAGGACGCGACGTCGCTCCACAAGCTGCGGGCCGTGCTAAGATTCCCCCGCTTCTCCTGACCTATGACGGATACTCAGTCCATTCCCGAGGTCGTGCTTGAGGTCATTGCTCCGGACGGCAGCCGGCGGATGGTGCGCGTAACCCATTCGCCGTTCCTGATCGGACGAGGGGCGGAGACCGGAAACGACCTGCAGCTCTCCGACCGGCGCATCTCGCGGCTGTGCGCTGCTGTGGTGTACACCGCGGGCGAGTTCCAGATCGAGGACCGCGGGCAGCGCCGGGGACTCTTTGTGAACGGTACGAAAGCGGACGCGCAGGCGCTGCGCGAAGGCGACGTCGTCAACTTCGGCCTGGCCGATTCCTACGAACTGATCTTCCACGGCAGCACCGGCGTGGAGGCCTTGCCGGAGCTGCTCTCCCGGATGGATCACGTCACAACGTTTGAGTCCGGCGCCGGGGGGCTGCGCAAACTGAGCCTTCTGCTGCAGGCCACGGCGCTGCTCCATTCTCACCTGCCGCTCGATGCGGTGCTGGGCAGCATGGTGGACCATGCCATCGCGCTCACCGATGCCGACCGCGGTCTTTTGCTCGACCCAGGCCCGCAGGGCATCCTGCGCGTGCGGCTGGCGCGTCAACGCGGCGGGCGCAGCCTCCCAACCGAAGGCCTGGAGCCAAGCCAGACGGCCATCCGGATGGCCACCGAACAGAAACGCAGCGTGGTAACCGAGGACGTCGCGCAAGCAAACTTCGACATTCAGGCCGCGCAGAGCGTTATTGCGCAAAGACTGCGGTCGGTGGTGGTCATTCCTCTCTATGCGCGCGCTGATGTGGGCCGGAGCGACGGGGGTCTTTCAGGCAGCCATACGCTGGCCGGGGAACAACCCGTGCGGGGACAGTTCCTGGGAGTGCTCTACCTGGACAGCCGCCGGCCGGCCGGCTTCTCCACGCTCGAACGGCAGATCCTGGATGCGCTGGGCGTGGAGGCCGCCAGCGTGCTGGACAACGCACGACTGGTGGAGCGCGAACGCGAACGACAACGTCTGGAGCAGGAAATCAGTATTGCGCGAACGATCCAGCAGGCCCTGTTGCCGCGCGAGTTTCAGCGCTGCCCTTACCTCCAGGTCAGCGGCATCAACTATTCCTGCCAGGAGGTGGGCGGCGATTATTATGACGTCCTCGAGCTGGCCCCGGAACGCCATGCGATATTGATCGCCGACGTCTCCGGGAAAGGTCTGGGGGCAGCGCTGCTGACCACGATGCTGCAGGGCGCCGTATCCGGGATGACGCTGGGGCATGAGCCCGCCGGCGTTTTCACACACGTCAATCGCTTCCTCTGCTCACATTCCGAGCTGGAGCGCTATGCCACGATCTTCTTCGGAACGCTGGATCCTTCCGGGCAGATGGAGTTCATCAACGCCGGCCATCCGTCGCCGGTGCTTCTGCGCGAAGGCACAGTTGAGATGCCCTTCCCCGCTGACTGCTTCCCGGTCGGCTTGCTTCCCGAGGCCGAGTTCAAGAGTTGCGCGTACGCGCTGCGCCCTGGCGATACGCTGGTACTGTTCAGCGACGGTGTAACCGAAGCGATGGACCCCGAGAACAAGGAGTTTGGAATCACTCGGTTGAAGGAAGTCCTCGGACGGCACACCGGTTCAACGGTTGAGGAAATTCAGGCGGGAATCCTTAATGCCGTCCAGGAGTTCACGCGGGGCGCCGGCCAGGCGGACGACCTGACGCTGCTTGTAGTCCGTTACGTCGGGCCCTCGCCGGCAGTGCCGGACGATTCTAAGAGCAGTTCGACAGGGTAAAACTAGACTCGATCTGGAGAGAAAGAGAACGGCCAGCGGGAGCGATTCCCGCCGGCCGTTTCGTTTGTCCAGCTTCCCTCAGCGGACGACCAGGGTGACCTGGGTGGAACGAGTGATGTTGCCCTGTTGTGCGGTGAACGTGATGGTGTCGGTGCCCGCCGGCGTGCCGCCTCCGCCGCTGACGCAACTCCACGCCAGCGTGCTCTCCACCACCAGCGCCGCCAACCGCACCGGCGCCCCTTGCCAGATCCGCCGCCGCGCCGGCAACTCAGCGTTGAATAATCACCTGGGGATCGAGAGGCGTCCCCCCGTTTACGCTGACGGAATACTTGTAGGTTTTCCCTACGCAGTCGTCGCAGGGCTCGCTCGACTCGGGGTACGTGTCATCGTAGTCCGGTTTATCGAAAGGCGTCCCGGATGCGAATTCGACTTTGAACTTCGCCCTCTTGTCTGTGCACTCCCACTTGATCTTTTTCGGGTTCTTGGACGAACTCTTCACAAACAAGGTGATCGGGGTCGCCGGACTCACCGTGGGCGGATCTTTGGGGGTAGCACCCGGCGTGATCCAAACCGTCACCTTTTTCGGGTCCGCCGTGGCCTGCGCGTTCAGCAGGCCGAAGCGGCTGAAGTCGGCAAACACTCCCATTGAAGCGGCGGCGCAGCAGCCCCGGATGAATTCGCGACGATTGGCCGCAGTTGCGTCCATGGCCTCTCTCGTACCGGTGCCGTTAGTCATGACTGCCTCCTTTTTTGGCAGAACCAGTTCCCCGGAGTAATTCCTGAAAGCGTGGATTTCCCTGCAAATGATCAAAATTCGGCGTGTCGCGCACCTTTGAAGCCGAATAGCCACCACGTACTGCCTTTTCCAGCCACGCCAAGGCCTGGCCAGCTTGCCCAGATTCCATATACACCAACGCCGCCTGGAAGTGCAAGTTCGGATCATGGGGCGCAATCTTCAGCGCCCGCTCCAGAAATACCAGGGCGCGTTCTGGGTCGCCCGAGACGGCGTAGCAATAGGCTGAGTCACTCAGGACATCCAAATCACGGGGATTCACCTGCAATTGATCCCGGGCCAGTGCAATCGCCCGGAGGCAAGCGCGGGTGGCCTCCGGGCGCTTCCCCGGAGTCCAATAGTAGGCTTCGGCCAGGTTTCTCCACAGCGTCAGGTTTGGTTCGTCGAGGTTCAAAGCGCCTTGGTAGGTCCGCGCGGCGTCGGCATAGCGTCGCTGATAGAAATAGGCCGTGGCCAGGTTGGAATCAGTACTGGCAGAAGCGCGAAGGCTGTCAGAGCGCTCCAGAACCGTAATCGCCTCCGGGTATCGTCCCTGCATGACGTAGATTCCCCCCAGATTGCTCAAGGCTCGGAAATTGTCAGGTGCCAGGGTTGCAACCTGCTGGAACATGCGCTCGGCTTCCGAGTAGCGCGCCTGACCGAAATAGAAAGCGCCCAGCCAGCTATAGCCGGCCCAATAGTTGGG
>CAZHLD010000039.1:0-17584 GCA_964533185.1 uncultured Acidobacteriaceae bacterium | reverse complement strand
GCGCCTGACCGAAATAGAAAGCGCCCAGCCAGCTATAGCCGGCCCAATAGTTGGGCCGTAGCTCAATGGCCCGGCGGTAGGTTTTCTCCGCGTCGGCTGACTTGTTCTGCTGTTCGAAGGCAAATGCCAGGCCACGATAGGCGGCATCGCTGGTCGGTTCAAGGGTCAGGGCGCGCTCGAACTCCGCGGCAGCTTTCCCGTATTCACCGGTGGCGTTATGAACGATGCCCAGGCAGACGTGAGCGGCGGCGGGCTTCGGGTCCGCCTCTAGGGCCGCCTCACAATGGTGACGGGCGGAATCCACCAGGGTCTTCTCCTTCCGGCTAGCGTACTTGCGCCAGAAGGCCTCGCCCAGACCAGCATGAGCGAGGGCGTAGTTGCGGTCGAGGGCCAGGGCACGCTGGAAGACGTTGATGGCGTGATCGATGTTTTCCGGCTTGTCGTAGTTCTGCAGGTAGCCACGTCCCTGGAGATAGAACTCGTAAGCACTTGCGCTCTGCGTGCCGTGGCTCTCGAGGTTCTGGCGCTCCTGCGGGGCTAGCTGGAGCTCCAGCATGTTCACCGCGGCCTCGACCACCTTGTCCTGGACGCCAAAGGGGTCCGACAAATCCTCGGTGATGGTCCCGGTGCGCAACTGGCGAAGCGCGGCAGCGTCCACCAGGGTATAGTTGACGCGCACCTTGTCGCCGGAGTACTGCAGGGTGCCATCCAACACCAGGCTGATCCCGAACTCGCGGCGCGCGTCGGTGGTAGTGGAAACTTTGCGGCCGCGGAGGTCGGCGGCCGGCACCACCTGAAGATTATGCGTCGCCGTTAGTTGAGTGAGCTTGGCAGTCAGAGTCTCCGTGATGCCGTCAGAGAAAGCCTGGCTCTCCGGCCCGCCGCCGATCACTCGGAAAGGCAGCACCGCGAGGTTCTTTGAACCAGGTAAGACCGGGGGGAACAAAGAGGAGGAGAGCCAGTGGCGTACGGGGGGCAAGAATCCAACTCCGAGAAAGACGGTAATCACCAAAGCCACCCCGGCGAGCCATTTGCGCCTGTACACCAGGCGCGGAACGAGCGTGGGCAGGGTAACTGGCATTCCCAGCACCCGCTGCACAGCGCGCAGGTCCACGAGCAAGTCGGCAGCGGTGGCGTAGCGTGCGGCCGGATCCTTGCCCAGCATTTTGGCGATGATCCGATCCAGCTCAGCAGGAATCTTGGAATTGAACTGGCCGGGCGGAGGCGGATTCTCATTCAAGATGCGGCTGCTGATGGCCATCCAGCTACTGGCGCGGAAGGGATGGCGGCCTGTAAGCGCTTCGTAGAAAACGACGCCGAGAGAAAAGAGGTCCGCGCGCTGGTCTACTTCCTTCTCGAGCAGGACCTCCGGGGCCATATAGGCCGGCGTGCCAGACAGGCCGCCGGTGTCAATCTCCAGCGAGGCCGCACTAGCGGCGGCCTGGGTCTCCAGGGTGATGCCTTCTTCCCCGCGGGGCAGCAGCTTGGCCACACCGAAATCGAGAACCTTGACCTGGCCGGACGGGGAGAGCATCACGTTTTCCGGCTTGATGTCGCGGTGAACAATTCCGCGCTCGTGAGCGGCGACGAGCGCCTCAGCGCACTGAACTGCGATGGCCAGAAATTGCTCCAGGCTCATCGGCTCGGCGAAGCGCTGGCGCAGCGTGTGGCCTTCGACGTATTCCATGACCACAAAGATCTCGTCGTTTTCTTGGAGCACGTCGTACACGCCGGCGATATGGGGGTTGGTCAGACTGGAGGCGTGCTGCGCCTCGCGGAGAAACCTTTTGCGATACTGCTGGTCGGCGCGGAGTTTGGGTGCGATCCGCTTGAGAGCTACCGAGCGCTTCAGCAGGGTATCATCGGCCTGGTAAACCTCACCCATGCCGCCGCTCCCCAGCCGGGCGCGGATGCGAAAGCGGCCCACGGTAGTGCCGGTCAGGTCCCCGGACGCTAAAGCATTCACCAGTGCTGGAACGGGCTGGCTCATGGTCTGACCTGCTCGGGGCGCGGGCGCGAAAGCCGCGACGCTTGCGCTGCAACCGGAACGATCCAGAGGGGCCTGTGTGGAGACTGCGAAGCCGGATCCGGTGCCCGCCTCCCTTGAATGACCGCCATGCTACTCCGAATCAGCCAGGGAAGCAATTCCCAGACGCTTCCGGGACCGAGAGGGACGCATCCGGGGAATCACTTGGAGAGGACTCAGCGCGAACCGAGGCGGAAGAGCAGGCCGGCGGCCCGCCTCCGGCGGGCGCCGGCCGTCTTGTTTGTCCAGCTTGCTTCAGCGGACGACCAGGGTGACCTGGGTGGAGTGGGAGATGCTGCCCTGTTGTCCGGTGATCGTAATGGTGTACGTACCGGGCGAAGTGCCTGTGCTGCTGCTGACGCAGCCCCAGGCCAGCGTGCTCCACACCACCAGCGCTGCCAGCCGCACCACCGCGCTGCGCCACGTCCGCTGCCACGCCGCGCGGGACCAGCCAAGCATACGACCTAACACTGCTTGTGATCCGGTACATCGGGTCCGCACAGACAAGGCAAACCTCGTGAGCGGTTCCACAGCGTAAGGCGAGACTCGATTTCACGAAGGAACAAGGCGGACAGGGGCAAGAAGCGACCTCTGCCTGCGGGGATGACCCTTTCGCGAAAGGGCTATGGCCGCCAAGAAAATGCGGCAGTGTACAGGGCTTTGCTACTTGGAGCCGAAGCGGAAGACGATACCACCCGAGAGACGAAGGTTGTTCTGGCGATTGTTGACGCCGTTGGCGAACTTGGTGAAAAGCCACTCGGCCTGAACCACCCGCACGGCCACGTGTTTGTGCAACTTGACGTCGAGCCCGCCGCCGAGCGCCATTGAGAAGGAGTTCTGCGGGCCGAACGGCGATCCGCTGGAATAAAGCGACCCGCCTGCGTAGCCTCCGCCGAACAGGGCCTGCCCGAACAGCGTCAGCGATTCATGCCTGCGGATGCTGAACCGCGGCCCAAACATGTACGTGACCACGTGCAGGTTGAAGCCAGAAGACTTCACGTTGTTTGCACGGTAGGCGCCAAAATCACCGACGAGTGCGACCGTTCGGTTGAGGTTTGCCGCAATGGAAAAACTGCCGCCATGCATGTTGAAGCAACACCCGCCAGACGGAACCAGCCGTGTGCGGATGAAGCTATAGTTTGCGGAGATTTCGACCTTCGGCGTCTCCTGCGCCGCCGCAGGGAATGCTCCCACCAGAGTTGCGAGCACCGTGCCGAGCCATAGATTTCGCATCGCGCCTCCTTAGCTACGCTCTATTGCACGGCGAGCTGCACCGTGGTGGTGCGCTGCACCGGGCCCTGAGTGCCGCGAACGGTTACCGTGTAGTTGCCGGGCGGCGTACCGCGCTGCGCATCCGGGAAGCCGCTGACGCAGCCGGTGATGTAGGTCGCGAGAAGAACTCCGATCACCAGGAGCAAGGCCGGTGCGAGCCGGGCCCTCATCTGCCTCTTTTGAGCAATCAGCGACAGAACTGCGACAAGCATCGTTGCCAGTACAAGTGCCAGGCGTCCGTTGAGAGGGTTCGCAGGCGCAGCCGGTGCGAGTGGCAGCGCTCCGGACCCACGTGAGGCTGTTGCCGAATTGGGCGTCGTTGAGATGGCGAGTTGTAATTGTGTATTGCCCGTGCCCGCCGGAAGCGTAGCGGTCGGGCCAAACGTGCAATTCGCGAGCGCCGGCAGATTCTGGCAGTCAAACGTGACCGGCCCGGCCGCCGGCCCAGCAATCGTAACGAAGTTAACGGTGTAGTTGGCCGGAGTGCCGGCGACCACGGTCTGCGGCGGCGTAGTGGATGCCACAGTGAAGTCCACACCGGTACCGGAGAGCGCCACCAGGTGAGGCGAGCCAGCGGCGTTGTCGGCGATCTGGGTCGAAGCGCTGCGAGCGCCGGTGGCGGTCGGCCGGAAGGTTGGTGTGATCGTGCAATTGGCACCGGCTGCGAGCGTACTCGGCGAGACCGGGCAGGTGTTGGCCTGCGAGAAGTGGCTGGCGTCGGCGCCGGCGATGGTGATGCCGGTAATGGTCAGCGGGCCGGTGCCGGAGTTGGTCAACGTGACCGCCGGAGATGCCGCCTTGGAGTCGTCTACATTGACGTTGCCGAAAGGTACGCTTGCAGTCGAGAGCGTCACCGCCGGCTGAGTGCCCGTACCGGTCAAGTTGATGACCTGCGTGGAGCCGGCCACGGCGTTCGAGTCGTCAGTGAAGGTGATCGTCGCCGCGCGCGCCCCGGTTGCTGTCGGCGTAAACGCGGAGATAACGGTGCAACTGGCGGCCGGAGCAATCGGCCCGCCAGCGGCCGGGCAGGTCCCGCTGAGCGAGAAGTCACCGGCATTCGCACCCGCCTTGACAACGCTGGCGATGTTGAGCGTGTCGGTGCCGGTGTTGGTGAGCGTGACGGTCTGGGTGGCGCTGGTGGTGCCCACGTTCTGGTTGCCGAAGGCCATGGTGTTCGTGTTGAGCGACGCCACCGGAGCCGTACCCGTACCACTCAGGTTGACGACCTGCGTGGAGCCGGCCACGGCGCCCGAGTCGTTGGTGATGGTGATTGTCGCCGCCCGAGCGAGCAACGCCGAGGGCGTAAACGCCGAGGTGATCGTACAATTTGCCAACGGAGCCAGCACGCTTGCGCCAACCGGGCAGGCGCCGCCCAATGAGAAGTCGGCGGCGTTGGCTCCGGCCTTAACGATGCTGGTGATGTGGAGTGGACTGAACCCCAAAAGTGAGACACTCGCGATTGTGACACCTGGCAGAGAAAGGAACTGCAAGTGGCGAAGAAGCGAGTCAACAAGTATGCCAAAGCGTTCCGTCAGATGGCACTGGAACGGCTGAAGAGCTGCGACAACGTGTCGGCGCTGGCGGGAGAGCTGGGGGTTCATCGCACCGTGCTGTATCACTGGCGGAACCAGATGGAACCCGGTGAAGACGGGGCAGGGCCAGGGCGAACTCGCCCGTACGAGAGCTTCGGAAAGAGGTTCGGGACCTGAAGCGCGTGCTGGCGGAAAAGACCATGGAGGTGGATTTTTTCAAAGGTGCCTTGCAAAAAATCGAGGCTCGGCGCCAGAGCCGCAGCGGCTCTGGCGAGAGGGCGTCTACGACCAGATCCGGGAAGTGATGCCGATCGAAGGCGGCCTGAGTACCGAGCGCATGTGTCAGCTGGCCAGAGTCAGCCGTGCGGGCTTCTATCGCTCGCTGAAAGAGCGGGTGCCGTTGGAAGAAAGCATGGAAGTGCGATCCACGATTCAGCAGATCGCCCTGGAACATCGACGGCGCTACGGCTATCGGCGGGTGAACGCGGAGCTGAGGCGCAGAGGGATGCTGGTGAATCACAAACGAGTGGCGCGCATCATGCGAGAAGACAGCTTGCTCGCTGTGCAGCCCAAACCGTTCGTGACCACCACGGATTCCAACCACGCCCTGGAGATCTATCTGAACCTGGCGCGGCGCATGAAGCTGACCGGGATCGATCAGCTCTGGGTGGCGGACATCACCTATATTCGGCTGCAGGCGGAGTTTGTGTACCTGGCGGTGATTCTGGATGGCTTCTCACGCAAGGTCGTAGGTTGGAAGCTGGACCAAACGCTGATGAGCCGGCTGGCAATCGAAGCCTTGGAACAGGCCATCGAGGCACGAAAGCCGCTCGCAGGTCTGGTGCACCATTCGGATCGGGGCGTACAGTACGCGTCGGGAGAGTACGTGGCGATCCTGAAGAAGCGCGAGATGGTTTCGAGCATGAGTCGGCCGGCAAACCCGTACGACAATGCAAGCTGCGAAAGCTTTATCAAGACGTTGAAGCGGGAAGAGATTTACGCGAACGAGTACGAGAATCTGGAGCACCTGAGCGACCACATCGAGGAGTTCATCGAACGGTACTACAACCAAAAACGGCTGCACTCGGCATTAGGCTACCGCTCGCCGGAGGAGTTTGAGCAACAAGCCGCGTGCGGCCGCGAGGCGGGGGCAAACAGCCCGACAGTGACGTTTTTCGCTGGATCGCGGGAGAAATCTTCTACAGGGATGCTGGGAGAAGGGACTCAAACGTCGTCCCTTCCCCAGACCCCATCCCTGCTTGGAGAATCAACCACATGACTCACCGAACCCACCAGTGTCGCTGCCTGTATGAGGGCCGGATTGTCTCAAGTGAAGGGTTCGAACAAAAACCAACTGCACGGTGTAGCAACGCAGATTGTCTCAATGGAGGGGTTCACCCCACTAGACTGTAGATGAAATTGTGGCTGCGCCTGCATCCTAAAACAGCACGAAACAACACAAGACAACAAGTACTAGGCAAACGATTCAACACCAATCACTTCGAAACAACAAAATTCAACAAGTTTCAATAGGGGCTGGAATCTGGTTCGGGACCAGGTGCTCTACCTGGATTACCCGCTGGAAAACCTTTAGAATCAACATCAGTTTTGCCCAGCTCGTTGAAATGTGCTGAATCGTGAGGTTTCATCAGCCAAAAATTGACTACATTCACCGTCGGCGTCCGGGTTGTGAATCCGTAAGCTGGTGACTCTAGGCACCTACCCGCGGCCAACTCCAGGTCGAGCGCCTGGTTTTGCACCAGGTGACCTACCTGGGGGATTTGAGAGCCGTAGATCAGCTTCTCAACAGGAAGGGAACTCGCAAGTTTACGCGTTTGGAAAAACGTAGATTCGTCGCCTCGTCACCTACGATTCGACAGCAAATGGATTGGAAGTCTATGTGGCGGCCTGTCGGCCCGACTGGACGAGGGCCGAAGCGAGAAACGGTGTCATGCGCGCACGCGGCGCCGGAAACTGCTTGGGGTTACTTAGAATTAGTATTGACACCATCACAAAATCTGTGTTTTGGCAGCCCTGGTGCCAATTTCCCTCAGACGTCTGCCGCGAAGCCGATATTGCACACCACCTGTTGCGAATCCTGACCGGGGGAGTAGTCCTCTTTCGTGAAGATAGACGCACTCAAGGGAGAGTCCCACAGGACAACACCGGCCTGTTTGACAAGTTCTTTGTACGCTGGGCGCGCGTCCGGCCCGACAAGGCGCAAGCCATCCATCAGTAGGCGTAATCCTTCGGTGTAGACAGGCAAGCCTCTGCGAGACGCCTCCAGCAGGTACTTTTTGATTTCACCAGCGTCGGACTGCGACTCAAGGATCATCTGCCATGCCCAGATCACGCATCCATCCGGCAGGAAGGGGAACCAGTCTGCCAGGTTTTTGGCCCACCGGTGCAACCGCTGAAACTTTTTCATACGAAGCAATAGGTACCCGCCGACGGCGGTGGCGTAGGCGTCCTGCCTTTTATCCAGGAGCATCTCCTCGGCTTCCTCAACCCAGTCAGTCATCGTTTCGGCAGAGTAGAAGTCGCCGCGTTGGAGGTAGTTCATGATCGTGTCGGCCACGGGTTCACCGGTCGAGATCTGCGCACTAAGGGTGAGCACGTCCCGCTTGCGCTTAGCGTCCGCTCGTACCCGGCAGCGCTGCACATCGCCTGGCAGCTTCACCTGCAGCAGCCACCCGATGGGCCGCTTGATTTCCAGTAACATGGGCGATTGTCGGGGATTTCCTTCGATTTTCCAACGCGCTTCCCGTTCGCCCGTGGCTGTCCCCAAGGCTTTCTCACCGCTCCCGGAACGGAGGCACGAAGTTGCAAACGAGGAAAGCGGCAAGTCTTGCAGCAAGCGCCGTATCGGCCTTGCCCGCGGGGCGCGCTCCATCATGACGGAGTGGGATTGGTCAAACTCTATGTCTGATACGCTCAATTCCGAAAGGTACTCTTCAAAGGCGATCTCCTCCGGGGCGAGCACCGCTGGTGTTAGCGCCGAGCGCACTCGTGCCGTAGTCTTCTCAATAGACTGCATTGAAATGACTCGCGAGAGATTTCCAGGATCCTTCAATATGACATTCTGTCCAGAAGGCATGCGCACACGAAGGAAACTGGCTTCCGAGGGTACATTCACAGTTCTCGACTTTCCTGCGGCAAGCATGACGCGCGCCACGACTTGCAAATCGGGGGAAAGCACCTCTACCGAAGCAGCTGGCATGTCCGGCGCAAAGGTGATTTTCAGATCGCTGCTCACGGGACCGGTACTCCTTCAAAGACGGGTGGTAAAAAGGTGTGCTGCTGTGGCGGCGAACCCGGGAATTGCCCACCGGGAAACCGTACCTCAATTAACCAGTCGCCGGCATCTACTTCCTCGATTATGGGCTTGGCTTGGCCAACCAGAGACTGGATCAGTGTTGCGCCACGCGACAGAATAATCTCAGACACTTTATTCGCCGCTTGTGAGCTGCATTCGACAGCGGCGATTACGCGGGGGGTGGCCGCCTCATGGATGTGCGCCATGCCGCTCACATTTGGGTTGCAGGCGAGCGGCAACTTGTGGCGTCGTTTCAACTGCGCCATAACCTGCCCGAGTCCGTTCCCCAGCGAATACGTATCCACCACCCACTTGCCACCTTTGTTCAGCCCGGCCACACCCTTCAGACAGCACAACACGGCCTGCCCGAAATAAGTCACATCGTTATCCGGCCCATAGGCTTGGCGGCCCTGCGTCGTCGCGTAGTAGACCGCCGAACATGTCACCGTGTCAGTAATACTAGCGCTGATCAGCTCGTCGCCGCTGACGTTTGTTTGCGTCAGCATCCCGAAAGGAGTTTCCCGACAAGCATCCACAAAGAAGATCTGCGTCTGCGCCTTGCACCTACGCATGCCCAAGCGCATCCCGTCGAAGTCGATACAGTTTTCCCACTGGTTTGGAAGACCTGGATCGCCGAAGTCTTCCGGCAGCAAGAACTGTTCGGTCTTGAGAAGCCCATGCCCGCAAAAATAGAAGAAGGCGATGTTATCAGGCTGGGTTGAGCAGCGCTTCTCCCAGGTTGCGAAGGCCCTCTTGATCTCAGTCATCGTCGCCGGATGGGCCTTGGCACTTCCTCCGCCAGGAAGCGGGATCTTTGCGGTCGGCGAAACCAAAACCTCCAGCGACCCCAGCGGACAGGCCGGATTGCTGTAACCGCTCATCAACCAATCGGCAATGACCGGAGCCGTGAACCGAGGCGTTGTCACTTGTGTTAGGCCGAGAGGATCGAGCGCAGGGGAACCCGCCCCGCCGTTCAGGTGCGGGTAGTCGCCCACTCCGATGACGAAGGCGTGCGCCGCGGATTATCCGTGGCCACCTTCGCTTCCGCATCTGGCCAAATCAGGCTCATGACAGTTGATCAATCCGCGCGCGCAGCCGCTGGTAAAAGCGGTCTTGCTCGAAATACGCCCCGTGTGCCTTGATCGTGTAGGTTTCCGTGTCGTACCGGAAATCATGCACACGGTCGAACACCTTATCGCAAGCATAGGCGAAAATATCCACTTCGTCGAAGACGTTGATCCAGTGCTTGACGTTCGCGGGTGTCTTGGCCAGCTTTTGCTGCTGCGAAGGGATGGCCGCGTCGCTCACCTTAAAGCGCTTAATCTCCTCGAAGTGCGAGACCTGTGAGCCGACGGAAACGAACAGGTCCACGGCTATGTCCGGACGGAAGTGGCTCAGCAGGTCGAAGGAAATCACCCCGCCTAGGCTGTGCCCGATGATCACCAGCGGCTCTCCAGTCAGGCCTTCAAGCATCGCCTTCTCAATTTCGCCAATAATCAGTTTCGGGATTTCGCCCGGCGCACTCTTGTCGCCCCGTCCATCGAGATATATGAACACATCGCCGAAGAACCGGCCGAGCACGGCGTTGAGCGGCCGGCGTCCCCAGGCTAGCATTTTCGTGGATGCAAAATCGCCTGTCTTATTCAGGACAGTGTTGGCCGCCGAGGTAACCGCGGTTTTCAATTTGACTGCCGCGGCAGAAAGTGGGTTGATGATGGAATCAAAGAGTCCGAGCGCCTGAGTCCCCGGCGGCGCGGACGTCGTCGGTGTTTCACTCACCAGTTTATTAATGAATTGTGCGTCGGTCGTGACCGCCGCAAGCCATGTAGGATGGGGATTTTTCTCTGCATAGAACTGTGCCTCAGCGATGAAGTTCGAGACACTTTCCGCGTCCGCCTCCTTCGCGTCCCGCAGCAGAAGGTCGGAAATCACACGCAACGCCAGCGGCAGCGATTTCTGCGCCAGTGTGAGCATCGGCTGATTCTGCGCGCTTTTCGGGTCGGCTAGACCGTCACCGATCACGCCGATGAGCGGCCGCAACTCGTCCTCCACGCCTGTGCCCAGCGCATTTATCTGACCGGAGGGCAGCGATGCCATGTTCCAGGCAAAACGAGTCCCGAGGTCTCCCCAGTACGGGAAGCTCGGCTTCACTGTGGCTAACACTTTGCCGTTGATTGAAGCGCCCCTCAGATGCTTTTGCAGAAACTTTTCGGTCAGAAGCCGCCGGGCTTCATAGCCCGGCTCCTTTTTGCGCGTATTCACCCCATGCACGAACACGAGCGGCATGACGTCCCCCGCGTTTGGGTTCCCGCGACCCACAATTTAGATGCAGACGCATGTATATTACAGTAAACAGAAAAACTCTATAGGCAGACCTTACTGCCTCCAATGGCTCCGGGGGAGTTTACGAAGAGACTGATTTCTTGAGAATGGGCTTTACCTGGGCGGCCCAACGGGCGCAATCAGGTGATCGCTCAGAATGGCCAGCCCAAGGTGAGACAACTCAATCTGGCAGGGAAACGCTATCCCCAAATCGATCCTGTCCTTCGCCAAAATTGAAAACCGACTTCCGAAAGCACGCATCGAATGCATCTTCGTCGGTCTCTTCCACAGGAAAAGCCGCTTCTCAAGTTCGAGGCACGCTGGATGTTTCTTTTGAAAACAGGGATTTCCCTTTGGCAAAGCCGGCATGACGATTTCCCCTACGCTGCTCGCTCGTAGCGATGATGGAGGCCGCCCAGACGCGGTCGGGAGACGACTCTGCAACGGCTGCTCTGCGCCGCCGGGGTTCGGCCCAGAGGGGTTTCCTTGTTTAGTCCTAGGTGTGGCCGGCGGAGGGATTTGCTGCGCGGAGGCGACAGAAGCCGCGGGGGCCGGCTGGTGCGCGGATGGCGCGACCTGAGGCGACGCTTCCCTGCTGCGGGTTGGAGCGAAAACCAGGAAAATCGAGAGCGGGAGACCAAAGGTCAGAGCGAGATAAAACCAGCGACGGCTTGAGTGGGAAGATCTGGGTCTAACCATGCTCACCTCCGGCGAGGAGTGTGAGCGCACGGCTGGAAATGCTTTGCTAGACTCTCGGGACGCAGAAGTCCGTCTGCTGCAAAAAAGTTCTGGGCAAAATGCCGCTCGCTGGCAACTCTGGGGGACAACTCAGGAGACCGGACAGGATGAAGCTGCTGCTTATGAAGCGATCGAAAGAGAGAAGCGCCCCACCCATTGAGCCCACCCGCCCAGCAAGTATTGCGAACAAATAAAGTGAGGCGCCCAAAAAAATGCGGCCTCGAGAGGGAAACGATCCGTCGGAAGACATCGCTGAGACCGGACGAGGTCAAGAGAATTCCGCAGCGCACCGAAGCCAAGCGGTCTGTTAAAATGCAGCGCCCAACCGGCGAGCCGGGCAAGAGAAAAATTCCATTTCCGGGGCGGAGGGACCAAGCAATGACACAAACCTACGAGAACCATTCACGGACCGTGCCGCTGTACCACCAAGTGGCGTTCCCGATCCTTGCGCTGAACTTACTCTATGGCGTGTATCGGGCAGTTCGGTGGGCGTCGCTGGAGACGGCGATGGGCGCGCTGGTTGCCGTGGCACTGCTGATTCTTTTCTTCTATGCGAGGATTTTCGCGCTCACGGTGCAGGACCGGGTGATTCGACTGGAGATGACCCTGCGCATGGAACGGCTGCTCCCTGCAGACGTGCGCGGACGCGTGCATGAGTTCACCGTCGGCCAGCTGGTGGCATTGCGCTTTGCCAGCGATGAGGAGTTGGCGGAGCTGGCGCGCAAAGTGCTGGGCGAAAACCTGCAGGACAAGAAGGCCATCAAACGAATGATCAAGAACTGGAGACCGGATACCCTGCGAGCATAACGCTTGAGCGGAAAGCGGAAGTAAGGTAAAAGGGCCATCCATGCCTTCCCTGGCCAGACGCGTATTCCTGAGATCACTTGAGGGTGTGCGCGGCGGACACCTGGAAGTGGTTTGTCCGGATCACACATACTCGTTTGGAGAGAAAGACAGCGGGCTCGAAGCAACCATTGCCATCCACGATGAGCGCTTTTTTTCGCGCGCGCTTCTGGGCGGAGACGTGGGAATCGGCGAGTCCTACATGGATGGTGACTGGTCTTCACCGGACCTGGTATCCGTGATTCGACTGGCCGTCCGCAACATGAACGAGCGGGAAGAGGAGAACCGCCTGCTCTCAGCGACGCGCCGCGGGCTGGATGCTTTACGACATCGCTGGCGTGCCAATACGCTGCTGGGAAGCCGGAAGAACATTCGCGCTCACTACGACCTGGGAGATGAATTTTTCCGCCTCTTCCTGGACGACAGCTTGATCTATTCCTGTGCGTACTACCAGTGGCCTGACGACAGTCTGGAACGAGCGCAGATTCAAAAGTTGGATCGCATCTGCCGGAAGCTGCGCCTGGGTCCGGAAGACCACGTTCTGGAAATCGGGACCGGCTGGGGCGCTTTTGCTTTGCATGCGGCGCGGTACTACGGCTGCCGAGTGACGACCACGACGATCAGTCGGAAACAGTACGCGCACTGCGCGGAGCTGTTTGCCCGTCAGAGAGACCTGCAGGGGCGTCTCGAATTGCTGGAAGAGGATTACCGCCACGTGGCGGGAAAGTTTGACAAGTTTGTGAGTATCGAGATGTTCGAAGGGGTAGGGTACGAGAATTATGACACATTTTTCGGCGCCTGCGACCGCCTGCTGAAACCAGAGGGCACGGCCCTGCTCCAACTGATCACGATCAGTGACCAGAGATTCCCCGAGTACCGCCGGCGCTGCGACTGGATCCAGAAGCACATTTTCCCGGGGTCGCAATTGGCCTCGCTGGCCGGTGTGCTGGCGTCGCTGGCGCGGGCGACGCGCATGGCTGTTTATCATGCCGAGAACATCGGTCTGCACTACGCGCCCACGCTGGCGGAATGGCGGTCGCGTTTTCGAGGCCGGTTGCGTGAAGTGCGCGCGCTGGGATTTGACGACAGGTTCATCCGCATGTGGGACTACTACCTGGCCTACTGCGAGGGCGGCTTCCGCGAACGGTACATCGGGGACTACCAACTGCTGCTGACCAAGCTGGGCAACCCCCGGCTCTTGATGGAAGAACCCTGGAGAGAGGAAAGCCCGCAGCAGTTGACACTTCCCTGCGACCCCGTGGTCTAGACAGAGAGACGATCCCGCCTGCGACCGGCGCCAGCCGCTTCTTTACTGCACCTATCGGCACGAAAGACAAACTGCGGAGAAGCCGGGTCCGCTGGAGGAAGGGGTTTGGAGCCGCGGTTTACTGTGGCGTGGCTTCCAGAGAGAAATTGTACGCCTTGCAGCCACGGCCCTGGAACGTCCAGAGCTTGTCGAAGAGACCCAGGACCCGCAGGTTGCCGAAGACCTTGTATCCCATGCGATAGCAGGAACGGAGGGACTCGAGGTTGTTGGATTCCACGACGGAAACCAATCCCTTACAGCCACGATCGGAATACGCTTTCAGGGCACGACTCATGCCCACTGCGTGCAGACGCTTTCCCCGGTACTCCGGGAAGGTGTAGCCGTGATACATGTAAACGTAGGATGGATCAAAATGCAGGGTGAGGCGGGGCCGGTACAGGGTCGGCTTCTGCGAATACCAGCCGAAGCTGGCAATGCGCGCGCCATCGAAGATGGCATAGCACTCATCGTCTTTGGCGAGTGCGATTTCAGCGAATGGGGCACTGACATGGCTCTCCGGGTCGCGCGCCAAGCTGGCGATTTCCTGCTGGCTGAGAAACCGAGCCTCGAATTGAGGAGGCGCTTCCAGGTATTTCTTGTTGAGGTTGGAGAAGGAAATCCAAATTCCCCGAAGCGAATCGTAACGCAGGATCCGGTTCACTCCGCGATAACCGATGTCGTAGACGGTCGCCCAGAAGCCGTAGTTCTTCAGGTGGGACTGAATCAGAGTAATGTCCATGAAGCTGCCTCAGAAGGGACCAGGGCAGAGCCCTTACTGTAACAGGTACGAGCCATTGTAAAAAATCTAGGTGGAGCGACGATAGGAAAAAATAGAACTTTGGTACCAAGCGAGTGGTATCTTCACGCAACAGAACTTGGCTAGAGTTTCCCAAACTGGAATGGCAGTCGGCTAGAGTAGTTCGAAGCACACCTATCTGATTGATGCTTTCAAATTCCCTTTGAACGCCCGTTGCCGGCTGACAACGATGGGCTAGGGCAAATGGCAGGACTTCAGGCCGTGTTTTTCGAAGTATTGCTGATGGTACTCCTCGGCCCGCCAGAACTCGGAGGCGGGGAGAATTGGGGTGACGATCTTGCGCTTGAGGCGGCCTGAGGATTCCAGTTTTGCAATGGAGGCGCGAGCGGCGGCCTCTTGTTCCGGCGAGTGAAAGAAAATTACGGAGCGATACTGCGTGCCGAAGTCCGGCCCCTGCCGATTGAGCTGAGTGGGATCGTGGATGCTCCAGAAGAGATCGAGGAGTTGGTCGTAAGTGACGCGCGAAGGATCGTATTCGACCTCGACAACCTCGGCGTGGCCGGTCTCTCCCGAGCAGACATCGCGGTAAGTGGGATTCGGGAGATGTCCGCCCGAGTAGCCGACGACAGCCGAAACGACTGCGGGCAGCTCACGGAAAGCCGCCTCAACACCCCAGAAACAGCCTGCGCCAAAAGTCGCCTTTTGCGTCTGTGCCATGTATCCGCCTCGAGGTTGAGAATACCGTTCGGAGATTGGATGTGGCAAGCCCCTGGGGGGACTCGAGCTCTTCAGGACACGCCCCCTTGCACAGCCAGGCTGGAAGCAGGAGGAATGGGCGCCACTTTTTACAATTTTTCACAAGGATTTGATAGTTCACCAGAGGCAGATAGTGTATAGAAGCACCAGGGAGAATCACTCCCGGAGGAGATTTATGAAATCGAAGAAGACCATTCTGCTAGCCGCGGTCGTTCTGGTCGCAGCGATGGCGCTTGTGGCCGGGGGCGACAAGGCCGGAAAGCTGGCAAAGCTGAAGGCAGATCTGAACCTGTCTGACCAGCAGGTAAGCCAGCTCGACGCGAAGATGACCCAGATGGAACCGCTGGGCGCGCGCATCGGGACTCTCAAGGACGAACTGAAGGCGTTGCAAGGCGCAAGTACACCTGACACGAAGGCGATCAGCGCGAAAGAGGCCGAGATGATGGCGGCAAAGAAGGAGTACAAGGAGAAGTGGACCGCAGCGCTGAAGTCGGTCCTTTCGACTGACCAGTGGGCCAAGTACGAACAGATGCAGTCGAACTACCAGAAGTCGGCGGAGGCGAAAAAGTATTAGGCCTTAACGGAAACAACCGGGGCGAGGAGGCAACGAGCCTCCTCGCCCTTTTTTCATTTGCGGAGGAAGCAAGGAGACGGAGTGCGTCGCCCATTCGGGAATCAGGAAATGCCTGAGGAATCCATTTGCCTGCGAGGGTATGTGGTGGGCCTGGGGAGAGTCGAACTCCCGACACGCGGTTTAGGAAATAGATTGTCCCTTTTGTTGGGAGTTGAAAAGTTCTGATGATATTTAGACGCGTCAAGGAGTTCCGCGGCGGACGTTTTGATTTGTTTGTACTCGTTTTGACACGTTCTGAACCGAAAACTATGACACTTTTATGACACTGCGCACGAAAGTAGGCCTTTGCGTCTTCAAATGCGGTGATGATGCCGTAGTTCGCGCCGAATACCAGGTCTCCGATGTAGTGTCCCCAGGATGACCAAAACCCGATGGTCTTGGTGCGGATTTACATGCGAGCCTCCGGCCCCTCGGCCAAATGCTACCGAAAAGCCCGATGGGTTCGGATGGCTCACGAGAGCCCCTACCGTCCTGTCACTTCAGCCGGAGCGCTCCTGGTTTCTTTTTCCAGGTTGCGAAGTAGGAGCCGCTGACCTCATACATCACTAGCTCTTTCGATTGCCGGCTCAGCGAGGTCTGCGGGCTGGTCCAGCCGATGGACGTGTTCTGCATAAAGTAATAGTCCTTGCCGGCCTCGAAGTTCATGCGGATGGCGCTGGCGTTCCCCATCTCGGAAATCAGCGCGTGTTCCCCGGGCTCAGCATAGAAGAATGTGTAGCTGCCCATCTCGTTGACAGCGAGGACGGAGTTCATCGAGCTGTACAATCACTGCCGGCGTCGTAGACGTAGCTCCCTACGCCTCCGCCATTGACTGAAACCATCCTGCCTTCAGCATCGACTTGATATGTCATACGAGTTCTTCACCATGCTGGCGCTGGGGATGCGGTAGAACGTGCTGTCCACCTCTATGGTATCGAGATGTTGGGCATAGTCGCTGAGGTGTTCAGCGGGCTTCAGGTTCGGGGGATAGAAGCTCCCCGTGCAGCCAGCGGCAGCGAACGCCGACGTACCGAGATGGAGTTGAAGTGACCGTCTTCACGGATTAACCTCTAAAGCCGGGTCCGGGGAAGCGTGTCCCGCTCTTTCAGAAGACCAGAGTTTCTTTGATTTGCATCTTCTTGACCTCGAGTTCCAAGAAGACGCGTTGCGCCGGGATTGGACCTTGCAAGTCGCCCCTAGGTCCGCCTGCCTGCTGGAGTCCAACATTGGGGTGTTCGAGTTCCAATGCCAGGCGCGAGTCAGCGGGCCCCAGAATGGACTGACCTTCAACAACGCGTGGGAAAACCAGATAAATATCCCGACCAGCACCCTGGGCGACTCGAACCTCGGATGCATTTACCCGCCGTTTTCCAATCAACAGGTAAACCGCCTGCTGCAACTGGGCAGGGGAATGTTGCTGCCAATGCCGGGCGAGGTCCAGATCGTACTCTTGCGCATTCGACCCATAGGAAAGCCGAACGACCACGACCTGGGAAAAATCAGTGTTGAGCAGCCTTTGGTGGCGTTCATCGAGGGTCTTCTTTTCCTCCGCGGAAAGCCGAGCATAGTTTGGATCGAGTTGGACCTGACGCACCACAGCTTCTCGAACCGGGCGGGCCGACCACAACAGTGCGGTGTAAGTCACAACCAGGTTTGAGTCGCGCCCCGCGACGTCGGAACCCTCCTGCAGCGTGCGGATTGTGGCTCTCGACAGGCTCTTGCTTCTAGCCCACGGGGAGTCACGCAACATCTTTTCGCATTCCGACTTCGACCACTGGGACGACTCCTTCTTCTCCCAGAATTGCGCGCCGGCCGGTAGCGCCAACGCCAGTGCCACCAGAACGAGAACGAACGCTCTTCGCATGTCATCACCCCGTAAGTGTCAGGATTGTGGTCCGAACCAGCCCGGTCGTCGCCAGAACTATAACTCCGACTCGGCAATCCCCGCCACATTGGGTTGCAGCCCGGCAAGGAGGCCGAAGCTTCTGGTTCCTTAAGCGACCACCGCTGGGACGCAAATATCGAGTCAAAATAGCGCACACCTTCTAAAGAGAACTCTGGTGGGCCTGGGGAGAGTCGAACTCCCGACACGCGGTTTAGGAA
>CAZHLD010000038.1:0-26594 GCA_964533185.1 uncultured Acidobacteriaceae bacterium | reverse complement strand
TCCTGCTGGCTGCGCTCCTGGCACTGGCGCTGCCGGAGACGAAGGGCAAGCAACTCGAATAATCAGCCCCTCCGCGATGCAAGGCACTTGAACAACTGGTCCGAAGGTTGACAGGCCTTTGGCTTTAGAATGACTCTAAACAGCATCTTCGGCCGCCCGCAGAAGGAGCGCTGCCCATGAAGCGATCCAGTCTTTCTCTTCTCATCCTGAAAGTCCTGATGGCCATTGCTGGCGCCATCTGGTGGCCGCGCGAGCGCGCTAGATTCATCCGGTCGTTCGCGCCGGAACGCACAGGCCGCCATTGACAGGCATCCGCGCGCTGTAGCCCGGCCGGAAGCAAGCGAAGGCAGCTAAGCTTTGCTGATGTCCTCACGGGGCACGACAGGTCGTGCCTCTGCCCAATCTCCTCGCGCAGTTCCAGCGGCTTCCCTTGTTCCTGCTGAAACGGCTTAGCCCCCACCGGGGGTTAGACGGGTCTCCGGCTGGCAGGCTGTGAGCGATGATTCGCGCAATACCTGGTTAAGTACTTGCAATGAAATGGGATGCATAGCAGAGCGACCCTGTATTGACAATTCTATTGTTTTATGTATGCTTAGAGCGTACATCAAAAGGAGACTAAAATCCTATGCCCACCATCGCGAAGCACGCCGTCAAGGTTGCGGATGAAGTCTGGATTGCTGCTGCTCTTCTGCACCGCGAGTCTCCTGACCGCACCGACTTCACAGTCGGCGAAATCGTCGAGCGCGCAAAGGAGGAAGCTATGACGGGGAAACTACGGCCGGGAGTCTATGTGCACGTGGTGCAGCATTGCGTTGCCAACCGGCTTCCCAACCCGGCCCGGTACCGGATGCTTCTTGAGACAGGCAAGAATCTGCGTCGGCTCTACCGCGAGGGAGATCCATATGCTTCTGAGCGCGAAGGGGGCAAGATCGTTCCCGTGCAAGCGGACATTCCACAGGAATACCACGGCCTGATCCACTGGTATTTCCGAGAGTATGTGCCCCGGGGGCGCGAAGAAAGGAAGATCGATCCCCTTTTGGCGCTGCGCGGATCAGGGAAAGAATTATGGGCTGATGAGCACGCTGACGACTACATACGCCGACTCCGGGAGGGCTGGGAATGAGCCGGGTCTTCTGGGACTCCAATCTGTTCATCTATCTGTTCGAGGGTTATGGGACGCATTCGGCGCAGGTGGCTTCGCTGCGGGACCGCATGCGGGCACGCAACGACCAGCTTTTCACCTCGACATTGACTCTTGGCGAAGTCCTGGTGAAACCCATCGAAAAAGGCGATCAGGAGCTGCGCATGAAATACGAAGAGGCCTTGGAAAGAACTGCCACGCTCATCCCTCTCGACAAAGCGGCCGCGAGAATCTACGCCACGATTCGCGGCGACCGCACACTCAAAGCTCCCGATGCCATCCAGCTCGCCTGCGCCGCGCAGGCGCGCGTGGACCTATTCATCACGAACGACGATCGACTGAGCCAGAAGGCCATTCCGGGGATCCAATTCATCACCTCACTTGAACGGGCCTTTCTGTAAGCAGGCGCTGCAGGTCTGCTGCATTGACTGTTGACACCGCATGGCCCCGGCACTACCCTCACTCGCGGTCACAAGTTCGAACAAGTTCCGCTTGATCGAAAGGTATTCCTGACCATGAACATACGCGTCCGCCGTACTACGCCGCACCCCGCTTACCGCAGGATCCCTGCCGTACTGCTGGTCGTATTGACGCTGTTCGTTGTATCCAGCTCCGCCGCGGCGCAGGAGGTGCTGACGCCGCACACAGTGGCGCGCATCCGCACCGTCGGCGAAGCGGTAATTTCCCCCGACGGCTCGCGCGTTGCCTACGCGCTCCGCATTCCGTGCGACCCCTTCACCGAGCCCGACGGCCCGGAATGGACCGAGCTGCACGTCGTAGACCAGGTAGGCAAAGAGGCGACTCTCGTTGCGAAGTGGGCCAGCCTCGCGGGCCTGGCCTGGAGCGCCGATGGCGCGACGATCTACTTCTTCGGTCGAAGCCCCAACATTCAACGCAACGCCGTCTTCGCGATTTCCGCAACCGGAGGCGAGGTGCGGCCGGTGGTGGCGCATCTGACGTCCATACAGGGCTTCGCGCTCGCACCGGATGGAAAAACCATCGCCTTCCGTGCCACTGAAGAGACGCCTGCGACCAAGGCTGACCTGCGTCGCAAGGGCTTTAACCAGGAGATTTACGAAGAGGACCAGCCGTTTGTGCGCGTCTGGATCGCCGACACGGCAGGCGGTGCCGCTCGCAAGCTGGACCTGGCGGGCTCGGCTTCAGCCATGCGCTGGAGCCCGGAGGGTGGGCGGCTGGCCATTGCGCTTGCGCCCACGCCGCTCATCGACGACGAGTTCATGAACCGCAAGATCCGCGTAGTGGAAGCAGCCTCGGGCAAAGTGGCCGGCGAAATCAATACCTCAGGCAAGTTTGGCGAATTCGAATGGAGCCTGGACGGAAAAACGATTGCGGTGATCTCCGCCGCCGACCGCAACGACCCGCAGCAGGGCCGGCTGACGGTGGCGTCGGCAACAGACGGCGCGCTGCGCGACCTGCTACCCAACCTGAAAGGCCACGTCTCGACAATGGCTTGGATGGACGCCAACACGGTGATGTACATCGCCGATGAGGGCGTATGGACCAGCTTTGGCAAAGTCGGTCGCGACGGCACGGAGCAGAAAACGATTGTTCCTACCGGGGGCACGATCCTGACGGCGTTTTCTCTCTCGGCGGATGGACAATCCGGCGCGTTCCTCGGGCAGACGCCTTCGCATCCGGCGGAAGTGTTCGCGATGAAGCACGGCGAGGGAGCGCCGCGGAGGCTGACCGACAGCAACCCGTGGTTTGCGGGCGTGCGCATGGGCAAACAGGAGATCGTGAGCTACAAGGCGCGTGACGGACTCGAAATCGAGAGCCTGCTGATCCGCCCGCTTGACGAGGTGAAGGGCCAGCGCTACCCGCTGATCCTCACCGTCCACGGCGGGCCGGAGGCAAACTACCGCAACGGCTGGCTGACCGGCTACAGCAGCCCCGGACAGATTGCCGCGGCGCGGGGCTACACCGTCTTCTACCCGAACTACCGCGGCAGCACGGGACGCGGCATGGCGTTTTCGAAGCTCGACCAGGGCGACCCTGCGGGCAAAGAGTTTGACGACCTGGTGGACGGCGTGGACTACCTCATCGCGCAGGGCCTCGCAGACAAGAGCAAGGTGGGCATTACCGGCGGCTCTTACGGCGGCTACGCGACGGCGTGGGGTGCGACGTATTACTCCGACCGCTACGCGGCCGCGGTGATGTTTGTCGGCATCAGCGACAAAATCTCGAAGTGGGGCACCACAGACATCGCTCAGGAAGAAACGCTGGTTCACGCGCTGCACCAGCCGTGGGAAAACTGGCAGAAGTTCCTCGAGCGCAGCCCGATTTACCACGCCGGCAAAGCTCGTACACCGACGCTTATCCTGGGAGGCATGGACGACCCGCGCGTCCACCCGGGGCAGTCGATGGAGATGTACCGCCACCTGAAGGTGCGCAGCAAGGCGCCCGTGCGGCTGGTGCGTTACCCGGGCGAGCAGCACGGCAACCGTCGCGCGGCGTCGCGGCTCGACTACTCGCTGCGCTTGATGCAGTGGATGGACCACTACCTGAAAGGCCCGGGCGGCGCGCCGCCGCCGTACGAAATCGACTACGGGCCGCCGAAGTAGCGGGAGGGCGTAGCGCACGCACTGAGCCGGTGTCGCGCGACTCCTGTTATAATTCGGGCAAGCGGAAGTGGCGGAACTGGCAGACGCGCAGGACTTAGGATCCTGTGGCCGAAAGGCCGTGGGGGTTCAACTCCCTCCTTCCGCACCACGCGTTCCGGCCAAGAAAGCAAGCCACGAGCGAATCCGCCGTGGTTCGGCTTCGCTTACCACGAGCAGCGGGCGAGCCGGTGTATGCGGCCAGGCGCGGGTTGACGCCATCCGGCGCTTTGCTTATACTGAGGATTCGGGGAGTGCCTCGCGGTTTGTTGTTCCCGCCCGTGTTTTTCCCGATTTGCGAAGGATGAGGAGCGAGTCAATCTAGACGACCGTCTGGCGGGCAGAGGGCCTGCCGCAAGACAAGCAACCATATGGCAGCATGAAGCCGCCGCTACAGGATGGCGGGCATAGAGCCGCCGCTACACGAGATGACGATGACTGAAGCGACGTGTCGGCGCGAACTGGAGTTGGAAATCCCCGCCGAGGAAGTACAGAAGGCCACCGAGCGGGTGGCGCGCGAGTTTGCCCGCGTGGCGCGCGTGCCGGGCTTTCGACCGGGCAAGGCACCGGTGACGCTGATCCGCCGGCGGTTTGCCGAAGACATCAAGAGCGAAGTGCTGCAGTCGCTCCTGCCCGACCGGATCGAGCAGGCAGTGACGGCGCAGAACATGGTCCCGGTGACACGGCCGCAAGTGGAGAAGGTGGATTTTCCCGAAGGTGGGCCGGTGAAGTTCCGAGCTGTCTTTGAGGTGCTGCCCGAGTTTGCGCTGGGCGACTACAAGAACCTCGAAGTGGAAGTGGACGCGGTCGAGATCACTGATGCCGACGTGGAAAAAGCTCTGAATGAAATGCGCGAGCGCGCTGCGACCTATGCGCCGGTCGAAGGGCGCGCTGTGGCCGACGGCGACTTTGCACAAATCAACCTCGTTGGCACGCCGCCGGCCGGCAGCGAGCCCGTGCGCGCCGAAGGCGTGCTTTGCCACATCGGAGCTGAGGAGACGCTTGCTGCGTTTACGGAGAACCTGCGCGGGGCGCAAGCGGGCGAGCGCAAAGAGTTCGACGTCACCTACCCGGCCGACTACCCCGACCCGAAGCTGGCCAGCAAGGCGTTCCACTATGCGATTGAGCTGACCGGCATCAAGGAAAGGAAGCTACCCGAGCTGGACGACGCGTTTGCAAAGGACGTGAGCGAGGCGGCAACGCTCGACGAGCTGCGCACGAAACTGCGCCAAAACATGGAAGCCGCGCGGGACGACCAGCAGAAAGCCCAGGCGCGCGAGCGTTTACTGGCGAAGCTGGTCACGATGCACGACTTCCCGGTGCCGGAGGCGCTGGTGGAGCATCAGATGGACGTGCGCCTCGAGCGCGTGGTGCGGCAACTGGCGGCGCAGGGCGTGGACCCGCGCGCGGTGAGCGTGGACTGGGTCTCGCTTCGGCGCCGGCAGCAGGAGCGCGCCGTCGAGGACGTGAAGGCCGAGCTGCTGCTGGACCGCATCGCCACGGCCGAGCAGATCGACGTGACCGACGAAGAAGTCAACCAGGAGCTCGAACACGTGGCCGGACACAGTGGCGAATCGGCAACCACGGTTCGGGCGCGCTTGACAAAGCAGGGGGCGCTCGATAGGATGAAATCGAAGCTCCAGAGTGATAAGACTCTCGAGTGGCTCTACCGAAACGCCCGGATCCAGACGGCAGCCAAGAGTGAGAAGTAAGGAATGGACTGGGCTCCTCAGCGCATCCTGACAAACTTTCGATGAGATATCCCGACGACCCGAGTCCGCGCGCGACAACGCTAGTCCCGATGGTGGTCGAACAGACCAACCGGGGCGAGCGTGCCTACGACATTTATTCGCGGTTGCTGAAGGACAACATCATCTTCATCGGCACAACGATTGACGACCACGTGGCCAACCTGGTCACCGCGCAGCTGCTCTTCCTCGAGGCCGAAGACCCGGAGAAGGACATCAGCCTGTACATCAACTCGCCGGGCGGCTCGATCACGGCGGGCATGGCGATTTACGACACCATGCAGTTTGTCCGGCCGGGCGTGGTGACCATCTGCGTGGGCCAGGCCGCCTCGATCGCCGCGCTGCTGCTGACCGCCGGCGCTCCGAAGAAGCGCTTTGCGCTGCCGAATTCGCGCATCCTGATCCACCAGCCGTGGATGTCCGGCCTCTCCGGCCAGGCCACCGATATCGATATCCATGCGAAAGAAATCCTGCGGATGCGCTCGGTGATCAATAAGCTGATTTCCGACCACAGCGGCCACCCGCTGGAGAAGGTCGAGAAAGACGTGGAGCGCGACTTCATCATGTCGGCCGAGCAGGCCAAGCAGTACGGGCTGATCGACGAGATTATCTACAAGCACCGCTAGGCGGCACCGGATGAAACCGGAATGCCGCCCGCCGCGTTCCAATGAGTTAGTAATCGTGACGACCCGCGGCGCCACTCAGGGGAAAAGAGTCTTAGAATGTTCCGCGCTGCCTCGCGCTTTGCATCCCGTGTCTTCGAAGCGAGGCCGTCGGAGGCCAGCCACCGGTGAGAAAATACAACACTGACGAACCGCTGCGCTGCTCGTTCTGCCATAAGACGCAGGAGCAGGTGGAGAAGCTGATCAGCTCTCCTTCGGAATACCCGCGCGCCTACGTCTGCAATGAGTGTGTAAACGTCTGCGAGCAAATCCTCCAGGACGAAAAGCGCGAACAGAGCGGGCCGGTGAACCGCCGACTGCCGCGGCCACCGGAGGTCAAGACGTTCCTCGACAACTATGTGATCGGGCAGGACAAGACCAAAAAGAAGCTTGCCGTAGCGGTCTACAACCACTACAAGCGCATCTTCCTGAACCGGCAGCCGGGCGAGGTCGAGCTGACCAAGTCGAACATTTTGCTGATCGGCCCCACCGGCACGGGAAAGACACTGCTGGCGCAAACGCTCTCGCGCATGCTCGAGGTGCCGTTTGCGATTGTGGACGCCACCACGCTGACCGAGGCGGGCTACGTCGGCGAAGACGTCGAGAACATTATCCTGAAGCTGCTGCAGGCCGCCGACGGCGACGTCACCAAGGCGCAGCAGGGCATCATCTACATCGACGAGATTGACAAAATCAGCAAAAAGGACGAGAACCCCTCGATCACGCGCGACGTTTCCGGCGAGGGCGTGCAGCAGGCCCTTCTGAAAATCCTCGAAGGCACCATCGCCAACGTGCCGCCGCAGGGCGGGCGCAAACACCCGCATCAGGAGTTCACGCCGGTGGACACGACGAACATCCTGTTCATTTGCGGCGGGGCGTTTGTGGGCCTTGAGAAGATTATCGAGCGGCGCGCGGGCCAGAAGTCGCTGGGCTTCCACACCGACGCGCAGCCGGCCACGCCCAGTCGCCGCAACATCGAGTTGCTCGAACAGGCGCAGCCCACCGACCTGATCCGCTACGGCCTGATCCCGGAGTTCGTGGGCCGTCTGCCGGTGGTCGGCGTGCTGGGCGACCTGGACAAAGGAGCGCTGATCCGCATCCTGACCGAGCCGAAGAACGCGCTGATCAAGCAGTACCAGCGGCTGTTCGAGTTTGAAAACGTGAAGCTGCGCTTCACCGACGATGCGCTCGAGACCGTGGCCGAGCTGGCGCTGCAACGCAAGGTAGGCGCGCGCGGCCTACGTATGATTCTGGAAGACCTGATGCTCGAGCTGATGTATCACCTGCCGGCGCAGCGGCGGGTGCGCGAGTTTGTGGTCAGCGCGGAGATGGTGCGCAGCCGCGAGATCAACTGGACGCTTATGGAAAAAGCAGGATGAGCGCCAAGGTGCTTCGGGGAGACCCAGGGGACATGTTCAACCGGGAAAAACAGGAACTCAAACGCGTGCCCATGATGCCGGTACGCGACATGGTGATCTTCCCGCAGATGATGACGCCGTTCATCGTCGGCCGCGAAGCCTCCGTGCGCGCGCTCGAAGAGGCCCTGGCCGGCGACAAGCGCATTTTCCTCGCTACACAGCACGACGCCTCGGTGGACGACCCGAAACCCGAGGAGATTTACACGGTCGGAACGCTCGCGAACATCGTCCAGAGCGTGAAGCTGCCCGACGGCAACATCAAGGTGCTGGTCGAGGGCGCCGAGCGGGCCAAAGTGTCGCAGATCACCACCGACGAGGGCTGCTTCCGCGCCAACCTGCGGCTGGTCTCGAGCAAGTTCGAAAGCTCGCCGCAGACCGAGCAGCTCATCAGCCGCGTCAGCAGCCTCTTTGAGCAGTACGTCAAGCTCTCCCAGTCGCTGAACTACGACACGATGATTGCCGCCGTCCGCGTGGACGACCCGGGCAAGCTCTCCGACACGATTGCCGCCAACCTCACGCTGCCTGTCGAGGAAAAGCAGGAACTGCTGGAGACCTTCGACCCGGTCGAGCGGCTGAATCGCGTGGCGGAAGTGCTCGAGGTCGAAATCGACAAGCTCAACGTGGACCGCAACATCAACAGCCGCGTGAAGCGGCAGATGGAGCGCGCGCAAAAGGAGTACTACCTCAACGAAAAGCTCAAGGCCATCCAGAAGGAGCTGGGGCGCGGCGAGAAGAGCGAAATCGACGAGCTCAAGAAGAAGATTGACTCCGCCGGCATGCCCAAGGACGTCAAGGAAAAGGCCGTCCAGGAGCTGAAGCGGCTGGAGTTGATGCCGCCGATGTCGGCCGAATCCACTGTCAGTCGCAACTACCTGGACTGGCTGCTGGCCGTACCGTGGAAGAAAAAGTCAAAAGAGATCCGCGACATCGATGTAGCCGAGCGCACGCTCGAAGAAGACCACCATGGGCTGGACAAGATCAAGGAGCGCATCCTGGAGTACCTGGCGGTGCGTCAACTGGTGAAAAACCCGCGCGGCTCGATCCTCTGCTTTGTGGGCCCGCCGGGCGTGGGCAAGACCTCGCTGGCGATGTCCATCGGCCGGGCCACCGGGCGGAAGTTTGTGCGCGTCTCGCTGGGCGGCGTGCGCGACGAAGCCGAAATCCGCGGCCACCGGCGCACTTACATTGGCGCTCTGCCCGGACAAATCATCCAGATGATGAAAAAAGCCGGGACGGTGAACCCCGTCTTCGTGCTCGACGAAGTGGACAAGATGTCCATGGACTTCCGCGGCGACCCGTCGGCGGCGCTGATGGAAGTGCTCGACCCGGAGGTGAACTGCGCCTTCACTGACCACTACCTGGACGTCGAATACGACCTCAGCAAGGTGATGTTCATCTGCACGGCCAACGTGCTGCACACCATCCCGCAGCCGCTGCAGGACCGCATGGAGATCCTCCGTTTGGCCGGATACACCGAGATCGAAAAGCTGCAGATCGCCAAGCGCTTCCTGGTGAAGAAGCAGCTCGAAGCCACCGGCCTGACCGGCGGAAATCTGACCTTTAGCGACGAGGCCATCACCCACCTGATCCGGCACTACACGCACGAAGCCGGCGTGCGCAGCCTCGAGCGAGAAATCGGCAGTATCAGCCGCAAGGTGGCGCGCAAGGTGGTGAAGGAAGGCAAGGAGTTCAAGAGCGAGGTCACGCCCGCCAATGTGAACGATTTCCTGGGCGTGATCCGTTTCCGCGAGATCGGGGCCGAAAAACACAACGAGGTCGGCCTGGCCACCGGCCTGGCGTGGACTGAAGTCGGCGGCCAGGTGCTCGGCACCGAGGCGCAATTGATGGAAGGCAAGGGCCGGCTGACGCTGACCGGCAAGCTGGGTGACGTCATGCAGGAATCGGCGCAGGCGGCAATGAGCTACGTGCGCTCGCGCACGGCGCAGTTTGGCCTGCCCAAGGATTTTTACCGGCACCTCGATATCCACGTCCACGTGCCCGAAGGCGCTATCCCCAAGGACGGTCCCTCGGCCGGCATCACCATCGGCACGGCCATCGTCAGCGCGCTGACGCGCATTCCGGTGCGCTGCGACGTGGCCATGACCGGCGAGATCACCCTGCGCGGCAAGGTGCTGCCCATCGGCGGCGTCAAGGAAAAACTGCTGGCCGCGCACCGCATGGGCCTGCGCACCGTCGTGCTGCCCAAGGACAACGAGAAGGACCTAGCTGAGATTCCGCCCGAAGTGCAGTCCACGCTGGCCCTCAAGTTTGTGGAGACTATGGACGAAGTGCTCCAGTTTGCGCTGGAGCGGCCTCTGGAACCGGCCGTTGTTCCGCCGGTGCCGGAGGTTGCGGCAAAGTTTGAGGGGGAGATCGAGAAGGATCAGGGACTGACCAACTAAACGCTGGCCTCCGCAATTTTGTGCCGCGCTGCCGGGAGAGCAGTGGCGGCGCTCTGGTCGCCCCGTACCGCACCGTCTCAAAGCAAGTTTGCTGACCCGTAAGACCGTTTGGACAAACCGGCCGCAAGTGCGTAGCGCCTGCCCGGAGTCCACCGTAACCCCAAACAGAGCCTGTTCCCGGAGACCCCGGGCACCGGCACAACTAAGGAAAGAAACCGATGAGCATTAGCCTTGCAGAACTGAAAGAAAAAAACATCACCGACCTGGCGAAAATCGCCAAGGAACTGGACATCCCCGGCGCTTCGGGGATGCGCAAGCAGGAGCTGATCTTCCAGATCCTGCGCGCTCAGACCGAAAAGAACGGCCTGATCTTCTCCGAGGGCGTGCTGGAATGCCTGCCGGACGGCTTCGGCTTCCTGCGCGCGCCGGAGTACAACTACCTGCCCGGGCCGGACGACATCTACGTCTCGCCGTCGCAGATCCGCAAGTTCGATCTGCGCACGGGCGACACCGTTTCCGGCCAGGTGCGGCCGCCCAAGGACGGCGAGCGCTACTTTGCGCTGATCAAGGTCGAAGCGGTCAACTTTGAAGACCCCGAAGTCGCCCGCAACAAGATCTTCTTCGACAACCTGACGCCACTCTACCCGCAGGCGCGCGTCAAACTCGAGACGTCGAAGGAAAACCTGACCGGGCGCGTGCTGGACATGCTCTGCCCGCTCGGGAAGGGACAGCGCGGTCTGATTGTCGCGCCGCCGCGCACCGGCAAGACCATGATGCTGCAGTCCATCGCCAATTCGGTGACCACCAACCACTCCGAAATGGCTCTGATCGTCCTGCTGATCGACGAGCGGCCCGAGGAAGTCACCGACATGCAACGCACGGTGAAGGGCGAAGTGATCAGCTCGACCTTCGACGAGCCACCGCAGCGGCACATCCAGGTGGCCGAAATGGTGCTCGAGAAGGCCAAGCGGCTGGTGGAGCATAAGCGCGACGTTGTGGTGCTGCTCGATTCGATCACCCGCCTGGGCCGCGCCTACAACGCCGTCACGCCGCCTTCGGGCAAGGTGCTCTCCGGCGGTATCGACGCCAACGCCCTGCAGCGGCCGCGGCGATTCTTCGCCGCCGCGCGCAACGTCGAAGAGGGTGGCTCGCTCACCATCATCGCTACCGCGCTGATCGACACCGGCAGCCGCATGGACGACGTCATCTTTGAGGAGTTCAAGGGCACCGGCAACATGGAAATCAACCTCGACCGGCGGCTGGTGGATAAGCGCGTCTTTCCGTCGATCGATATCCAGCGCTCAGGCACCCGCAAAGACGAACTGCTGCTGCCCGCCGACGAACTCAGCCGTATCTGGGTGCTGCGCAAGGTGCTCAGCCCGCTCTCGACCGTCGAGGCGATGGAGCTGCTGCTCGGCCGCCTCACCAAGACCAAGTCCAACGCCGAGTTCCTCTCCTCAATGTCCGCACCGGCCTGAAAATCAGTTTTCAGTTGTCAGTGGATGCCGGGCAGGATCTTCGTGCGCAGCAGCTCCTCATTGGGGCCTGCGTTTTCGCGTCGTCCAGCCTCGCCAGAAGCGGGTAATCATCGCTTCGGTCTCCTATCGCTTTGCGCCCTTCTTGGTCTGCTGTACAACCCAGGCGCGGATGCGCGCTTCCAGCACGTCGAGCGGTATGGCGCCCTGGCCGAGCACGGCGTCGTGGAAGGTGCGGATATCGAAGCGCGGGCCGAGCTCGCGTCCGGCGCGGGTGCGCAGCTCGCGGATTTTTAGTTGGCCGATTTTATAGCCCAGCGCCTGGCCGGGCCAGACGATGTAGCGGTCCACCTCGACGGTGATGTCCTGGTCGGTCTTGGCGCTGTTGGCGCGGAAGAAATCAATCGCCTGCTGGCGCGACCAGCCCATCGAGTGCATACCGGTGTCCACCACCAGACGGATCGCGCGCCACATCTCGTAGGTGAGCTGGCCGAACTTCGCATACGGGTCGCGGTAGAAGTCCATCTCCTCGCCCAGGCTTTCTGCATAGAGCGCCCAGCCTTCGACGTACGCGGTGTAGCCCGAGTGCTTGCGGAAATCGGGCAGTCCGGCGAACTCCTGCGCGAGCGCGATTTGCAAATGATGGCCGGGGACGGCTTCGTGCAGCGAGAGCGCTTCCATCTCCCACTTCGGCCGGGCGAGCAGGTTATACGTGTTGACGAAATACCAGCCCGGCCGACCGACCACGAGCGAGCCCGGCTCGTAGTAGGCGGTAGTCTGCGAAGGCGCGGCGTGCTCCGGCACCACCTTGACGCCGTAGGTCAGCCGCGGCAACACGCCAAAGAGGTGCGTCAGTTGCGGGTCGGCGCGCTTCGCAATATCGCGATAGGCAGTGACTAGCGCGCTCGCTTCAGTGAAATAAAAACGCGGGTCGGTGCGCAGGAAGTTGGTGAACTCGGCAAAGCTGCCGGTGAACCCTGCCGACGCAATCACCTTGTCCATCTCGGCGCGGATGCGCTTCACTTCGGCAAGGCCGGTTTCGTGGATCTGCTGCGGCGTGAGGCTGGTGGTGGTGTGCCAGCGAACGTTGTAGGCGTAGAGCGCGGCGCCGTCGGGCAGGCCGATGGCCGGGTCACCCGGAAGCGCGCTAGCAGAAATACTTTCGCGGCAGCCGGGGATGTACGTCTGGACGAGAAAGTCGCGCAGCTTGCGGAAAGTGGGAGCGACTTTGTCGCTGTACGCAGCGGCGGCGCGCTCGGCCAGGCGCGCGCGGTCGGCCGCAGGCACGGCAGCAGGGAAATTCCGGAAGGCGCCAAGGAGCGAGCTCTGCAGCGGGTCAGCCAGAAGCTGGGCTTGGAGCTGCTGCGGCACGTCGCGCATGGTGATGCGAGGCGGCGTCCAGCCGTGACGCATCCCCTCCTGCAGAAGCGCAATCGTTTGGTCCACAAGCGCCGGCACACCCTCGAGTCGCGCAAGGATGTCCTCATAGTCGCGGGCGTTCCGCGCCGGCATGATGGCAATTACCTCGGCGACCCCCTGTTGCACGCCCGACATCTGGCTGATCGGCATCAGCAGGTTGTCCGCGACGACACCGGGCAGCGGCATCGCGTCGTTGTGAAAGCGCAGACCCTCGATGGCCGTCTCGATCTGCTTGCGGTAGAGGTTGTAATTGAGCCGCTCTTCGGCGGTGAGCCGCGTCGCGTCGATCGCGCGCAGCCTGGCGAGGCTCGCGCGTAGGTGCTGATTGCGACGCTCGATCGCTGCCGGAGAATAGTCGGTCCAGCGCGCGTTTTGCCCCGGGTAGCCGATCCCGGTCGCTTTCTCTGGATACTCGCGCATCCAGTAGTCCCAATCGGTGGCGAGGAACTGGCGCAGGCGCTGGCCGTCACTCGCAAGGAGTGTGCTCGCCTGGCCCATGCACTTTCCGCCCGATAGAAGCAATACCAACAGAACGATTGCTGCGCGAGCTCTGCTCAATTGCTTTGCCTCCGGTTTCGAACTGGCTTTCTGCGCGTGCCCCGTGCCGGTTTCTTGCTGGGCGCTTTCCGCTTCTTCCGTGCCGGACGCTTTTTCCCTTTGATTCTCCGCGATGCCGCCGGTTTTCTGCCGCCAGCCTGCTGCCGCGCCAGGAGCACGACTAACCGCGCCGTTTCCTCCACGTCCATCGCCGTGTTGTCCACCAGCACGGCGTCGGGCGCGCGAACCAGCGGCGAGGCCTCGCGGCCCTTGTCGCGACGGTCGCGTTCGCGCACGTCTTCGAGCATTTGCTCGAGTGTGATCGCTTCACCGCGGGCAACAAGCTCACGCAGGCGGCGTTCAGCGCGGACTTCCACATTGGCGTCGAGGTAGATTTTCAGATCCGCCCGCGGGAAGACGACCGTACCAATGTCGCGCCCTTCCATCACCACGCTGCCTTTTCGGCCCGCGCGCTGCTGTTCAGCCACCATCTGGCGTCGCAAACCGGGGATCACGGATATGCGAGACGTTGCTTCGGAGATCTCCGGCGTGCGGATCGCGTGGGTGACGTCTGCGCCGTCAACGCGCACATGCACGCCGTCGCGTTCCGCTTTGAGGTCAATGCGAGTTTCGGTCGCGAGCGTTTCGAGCCGCGTCAGATCGTCCAAAGGTACGCGCTGCTTCAACGCCTTCCACGCCAGCGCGCGGTACATCGCGCCGCTGTCGAGATAGGTGTAGCCGAGCAGCTCGGCCACGCGCCGCGCCACCGTGCTCTTGCCCGAGCCCACCGGGCCGTCAATGGCAATGATCAGGCGTCGCATCGAGGGTGGGGAGAATTGGCCATGGGGTCAGATGCGCTTAAACGCGCGCTCGATTTCGCGCAGCGAGTAGCGCAGCACGATCGGCCGCCCGTGCGGGCAGCTCATCGGCGCTTCGGTTTTGGCCAGCGCCCCGAGCAGCCATTCCATCTTGGTCTGGTCGAGCGGCATGTTCACCTTGATGGCGGCGTGGCAGGCGGTCGAAGCGGCAATCTTGGCCTGGAGTGAGTCAATCGAAATGGCCTGGTTCTCGCGCTCGACGCCATCGAGAATCTCGGTGAGCAGTTTTTCCGCATCGGAGGAAGGGATGCCGGCGGGCGCGGCCTGTATGGCCACACTGCGCGCGCCGATCAGTTCGACCTCGAAACCATTTTCGCGCAGCTCTTCAGCGATCTTCTCGAAGATCACCAGTTGCCGCGGGGCAAGCTCTACAACCAGCGGCACGAGCAGCCGCTGGCCGCCGACCGCGCCTTCGCGGCGCGCGCGAAGGTGCTGCTCAAAGAGCACGCGCTCGTGGGCCACGTGCTGGTCAATGATCCACAGCCCTTCACCGTTCACGGCAACGATGAAGCTCGAATTTACCTGCCCGAGCGGCTTGAGCTCGGCCAGGCCGTCGGCCGTGGCCGGCGCCTCGGTCATTTGCTGCGTGGCCACCTGTTCGAAGTGTTCGGCAAACTGCTCCGGCGCGGCGCCGAGCTCGATCACCTGCCCCGTATCGAAGCGGAAGCGCTGTGGCTCGGGCCGCTGAGGCGCGCCGGTCAGCTCGAAGGCTTCTGCGGGCACTGAGCCGTCAAGCGGCGCAGCCTGCGGGATCATCGCGCGCGGCGGCATCACCACTGAGCCATCGCCTCCCGATCGAGCAGTCATGCCCGGCGCTACTGTCCCGGCTCCCGCTCCGGCAGCGGCCGCAAAGCTCGGCACCGGACGCGCGTGGCTGAGCGCAGCGCGGATGGCATCGCGCGTGAAGTCGTGGACACATTGCGGATGCCGGAAGCGCACTTCGATTTTCGAGGGGTGGACGTTGACGTCCACCTCCTCGCAGGGCAGCTCGAGGAAGAGCAGCACGGCGGGAAAAACGCCCGCCGGATGAATATTGCGGTAGGCCTCGTGCAGCGCGTGGAGGATCAGGCGGTCGCGCACCAGGCGGCGGTTGACGAAGATGAAGATGCCGTTGCGGTTGGTGCGCTGCGCCTCCGGGCGCGAGGCAAACCCGCGCACCACCATCTCCGTGGCGCGTTCTTCGGGCTCGAGCTCCGGTTCGGTGATTGCTGCGCGAACGGGAGCTGCGGTCGCGGGGATCTCCACCAGCTCGTCGAGCGCCTGGCGGCCAAAGAGCTGATAGACGCGGTCGGCGAGCGATTCGACCGGGGAGACGTTGACGATTTCCTGCGTCGGCGTCTTGAGCTGGAACTGCTTGTCGGGATGCGCCAGCGCGTAGTGGGTCACGAGCGAGGCGATGTGGCCGAGCTCGATCGTCTCCGACTTCAGAAATTTCCGCCGCGCGGGCACGCAGTAAAAAATGTCCGCCACGCTGACCGATGTACCTACGGGCAGACCCGCAGGCTTGACGCCGACCAGCTTGCCGCCGGCAAACTCGATCCGCGTACCGTTTTCTTCTTCCGCGGCGCGCGTTTCGAGCAGCAGGCGCGAGACGGCGGCGATCGAAGGCAACGCCTCGCCGCGAAAGCCGAGAGTCGCCATCGAGAGAAGGTCTTCGGCAGTGCGCAGCTTCGAGGTGGCGTGACGTTCGAAGGCCAGCAGCGCGTCGTCGTGGGCCATGCCACAGCCGTCGTCAATCACGCGGATCATGCGCTTGCCGCCGGCTTCGGCCTCGATGCGGATCGAGCGCGCGCCGGCGTCGAGCGCGTTTTCGAGCAGCTCCTTCACCACCGACGCGGGCCGCTCCACCACCTCGCCCGCGGCGATGCGGTTGGCCACTGCCTCCGGCAATATCCGTATTCTGCTCATTTCTAGGACGACCTCGCCACCGCCGAAGTCCCATGTAGTCGGTTGAATTTCTCTGCTAGTTCTTCTACACGAGTCTTGTCAATTCCAAATGCGTCGTAAACTACGCCCGCAATTAGACTCACGTACATGAAAGTTGTCGCCAAGGCAGTGTCTACCCAATCGGGGCCACGGCCTATCTCGAGTGAAAACTTGCCGATACCTTGTTGTTGCACTTGACCAGCAAGAGAGGCCACATTGGAATGGACAATCTGGGACAGCAGCGGAAATACAACATCATAGCTGTATGACGGTTGCTCAACGGCATAGGCTCTTTCTCTAAGACTTCGGGGCCAACCTGATTTGCCCTCGATAGAAGCGACTTCCGCTACTGCCTTCTGTATATCGGCGTCAATATGATGTTTTCCAAGTCCGTTCGCAAGGCGTTGGTTCGCATCAACTATGGACTCGAGAAATGCTTGGGCACGGACGGCTGGATCCTTTGATATGTACAAGCTGTTTATGGCCGATTCAACGAGGCTGCGGCAAAGCGCCGCAGCTTGGCGCCCATATCCTCCCTTGGCGAGCCGTATCGCACTCCGAGCATCATTCCTGGATTTTGCAATGATCAGGGCCATCGCTTGCTGGAAAGGACTATCGAAGGGCAGGTCGCCTCGATCAAAAATCTCATTCTCTATTCTGCGAATCAATTCATCACACAACTCAGCCAACACCCAGCAATGCCCCGGTAGATTAGGGAACGCAGCCATTAGCTCCAATTCGTCTTCTTGCGGCGCTTCGACAGGGCTGGGCGTATCCCCCATAAGGTCTTGGGCCTTGGCCGTTTTGGGGAAGGCGATGACCTCGCGGATGGATTTTTCTCCGGCCAGCAATGCGACAACGCGGTCGAGCCCGAGCGCGATGCCGCCGTGGGGCGGCGTGCCGAAGCTCAGCGCGTCGAGGAAGAAGCCGAAGCGCTGGCGAACCTGCTCGTCGGTGAGGCCCAGCGCCCGAAAAACGCGCGACTGCACGTCCTGCCGGTGAATCCTAATGCTGCCCGAGCCTAACTCGACACCGTTGAGCACCAAATCGTAGCCCTTCGAGCGGATTTCGCCGCGGCGCGATTCGTCTTCGAGCTTGTCGAGATCTTCCTCGAAGATACCTGTGAACGGGTGCTGCGCGGACACCCAGGCGTTTTCTGTGTCGCTCCAATCAAACAGCGGAAAGCCCGTGAGCCACAGGAACTCCCAGCGGTCTTTCGGGATAAGCCCGAGCTGGTCGGCCAGTTGCAGGCGAATCTGCCCGGCGATGAACGCAGCGGCATCAGTGCCTTTGATCTGCTGCTTCGCTGCCACTGCCACCACAAGGTCGCCTGCTTTTGCGCCCGCGGCTTCGCAAAGTTTCTTGACGTCCTCGGCGCCGAGCGTTTTCTCAAGCGGCGAGGTGATGCCTTCGGCGGCGACCCTGGCGAAGTAAAGCCCGCGCGCGCCGAGCGCCTTCGCGCGTTCACCCAGCTCGTCAAGCTGCTTGCGGGAGAATGACGCCGCGCCGGGCGCTGCCAGCGCATGGACATTGCCTTCCACGTGCAGCGTCTCGCGCGCCGCGGCAAAGAGCGCCGTCACGTCGTGCAGCTCCATGCCGAAGCGCAGGTCGGGCTTATCCGAGCCGTAGCGGCGGATGGCTTCGCGGTAGTCGAGCCGGCGGAAGGGCGCGCCGACGTTCGCGCCAATCACCGCGCAGGCACGCTGCATCACGCGCTCAATCACGCCGAAGATGGCGTCCTGCGTGGGAAAGCTCATTTCGAGGTCAAGCTGGGTGAATTCCGGCTGGCGGTCGGCGCGCTGGTCTTCATCGCGGAAGCAGCGCGCAATCTGGAAATAGCGGTCCATGCCGCTGATCATCAGGATCTGTTTGAAGATCTGCGGCGACTGCGGCAGCGCGTAAAACTGACCGGGGTGGACGCGGCTGGGGACGAGATAATCGCGCGCGCCTTCGGGCGTCGAGCGGGTGAGCATGGGCGTCTCGACTTCGTAAAAGCCCATCTCGTCCATGGCCTTGCGGATTTCAAGAATCACGCGGTGGCGCAGAGCAATGTTGTGGGCCGGGCGCGGGCGGCGCAGGTCGAGGTAGCGATACCGCAGGCGCGTCTCTTCGGCCGCGGTAGTCTCTTCCTCGATGGTGAAGGGCGGCGTCTTGGCAGTGTTCAGGATGTGCAGGCGCGTGGCCACCACTTCGACTTCGCCGGTGGCCAGCTCCGGATTCGCCTTGGCGCGGCGGACAACGCGGCCTTCAACGGCGACGACGTATTCAGAGCGGAGCTGCTCGGCCTTGGCGTGGGCGTCGGGGGCCGTGTCCTTGTTGAATACGATCTGGGCGATGCCAGCGCGGTCGCGCAGGTCAATGAAGATGAGGTTTCCCAAGTCGCGCCGCCGCGCAACCCAACCCATCAGGATGACGTCGCGACCGTCGTTGCCGACGCGCAGCGCGCCGCAATAATGTGTGCGTTCGAGATTGCCGAGTGAGTCCAACAAAGTAGCTCGTCCCTTTCCTGCTGCTGCGCTGTCATGCTGAGGCCCCGATGGTTTTCATGGGGGCCGAAGAATCCCTCTGGAGGGATCCTTTCCGGCAGGGCCGGAATCTTCGATCGTCCCGGCAAGCCGGGACTCAGGATGACATCCGGTCTGGGCTATGGCGTGTTGCGCAAGAACTCAATCAATTCCGCCTCGCCCAGCTCGCGCTGCTGCGCATCGGCGAGGCGTTTGACGGTGAAGCGGCCCGAGGCGACTTCGTTTTCGCCGAAGATGACGGCATAGCGCGCGCCGAGCTTATCGGCAAGACCGAGCGATTTCTTGAGCTTCATCTCTTCGGCGGGCAGCTCGACCGAAAAGCCTTCTCCGCGCAGCCGCCGCGCGAGTTTAACGGCAGCGCGATAGGCCGCTGCGCTCATCCAGGCGATGAAGACATCGAGGCCCGGCGCGGCCGCGACCTTGCCCGACTCCTGCAACGACAGCACCACCCGGTCGGTGCCGATGGCGAAGCCGATGCCTTTGGTGGGCGGGCCGCCGAGCAGCTCGACCAGGCCGTCGTAGCGCCCGCCGCCACAGACGGCGTTCTGCGAGCCGAGGCCGGGCGCGGTGATCTCAAACGTCGTGCGCATGTAGTAGTCGAGGCCGCGGACGAGGCGCCAGTTGATTTCGTAGGCGATGCCGCGCAGCTTGAGCTGTTCCTGCACGGCGGCGAAGTGCTCGCGGCACGCCGGGCAGAGATGCTCGCCGATGCGCGGCAGCTTTTCGATGATGGGCTGCTCCTCGGGGAGCTTCGAATCAAGCACGCGCAGCGGGTTGGTCTCAATGCGTCTCTGACTGTCGGCGCCAAGATGGTCATTCACCTTGATCAGGGCTTCGCGAAGCTTCTCCACATACTTTGGCCGGCACTCGCGGCAGCCAATGGAATTGATGTAGAGGGTGCAACCAGTTAGGCCAACGCGGTCGAAAAACGCCATCAACATTTCGATGACTTCGGCGTCAATCGCGGGCGCATCGGACTGGCCGAGCACCTCGGCACCAATTTGGTAAAACTGGCGATAGCGGCCCTTCTGCGGCCGCTCGCGGCGGAACATCGGCCCGATGTAATAGAGCTTTACGTCGCCGGGCAGCGTGTGCATCCCGTGCTCGATGTATGCCCGGCAGACGCTCGCCGTCGCCTCCGGCCGTAGTGCAATTGTGTTTATCTGAAGCTGCTCATTGGCCCTGGCTTGTACTTCGGGCTCGCTGAAGACTTTCTCAAGTTGTTCTTGGCGCTCCTGAGGTGTGTGGGGTTCTCGTCCGAATCGCATCGGGGCCAGCGCGGCAATCGATGGCTCCATCTCAGATATGAGAAACATTTCCTTGCTCACGATGTCCGTCCCTTCGCCGATCGAACGCGCAAACAGGAAAAACGTCTCCAAGTGCGGCAGGCGGATTTCGCCGTAGCCGTAGGTGGCGAAGACATCGCGGGCGGTCTGCTCGACGCGGTTCCACAGCTCCGACTCCGGTGGGAGGATGTCCCGCACGCCCTTGATGGCGCGGATTTGTCGTTTGGCGGTTTCGGGCTTCATGCGTGACGCCGCGGCCTCACGGCTTCGCGGCCTCGCTCCGGTACGTCTCTTTGTAGCCGACGTAGCGCTCGGCGTAGCGGTCGATGGCTTCCTGGTCCTCGGCGGTCAATGCACGCCGGAAGCGTCCCGGATGGCCCATGAAGAGCGAACCGGGCGGCACGACGGTGCCCTCGGGCACGAGCGACCCCGCGGCGATAATCGAGCCGGCGCCGATTTTGGCGTTGTTCAGGATCACCGAGCCCATGCCGATCAGACAGCGCGACTCAATCGTGCAGCCGTGCAGCACGCCGGTGTGGCCGACAGTCACATTGTCGCCGATTTGCAGCGGGTATTCGTCTTTCATCACGTGCAGCACCGAACCGTCCTGGATATTGGTGCGCGCGCCGATGCGGATCCAGTTGACGTCGCCGCGGATCACGGCGCAGGGCCAGACGCTTGAGTCCTCGCCGATCGAAACGTCGCCGATGACCACCGCGGCGGGGTCAATGTACGCGCTCGGCGCGATCTGCGGCATCCGGCCGCGGTACCCTCGAATCAAGGCCCACCTCTACGAAAACATGCCAAGCTAACATACGCGTTTAAGGCTGACAAGAAAGGCCCTGTGGAACCGCCGCGGACATGAGTCCGAAATAGGGCGGGCTGAAGCCCGCCCCTACAAGGCGAGTGCTATCGCTAGTCGATCTGGATGCTGGGGCCGACGGAGGTGGCCCTCGCTTGTTCGAGGCGCGCGGCGACGGCGCGGGCCATGGCGTAGAGCGATTTTGCACCCGGCGCGTTCTCTCCCTGCGCCGCGACGGGCTTTCCAGTATCGCCGCCAACGCGGATCTGCGGGTCAATTTCGATTTCGCCGAGCAGCGGCACGCCGAAGGCTTCCGCGACGCGGCGTCCTTCGCCTTCACCAAAGATGAACTGGCGCGGCCCTCCGCCGGGCGGGTCGTAGTAGCTCATATTCTCGACCACGCCGAGCACCTCGACATTGACCTGGCGAAACATCTCGATGGCCTTGCGGACGTCGGCCAGGGCCACCACTGAAGGCGTGGTCACCACGATGGCGCCGGTCAGCGAGACGGTCTGGATGAGTGTGAGCTGGACGTCGCCGGTGCCGGGCGGGAGGTCCACGATCAGGTAGTCGAGTTCGCCCCACTCGACGCTGCGCAGAAACTGCTGGATGACGCTGTGCAGCATCGGCCCGCGCCAGATCATGGGCTTGTCGCCAGGACTAAGCAGGCCCATCGAAATCATCCGAATGCCCTGGGCTACCACCGGCAGGATGCGGCGTTCGCTGACGGCGCGGGGCTGCTCGTCGGTGCCGAGCATCAGCGGGACGTTCGGACCGTAAATATCGGCGTCGAGCAGGCCGACCTTCGCGCCCATCCGCTCGAGCGCAACGGCCAGGTTGACGGCTACCGTGGTCTTGCCCACGCCACCCTTGCCGCTGGCCACAGCGACGAGATTCTTCACGCCTTCGATCGGGCCTTTTTCCCCTTGCGGGGAAGCCATGGGTCGAGTTGCCATCGCACTCCTTAGCGTGCTTCGGAAACATCATAGACCGTGCCTCCGTCGGGAGCAACTCGCCGCGACGCGAGCTGCCTCGGGCTGCCTTTGCGCGCTTCCGCCGGGCGGGATACAATGGAGATCGCCTTGTCCGTCCCGGGGCCGGCCTGAGCCGGCCCGCTTTGTTATAGGCGGCTCGCGGAGCACACAAGAACCCATGCGCGTCGAGGAAGTTTTTGACCGGGTAATGGCCCGGTTCATCGGCACCAAGCACGAGCGCGACATCAAGCGCATTCAGCCCTTTGTTGCGGCCATCAACGCCCTTGAGCCGGAGATGCAGGAGCTTGCCGAGGTGGATTTCCCCCGCCGCGCCGCCGAGCTGCGTGCCGAGGTCCAAGAGCGGCTGAAGGGCCTTGAGCCGGACGACCCGGACTTCAAGACGCAGGTGAGGGAGGCGCTCGAGTCCGCGCTGGTGCCCGTCTTCGCGCTGGTGCGCGAGGCCGGCCGGCGGCACCTGAGCATGCGGCATTTCGACGTGCAGTTGATTGGCGGAATCGTCTTGCACGAGGGCAAGATTGCGGAGATGAAAACGGGCGAGGGCAAGACGCTCGTCGCCACATTGGCGGCGGTGCTGAATGCTCTGGCCGGGCGCGGCGTGCACATCATCACCGTCAACGACTACCTGGCCCGGCGCGACGCCGAATGGATGGGGCCGATCTACCGCGCGCTGGGCTTGAAGGTGGGCGTGATTGTCCACGACCTGGACGACACGCAGCGCCGGGCTGCTTACGCGGCAGACATCACCTACGGCACCAACAACGAATTCGGCTTCGACTACCTGCGCGACAACATGAAGTACGACCTGGCCGACTGCGTCCAGCGCAGCCACCAGTTTGCCATCGTTGACGAAGTGGACTCGATCCTGATCGACGAGGCCCGCACGCCGCTGATCATCTCCGGCCCGGCCGAGGAGTCCACCGACAAGTATTACCGCGTGGACAAAGTCATCCCCAAACTGATCCAGGACATTGACTACACGATCGACGAAAAGCACAAGACCGCTACGCTGACCGAAGAGGGCGTCTCGAAGTGCGAGCGGGTGCTTGGCCTCGGCAACCTCTACGACCCGGCGCATATGGAGACGATCCATCACGTCTATCAGGCGCTGCGCGCCCATACGCTGTTCAAGCGCGACGTGGACTACGTCATCAAGGAGGGCGAGGTCATCATCGTGGACGAGTTCACCGGCCGGCAGATGCCCGGCCGACGCTGGTCGGACGGGCTGCACCAGGCGGTAGAGGCCAAAGAGGCCGTCAAGATCGAGCGGGAAAACCAGACGCTGGCCACGATCACCTTCCAGAACTATTTCCGCATGTACAAGAAGCTGGCCGGCATGACCGGCACGGCGCTCACCGAGGCGGCCGAGTTCCAGAAAATTTACAACCTCGACGTGGTCGCCGTCCCCACCAACCAGACGCTGATCCGCCTCGAAAATCCCGACATGGTGTACCGCACTGAGCGGGAGAAGTTTGAAGCGGTGGTTGACGGCATCCTCCAAGAGGACGGCTCACACACCGACGGGATTCGCCAATTGCATGAGATCGGCCAGCCGGTGCTGGTGGGATCGATCTCCATTGAGAAGTCGGAAACCATCAGCGCGCTGCTCAAGAAAGCGGGCACTCCTCACCAAGTGTTGAACGCGAAGCAGCACGAGCGCGAAGCCAAAGTCGTCGCGCAGGCCGGGCGCAAGGGCGCCGTCACGGTCTCTACCAACATGGCCGGCCGCGGCACGGACATCCTGCTGGGCGGCAACCCCGAGTTCATGACCCGCGAGCACATGATTAAGAACCGCATCGCCATACCCTACGCCGCAGCGTCGACGGTGGTCGGTGCTGAGGCCGGCAACGGCGGCCAGCCCGCGGTGAACATGGTGCTGTTCCAGCACGAGGGGAAGATCTTCCAGGTGCCGCAGAATCAGTGGCGGCCGGTCTACGAGCAGTACTCGGCGGAATGCCAGGCCGAGCACGACGAAGTGGTCAGGCTGGGCGGGCTGCACATCCTGGGCACAGAGCGGCACGAGGCCCGTCGCATTGATAACCAACTCCGTGGCCGCGCCGGCCGGCAGGGCGACCCGGGCTCTTCGCGCTTTTTCCTTTCGCTTGAAGACGACCTGATGCGCATCTTCGGCGGCGAGCGCGTGAAGGCACTGATGTTCCGGCTGGGGATGACCGAAGGCGTGCCCATCGAATCGAAGCTCATCAGCAACCGCATCGAGAACGCGCAGAAGGCCGTCGAAGCGCAGAACTTCGAGGCCCGCAAGCATTTGCTCGAGTACGACGACGTGATGAACAAGCAGCGCGAGACGATCTATTCGATTCGCCGCTCCGCGCTCGAGGGCAAGGACCAGAAGGAGTACGTCCTCAGCATCGCCGAGGACATCGCCGGCGAGCTGACCGAAACCTACTGCCCACGCGAGCAACACCCGCAGCAGTGGAACACCACGCAGTACGTCAACGAAGTGCTCAACCAGTTCGGGATTGAGCTGCGCGCCGCCGGTGTTGACCCGGGCACATTAAGTCACGACGAACTCCTTGAAGCGCTGGTGGCCGCGGTGAACAAGCGCTACGAGGAGAAGGAAAAGCAGTTCGGGCCGGAGGTGATGCGCTGGCTCGAGCGCCGCATCGTGCTGGACGTAGTGGATACGCAGTGGAAGGACCACCTGCTCTCGCTCGACCACCTGAAGGAAGGCATTGGCCTGCGCGGCTACGGGCAGAAAGACCCGCTGGTGGAATTCAAGAAAGAAGCGTTCATCCTGTTTGAAGACATGATGGCGCGCATTGACACGGAAACGGTGCGCTACCTCTTCCTGGTGCGCCCTGCCGAACAGGCCGTCTCCGCCGAAGCGGCTGCTGGCGGCGAGCCATCCCGTTCGCGCACGCTGCCCGACGCAGCAATCGCGCTCGAACGCCGGCAGCGCCGCCAGCAGCAGGAATTGCAATACCTGGCCGGCCCGGCGCAGGCGGAAGCGCCCAAGCCCTTCCGCGGCGGCGCGAAGATCGGCCGCAACGACCCCTGCCCCTGCGGCTCCGGCAAGAAGTACAAGAAGTGCTGCGGCAAGGCTGCCTAGCCTCTGCCTTCTCTTCCAACTTCCAACCTCGGAACTCCCACATCCAGGGCTATTGCCTTCCAGGAACGCGCCGGCAGCTTTCGCGTGGACTCTTTTGCCCGCCTCCGCAACCATGGAAGGTGCAGTGGAACTTGGGAAAGTGGGGGTCCATCTAATGCGTAAGGCAGTCTCTCTATTTGTTGCCATACTGTGTTGTGCCGCCGCGGCGGCCGCTCAAGACGATGCTGCACTGGCCGGCGGCGCCGCAACGAACCTGGCCACCATCCGATCAATTGCGCCGGCCGAATCCGCCTTTGCGCCGCGCCCTGTGGCGCCTCAGCCCCGCCCGCAGCGGTTTCCCACGCCGGACGAGTATGGCTGGCAGGTCTCGATGTCTTACACCTACACACATCTGCGCTTCCCGGGGAATGCCCGGAACATGAACGGCTTCAGCACCTCGATCATTCGCTACGTGAACGACTGGTTTGGCCTGGAAGGTAACGTCACCGGCACGTTCTCGAGTTTGCCCGGAAACCTGGACGGCAAATACTTCTTCTACGGCGGCGGGGTGCACATTGCCTGGCGGAACACGACTCGGCTTGACCCCTGGGGCCGGATTCTTGTGGGCCGCGCTCGCGTCCTGCCGCAGACGGCGCTGGGCAAAAGGGATACCATCGCCTACGTCGGCGGCGCCGGTGTGGACCTGAAACTGACCGGTCGGCTCTACTTCCGCCTTTCCGGCGATTACTTCGGCACGCGCATCTTCAACAGTTCGCAGAACAACTACCAGGCCTCGGGCGGCGTGGTGGTGAACTTCTAGCCGGCTGACCCCCGGAGGCCGGCAGGCGGACTTTCAGTAGGAAACTTCCCCGCAAAGAATTAATGCCGAACTTGAATATTTGTTAGGTAATACCACACATATAAAAATACGCATGGCTCTGCGCGTTAGTGCTACTGGCTGCAATTCCGGCGGCGGCCCAGGACTTTTCCCGGTGGAGTGAGTCGGTCAGCGCCCGGAACACCGAAGATTTGATCCGGGTGAGCAACGGCAATGGGACAATGGTGGTCTCGCCAAGCGTTTTCGAGCTGGACCCCCTCCCCGTCAATACTACCGCCTTTGCGGCGGCAGCGCCTCTTTCGAGCGGTCCCGAAGCGCCGGTGATCGCGACGTCGGGAACCGCCAGCCTTTTGACGCCTCCGACTCCGCCCCGGCCGAAGGCCCGCCCGGCCTCCGGAGATTGGGGGAATCTTAACAACTGGTTCGGCATCGAGTTCGCGGTGATTCTCTTCCGCGAATTCTTCGGCATTGGAGCTGCCGAGACATTTGCTCACTACGGGTTCGACCACGCCTACTTGCGCTGGGTGAATGCCTGGTTCGGCCTAGAAGGCAGCTTCGCCGCGGGCTGGGGCAACGCGTTTAACGTTGTGAATACGCGCATCCTTTTGTACATGGCCGGGCTCCGGTTGGCCGCCAATCGCGGGGGCCGCATCGTGCCGTGGGCGCACTTCCTGGGCGGCGGCGCCCACGCCAGCGGCACGGGGTTGGGGTTCAGTGATTCGGAGAGCAGTGCCGCGTTCCGCGTCGGCGGCGGCCTGAACGTCAACCTTACAGCGCACCTGGCTTGGAAGATCGTGTACGTCGGTTATCTCTACACCTCCTTCGCCAGCGACGTGCAGCACAACCTCATGATCAACACCGGCCTTAACATCAACTGG
>CAZHLD010000037.1:0-27049 GCA_964533185.1 uncultured Acidobacteriaceae bacterium | reverse complement strand
GAGCCGCCAATGGGGCCTACCACGCGGCCTCCGAGCAGGCCGAGGAGGAAGGAGCCTTCGAGGATCAAGTCTGCGAAACGATACTGGCTGCCGACCAGGCGGAGCAAAACGCCGAGGAGCAGGGAAGGCGCAAGGAAAAACAGGAGCTGGAGTTTTTGGTTGCGGTCGCGCTGCTCGGTGAAAAGCACTCTGCGGAAAACGGCAGAGCGGGCCAGAAGCGCGGCCATGGACGCAGCCACGCCAACCTTGAGCAGCAGCGTAAGGAGAAAATCTTTTCCGAAGGAGAGCGTGTCCATGGGAAATCCCGCGCGCGTCCTACGGTAGCCAAACCGCAGGCGGATGTAAAGCGGGCGGCGCGTGCACCTGTTATAATGCAGAGTTTCCCATGGCGAAGCGAATCAAATCGAAGAAGGCGGCCACGGCTGCAAAGGGCGGCCGGGTGAAAGTGGTGGCCCGGGCAGGCCTGCCCACGCGCTTTGGGCGGTTCACGGTGCTGGGAGTCGAAGGGCGAGGGCCGCAGGAGACGGCGCTGGTGCTCCAGCACGGGCGCATCGGCAACGGTGCGGTGCCGCTGGTGCGCATCCATTCGCAATGCCTGACGGGGGACGTGCTGTCGTCGCAGCGATGCGACTGCCGGGCGCAGCTCGAGCTTTCGCTGAAGCTGATCGCTCGGGCTCGATCGGGGCTGCTGCTCTACCTGCCACAGGAAGGGCGCGGCATCGGGCTGATGAACAAGCTGCGGGCCTACGAGCTGCAAGACCGTGGAATGGACACGGTTGAGGCCAACCACCGGTTGGGCTTCCCTTCCGATTCACGCGACTATCGCTTCTCGGCGCGGGCGCTGCGCAAGCTGGGCGTGCGTCGCGTGCGACTGCTCTCGAACAACCCGGACAAGGTGCAGCAACTCGAAGAGGGGGGCATCCGCGTCGTCGAGCGAGTGCCGTGCCAGCCGCGTGCGACGCAGGCGTCGCGGGGCTACCTGCGCACGAAGAAGACCAAGCTGGGCCACCTGCTCGCGGGGTTGTAAACTCCACTGGATTGGTCAGGCAAGAATCACGTTGCTTGGCAGAGACCTGGAGCAGCATAATTGTCGAGAGAGGTGTTCTTCGTGGCAGCGCGGACTTTGACGGCCATCCTCCATAAGGAAGACGACCTATGGGTCGCACAATGCCCGGAAGTGGGCACGGTGAGCCAGGGCACTTCCGTTGAGGAAGCCATTGCGAACCTCAAAGAAGCCACCGAGCTCTATCTCGAAGAGTTTCCACTACCAGAATCATCCCGCGCGTTAGTTACCACGTTCGACATCGTGCATGCCTAAGTTTCGCCGCGTATCAGGACACGAGGCCGTTCGCACTCTCGAGCGCCTGGGGTTTCGACAGGTTCGTCAGCAAGGAAGTCACGTTATTTTGAAGAAGCAGCTGCCGGAAGGCGAAATCGGCTGCGTCGTGCCGCTTCACCGTGAGCTGGCGATCGGTACGCTCCGCGGCATTCTCAGGCAAGCCAAAGTGACCGTTGATCAGTTCGTAGCCTGCCTCTAGCCCGGATTATTCATGAAAACGGTGTGGGTGCCCAGAACCGCAGGCCCAATGCGATTTGGCGAGCAAAGGCGTCTGGGCCCTTCGACAATGCGTCGTTTCCATGTGCTGCAAGCGATCCGGTTGCAAGCCGCACCCAGACTGGCTTTTCTGCAATTGGCCCATACAATTTATGAATAATCCGGGCTAGGTGTCGGTCCCAGGAAGAGAGCGTGGACAATCGGAAACCCTCTCCGCCTAACCGCCGCCGACGAACTGGACAATTTCAAAGCGATCACCGGACTGAACAGAGGTTTCCTGCCACCGGGCGCGGGGCAGGATTTCGAGGTTGCGCTCGATGGCGACGCGGTCAGGAGGCAGGCCTAGATGAGCCAGCAGGGCGGCGACGCTCAACCCGCCGGGCACTTCCCTTCTCTCCCCATTCACTGTGATTGATATCGAAGCATTCATGAAGCAGGATGGACCGCCGCAGGTGTCTTGGCGCGGAGGCGGTAGCGCAGCTCGGCCTGAGCGCCATTCCCACTGGCGCGGATGACCAGCGCGCTGCCTTCTGGCCCAAGTGACGGCATCGGGAAACGCAATTCGACGCGCCCCTCCGCGTCCGTGGTGGCCACGTAGTGGGCCGGCGTGAGCGCGCCCTCCAAGTAGACATCCACAGCAGCTCCAGACACTACCCCGTTGTCAGTTTCTCTACGCACAACGATCTGAAGAGTGGCTTGGCTGGCGGCCAGCCAGCGTGCAGGGTTGAGCAGCTCGAGCCGGATGCCGGGATGTGGCGCAGCGACAACCGGCGGGACATGGGTGTCGAGCCTGAGCCGGCCGGCGCGCAGCTCTTCAACGACGCTGCGATGCTGGTGCTCGCTCAGGTGCTTGAGCAGGGGGCCGCTGGCGGCATTGCCGCCGATCAATTCCTGGTAGCTGGTGGTCCGGCGGTGGAGCACCTGCCCGCTCAGGTAGACCGTGGTCTCAATGTAAGGCGGGTGGCGGGAGGCGTGGTCTTCTGTCTGCACATGATAGAGCGCCCCTTCGAGCTGCACGTTGGTATTGAAGCCGAAGTTCACGGTTAGACCTGCGGCGCGCCGGGGAAGCCCATCTGCTGTCGTCGGAACAATTTGACCGGGCGGCGGCCAGGCCATTATTATAGCGTGGCTGAAGATGACCGGGAACCACCTCCAGAGCTATGCCCCGTTACTGATTCACTTTCTGCTGGCCGCGGGGCTGGCAGGGATCCTCATCCTGCTATCGACGTTTGTGGGGCAGCGGCGCAGGTCGCGGGCCAAGATGGAGGCCTACGAGTGCGGCGTGCGCCCGACGGGCGACGCGCGGGAGCCCTTTTCAGTGAAGTTCTATCTGGTGGCGATGATCTTCATCTTGTTTGACGTAGAGGCCATCTTTCTCTACCCCTGGGCGTTTGTGTTCCGCGAGCTGGGCTGGTTTGGGTTTGTAGAGATGCTGCTCTTCATTCTGGTTGTGCTCGCGGGTTACATCTATCTCTGGAAAAAAGGCGCGCTGGACTGGAATCGCTGAGCCGCTCGCCGGGTCCCATTTCCGTGGCAGAACCGCAGAACATCGAACAGCACGAGGTGGTGCGCCGGTTGCGCGCCTGGGACCCGCAGGCCGTGGCCGAAGTGCGCGAGTTCCGCGGTGAGGTGACCGTAGTCGTGCCCCGCGAGCACCTGCGACGGGCCGCCGAGTTCCTGTGTGGCGAGCCGGAGCTGGGATTCACCCACCTGTCTGACCTCTCGTCGATTGACCGCTACCCGGTCGAACCTCGCTTTGAGGTGAACTATCACCTGATGTCGATTTCACGGAAGGAGCGGCTGCGGCTGAAAGTGCGCGTGGGGGGCAGCGACCCGGTGGTGGAGACCGTAACGCCGGTGTGGCCCGGAGCCAACTGGCCCGAGCGCGAAGTCTTCGATCTCTTTGGCATACGCTTCGAGGGGCACCCCGACCTGCGGCGCATCGTCCTGCCGGTGGACTGGGAAGGCTACCCGCTGCGGAAGGACTACCCGGTGGAGGGTCCGCGCTGATGGGTACGACCGTCAATACGGTCACCGGCCAGGCCCAGACCATGGTCCTGAACATGGGCCCGCAGCACCCTGCAACCCACGGGGTGCTGCGCGTGGTGCTCGAGCTGGACGGCGAGACCGTGGTCAAGGCGGTCCCGGACATCGGCTACCTGCACACCGGCATCGAGAAAAGCTGCGAAGCGAAGACCTACACGCAAGTCATCACGCTGACCGACCGGCTGGACTACCTCGCCCCGCTCTCGAACAACCTGTGCTACTGCCTCGCGGTGGAGAAGCTGCTGGGGCTCGAAGTGCCCAAGCGTGCGCAGTACGTCCGCGTGCTGCTGACCGAGCTGACGCGCATCGGGTCGCACCTGGTCTGGCTGGGCACGCATGCCATCGACCTGGGCGCGATGTCGGTTTTCCTCTACTGCTTCCGCGAGCGGGAAGAGATCCTCAAGATCCTCGAGTTCGTCTCCGGCCAGCGGATGATGACCAGCTACTTCCGGATTGGCGGGCTGGCGCTGGAGCCTCCTACGGGCTGGCTCGAGCGCGTCCAGAAGTTCGTGGACATGATGCCGGCACGCATCCAGGAGTACGAAGACCTGCTCACCGGAAACCGCATCTGGCACGCGCGGACGAAAGGCGTTGGGACGATTTCGGCCGAGGACTGTATGGCCATGGGCGTCACCGGGCCGACGCTGCGCTCCGCGGGCGTTGCCTACGACGTGCGCAAGATGTTCCCCTATTCGAGCTACGATGAGTTTGAGTTTGATGTGCCGACGCGCACCGAGGCCGACTGCTATGCGCGGTATCTGCTGCGGGTGGAAGAGATGCGGCAGAGCCTGCGGATCATTCGCCAGGCGATGCCGAAGATCCCCGCTGAAGGCCCCATCCGCACCGAAGCGCCGGGAATCGTGCCGCCAGAGCGCGAGAAGATGAAGACGGAAATGGAAGCGCTGATCTATCACTTCAAGATCTTCACCGAAGGCTTCGCGCCGCCGCCGGGCGAGGTGTACCAGACCATTGAATCGCCGCGCGGCGAGCTGGGCTTCTATGTGGCCAGCGACGGCTCGCCGAAGCCGATGCGGGTCAAAGTGCGGGCGCCCTCGTTCATCAACCTGCAGGCGCTGCCGAAGCTGGTGGAGGGCCGGTTGATCGCAGACGTGGTGGCGTGTATCGGCACGATCGACATTGTACTGGGGGAAGTGGACCGCTGAAGGCCGCGGGCAATGACCAGTCATGAATCTGCCCGAAACACTCGCGACAAAGTTTAGCGAGCTGCTGAAGCGCTACCCGGTGAAGCGCTCGGCGCTGGTGCCCATGCTGCTCTATACGCAGGACGTCTTCGGGCACATCAGCGACGAGATGATCGCGGAAATAGCCCGGCGGCTGGAACTGAACACGCTCCAGGTGACCGAAACGCTGGTCTATTACTCGATGCTGCGGCGCAAGCCCGCGGGCAAGTATCACGTGCAGGTGTGCACGAACGTCTCCTGCATGTTGCGCGGCGGCCGGCAAGTCTATGAGCGGGTGCAGCGGCGGCTGGGGATCGGTCACAAGCAGACTTCGCCGGACGGGATGTTTTCGCTGGAAGAGGTGGAGTGCATCGGTGCGTGCACGGGCGCGCCTGCGCTCCAGGTGAACTATGACTACTACGAGAACCTGACGCCGGACAGCGCCGAATCGCTGCTCATGCGGCTGGACCAGGGCATCAAACCGCCGCCAGTGGTCTGTACGTCGGGCTCGGTGCACGAGCGGCACCCGGCCGAAGTGCCGGTGACCAGCCGGCGGTTCGGAATCAAGGATTCGCACAAGCTGGCGGTGTACCTGAAGTACGACGGGTACAAGGCGCTTGAGAAGGCGCTGAAGCACATGACCCCCGAGCAGGTCATCGAAGAAGTCAAGAAGTCCAATCTGCGCGGGCGCGGCGGCGCAGGGTTCCCGGCCGGTGTGAAATGGAGTTTTGTCCCCAAGGACACTTCAAAGCCCAAGTACATCATCGCCAACGCCGACGAGAGCGAGCCGGCCACCTGCAAGGACCGCCCGCTGATGGAAATGGACCCGCACCAGTTGATCGAAGGGGTGATCATCGCCGGCAAGGCGGTGGGCGCGCATCAGGGCTACATTTACATCCGGGGCGAGTACCGCTACGTGCAGGAGATTCTGGATGTGGCCATCGCCGAAGCCAACGCCAACAACTACCTGGGGAAGGACATCCTGGGCAGCGGGTTTGACTTCTTCCTCTGCACGCACACGGGCGCGGGCTCGTACGAGTGCGGTGAAGAGTCGGCGCTGATGGAGTCGCTCGAGGGCAAGCGCGGCTACCCGCGCATCCGGCCTCCCTTCCCTGCCATCATCGGCCTGTACGGCTGTCCCACGGTGATCAACAACGCGGAAACGCTCAGCGCGGTTCCGGCCGTCATCCTGAACGGCGGCGAGTGGTACGCAAAGCTGGGCTCGGAACGCAACGGCGGCACGCGGCTCTTCTGCATCTCCGGCCACGTGAATCGTCCCGGGATTTACGAACTTCCGATGGGCTTCAACCTGAAACGGATGATCGATGACGTGGCCGGCGGCATGGCCAACGGAAAAAAGCTGAAGGCAGTAATTCCGGGCGGCAGCTCCTGCCCGCTGCTCAAGGCCGACGAAGTGGACCTGCCCATGGACTTCGACTCGCTGGCGCGCGCGGGCTCGATGCTGGGTTCGGGCGGCGTGGTAATAATTGATGAGGACACCTGCATGGTGGATCTGGCGCGGCGGATCATGCACTTCTATGCGCATGAGTCCTGCGGCTGGTGTATCCCCTGCCGCGAGGGGACAGCGTGGCTGCAGAAGATACTTGACCGGTTCCACGAAGGCGGGGGCCGCGCGGAGGACATCCCGCTGATCGACGACTTGTCGAAAAACATGCTTGGGCGGACCCTCTGCCCGCTGGGCGACGCCGCGGCGCTGCCGACAATCAGTATTGTAAAGAAGTGGCGCAATGAGTTTGAAGACCACTTGAAGGGCCGGTGCGCCTATAAACCGGCGGACGTGCTGACGGTCGCACGGTAGAGGCAATAACGTGCTGCTTTCTGGGGTCGAATGACTCGCCGCAATTGAAATCGGGGACCATGGCTGAGCAGAGACAAGTCACGCTGAAAATCAACGACCGCGAGATCGTCGTCTCGCCGGGGACGCTGGTGATTGAAGCGGCGCGGCGGCTGGGGATCGAGGTTCCGTCCTTCTGCTACTACCCCGGGCTTTCGCTGCAGGCGGCTTGCCGGATGTGCCTGGTGGAAGTCGAAAAGGCGCCCAAGATGCAGACGGCCTGCACGCAGGTGGCGCTGGACGGCATGGTGGTTCGCACGGATACGCCGCAGGTGCACGCCGCGCGCAAGGCCATGCTCGAGTTCCTCCTTGCCAACCATCCGCTGGATTGCCCCGTATGCGACAAGGGCGGCGAGTGCGAGCTGCAGGACATGGTCTTCCGCTATGGGGCCGACCAGAGCCGCTTCGTCGAAGAAAAAATTCACTCGCCCGAAGAGAAATGGTCGGAGCTGGTCTATTACGACGCGCCGCGGTGCATCCTGTGTTTCCGCTGCGTGCGCGTCTGCGACGAGGGGATGGACGTCAAGGCGCTGGGCATTGGCCAGCGCGGGGCCTACTCGGTGATCATCCCCAACCGCGAAGACCACCTCGAATGCGAAGAGTGCGGGATGTGCATCGACATCTGCCCGGTGGGCGCGCTCACCAGCGGCCCCTACCGCTACAAGACCCGGCCGTGGGAAATGACCTACACAGGCACGGTGTGCGCGCACTGCTCGAACGGATGCAAGACTACACTCAGCGTGCGCAACAACCAGATCCTGCGTGCCAACAACCGCGACCTCTCCGGCATCAACCAGGATTTCCTCTGCGTGAAGGGGCGGTTTGGGTTTGACTTCACAAACCACCCGGACCGCCTGCGCGAGCCGCTGGTGCGGCACAACGGCAAACTCGAGCCCGCCAGATGGGAAGACGCGCTGGCCGAAGTAGCGAAGAGGCTGAAACAGGTCCACGAGAAGCATGGGCCGGGCGCGATCGGCGTGATTGGGTCGAACCGCACCACTAACGAGGAGAACTATCTGTTGGGGCGCTTCGCCCGTGCCACACTCGGCACAAACAATATCGACCACCACCGGACGGCCGACTACGCCGGACTAGTCACAGCGCTAGGAGATGTGGCGGGCAGCCGGCAGGCCACGATTGCGGGACTGGACAGCGCACGTGTGTTCTTGTTGATTGGCAATGATCCGACGGAGCAGAACCCGCTGGTGGGGTGGCAAATCCGCAGCGCCAAGCGGCACCACGGCGCGCGGCTCTACGTGATCAACGCACAGGAAATCAAGCTGCGGCGGCTGGCGGCACGGTTTGTGCAGGTGGCGCCAAGAGAAGAAGCAGCCGCGGTGCATTGGCTGGTGACGGGTCAGGGCAAGGTCTCTGACGACGCGGCGACGGAGCTGGCCGCGCTGAAGGCGGGTCTCCAGAAGGAAACCGACGTGGTGATCCTGTTCGGCGCAGAGATTACAGGAGCTGCGATCCGCGACCTGGTCACGTTCGGATCTGGCCTGCCCGGCCAAACGAAATTCATGGCGCTCGGCGATTACGCGAATTCGCGCGGCGCGGCAGACATGGGCCTGCTGCCCGACCGCCTGCCGGGTTACGCCTCGTTGGGCGACGCTGCCGCGCGCGAACAGTTTGGCAAGTTGTGGGGGGCGACAATTTCAGAGAAGCCGGGGCTGGGTGCGCGCGACATGCTCGACGCGGCGCAGAAGGGTCAACTGAAGGCGCTCTACGTGGTGGGTGCCAACCCGGCGAAAACCTTTAGAGTACCGGCCGAGGCCCTGGGCAAGCTGGAGCTGCTGGTGGTGCAGGAAATGTTCCTCACCGAAACGGCCAAGCACGCGGACGTTGTCCTGCCGGCATCATGCACATACGAGAAAGACGGCACGGTGACCAACACCGCCGGTGAAGTGCAGTTGGTCCGCAAGGCCGCCGACGCGATGGGAACGCGGTCGGACTTTGACATCCTGCGCATCCTCTCACACCAGTTGGCGCGGCTGGGTCTGGGCCAGGCAATCCACATGCGGTCGGCCGAGGCAGCGTTTGAAGAAATCCGCAAGGCCGTGCCCGGCTACGATGTAAATCAGGCCAACCTGCTGACCGGCGGGGCTGAGCAAACTATCTCAGCAATTTCGCCGAACAGCCAGCGGGCGTATGACGTGCCGGCCGGGTCTATCTTCTCCGCGCGCGACACGCTCTTCACCAGCGGGACGCTGGGACGCTACTGCACGATGCTGAACTCCGTCCCCGAGGCGGCCAAGTGAGCGACTTCCTGGCCTCTCACACATTCCTGATCGTTTCCCTTCTGAAAGTTGTGGTCGTGTTGCTGGTGCTGTTGACGGCGGTGGCCTACCTTTCGTGGTTCGAGCGCAAAGTGGTGGCCCACATCCAGTCGCGTTGGGGTCCCCACCGTGCCGGCGCGCACGGGCTGCTCCAGCCGCTGGCCGACGGCATCAAGTTCCTCTTCAAGGAGGACCCGATGCCGGCGGGCGTGGACCGGTTTGTTTACTTCTTCGCGCCGGCCCTGGCCCTGACGCTGGCCGTGACGACCATCGCGCTGATCCCGTTCGGACCGGGCACAATTACGATTTTCGGCCAGGAGACTGTGTTCGCCGTCTCCGATGTGAATATCGGCCTGCTCATCCTGTTTGCCCTCACTTCGCTCGGCGTGTACGGCGTGGCGCTGGCGGGATGGTCGTCGAATAGCAAGTACCCGCTGCTGGGCGGGCTGCGCAGCTCGGCGCAGATGGTCAGCTACGAGCTGGCGCTGACGCTAAGCGTGGTCGGCGTTCTGCTGCTGACCGGCACATTCAACTTCCGCGAGATCATTCATAAACAGGAGGGCTTCGCCTGGGGATTCCTGCCGCGCTGGAACCTCTTCGCGTCGCCGGCGCCGCAACTGCTGGGCTTCTTCATCTATTTCATTGCGGCCATTGCCGAAACCAACCGGTCGCCCTTTGACCTGGCCGAGGCGGAACAGGAGCTGGTGGGCGGCTTCCACACCGAATATGCCAGCTTCAAGTTTGCGATGTTCTTCATGTCCGAGTACGCGAACATGGTCACGGTTTCGCTCCTGGCGTCGGCGCTGTTCCTGGGCGGATGGCTCTCGCCCTTTCCGGATACGCCGCTGTGGACCTGGACGCAGTACCTGCCCACGGCAATCTTCGGCCTGGGCGGGCTCGCGCTGCTCGCAGATGCCCTCAAATACAAGACTGGCTGGAAGCGCATTCAATTGACCGTGGTGAGCCTGCTGGCGCTGGGACTGGCCGCGGTTTGCGCGCTGCCCGGCGCGATTGAGTTTGTTCAGGGGCCGTTCTGGTATGTGGCCAAGGCGACGGCGTTCCTGTTCATCTACGTTTGGGTGCGCGGGACGCTGCCGCGGTTCCGCTATGACCAGCTGATGAATATCGGCTGGAAACTGCTTTTCCCGCTGGCGCTGCTGAACGTGGTGGCGACCAGCCTGGCAATCCTGGCGGCGCAGCGATGACGGTCGAACTCGCACTCTTCATTGTGCTGGCGGCGATGGCCGTGTCGGGTGCGGTCAGCTTGATCCTGCAACGGCATCCGATTCACAGCGCGCTTTCCCTGATCGTGGTGATGGCGGCCCTGGCGGGGCTGTACCTCCTGCTGGGCGCCGAGTTCATCGCCGCGGTGCAGATCATTGTGTACGCGGGCGCGATCATGGTGCTGTTTGTCTTCGTGATCATGCTGCTGAATGCGGGCGTCGAAGAGCGCACTAGCTTCAGCCGCATGGCGCGGTATGTGGGGCTGCCGCTGGCCGTGGTGTTCCTGCTCCAACTGGTTTGGTGGGCGGCGAAAGTGCCGGCGCAGACCACGCAGACCGCCGAGGCGCTGACCTCTACCCGCAGCCTGGCGTTGATGCTTTTCCGTGAGTTCCTGTTGCCGTTTGAGCTGACTTCGATCCTGATCCTGATTGCCATCCTCGGCGCGGTGGTGCTGGCGAAGAAGGAGCCGGTGTGAACGGGGCGCGGCGGGGCGGAACGAGACATTCGGTGGAGTGAGCGACGTGGTTCCTGTTTCCTATTACATCGTGCTGAGCGCGGTGCTCTTTGGCCTGGGTGTGGTGACGTTCATCTTCAAGCGGAACATCATCACCATGTTCATGGCCATTGAGCTGATGCTGAACGCCGTGAACCTGGCGTTTGTGGCCTTCAGCCGGATGCTGGGGCAGCTGCAGGGGCAGGTGTACGTCTTTTTCGTGATTGTGGTGGCGGCGGCGGAAGCAGCCGTGGGGCTGGCCATCATCATTCTGATTGCGCGCAACCGGGAATCACTGAACGTCGAGCGAGTGGACCTCTTAAAACTCTAATGTTCATCCTCGAACATCTGTGGATCATTCCATTGCTGCCACTGCTGGGCGCGGCAGTGAACGGCCTGTTCGGGAAGAGCTGGTCGCAGCGTGCCATCAACACCGTGGCGCTGGGGACGACTGGTCTCTCCTTTGCGGCGACGCTCGAACTGGTGCGCGAATTCCGGCGCCTCTCCCCCGACCAGGTGCCGTGGTTGCAGTCGTACTTCACCTGGATCACGGCAGGCAATTTCCGCGCGGGCTTCGATCTGCAGGTGGACCAGCTGGCAATCGTGATGCTGCTGGTGGTGACCGGCGTGGGCTGGCTGATCCACATCTATTCGACCGGCTACATGGCGCACGAGGAAGGCTACTACCGCTTTTTCGCCTGCCTCAACCTGTTCATGTTTTTCATGCTGATTCTGGTGCTGGCAGCGAATTACGTGCTGCTGTTCGTCGGCTGGGAGGGCGTGGGCTTGTGCAGCTACCTGCTGATCGGCTTCTACTTCCTGAAGCAATCGGCCGTGGTGGGGGGCAAGAAGGCGTTCATCGTCAACCGCATCGGCGACTTCGGCTTCCTGCTGGGACTGTTTCTGATCTTTTGGAACTTCGGCACGCTGGATTTCAAACCCGTGTTTGAGAAAGCCGCAGGGATGCCCGCGGATGGCTTTGGTCAGATCGGCCTGCTGACGGGGATCGCACTGCTGCTGCTGGCGGGCGCATGCGGCAAGTCAGCGCAGGTGCCTCTCTACGTCTGGCTGCCCGACGCAATGGAAGGGCCGACGCCGGTCAGCGCGCTGATCCACGCGGCGACGATGGTGGCGGCGGGCGTGTACGTGGTGGCAAGGTCGCATGTGATTTTTGTTCACGCGCCGACAGCGATGATGGCGGTCGCGGTGATGGGCGCGGTGACGGCGCTTTTTGCGGCGACGATTGCGTTGGCGCAAACAGACATCAAGCGGGTGCTGGCCTATTCGACAATCAGCCAGCTCGGCTACATGTTCCTGGCCTGCGGCGTGGGCGCGTTTGCGGCGGGCATCTTCCACTTGATGACCCACGCCTTCTTCAAGGCGCTGCTCTTCCTCGCCGCCGGCAGCGTGATTCACGCCCTGGGCGGCATACAGGAAATGCCGCAGATGGGCGGCCTGCGGAAGAAGATCCCGTGGACCTTCTGGACAATGTTGATGGGCGCGCTGGCCATTGCCGGCGTGCCGCTTTTCTCCGGCTTTTTCAGCAAGGACCTGATCCTGTTCCAGTCGTTCGCCAGCCCATACGGGAGTAAGACGCTGTGGGTTCTTGGCATCGCGGCCGCATTGCTGACGTCGTTCTATATGTTCCGGCTGATCTTTCTGACGTTTTTCAGCGCGGCGCGATACGACGTGCACGCGGTGCACGTCCACGAATCGCCGCAAAACATGCTCGCCCCGCTGGTCGTGCTGGCAGTGCTGGCTGTGGGCGGCGGCTGGGTGGCAGCGCCAATACTGTGGGGCGGCACGAACTATTTCGCAGAGTATCTGGCGCCGGTGTTCGCATCATCGAACGCACTAGTGGCGCAGGCAGCGCTGGGCCATGCGGCGGAGAACGAAACGGCTCTCGAGCATTCGCTGATGTATGTGGCTATCGCCGTGGCACTGGCGGGTTTTCTGTTGGCGTGGCAGCTCTACCTGCGGCGTCCGGAGATGCCGGCGCGGTTGGCCGAGGCACTGCGCGGGGCATACACGCTGCTTTGGAACAAGTATTACGTCGACGAGCTCTACGACTACGTGTTCGTCCGGCCGCTGAACTGGATCTCGACGAAAGTGCTCTGGCAGACGGTGGACGAGCGCGGGATCGATGGCTCGGTGAACGGCCTAGCGCATGTGGCGCGGCGGGTCGGCGAAGAGGTGCGGCTGGTGCAATCGGGCAACACGCGCAGTTACGCGGCTTGGGTTGTGCTGGGCGCGGTGGCGTTTACTTCTCTGCTCTTGTGGATGACGGTGCGTTGACGTGACCGGCACACATCTGCTGACGGTGCTCACATTCCTCCCGGCCATGGGCGCGACGGCGCTCTTTCTGCTGAAGCGCGAAGACCTGGTCTGGACGCGGCGGCTGGCGCTGACGATCGCGCTCGCCGAGTTCGCGCTTTCGCTACTGCTGCCCTTCGGCTTCAACGCCGGAACAGCTGAATACCAGTTCGTCGAGTTTCGCGCCTGGATGCAGTCGCCGGTGATCAACTACCACCTGGGCGTGGACGGCATCAGCCTGTACCTGGTGCTGCTGACCACGTTCCTGACGCCGCTAGCGTTGCTGGCTTCGTGGCGCGGCATCACCGAGCGGGTGCGCAGCTTCTTCGTGATGATGCTGGTGCTCGAGACGGGCATCATCGGCGTCTTCGTGGCGCTGGACCTGTTCCTCTTCTTCCTGTTCTGGGAAGTAATGCTGGTGCCGATGTACTTCATCATTGGCATCTGGGGACACGAGCGGCGGATCTACGCCGCGGTGAAATTTGTGCTCTTCACCATGGCCGGCTCGATCCTGATGCTGGTGGCCATTCTGTGGCTCTACCGGCTGACGGGCACGTTTGACCTGCCGGTAATTCAGCAACTGCTTGTGGACGGCGCGGTGGTGATGTCGGCGCGGGCGGAGATGCTGCTCTTCGGCGCATTCTTTCTGGCGTTTGCGATTAAGGTGCCGCTCTTCCCGCTGCACACCTGGCTGCCCGACGCGCACGTGGAGGCGCCGACGGCCGGCTCGGTAATTCTGGCTGGCGTGCTGCTGAAGATGGGAACGTACGGCATGTTGCGCTTCTGCCTGCCGCTTTTCCCGGAGGCTTCGCGAGCGCTGGCGCCGTACATCGCGGTGCTGGCCATCATCGGCGTCATCTACGGCGCGCTGGTGGCCATGGTGCAGCCCGACCTGAAAAAACTGATCGCCTATAGCTCGGTGAGCCACCTGGGGTTCGTGGTGCTAGGGATTTTCGCGTTCAACGTGATCTCGATCCAGGGCGCGGTGTACCAGATGCTGAACCACGGCGTCTCCACCGGGGCGCTCTTCCTCGTGGCCGGGATGCTGTACGACCGGCGGCACACGCACTTGATCAGCGAATTCGGCGGGCTGGCGACGCCGATGCCGACGCTGGCGGCGCTGTACCTTTTTGTATGTCTCTCATCGCTGGGGCTGCCGATGCTGAACGGCTTCGTGGGCGAGTTCCTGATTTTGCTCGGCACGTGGGAACACAATGCGAAGTGGGCCGCGTGGGCGGCGACGGGCGTCATTCTTTCGGCAGTGTATCTGCTGTGGTCGTACCAGCGCGTGTTCTTCGGCCAGGTGACCAACGAGCGCAACCGCACGCTGCCGGATGCTTCGCTGCGCGAGCGCGTGATGCTGTTTACGATGGCCGCGGTGATCCTGTGGATGGGCGTGGCGTCGCCGATGTTTACGCGGCAGATGGCCGCCTCGAGCGAACACGTGCTCAAGCTGATGAACCGGCCGCAGGGCTACCTGGCCGGGCCGCGCAGCACAGATCAGAAGGAGATTCGCGTTGTCCTGCCAGCGGGCAAGGCGACGGCAGCCGACCCGGGAGGATCGAGGTAGATGTTTCCGCCGCTCGAAGACGTCTATCGCCTGGCGCCAGAGCTGATCTGGAGCCTGACCGGCATCCTGCTGATGCTGGTGGACCCGTTCGTCGCCAAGCCGAGGAAACGCTGGATGGGCGGCCTGGCGTTGATTGGTGCGACGTTCGGCCTGGCGGCGACAATCTTCCCTTACTGGCACATGGGCACGGCGTATTCGGGGCTGCTGCGGATTGACGCGTTCAGTGTCTTCCTGCACCTGATCGTGGGCGGCGTGGCCGTGCTGGTGGTGCTGGGCTCGAGCGACTACCTCGGACGCGAGAACCTGCCGCCGGGCGAGTTCTACGCGCTGGTTCTCTTTGCCACCACCGGCATGGGCATCCTGGCCAGCGCGCAGGAGCTGGTGACGGCGTTCGTCGGCCTCGAGATCAGCTCGATTGCGAGCTACGTCCTGGCCAGCTTCCGGCGGGAGTACGTGCGGTCGAATGAATCGGCACTGAAGTATTTTTTGCTGGGATCGTTTGCCACGGCGTTTTTCCTGTACGGCGTGGCCATGGTCTATGGCGCGACGGGCACCACGCAGCTCGCCGCCATGGACTGGCCTAGGGCCAATGCCCCGCTGCTCACGCTGGGCCTGGGGATGATTTTCATCGGCCTGGGTTTCAAGGTGGCCGCGGCGCCATTCCAGATGTGGACTCCGGACGTCTACGAAGGCGCGCCGACACCGGTTACGGCGATGCTTTCGTCAGCGCCAAAGGCGGCGGCGTTTGCGCTGCTGGTGCGCGTGTTCTCGTTGGTGTTTGCCCGCGAAACGACGGAGGACGCGAGCTTGGCCTGGATTTACGTTTTCTGGATTGCGGCCGCGCTGACCATGTGTGTCGGCAACCTGGGCGCGATGGTGCAGTCGAGCGTGAAGCGCATGCTGGCCTACTCTTCGATCGCGCACGCCGGCTACATCCTGGTGGCGATTGCGGCGGTGAGCAGCGCGGGCGAAGCGGGCGAGGCCGTCGGCATCGCCGCAGTGCTCTTCTACCTGGCGAGCTACGCGCTGATGAAGCTGGGCGCGTTTGTGCTGGTCACCTACGTGGGCGGGACGGGCGAGCGGCGGCTCGAGATCAACGACTACGCGGGGCTGGGGACCGAGCGGCCGGTGACGGCGGCGTTTCTATCGATCTACCTGCTCTCCTTGTTAGGGCTGCCGGTGACGGCCGGGTTTCTCGGCAAATTGTACGTGTTCCGCGCGGCGCTCGATTCCAACCTGATCTGGCTGGTAGTGCTGATGGCGGTGAACAGCATCATCGGCGCCTATTACTACCTGCGCGTGATCGTTGTGATGTACATGCGTCCGTCGCAGCAGGAATGGCCGCCACAGCCGATGCCCGCCGGGGTTGCGCTGGTGCTGCTGCTGACCGCCGCAGGCACAATCTACCTTGGGCTCTTCCCCAACCACGTGATCGCGTTTGCCACGCAATCGGCCACATCCCTGCGATAAGAAACAGCCCAGTTTCAATATTTGCAGTCTTCATCGGGAGACTGTAGGGGCGCAACGTGCTGCGCCCCTACATCGCGAAAACGCAGCAAGAGCTACGACACCTTGAGGAAGATGATGGCGAAGGTGTAGAGCGCCATCGACTCGATCAGAATCAGCGCCAGAAGAAACGCAAAGCGGATGACCGGAGCTGCCCCCGGGTTGCGCGCAAAGGCCTCGCAGGCGGCCGCCGTGGCTTTCGCCTGGGCATAGCCGCAACCCGCCGAGGCGATGGCCATGGCGAAACCCGAGGTGATGGCCACCCAGTTGGTGGCCGGCCTGCCGGCATCGCCACCCTGAGCAAAAGCAGCCGGCGCCAGGACGCCTACGGCCAGCACAAACAGGAACAACGCTAGAACCTTCTTCATTTTCATTCTCCTTCGGTATGAGGTTGCCGCCAGGAGGTGGCTCCCGGACATCCTCGTGCAGCCGGGATCACACTGGACGGCACTGATCAAGCCGGATTAGTGCTCCTCGCCTACGGCCCCGCCGAGATAAATGCTCGGCAGCAGGGTGAATACAATAGCCTGCAAAACACCCACCAGGATGTGAAGCGCGATGAATGCGATCGGAACGATCAGCGGAACTGCGTACAGCGGGTATCCGAGCACAGAACTCTTCTGCACAAAGAGGGCCAGGGAGAGCGTGAGGCCGAGAAACAGGACGTAAAGCATCTCGCTGACCAGCATGTTGACCCAGAGCCGGACGGTAAGCGAGAGTAATCGGGCAAGGTGACTTACGGTCTCAATGACCACCATCATTACTGCCATTACGAAACTGATTGGAAATAGCATGCCCATGTCTGGTCCCGTAAAATGCTTAGCGTATGCAAGCGCGCCATGGTGTCGCACGCCGCAGTAGTTGTAATAGAGAAACACCACAATGGCGCAGGCAAACGGCACACTGCTCACGGCCGTGGGCGATTCAAATCCCGGTACAAGGCTGATCAAATTACAGAGCAGCACAAACAGCCCGATGCTCCCGATCATGGGCAGATACTTTTCGCTCCCGTGGCCCACGTTGTCGTTGAGCAAGTCCTTGATGCCGACACCCATCGGATTGCTCAGGACAAACTCCATGCACTGCTGCGCGGCTACGGGCCGGTCCACGGAAAGCCGGCGCTTGAGCCAGAGTACGAAGACAACGGCAACCAGGAAGACGACGAGTTCCATCGCCACCTGGTTGGGAATCGGGTTCTGCGGATCGTGGGGATGAATGCCGATGGCGTTGAGCAGTGCCGCGACGGGTTTGCCGAAGAGGCGGTTGAGTAGCTCGGTGATCCAGAGGCGATGATGTTCCATAGACCTGAGTCTCTGCTCCGTGGCCCCGGCTAGGGCTAGCCTGCGCCGGGCCCTTCCCGGCGAAACAGTTGAACGCAGACTTCCAAGACGACCGCGGCAATCAGCGTGGAAAAGCCCGCGAGGACAGCCATCGCGGGCAACCACGAACGCGAAAGAATAACATAGACGATGCCGATGAGCAAAACGTAGCGACCGAAGAACTTCAAATAGACCGTTTTCCGGACGCGAGGCGCTGGCGCTCCTGCCTGCGCGGTGGCGAGACGGGCCAAAGTCGCGACGCCCTGCCTCAGCCAGCGATAGTTCACCCAGCCGAGAACGGCCCCGATGGCCACGCCCAGAGCCGCGCGCCAGTCCCAGCGAAGGGCGGTAACGAGCGCAGCCGCAGCCCCCAGGCCGAGCGTCCAGTACTCGATGCGGCGCTCGGCGGCCGCGTAGTCGATGTCAGGAGCGGTCATTCCCCTTGTCCAGCTTGGAAACCCGGCGCAGGACTTCCCGAATACCGGCAACAAAACCCAGGAGGCCAAGCAGAAGAGCGAAGAGCGGCGAAGTGTGCGCGCGGGAGTCAATCAGGTAGCCCAGGCCACCGGCGATCACCACCGCGCCGATGGGGATGAAGGGCAACTCCATTGCCAGGGCCAGCTCGCGCATCATGCCGGTCGCGCGCTTGCGCGGCGGAGGAGCGGGCGGAGATGGATGATCAGCGGACAAGGAGGCCGAAGAACAAGGGCTTGAAGACGGAGAGATACGCCAGTTGGGCGAAGGGCTGCGGGTAAAGCCCGGCAGCCAGGGTGATGAACACGGTGACGGTCAGGGCCACAGCCTGCGCGGGGGACGTGACGACCGGCTCGACATCCTTTGAATCGCGCATGAAGGCGTGGACCACGATGCGAAAGTAGTAGTACACCGCCGGGACGATGTACAGCGCCCCGAAAATGGCCAGCCAGTAGTGGCCGGTCTGGATCAGCGAGAGGAAGATGTAGTACTTCCCCAGGAAGCCCGCCGTCGGCGGGATCCCTGCGAGCGAGAGCATAAAAATAAGCATGAGGACGGCCGAGGCCGGGCTGCGCTGCATCAGGCCGTTGAGGTCTTCGATGTCGTCGCCGATCAGACCCTTGCGGCGGAGGATGATGATGACAGCGAAGGCCCCGGTGGTCATGAAGACGTAGACGAAGAGGTAGAAGGAAACGCCCTGCAGGCCGGTCTCATTGCCGGCCACCAGGCCCAGCAGGACGTAGCCGACGTGAGAAATGGAGGAATAGGCGAGCAGGCGCTTGAGGTTGTTCTGGGTGATGGCGGCCAGGTTACCGAGCGTGAGCGACGCGACGGCAACGCCGGCCAGCAACATCTCCCAGTTGGATTTTTCGGGCCAGAAGACAGTCTGGAAGAGGCGCAGGAGCAGCGCGAAGCTGGCCGTTTTCGAGGCGACGCTGATAAAGGCGGTGATGGGCGTGGGCGCGCCTTCGTAGACGTCGGGCGCCCACATGTGAAACGGCACGGCAGCGACCTTGAAGAACAGACCGGCGGCAACGGTCACCATCGCCAGTAGCACAAGGATATCGCCGGTGCGCTGCTGGTGGATGCCGGCAACGGCGGCGGTGATATCTTCGAGGTTGGTCGAACCGGAAAGACCAAAAAGAATCGAGAGGCCGTAGGCGAAAATGCCGGAGCTGAAGGCCCCGAGGAGCAGGTATTTGAGCGCGCCTTCGTTCGAGCGCCGGTCGCGGCGGAGGAAGCCGGCCAGGACGTAGAAGCTGATGGCCATCGTTTCCAGGCCCAGGAATTGCACGATGATGTCGTACCCGGCGGCCATGAACATCATGCCGACCACGGCGAAAAGCATCAGGGCGTAGTATTCGCCGTGGTGCTCCTCTTCAATCTCCATGTAGCGAACGGAAAGCAGGATGACCAGGGCGGTGGCGGCGAGAAAAATCAGGCTGAAGAAAATGAAGAAATTGTCGATTACCAGCGAGCGGTTGAAACCCAACAAGGCGGTGTAGCCGCGCTCCTGCAAAATCAGGTGCAGCCGCCACAGGCTGAAGCCGCTGAAGGCCACGCCGAGCAGGGCCATGACGGCATTCCAGTATTTGTAGCGGGCCTCGAGCAGGAAATCGGTGATCAGAATGCCCAGGCCAAACAGCGACAGCTGCACCATCGGCAGGATCAGGAAGAGGTCGTTTTTCGTCTGCTGTAGAAGCTCATCCATCGAAGGTTATTTCGTCTCCGGGGCCGGCGGGTGGCCGACGGCCAGGCCGGTTTCGACCGGCATTTTGTAGTAGTCCTTGTTCACGCGCTCAACGATCTGCTTCACCGGCACGTCCAGATAGCGGAAAAAGGGCTTCGGGTAGATACCGATCCAGAAGCAGAGGGCGATGAGTGGCAGTAGCGTAGCCCATTCGCGCGCGTTCAGGTCCCGCAGGGCGGCGTTGGCCGGGTTGGTGACCGGACCGAACATCACCCGCTGGTAGAGCCAGAGCAGGTAGGCCGCGCCCAGCACGATGCCGATCACGCCCCAGGCCGCCCAGGTGGGGCCGTTCTTGGGCAACTCGAAAACGCCCTGCAGGATGGCGAACTCTCCGATGAAACCGTTGAGCAGCGGCATGCCCAGCGAGGCCAGGCTGATGATCAGGTAGACAGTCGCGAAGTTGGGCATCGGCGTCGAGAGCCCGCCGAAGTCGGAAATCATGCGCGTGTGGCGGCGCTCATAAAGAATTCCGACGATCAAGAAGAGCGCGCCGGTCGAAAGCCCGTGGTTGATCTGCTGCAGGATGCTGCCGGAAAGACCGAGCGGCGTGAGCGCGAAAATGCCCAGCGTACAGAAGCCCAGGTGGCTCACGGAACTGTAGGCGATGAGCTTCTTCATGTCCTTCTGCATCATGCAAACCAGCGCCCCGTAGATGATGGCGATCACGGAGATGACCATCATGACCCAGGCGTATTTGCGCGTGGCGTCGGGCAACATGGGCAGCGAAAAGCGGACAAAGCCGTAGGTCCCCATCTTCAGCAAAACGCCGGCCAGGATGACGGAGGCGGCCGTGGGCGCTTCGGTGTGCGCGTCGGGCAGCCAGGTGTGGAACGGGAACATCGGCACCTTAATGGCGAAGGCGAAGAACATCCCCCAGAAGAGCCACTGTTGCAGCCCGGCGGAAAACTGCGGCGCGGCCGCGATCAGCGTGGGGATGTCGAAGGTGTACTGGCCGCTGACCTGGTAGTTCTGGAAGTACAGGCCCAGAATCGCCAGCAGCATTAGCACCGAGCCAGCCAGCGTGTAGAGGAAGAACTTGATGGCGGCGTAGAGGCGGCGGTCGCTGCCCCAGACTCCAATCAGGAAGTACATGGGCACCAGCATCACTTCCCAGAAGACGTAGAACAGGAAAAAGTCGAGCGACATGAAGACGCCCAGCATGCCGACCTGAAGCAGGAGCATCAGGATGTAGTATTCCTTCACGCGTGTCTGGATGGCCTCCCACGAGGAGAGGATGGCGATGGCCCCGAGCAGCGTGGTCAGCATGACGAGCAGGAAGCTGATGCCGTCGATGCCCAGCGTGTAGCGCGCGCCGATGGCGGGGATCCAGTTGTAGCTTTCGGGGAACTGGAAGCCGGCCTGCTCCGGCACGAAACGCCAGATGAGCGGCAGCGAGACGACAAGTCCCAGCATGCCGAAGAGATTGCCGACGACGCGGTGGGCCATTGCGTTTTCGCGCGGAATAAACAGCGCCAGGATTGCGCCCGCCAGCGGCGTGAAGAGGATCACGCTCAGAAGATGATTTTCAAATAAGCCAGTCACGTCTCGCCTCTCTTATCGAATCATGGCCCGCAGTTCTTTCAGGTAATAGCCCAGGAAAATCAGGATGCCCAGCACGATAAAGAGCGCATAGCCCGAAATGCGCCCGCCCTGCAACATCCGCACCGGAAAGCTGAAGATCCAGACGATGCGCGCGGAAAGGTTCACCAGACCATCGACGATCCAGGTGTCGTACCAGATGGAAATGCGCGAGGTGCGGCGCGTCAGCCAGGCTGAGCCGTCCACGCCCATGCCGTCGATGACCTTGCTGTCGAAGCCGCCGAGCGCGCTGCCCAGGTCCCTGGCGCGGTTGACGAACAGGGCGTCGTAGATCTGGTCCATGTAGTACTTGTTGTAGATGATCCGGTAGAGCCGCGGGAACCGCGCCTCGAGTCGCGCCGGAAGCTCGGTGCGCTTCAGATACATCGTGTACGCCAGCCAGATGCCCAAGCCCGCCGTGGCCAGCGAAACCAGCATGAGGAGGTACTCCATCGGGTCGTGGTGCGCTTCGGCGGCAGCAGCGGTGGCCTCGGCGGCATGAGGGGCATACTGCGCAATTACCGGATCGAGAAAACGCTCGAAGTAGTGACTAATGCCGAAGAAAGAACCGAGCGCCGCCGGGATGCCGACAAATCCGCCAACCACCGAAAGCACGGCCAGAAGGATGAGCGGGACGGTCATAGAACGCGGCGATTCGTGAATGTGGTGCTCGACGTCGTGCGGCACGCGCGACTTCCCGAAGAAGGTGAGGAACACCAGACGGAACATGTAGAAGGCGGTCATGCCCGCGGTCACCGCGCCGATGACCCAGAAAATGCCGGCCAGGTCGCGGCCAAGCTCGCTCGAATAGGCCTGCCAGAGGATTTCGTCTTTGCTGAAAAAGCCGGCCAGCGGGAAGACGCCACACAAGGCCAGCGCGGCAATCAGGAAGGTCTTGGCCGTGGTGGGGATCTTGCCCCACAGGCCGCCCATCTTGCGGAGGTCTTGCTCGCCGGAGAGTGCGTGGATCACGCTGCCCGCGCCGAGGAAGAGTAGAGCCTTGAAAAAGGCATGCGTCATCAGGTGGAAGATGCCGGCGATGTAAGCACCCACGCCGCAGGCCAGGAACATGTAGCCCAACTGGCTGATGGTGGAGTAGGCCAGGACGCGCTTGATGTCGTTCTGCATCAGGCCCATCGAGGCCGCGTAGATGGCCGTGAGCGCGCCGATAATGGCGACCACTTCGAGTGCCAGCGGCGCGAGCTGGTAGATGGCGTTGGTGCGCGCGACCATATAGACGCCGGCGGTGACCATCGTGGCGGCGTGGATCAGCGCGCTGACCGGCGTGGGGCCTTCCATGGCGTCGGGCAGCCAGGTGTAGAGCGGAATCTGCGCGGACTTGCCCGTGGCGCCAACGAAGAGCAGCAGCGCGATTGCGGTCAGGGCCGGCGCGCCGGAGACAAACTGGCCGGAGGCAAAGCCGGCGGCGAGGGCTTCGCGGATGCCGGTGATCGGCGGCGCATCCAGACGGCCGGCTCCAGAGAAGGTGATGGTGCCGAGCGTCGTCATCGTGAGGAAAATACCCAGCAGGAAGCCGGAGTCGCCCACGCGGTTGACGATGAAGGCTTTCTTACCGGCATCTGCGGCCGATTTGCGCAAGAAGTAGAAGCCGATCAGCAGGTAGCTGCACAGGCCCACGCCTTCCCAGCCGACAAACATCAGGAGCATGTTGTTGGCCAGCACCAGCGTGAGCATGGAGAACATGAAGAGGTTCATGTAGCCGAAGAAGCGGTAGTAGCCGCCCTCGTGGCCCATGTAGCCGATCGAGTAGAAATGGATCAGAAAGCCGACGCCGGTGACGACCAGGATCATCACCGCGGAGAGCGGGTCGAGCATCAATCCCCATTCGGCGAGAAAACCTTTCAGCCCGCCGACCGTCTGCACAGGACCGGGCGTGATCCACTGGAAGAGTACGCGCTGGACGACGCGGTCGGCGGGCGCGCGCTGGAGAAGCTGGGCAAAGGCGCCGAGAGAATAAATGAAAGAGACAAACACGCTGCCGACGCAAATCACGCTGACGGCGCGGTTGGGCAGGCGCCGCCCGAACAGCAGCATCAGTGCCGCTCCTGCCAGCGGGAAAAGCGGGATGAGCCAGATGTGATCGAGGAAGTAGGGCAACGGGTTCATTCAGCCTACCATTTCAACAAATCCATCTCATCGGCCAGAACCGTCTCACGGTTGCGGAAAAACGCGATGATGATGCCCAGGCCCACGGCGGCTTCGGCGGCCGCGTCAGTGATAATGAAGATGGCGAAGACCTGTCCGCTCACTTGCTTCCAGAGATAGGCGAAGGCCACCAGGTTGATGTTCACCGCGTTCAGGATCAGCTCGATGGACATCAGAATGATGATCACGTTGCGGCGCGTCACCACGCCAACGACGCCAATCGTAAACAGCGCCAGGCTCAGGAACAGGTAGTGGCTGGTCGGGACCATCGTCAAATTCTCTTCTTCGCCATCACCACTGCGCCAATCATCGCCACCAGCAGCAGGATCGAGGCGATCTCGAATGGCAAGAGGTAGTTCTGAAAGAGCACCTGGCCCACCTGCTCGGTGTTCTCCGCTTTGAGTTCGCCGGGCACGCCGATCACATGCACCGTCCGGCCTAGGAAAAACCCATAGGCAAGCTGCGCCCCCAGCGCCACGGCCAGCACCAACCCCACCAGCCAGCCGCGGTTGAACTGCATCTGGCGCAATGTGACATCGAGATTGACCAGCATGATCACGAAGACAAACAGCACCATGATGCCGCCAACATACAAGATGATCTGCACGATGAACACAAACTCAGCCTGGAGCTGGAGGAAGATGCCGGCCGTGGCCAGCAGCGCCGTGATCAGAAAGATGGCGCTGTGCACCGCGTTGCGGCGTGTCACCACCAAGACTGCGGAGACAATCGCCAGCGTCGCGAAAAAGTAGAAAAGAATCAGGTCCAGCATACTAGGCCGACCTCTCGGCGCCGCCCACTGCCGCCGAATCTTTGCGTTCACCAACAACCGCTAAATAGGCGGCGACGGCCAGAGTGAGGAGCGTGGTCAGGACGAACGCCTGCCAGCGCGGCCAGCCCGCCTGAAGATCGAGCACGAGCGCGACGCCAATTCCCATGACGTTGACGATCGAAACCGGAATCAGGAAATGCCAGCCGAGCTTCATGAGCTGGTCAAAGCGATACCGCGGAAAAGTGAAGCGCAGCCACATGAACACGTACATGTACGCGAAGACCTTGAACAGGAACCAGAAGCCGCCGTGGATCGCAGGCTTGAGCGATTGCGCCTCAACACCGCCAACCGCCAGCGGCAGAAGCGGCAGGGCGAGAATGACGGCAAGTAACAAACAGAACAGCCCGACCGCTGCAAGAAAGCCTTGCTGCACTTTCACTGGCTGGCGCGGCGTGCGATAGAAACAGTACCCCGCGAGCAACAGCATCAGCAGCGGCGGAACGTAGTCGAGGAAATTCAGCCAGGTCGTATTTGGGAACGGCCGCAGCCAGCCACCAAGAAACAGCGTGGTGGCCACGGAGGCAACCACCACCATGTTGGTGTACTCGGCTAGGAAATAGAGGGCCCATCGGAAGCCGCTGTACTCGGTCATATAGCCGGCCACCAGCTCGGATTCGGCTTCGGGCAGGTCGAAGGGCGCGCGATTGGTTTCCGCAATCGAGGCCACGAGATAAGTGAAAAATGCGATTGGCGCGAGGAACATAAACCACACGCCCTGTTCCGCCTGCTGCTCGACGATGCGGCGCGTCGAGAGCGTGCCCGCGAGCAGGAGGCCGCCCACAACAGCCATGCCCGCAGCGGTCTCATAGCTAACAAGCTGCGCCGCGCTGCGCAGCGCGCCCAGCAACGAGTAGTGGCTGTTCGACGCCCACCCGCCCAGCACAATCCCGAAGATGCCCATTGAGCTGATGCCCAGGATGAAGAGCAGACCGATGTTGAGGTCGGCAATCTGGAACGCGGGGCCGAAGGGGAATGCCGCCAGGGCCAACATGCCGGCCGTCACCGAAAGCAACGGTGCCAGCCAGAAAATCCAGCGGTCGGCGTTTTCGGGGATGATGTCTTCCTTGATGAGCAGCTTGACCGCATCCGCGATGGGCTGGAGCAAGCCGTGCGGGCCCACGCGCATCGGCCCCAGCCGGGCCTGCATGTCGGCCATGATCTTGCGCTCGAGCAAAACGATGTAGCCCGCGATCAGCGGCAGCAGGGCCACGATCACCACTGCGTAGAGCAGCGGGAGCAGATGCGGCCGGAAGAATTCGACGAGTGCGTTCATCGCTTCGCGAGCCTCAGCGGTCCACTTCTCCCAAAACGATATCGAGTGTGCCAATAATGGCCACCACATCAGCCACCAAGTGTCCGCGCACCATGCGGTCAAACGCCTGCAAGTTGATAAACGATGGCGGGCGGATGCGCACGCGGTAAGGCTGCGTGGTGCCGTCGCTCACGATGTAATAGCCCAGCTCGCCCTTGGGCGCCTCGATCGAGTGATAGACCTCGCCCGGCGGCGGCTTCAGCACCTTGCCGATGCGCGCCATGATCGGCCCGGCGGGGATGTTTTCAATCGCCTGGAGACAAATGCGGCGCGACTGGCGCATCTCTTCCATGCGCACCAGGTACCGGTCGTACGTATCGCCGTTCTTGCCCGTAGGAATTTCGAACTGATACTGATCGTAGGCCGCGTAAGGCATGGCCTTGCGAATGTCCCACTTCACGCCGCTGGCGCGAATCACCGGGCCGCTGGCGCCCATGGCGATGGCATCTTCGGCGGTCAGAATGCCGACGCCCTTCGTGCGGCCCACCCAGATGCGGTTCTCGGTGAGGAGCTGCTCGTACTCTTCAATCTTGGTGGCGAAGTCATCGCAGAAGCGGCGGACGTCCTGCTCCATGCCGTCGTAGGCCTCGTACTGCAGGCCACCGATGCGGAAGGCATGCGTGGTCAGGCGCGCGCCGCAGTATTTCTCGAAAATCTTGAGAATTTCTTCGCGCTCGCGGAAGCAGTAAAAGACCGGCGTGAGCGCGCCGATATCCAGCGCGTGCGTGCCCAACCAGAGCAGGTGGCTGGCGATTCGCTGCAGCTCGGTGAGGATCGTGCGGATCACGCGGGCGCGCGACGGAGCCTCGACGCCCATCAGCTTCTCGACGGCTTCGCAGTAGCCCAGGCCGTTTGAGACCGCGGCGACGTAGTCCATGCGGTCCACGTAAGGGGCGAACTGCTGGTAGCTGCGGTGCTCGGCGATTTTTTCGACGCCGCGGTGCAGGTAGCCGATGATGCATTCGGATTCGACTACTTTTTCACCATCGAGCTTGAGCTTCACGCGCAGCACGCCGTGGGTTGAGGGATGCTGCGGGCCCATGTTGAGGATGATTTCGTCGGCGCCAAGCACCGTGGTTTCGACGTTGGGGCCTGCCCCGGACGGGTTTGCGGGGCCTGCCCCGGACGGGTTTGCGGGAAAGCCGGTGGCGCGCGGTTCGCTCATGGCTACTGGCCGCTCTCGATGCCCAGGTTTTCGCGCACCCAGGCGGTGTCCTGCGTGAGGATGTCATAGTCCTTGCGCAGGGGATGGCCCTGCCACTCGTCGGGCAGCAGGATGCGCTTCAGGCCAGGATGGCCTTCGAAGACGATGCCAAACATGTCAAACGCTTCGCGCTCGAGCCAATTGGCTACGGGCCAGACGCCGGTCACGCTGGGGACTGGCTCGCCTTCGGCGGCGTGAACCTTCAGGCGCAGCCGCTCGTTTTTCGGGAACGAGTAGAGATTCAAGACGACATCGAAGCGCTTTTCGCGCTTGGGCCAGTCCACTGCAGTGAGGTCGGCGAGGAAGTTGAACTGCTCGTCGTCGCGGCTGTACTGCGCGATTTCGACCAGGCGTTCGCGAGCAACCACCAGGATGGCCTGCTTGCGGTCGGTCCA
>CAZHLD010000036.1:1362-27725 GCA_964533185.1 uncultured Acidobacteriaceae bacterium | reverse complement strand
CAGCGAGAGTTTCTGGGCATGGTGAAGAGCTCGGGTGAATCCCTGCTCGCGGTGATCAACGACATCCTGGACTTCTCGAAGATCGAGGCGGGCAAGCTGGACTTCGATGCCATTGATTTCAACCTGCGCGACAGCCTCAGCGGCACGCTGAAGTCGCTTAGTTTGCGGGCGCACGAGAAAGGGCTGGAGCTGGTCTGCCAGATCCATCCGGACGTGCCCGACAAGCTAGTGGGAGACCCCGGGCGGCTGCGGCAGGTCGTGGTGAACCTGGTGGGGAACGCCATCAAGTTTACCGAGAAAGGCGAGATTGTGTTTCGGGTGCGGGAGGAGTCGCAGAGCAAAGACGGCGTTTGCTTGCATTTCTCCGTGACCGATACGGGGATCGGGATTCCCGAGGAGAAGCAGCGCACGATCTTTGAAGCCTTTGCGCAGGCGGACAGCTCGATGACGCGGAAGTTTGGAGGCACCGGGCTGGGACTGACGATTTCGGCGCGGCTGGTGGAAGGCATGGGCGGGCGAATTTGGGTGGAGAGCGAACCGGGCATTGGCGCGACGTTCCACTTCACAGTACGACTGGGGTTGCGGAAGGACGTGCCGCGAGAGCCGGCTCCCATCGAGGCGGTGAACCTGCGGGACATGCCGGTGCTGGTGGTGGATGACAACGCAACCAACCGGCGACTGCTGCAAGAAATCCTAACCCACTGGCAGATGAGGCCAGTGCTTGCCGACAGCGGGCGGGCGGCGCTGGCCGCCCTGCTGCTCGCCAATGAGGCGGGGGAGCGATTCCCGCTGATCCTGGTGGACGCCCAGATGCCGGAGATGGATGGATTTGCGCTGGCGGAGCGGATCAAGCGGAATCCGGCTCTGGCCGGCGCCATCATCATGATGCTGACGTCGGTGGGCCAGCGGGGAGACGCCGCGCGCTGCCGGGAATTGGGCATTGTCGCCTATCTGACCAAGCCCATCTCCCAGCCGGAGCTATTGGAAGCCATTCAACTGGCCTTAGGAACAGCGGCGCGAGAGGAGGCACAGCCAACTCTCGTAACGCGTCATACATTGCGCGAGAGTCGCAAGCAGCTAACGATCCTCCTTGCGGAGGACAATGCGGTGAACCAAGTGCTGGCGGTACGGCTGCTCGAAAAGCAGGGACACAAGGTCACGGTAGTTGGAAATGGGCGAGAGGCGCTGGCCGCGTTGGAGAAGCAAGCGTATGACCTTGTGCTGATGGACCTACAGATGCCTGGGATGGATGGATTCGAGGCCACGGCGACTATTCGGATGCAGGAGAGCGCCACCGGAGCGCATACCCCCATCATCGCGATGACCGCTCACACAATGAAAGGCGACCGGGAACGCTGCCTGGAAGCGGGAATGGACGGGTACATCTCCAAGCCGATTCATCCCAAGGAACTGTTCGAGGCGATCGAGAAGTTCCTGCACACACCGGTGACGAAGTAACCGGCGGGTAGTTGGCAGGCAGGACGCGGCGCCGGCCGCAGACACCTCTGCCGGTGACCAATCAAAACAGATGAAGCTGAGATGCCGCTACGGGTTGGTGATCTGGAAGGAGCGGCTCTCCTCGCGGATGGGGTTGTACACCTTGTTGAACCAATCGTTGCGCAGCGGGCTTTCGGCGTAAGCGTCGGCGGCGGCGCGGTCGGCGAACTCGATGACGAACGCGGCACTGTAGCCCTGCGGCTGGACGCGCGTGGACTTAATCCAAACATTCTTGATGCCGGGCATTTTGGCGGCCACCTCGAGTACGCCCTGAAGGGCTGCCTGCTGTTGCGCGGGAGTAGAGTCTGCCTTGAATTTCACGGCGACAACGTGAATCACCGTTTTGGGCTGGCCGAACTTGTTTTGCCCGGTGACGAAGCCGGCGGCGAACAGAACCGCCGCAGCGAGAACTGCCAAACCGATGCGAAGTGTGCGGGTCATGCTTGTCTCCTCAGTGAAGTTGTGCGGGGAAAGTGTACGGGAGCGGGCGCACGAGACGCAAGCGCGAAGCGTGGCGTCTCCTACGGTACAGTTTGACTTTTGTGGACGGTGGTAACATTCTGCGCTCTGCGTGTGTCCAAGGCTGAGAGATGCGCGCAACAGAGTTTCGCGTAAAGGGGACATGATGATGAAGCAGCTTCGTGGACTTGCGATGTGGAGTTTGGTTTGTTTTGTGGCGGTAGTGCTCGCGGCGGGCGGGGACAGCGCCAGCAGCAGGCCCGCATCGGGCGGGGTGCTGGTGGTGCTGAATAAGTCGGACCATGAGGCGGCGATTGTGGACCCGGCGACGTACAAGGTGCTGGCAAAGCTGCCGACCGGCAAAGGCCCGCATGAGGCGGCGACGTCGCCGGACGGGCGCACGGCTTACGTTACGAACTACGGGTCGTTTCGGATTTTTCAGCAGGGGCAGCCCGGGCAACAGGCGCCGCCGGGGAATACGATCACGGTGCTAGACCTGGCGGGGCGGACGGTGAAGGCAACGTTTGAGCTGGGTGAGTACCTGAGCCCGCACGGGATCTGGGTGAGCCGCGATGGGAAGCTGGTGTGGGTGACGTGCGAAAGGTCGCAGGCGGTGGTGGAGTTGGATGCGGCGAGCGGCAAGGTGCTGCGCGCGTGGAAGACCAACCAGAACGTGAGCCACATGGTGGTGCCTTCGAAGGATGAGAAGAAACTTTACGTGGCGAATATCGGGTCGGGAAGCGTGACGGTGATTGACCGGGGAAGCGATGCGGTGACTTCGATACCGACCGGCGCAGGGGCGGAAGGAATCGCCGTTTCGCCGGACGGGCGGGAGGTGTGGGTGACAAACCGCGCGGCGGGGACAGTCTCGATCATCGAAGTGGCTGCGGACAAAGTAGCGGCGACGTTTGAGAGCGGAGGGAAATTCCCGATCCGCGTGAAGTTCACGCCGGACGGACGGCAGGCATGGGTGTCAAACGCACAGAGCAACTCGGTGAGCGTGTTTGACGCGAAGACGCGGCAACTGGTGGCGACGATGGAGGTGGGCGCGGTGCCGGTGGGGATCCAAATGACGCCGGACGGCGGGCGGGCGTTTGTGGCAAATACGAATGCGAACCAGGTGACCGTCTTCGACGTGCCCGGGCGGAAGATTCTGACCACGTTTACGACCGGGAATGAGCCGGATGGGATGGCGTGGGCCAGGAATTGAATGATGGGGTCATTGAGTCATTGACGATTGCTGGTACCAACGGACGAGTGCGCGGACGAGGCGATTGGGCTGCGGGGCCAGGCCTTCGACCGGAGGATGAATCGGACGGGAGGCGACGAACAGCAGCAGGATTCTCCACTGGTTGAGCAGCGGTACGCGTTCGACGAGGCGCGCGAGAGCCACCAGCGGCCGGCGCAACCAGGCAGCGAACGGAAGCAGAATCTGAATGGGGCGGGAGCGGACACGTGAGAAATACGGAGCGGCCTCGCGGGCACCTTCCTGACAGGTCATTCGGAAAATGAGCGGAGCCAGCGTGGGACGCGGGCAGAAAGAAGAACCCGGCGGCTTTGGGGGGAGGAGAGATGCCGCCGGGTCTTTTTAGTGCAAACTGTGTTTTGAAAGGGCGTTCGCTGCACGCTCCAACGGAAACTTGGGGCGGGCACGGAGGCCCGCCCTTACGGGAATTACTGTTGCGGCTTGGCCTGTGGCTCGGAGTTCATAGCCGCTGGCGTAGCCGGGGATTTGCTGCCCTGGCGGGTCAGGTAGGGCATAAACGGAGTGACCTCGAAGGGCATCTTTTCGCGATCAGAAACCAGGCCGACCGGCTTGGTTTTCAACATTTCGATCTGGCCGGACCAGGGGTCCACCTTGACGCGACCGCCCAGAGGCAGTGCGGCGATGGCCACCTTCTGCTGCGGACCAGAGGCTGTCGCAGGCGTCGAGCCCGGCCGATCCGTAGCCGGCGTGGCCGCGACGCTCGACGGCGAGAAGGTGACACGGTTGCCCATCTGCGGGCTGATGAGGCCCGGCAGGCTGGAGGAGCGCGACTGCAGAACCGTCAGGAAGGCATTGATGCTGGCGGACTGGTCTTTGTAAGGCGAGTTGGCGATCAACTCGGCAGCCTTGGTGTTGGCGGCTGTGACCTCGTGCGGGTCGCGGGCAAAGTAGAAATGCTGCATGGTCTTCTCGTCGGGGAAGAACATGCGGTCGTTGAAAGCATACGAGGAATCGATGCGGTGGCCGAGGACAATGTGGCTGAGCTCGTAGGCAATCATCATGGCCAGGCTGGCTTCGTCGGGAAGAACGTCGATCAAGCCGCGGCTGAGAATGATGGTGCGACCAATGGTGAAGGATTCGAGCGTCGAGGTGAGCAGAACACGGCAGCGGACCTCGGGCTGGATGTCGATATTATTGGTGACCTCGAGGTTGTTGACGACGGTTTCGAGGATTTTGTCCACTTCGCCGCGGGGGGCGACCAGGCCGATGCGCTCGAGGCGCTCGACCACGTTATCCTCGGCGCGACGGTCCCAAGCGCGCTGGGCCTGGACGGGCGAGGCGTCTTGCTGGGCGTCGGACTTATCGGTGACCGGCACGGCAGCTTCAACGAGCACCTTGCTGAGCTCCTGCTCCTGGCCGATGTGGCCGAGGTTGTAGCCCCACAGGCGGGTCTGGGACTTGAAACGGACGCGCTTGAGGTAGGAATACTTCATGTCGTTCTCTTCGCTGTAAACCAGCGAAGGCAGCCACAGGCCGGGGCCGCTCTGAACGCGCCAGCTATCGAAGTGGAAATAGAACTGGGAGTTGGAGCTGCCGGTATAGGCGCCGTTGAAGCGGACGATGTTGTAGTCCTGGTCCTCGACCCAGATGCGGCCGACGAAACGGCCCTTGGGGGACTTGGGCATGGGCTGGACGTCGAAGACCAGGCAGCGAACTTCGCCGAGGAACTCGCGCCGGACGTAGTCGAACTTATAGTTGTCGCGGCTGAGGCCGGCGTTATCCAGGAAAACCATCTGGACGAAGCCGCGCGGCAGGTACTGGAGGTTCAGGGAGAAGAAGTTGCCGAAGGCGCCGAGCATCTTCTTGGAGGTGCCGCTCCTATTGTTGAGGGAGCGGTGGCCGACGTTGGTGCCCAACTCGGCGCGGCCCAGGAAATACTTGTCGCTGGCCGGGACGACGCCGAGCGTTTGATCGGGCTTCATGTTCTGGATGTAGGTTTCCACCAGAGGGTTGAAATCTTTGAGGCTGGTGACCACCTGAGCCTCGCGGGCGATGATGCGGTCGATCACCTGATCGAGGGCGAGCTGCTGCCCCGGAGCAACCTGCGGGGCCGGCGCCGACTGCTGCGCCCCCGCGACGGCTGAGAACAAGCCACCCACCAGCACAACCACCACTACTGCAAACTTGACAACGCGCATGTTGGTAGCCTCCCCTTCCTTAATAAGCCAATTGAAAAATGATATGAACCGTGGCCGGGAAGTCCACGGGCTGGCCGTTGCGCAGGGCCGGCTTGAACCGGATCCGCTGCGCGGCGCGCACCGCGGCTTCATCCAGGCCGGAGCCCAGGCCGCGCTTGACCCCAAGCACTTCGACCTGACCTCCGACCCGGAAAATCACGCTGATAAGGACCTCACCCTCGATGCGCCGGCGCCGGGCTTCTTCGGTGTAGACCGGGTTGGGCTTCTCGAGAATCTCGACCGGCTGAGTGGCCGGGCCGGTTTCGCGCGGGCGCTGCCTGGGCGCTTCGGCGGCCGGCTTGGTCTGGTCGGCAAAACCGCCGGACTGGACCGTGCCGCGAGGCCCGCCACCGCCGCCGGTGGGCGGAATGGCGATGCCGCTGCCGAAACCGGTACTGGCCACGGTGCCGCGGACGCCAGTGGCGCCGCCGGTGCCGTTGCCGTAGCCCGGACCGCCGGGCAGATAGAACTCGCCCTTGCGCGCGATGTTGGCGCGCTTGTTGGGATCGCCGGGGCCGGCTACTCCATCGGGATCGCCGAAGCCGCCGGTCTGAACTTTGTTGAGGGGCTTCTTGACGGTAGCCGGTGCGGCGCTGCCGGTGTTGCGGGCGATCAGACCGGTTTTGACTTCTTCGCGCGGACGAGCGGGCTGCCTGGTCTTGACGTCGAGCTTTACCGCTTCGAAGACCGGTTCCATTTTGGGAGCTTCGGCGGGATCGAGCTTGCGCGGCTTGGGCGTCACCGGACGAGGCGGCGGAGCGATGAGCCTGGCGACCCTGGGCGGCTCGACTGCAATTTTTTCCGGCTCGGGTTTGGGCTGAACGCGCGGGAGAATCTTGGGCGGCTCCGGAGGCAGCGGGACGGCGGTGCGGGGCAGCTCGAGCAGCACCACTTCGTAGCGCATGAGCGGGACCAGGCGCTGCGGGAAAAGCATCGGGATGGTAATCAGAAGAATGACACCAACAAACTGGAGAACCGCGCTGGTGCCGAACAGCTTCCAGCGAGGCTGCGGATCAGGCAGCAGACCCAGACGCGCGCCGACGGCCCTTTTCCCCGGTGCGGGCTGCCACATCGGGCGCTTTTCGGCTTGTCTGGAAGAAATGCGGAGACTCCCCTGTCGAAGCTGTGTCCACGTGGTGCTCATAATTCGGGTCGCCTATGAAAGAACCTGAGAGCGTGTGAAAAGTTGCGCCCATCCCGGTTCTAAAATTTATGTATGGGCCGGGCTGGGCAGCCCGCCGTAACACTACCAAGAGTACTGGGATGGCTGGGGGGTCCAAATAGGACTTTAGTACTGGTGGTTCAAAACCAGCACATGAAATGATACCCCAAGCAGTAGTGGGGGTGCAAGGAGGTAGCAGACTGTGGAAAACTGCCTGCAAAGAAAACTGGGTAGCCAGCTCGCAAGCCACAGCGAGGCTCCCGACTGAAGCGACCCGCGGCGTCGAGGCGGCGGGCGAGGGCCGGGAGAGAGTCCGCGGCCCTCGCCAGAAGAGAACCTGCGTGCGTCTGATGGACGCAGGGGGATGGATTGCGCCAGGCGCTATTCGGGGCCGCCGCGATTGGTTCTATTACTTTCGGGAGTTTTACACAGCGTACTTATTAATAGATATGAATAACTCTTGACTAAGATAAGAGAGCTAGAAATACTCGGCGTGGTTTGCATGAGCCTTCCTTCTGGTGCCTCCCCGCGCGCCAGGTAACGTCCAGACCCAGCCGTGGACGGCACCGAAGCCAAAGCCTGTTGACCTACGTAAAAGGAGCAAACACACATGAAGCTATCTCATAAATAGCTTCGGCCTTCAGTGGGCGTTCACCCCAGGGGCCAAAACGCCTGATTTCTCGGGGGTCTGGAATGTTGCGGCTAAAGCCGCGACCCCCTAAAACCATTTATGAGATAGGTTCATTTCAAAACGGCTGTCTTGCAAGCAGGAACCGTGTTTGTTACTTGGAGGAAAGTGTGAAAAACCGGACATCGCATTTACTACTGAGAGATAAGGACATTCACATGGAGCGGGAAACTGTTCGAGGCTCCTGGTCACGCGTGCTTCTTCTGATGATGTTTGCGTGTCTGAGCGCGGTCGCGCTGACGACGTCCGTAGAGGCTTTTAAGCCGACTGCGGAGTTTGGACACGTCGGAATTGTGACCGATGCCGTCACGCCGATCACACGGACGGCATCCACTGGAGAGACACTGAGATTCTCGGCGCGTGCTATCTCGCAGATCCGCGATGCCACTGCTGGCGTCGATGAGCTCTTCAGCTCGCGCGGTGAATTCTCCGTTCCGCAGGCGCACTGCGATGACGAGTTGCTCCCAGAATGCACCCAGCGACTCATTGCCATCAAGATGACCGTCATCAGTTTGGCCCAGGCGCGTCAGGGCCAGGAAGCGCGGGCGCAACTTGGGCGTGCGCTCCACACTCTGCAGGATTTCTACTCGCACAGCAACTGGGTCAACTCTCCAGGACCCGCTAACACCACTTTCAACGCGACTCTCGGTACTGGTCTCGTTCCAAGGCTGCCGCTTGCTGACGCGACATGCGTCGACGATTTTTTTGATAAGTCGCTGACCGGTAGAGGCTTGACCAACATCACGACCGGGTACTTTGGCAGCATCGAACCGCCTCCTAACAAGTGTGCTCACGGTGTTCTGCTAGGGGCAGGTATACACAAGGATTCGCTGGGTCGGCCGTTCTTCAATCAGGCCCGCGCGCGAGCTGTGGAAGGTACTCGAAATTTCGTCAATCAGATCCTGGACTCGCCCGGCATCAGTGGTAATGACGCCGCGATAAGAGCCCTAATGGACGCTCATGGCACGCTGGGATTCATAATTGATGACACTGGGAGTATGGGGCCGGTGATCAACGGCGTCAGAACTGCTGTTGGTCAAATCGTCGCTGCCGCCCAGGATCCGTCCACTCAGCCAGACGATTACTTGCTTGAAACTTTTAATGACCCGTCAATCGGTACGCCTTTCTTGACGAACGATCCCGCGGCGTTGCTCTCCGCGGTGAACGCCATTCGGGTGACTGGGGGCGGTGACTGTCCGGAACTCTCGCAGGCAGGACTCCTGGCTGGAATCGCGGCCGCTCGGGACGGTAGCAAGCTGTATTTCTTCAGCGATGCGTCCGCCAAAGACGGGTCACTTGCAGGCAACGTCATTGCGGCGGCCAACGCGAAGGACATCACGATCAACTACATTCTGAACGGAAGCTGCTCACCTGTAGACCCGGCATATATTCGAGGTGCTCAGGAAACCGGCGGTCAGCTGTTCTTCCTCTCGTCAGGCGAGATTGCGAGGGTGTTCAGTTTGATCGAGCCTTCTCTGTCTGGTGATCTTCAGCCAATGGTGCTTGTCAACACGCGGCTGACATCCGAGTCGCGCAGTTACCAGGTGCCGGTTGATTCGACTGTGAGGCGGATCACGTTCTCGGTTAGCCTAGACGTACCGGGCGCGGTGCGAGTCGTACGTCCTTCCGGGCTTGATGTTTTGGCGACCGACGCTGACGCAGTCGTGACGAACCTCTCGACGGGGCGTATCGTCACCGTGAACAGCCCTGATCGGGGAAACTGGCAGCTTCACGTGACGGGATCGGGCGATCTGTCCGCGTCGGTGATGGGAAACAGTCAGCTTCAGTTCTCTAACTTCGGATTCGTCGAACTGCGAGGTCGACTAGAACACGAAGGTCTATTCCCTATCGATGGTCAGCCGGTCCTCGGTGACTCCCAGCTGGCACGCGCCAGGGTCTTGGGAAGCTTCACAACTGTTCGGTTCGAAGCGGTTTCACCGGCGGGCGTCACGCTCCGGGGCATGACACTCGAGGCTGGCAATCCGGACGCGGCCGCCGATGAATACGTCGGAACCGTAGATCTGCCGCTTGAGCGATTCCGAGTGTACGCGCGCGGCACAGACGCGAATGGGTTTGAGTTCGTTCGCGCTTTCCCTGCAACGCTCGGCGTCCAGGCCGTACGCGTTCGCCCAGTGGCCGTGGGGTTCCAGCTGCCGTTGGGGCAAACAACGCCGGTTCAGTTTGAGGTGACGAATCTTGGTCCTTCCGCCACGTTTGTCATCACCGCCGCAGACGAAGCCGGATTTTTGTCCGATGTTACACCATCGACGCTGTCGCTTGGCCCGGGTGCAGCGGGCATCAGTACGGTCAGCCTTACGGTGCCTCAGGCCACGCCGCTTTCGTTCGACACGCTTACCGTAGTGGCACGAAACTCTACGGACCCAACAGTGAGCAACAGTGCGCGGGTCGGGTTGGCGATCGGCGTGCCGGATCGTGACAATGACGGCGTTCCTGACGATCGGGATCTGTGCCCTGATTCCAACCGCAGTGCCACGATAGTTATCGACAATAACGATTCCGGAGTTCAGAATAATAAGCTCGCGGACGGCTGCTATCAGTTGGATTTGATTGGACGGGTCGCCGCCGAGGCGCGCAATCACGGCGACTTTGTGAGCGGGATCGCTCAGCTCACCAACGGATGGAAACGCGACGGTTTGATTACCGGTAATGAGCATGGCGCAATTCAGAGATCTGCAGCGCGAGCGCGGATCCCGTAGTCCCCCGGCACATTAAGTAGGCCAACGTCTCGACGTTGGCCTACTTAATCAGGTTTTCGTAGACTGCGCGCGTAATTGACAAGTAAGAGGATAGCTGTAGAATGATTTAAATGCGGGAACGTACCCCCATCATCGCGGTCTTTAGAAGATCTCTGGGTGCCATTGCTCTCATCGTTGTGTGTATTGTGGCAGCGTTTTTGGTTGCGAATCTCGTTGATCTCTTTCGTCCCCAGACCTTTCTACATGGCAGAGATTTCAGTCGCCCCGCCATGCTCGCAGCGTTTCTGATAGCTTGTTCCGCGCTCTGGTGGGCTCGTAATTATGCGAGACAACTCGAAACGTTGTTGACCGTACTCGGACTTGTCGAAGCGCTGATTTGTGCTCTTATCTGGTTCTTCAGTGCTTCTTTCGCCGTGGATCGATTCTTCCTCAGCTGGTTCCTTGGGATTAATACCTACGTCGCTCTTCCGTGGCTTGGAGCAGCCGCGCTCGGCTTTATGTGGGCGCGTCAGGCGAGATAGCTGTGCTCTGCCAGAGTGATGTCATCGACAGCGCGAGGAATCGCGCTATTCTGGCTACAGTTTTTCTTCATTTGGTATGTTATCCCTCTCATTATCGTGACAACAGGAGTTCTGCGGTCTTTTGGCCGATTCAATTTTTTTGAGCTTTCTAATCCCTTCCGTCTGCTTCAGACCCACGGGATGAGCTTCTCCTCTCTTCATGGTAACGGCACCTTGCTCCATCAAGGGTTGGTATCATCTGACGGATGCCGATTCACATGTCCAAAGACGATGTTCATGTCGGCCTGCTGCTCGGTGTTCCGCGCTTTCTTCCCGACAAACGGCGGATTGCCGTTGAATGCCGATCACCATGGGATGGCCCGGCGGCAGGTCGCTGTGCCAGTCGTAGTTCGACCACGCGCGGCCGCCCATCGGCTCTCCCGGTCTAGAGTGCCGAGGAGCATGAGAGGATTTTGGTGCTTTGCTTGGCTAGAACGGTCTAAAGCTGCGCAAGGAAGCTAAGGAAGTGATGCCGAACCATTCCTGAGTAGTAGTTCAGAAAGTGTTTGCGGTCTAGGAAGGGGAGCAGCGGCCGGCGACGCAGGACAATCCTGCTGAGCGCCCGGATGAGAAGAGACGGCCGCCGAACGCATTGCAGCCCCCGTTTGAGAGTCTCTACCGCATCGTGTCGCCTTCCAGCGCTCAGGTACACTTCAGCTAAGTTCAGATGCAGGCGCGCTTCGTCGCGTTTCATTCGTAACGCCCTTTGGCAATACAGTTCCGCAGTGGCCCACCGCTGCTTGGCCAAGGCAATCGCGACCCCAAAGTAAGAAAGATAGTGCGGGTCGTTCTCCTGGAGCACCACCGCCAGTCGAATATGCGGCAGCGCCAGTTCTGGACGGCGGCCCCGCAGGAGTGTTAGACCCCTTTTGAATTCGCTCCGGGCAACCCGGTGGTCCATCATCGTCACCAGGTGCCTACCATACGGTGGTCAACGGTGAGCGGCTACTGGCCAAGTGGCCAGTTGCACACTATGGAGCACGGTTCGCGCCCTTAATAGGCTGCTGAAAAAGTGTTTTGAAGGTGTCATTCTGAGCGAAGCGATCGAAGATTCCGGCCTTGCCGGAAAGAATCCCTCTGTTGATGTCAAAGGACTTGAGAGATTCTTCGTCGCCCGCCTGCGGCGGGCTCCTCAGAATGACAGTCATACCGAGTTTTTCAGCACCCTGTTAAGTCTTCCTGCTCGACTTCAGGCCCTCAAAGCCAAGATAGCCAGCAATCACCAGGCCGATCCAGCTTGCCCAGATCGGCACGACAGCGCCCGCTGTGGATCGTCTTGCTGCTAGTTTGCGCCCGATCTGGTTTAGCAATTACGCTTGATTTCATGGCCTCGCGGCAATAGAGTGCGCCCCCACGCCCGAATTGAGTCTCTTGGTCAGTAGCCCTTCCTGCAAACGCGAAACAGGGATCGTCAGAGAGGCTTCCAGCTGCAACGACCCGCGGCGTCGAGGCGGCGGGGGGTTGCGACATCTTCCAGGTGCGCCGCAAAAATCCGCTTGCACTGAAGGACAGTTTTGGTATCTCTATCGCCCGTAGATGGCTGGAGGAGGGTGAACCACTCCAGACTTTCAGAGGAGGTTGCGATGGTTACTGTGACAGAGTTGTGGCTTCCGATCCTGCTTTCCGCGGTGGTGGTTTTCGTGGCCAGTTCAGTGATCCACATGCTGCTGCCGTACCACAAGAGCGAATACAAGAAGTTGCCGAACGAGGAAAAACTGCTCGAGGCTATGCGGAAGGAGGGTGTGGCTCCCGGGCTTTACGTTTTTCCTTATGTCGCCGCGCACAAGGAGATGAAATCGGCCGAGATGATCGAGAAGTACAAGAGAGGACCGGTAGGCATGGTCACCGTGATGCCCAGCCGCCCGCCGTCGATGGGGAAGTACCTGACGATGTGGTTTCTGTTTTCCGTGCTGATGGGGGTATTTGTAGCCTACCTTACGGGACGCACGCTGCAGCCCGGGGCGCAATACCTGGCGGTGTTCCGGATCGCCGGGACGGTGGCGTTTGTGGGCTACGGCGTCGGCGTACTGACTGACTCGATTTGGAAGGGCCAGAAGTGGAGCGCGACGCTCAAGCATTTGTTTGACGGGCTAATCTACGGGCTGCTGACCGCGGGTGTGTTTGGGTGGTTGTGGCCGAGGTAGGAAGAGGAGCGGATGACAGGCCGCCGGCCTTTTTGTAAACTCAGCGCGTGAAGGAACTCGCCCAGTTGCTGAACGAGATGCTTTCCGCAGGCGTGATCGTGAACTACGCCATTTTTGGCGCGATAGCTCAGATGCGCTACACTGAGCCGGTAGCCACTCTGGATGCAGACGTACTGGTGGCGGTGCCATTCCCCGACCGGGTCGACGCGCTGAGCGGCGTTTACGGGTTCTGTGCCGCCAAAGGGTATCGTCCCGAGGGCGAAGCGATTCCGGTTGGCGGCTGGCCGGTGCAGTTCGTGCCCGTGTTCAACCCTCTCACTCGTGAGGCGATGGAGCAGGCCGAGACAGTCGATTTCGAAGGCGTTCCCTTCCGCGTTGTGCAGGCGGACCACCTGGCGGTGATTGCCCTGAGCGCAGGTCGTGCCAAAGATTACGCGCGAATTCTGGCCCTGCTCGAATCGGGCAGTGTCAGCCGGGGGGGAATCGAGCGGCTGGCCGGGCGACACAGCCTGGCCGAAGCTTGGCGACGATTCGAGAACAGGTTTCTGAATGAGTGAAATCAAACAGCTGTTAGAAAAAAAGGCCCGGTGGCAGAAGAGCCGCAAGGCTCTTTCGTGGCCGGAAAAGATCCGCATGGCCGAGCAGGTCCGCGCCTCAGCCGAGCAGTTGCGTTCCATGGGCGGCAAGAAAAAAGCGGGGACGCGCAAGTCCAAAGACGTTCGCAGATGAACCATCCGGGTGAACGTTCCACCGCACCTGCTATGTCCCGCTCGGTTCTAAGAATTTGGTGGACGTGAAGGGATTCGAACCCTCGACCCCCTGCTTGCAAAGCAGGTGCTCTCCCAACTGAGCTACACGCCCGTGTTCGAGGTTGGAGATTGGAAGTTGGAGAAAGATCCAACGGCTTCCAACCACTCCAGCAATATTGTGAGGCAGGGAGGGAGGAGCGTCAAGAAGAGTGGAGGAAAGGCACAGAGAGATGGACCGGCCAAACCGTGAAGCGTGACTTGTGATTCGTAACTCGTGAATCGGGGATGCGGGGCACGATGTGGTTCGGCTTCGCTCACCACAAGTATCGTGCCCCTACGGATGAAGAGGGAGTGGCGTGGATGGCGGGGAGAGGGGCGGTGGCGTATGATGCGCGGCGGATGAAGGTGAGTCGGGTGGAGAGCAGAGGCATGGAAGCGAGAAGGATGAGACGGATTGCGGCGGCGGGGGCCACGTTTTTGACGGCAGGGTTTGTGGCGGCGCTGATCGGGATGCCAGCGGCGGGGATTGCGGTGGCGCAGAGCGAGCACGGGCAAACCGCCCAGCACGGCCACCATGCGATGAAGCACAAGATTGCGACGGGAGTGAAGCTGACGTCGAGCGACGACCCGACAAAGCAGACGCTCACGCTGCGGCTGGGGCCGGTAAAGCTGCCGGCGAACTCGGACCACATGGCGATGGCTCAACCGGCGGACAAGTTCTGGGGCGTGGCGATGGACGGCTGGGTGGTGGCGTTCCATCCGCGTCTGGTGGACGCGGCGGGGCAGGCGGTGCCCGGACGCGTGCTGCACCACGTGGCGTTCTGGCACACGGGGCGGTCGGATTTTTTGTGTCCCAATAAAGAGGAACACATTTTCGGCGCGGGCGGAGAGATGAACGATTGGCCGGCGGTGGAAGGGTTTGGCTACCGCGTGCTGCCGGGAGACCGCATACGGATCGAGACGATGTTCCACAACCCGACCGAGCAGTCGTACCCGGAGACGTACCTCGAAGTGCGGCTCGAGTACCGGCTGCGGTCGGCGGGGGCGCAATTGAAGAGCGTCTATCCGGCGTGGTTTGACGTGATGGAGTGCCGCGACTCGGGCTACACGCTTGCGCCTGGGCAGACCTGGACGTCGGGCGAAATTTCCATAAAACGCGCGGGGACGCTGCTGGGCGTGGGCGGGCACATGCACGACTACGGGGAGGGGCTGTTCCTCGAGAACCTGACGAAGAATGAAAAAGTGGCCGAGCTGCGGGCGCAGCTCGATGCGCAGGGGCGGATCGTCACGATGCCGATGGTGACGTTCTATGAGCGCGGGGGATACCGGTTGAAGGCGGGCGAGCGGCTGAAGACTACGGCCGAATACAGCAACCCAACCGGGAAGAGCCTGCCGGACGGGGCGATGGGAATTGTGGTGGGATACTTCCTGCCGGATGATGATGCGGCGATGGCGTCGCTGCGGCGCAAACCCGCAAAACGCGCTGCGACAGCGGCGCGTTCACAGGGCGCTTCCGGGCCCTGAGCTTCTCTGCTAGAATGGTGTTTGTTTTTCCGTTATTTTTACTGATAGGAGCAGCGATGGCCCAGAAATGCGAATTGTGCGGCAAGGGGCCGCAGTTTGGAAATATCATCAGTCACGCGAACAACAAGCGGCGGCGGCGCTGGAACCCGAACCTGCGGCGGGTGCGGGCGATCGTCAAGGGCGTGCAGAAACACGTGCGCGTGTGCACGGCCTGCATTCGCTCAGGCCGCGTGAAGAAAGCTGCTTGAAGCCGCTCCCTGCCTTCTCGACCATCTGCATGACACATTACGGCATCGCACCGACAAAGGAGTACATCCTGTGAAACGCCTCCTACCAATCGTGGGGATCCTTGCGCTCGTGGTGTGGGCGGCGGGCTGCAAGAAGCAGACGCCGACTGGGCCGGACACCTGGGCAATGGTGAACGGCAAGGAGATTAAGCGCGCCGAGGTGGAAAAGTATTACCGGAGCCGCGTCGCGCCGGACAACCAGCAGCCGTCACGGGAAGAGTCCCTTTCGCTGATGATGAATATTCTCGATGAGCTGGTGACCAACGAGATCCTCCTTGCGCTGGCCAAGAAGCAAAACCTCGAAGCGTCGGACGGCGAGGTGGAAGACCGCTTCACGGAGTTGAAGAGCCCGTACACGGAGGACGAGTTCCAGCGGCAGATGAAGGAGCGCGGGGTTACCGTCGAGGACCTGAAGCGCGACCTGCGGCGGGAGCTTTCGATCAAGAAACTGATCAACCGCGACGTGGTGTCAAAGATTACCATCACCGACCAGGACGTGGCCGACTTCTATAACCAGAACCGGGCGCAGTTCAATGTGCCGGAAGCGCAGTTCCGCATCCTGCAGATCGTGGTGACGTCGCGGAAAGACCCGCAGATCCGCAACCGGAAGAGCGACGACGCTACCACCGACGCCGAGGCGCGGCGCAAGGCCGCGGCGCTGATCGAGCGGTTGCGGGGCGGCGCGGACTTCGCGCAACTGGCGATGGATTATTCGGAAGACTCGGTGACGGCTTCGACAGGCGGGGATTTGGGGTACATCCCGGAGTCGGCGCTGAGCCAGTCTGACCCCGCACTGAAGAAAATGGTGCTGACGATGACGCCCGGTCAGGTGAGCAACGTGATTGCGTTGCGTGAAAGCTACCGCATCCTGAAACTGGTGGCTCGGGAAACGCCCGGGCAGCGCGAGCTGTCCGACCCCGCCGTGCAGCAGTCCATCCGCGAAAACCTGCGCAACCGCAAGGAACAACTGCTCGGCGCGGCGTACCGCACTACGCTGCGCGACTCCGCCAAGGTGGACAACTACCTCGCCAAGCAGGTGCTCGAATCCGCCGGGAAACTGCCGGAAGTGACCAAGACGCCGGCGGCCGCAGCGCAGCCTGCCAAGCAGTAAATCGTTATTCGTAACTCGTAAATCGAAACTCGAAACTGGAAATCCGAAATTCGGAAGAGGCGGGCACGATGTACCGTGCCCCTACGCCGCGCGCTGTGTGTGTGTTGTTTTAGGCGACGATGGCGAGGACGTGGCCGGAGTTGACGGCCTGGCCTTCGGAGACGAGGACGCGCTCGACGGTGCCGGACTTGGGCGCACGGATTTCGTTCTGCATCTTCATCGCTTCGACCACCAGCAGTCCCTGACCGGCTTCAACCTTATCCCCAGCGACGACGAGGACGCGCACAATTTTTCCGGGCATAGGCGCGGTGACCTGTTGGCGTCCTTCGGCTTCGAGTACGCCGCCGCGCTTGCCGCGCCAGACGCGGGGGTCGCGGATTTCGACGGGGAATTCTTCGCCATGGGTCTGGACGTGCAGGTGGCCGCCGGGCTCGGGCTGGACGCGGACTTCGAACGACTGGCCTTCGAGAAGGATCGAGTAGGTGCCGGTGGCGACTTCGACAGCGTCGGCGGCGAGCTCGCATCCATCGAGGCGCATGAGAAGGCGCGGGCCTTCGCGGGCAACCTCAACTACGCGCGTCCGGCCGGCGATTTGGACTTCGAGCTTCACTGAGGTTTCCTTGAATTGGTGATGTCGAGGGCGGCGCGGAAACCTTCGGCCAGAGTGACGGCTTTGCCGCGGCCCCAGTAGTGGAGAAAGATGACGACGGGGCGTGAAGAGGTCATGTGATGGTGGATGGCGACGACGTGGAGGCCGCGCTGGCGCAAGGTTTTCAGGACGGGGGTGAGCTGATCTTCGACCATGGCGAAGTCGCCAGCAATGACGGCGTCGTCTATGGTGCCGGTGAAGGCAGCCCAGGTGTTAAGGCCCATGCGGGAGTTGATGAGAGCGCCCATTTCGCGGACGTCGAGGTCGGGGCGGCCAACGGTGATCTTGTAAACGGCGCCTGAGATGACGCCGGGATGACCGATGATGGCGGAGAGTTGTTTGGCGTCGAGACGCTGCTCGGGCGGGGCGCTACCCGGGGAAGGCGCCAAAGCAGGTTTGATGAAGAGGGCGAGTGCCGGGCGAATGCGGCGGGCGAGGTCGGCGGCGCGGCCGTGCCCGTGGACGTGCATATAGAAGATGCGCGGCTGTTCCCAGAAGAAATGATTGTGGAGGGCGGTGACCTCGAGACCGTTTTCGAGCAGGGCGCTCATGACCGGATTCACTTCATCCTCGAGGAGGACGAGATCGCCCATCATGACGTCCATGCCGGCATCACCCTTGGTGAGAGCGATCCAGCCGCCGAAGCCGAAGGGAGTGGGTGTGGGTACGCCGGCCACCAGGACACGAAGGTCGCCGCGAGGCAGGCCGACGCGGAGGACGCCGTCGGCGAAATCGCCCTGCCGGGCGAGGACTTGCAGCACCTCGGCGTAGTCGGCAGGCATGGACTGTGCGGGCAAAGACGGCCCGGAAGAAAAAAGGAGAAGGCAAAGGAAGCAGAAGAAGAGTGCGCGAGTGGAAGGGTTTTTCATAGTCACGGCATCGTGTGCTTGCGGCACCAAGCGTAGAGGGCTTCGTAAACGGGAAAGCAGTAGGCGAGGCGCTGCTTGTCGGTGATGGGCAGCGCATGAAAACCTTCGGCGATGGCTTTGAGGCCGGCGGCCTCGGGGGCGGTGTGCTCTTCGCCGCGGATGTCGGCAGCGTGGACGATTTTTGCGAGGCGAGTGAGGGCGGGGTCTTGCAGGTCGAACTCGCGCATGAGAACTTCGAAGGTGCACATGCCGTTGTGGTGAGTAAACTTGAGGTCCGGGCTATGAGGCATGTCAAACGGCACGGCTTCTTCCTTGGCGGCGAGCTTCAGGACCTGGTCCTCGGGCGCGAAGAGGAATTCGGCGTCGGCATCAATGAAGCGGCGAATCAGCCAGGGACAGGCGACGCGGTCCACTTTGACGCCTTCGCGCGTGATCCATTTCATGGACTCACCTCTCCGGGGCGCGATTGAGCTGGTCGCGACGTGCTTCGGATTTCCAGCGAGACTCGGGCTGAGCGGGCGTTTGCGCGGTCGAGGCGCTGGTGCCGTTGGAGCCGAGGTGCCAGAGCACGGCGGCGAGTACGGCGGCGTCTTCGACGCGGCCGTTGGACGCAGTGCGCGCGGCCGATTCGGGTGACGCAGCACGGAACGAGCCCCCCATCAGGCGTTCATCGAGCCAGCGCGTGTAGATTTCGCCGCGGACGAACTCGGCGTCGGCTAGGATGCGGTGGAAAAGGCCGATGTTGGTCTTGATGCCGCTGACGTAGTACTCCTCGAGGGCGCGGCGCATGCGTGTGATGGCTTCGTCGCGCGTGCTGCCCCAGGAAATGAGCTTGCCGAGGAGAGGATCGTAGTCGGTGGGAACGACCCAGCCGGAATAGACGCCGTCGTCGAGACGAATGCCCGGGCCGGCGGGGATGCGGCGGGCGAGGATTTTTCCGGGCGAGGGGAAGAAATTGTTGTCGGGGTCTTCGGCGTAGATGCGACATTCGATGGAGTGGCCGCGGAGAGAGACGTCGTCCTGCGTGAAGGGCAAGGTTTCGCCGGCGGCGACGTGGATCTGGAGCTTGACGAGGTCGAGGCCGGTGACCATTTCAGTGACGGGATGCTCGACCTGAAGACGCGGGTTCATTTCGAGGAAGTAGAAATTGCGCTGGTCATCCACGAGAAATTCGAGCGTGCCGGCGTTGGTATAGCCGCCGGCGCGGGCGAGACGGACAGCGGCTTCGCCCATGGAGCGGCGCAGAGCGGCGTCCATGACGGGCGAGGGAGCTTCCTCGATCACTTTCTGGTGGCGGCGCTGGACGGAACATTCGCGCTCGCCGAGATAGACCACGTGGCCGTGGTGGTCGGCGAGAATTTGAATTTCGATGTGGCGCGCGCGCGGGAGGAATTTTTCGAGATAGAGACGGCCGTCGTCAAAGGCGTTGAGCGATTCGGAAGAGGCATCGCGCCAGGCGGCGGGCAGCTCGGCTTCGGCGGAGACCAGGCGCATGCCCTTGCCGCCGCCGCCGGCCACAGCTTTGAGGAGCACGGGGTAGCCGACGTCAAGGGCGAGCTGGCGGGCCTGGTCAAGCTCGGCGATGGGGTCGAGCGTGCCGGGAACGGTGGGGACGCCGGTCTGGTTCGCAAGATGGCGAGCGGAAGTTTTTGAGCCGAGCTGCTCCATGGCTTCGGCAGTGGGGCCGATGAAGGTGATGCCAGCGTCGCGGCAGGCGCGCGGGAGAGCGGCGTTTTCGGCGAGGAAGCCGTAGCCGGGGTGAAGTGCGTCACAACCGGCGCGGCGGGCGACGTCAATCAGCTTGTCGATGCGGAGATAGCTTTCGCGCGAGGGAGCGGGGCCAATGGGGTAGGCTTCGTCGGCGAGACGCACGTGGAGGGAGGCGCGGTCGGCGTCGCTGTAAACGGCGACGGAGGCGATGCCCAGCTCGCGGCAGGCGCGCAACAGGCGAACGGCGATTTCTCCGCGGTTGGCGATGAGGATTTTGCGGAACATGCGGTTTTCCCCTGCGAGGCGGCAGAGGAGATTCTAACATGCGGTGTGTTGGAAGTATTCCGACAGAGGGATTCCTCGCTGCGCTCGGACTGACACATTGCGGCAGCGTGGGAGGGTCATGGATTTGAAAGTTTGATAACCTTCGCAGGCTTTGGCCGTCCAAGGAGGAAAAGGGGTCGGGCCGGAGCGTGGAAGCCGGGAACTTTTGGGTGTCCATGCGCGTATTTGGTAAAGTCTCAGCCACGGGGAGGCAATCATGAAAATGATGAAGAGGTGGGGTGTGCTGGCGGTGGTGGTGTTGTTGGCGGCGGCGACGGTGGCGGTGCCGCAGGGCGGAGAGATAACGCCCGGCGACAACCTGATTGTGGAGGGCATCCCGAAGATACCGGCGTCGCTGGCGGCAGAGATTGGGCGGTACTCGGACTTTCGGTCGGCGGGGCTGACGAGCTGGCACCCGACCAAGCGTGAGATGCTGATCTCGACGCGGTTTGCGGAGACGAACCAGGTGCACCACGTGAAGATGCCGGGCGGGGCGCGGACGCAGATGACGTTTTTCCCCGACCGCGTGGGAGGCTCCTCCTACAACCCGAAGACGGGCGACTACTTTATTTTTCTGAAAGACACGGGCGGGAATGAAGTGGCGCAGGGATACCGGTATGACCTGTCCACAGGAAACGTCACGCTGCTCACCGATGGCAAGTCGCGACATTCCGGCGGGGTGTGGTCTACGGCGGAAGGCCGGATCGCGTACGGACGGATTCGGGTGCAATCGCCACAGGAGATTTTCCTGCAGATTCGGGAGATGAACCCGCTGGATCCGAAGTCGGACCGGCTGATCGTGGAGAACAAAGGCGCCGGCTGGGGAGTGTTTGACTGGTCGCCGGAGGACAAGAAGCTGCTGGTGATCGAGTTCATCTCCGCGAACGAAAGCTACATCCACGAGGTGGACGTGGCCACGGGCGAGAAGAAGCTACTGACGCCGAAGTCGGGGACGGAAAAAGTGGCGTGGGGCGGAGCCGCGTATGCAAAGAACGGGCGGGGGTTTTACACGACGACAGACCTGAACTCTGAGTTTCAGAGGCTGGCGTACGTGGATTTCCAGACGCTCAAGCCGTCGATTCTGACGGCGCACATCAACTGGGACGTGGACAGCTTCGAGCTTTCGCCGGACGGGAAGACCATGGCGTTTGTGACCAATGAGAACGGCAGCAACGTGCTGCACCTGCTCGACACGGGAACGACGAAGGAGAAAACGGTGCCCCAGCTGCTGGCAGGGTCAATTGTTGGGCTGGAATGGCACGCGAACGGACGGGACCTGGGATTCAATCTGACGAGCGCACGGTCGGCGACGGACGCGTACTCGGTGGATGTGAAGACTGGCAAGGTGGAGCGGTGGACGTACAGCGAGACGGGAGGCCTCAATACGTCGAACTTTTCCGAGCCGGAGCTGATCCAGTGGAAGAGCTTCGATGGGATGGCGATTACAGGGTTTCTCTACAGGCCGCCGGCCAAGTTCACGGGCAAGCGCCCGGTGATCGTCAACGTGCACGGCGGGCCGGAGTCGCAGTTCCAACCGGGGTTCCTCGGACGGATCAACTATTTCCTGAACGAAATGGGCGTGGCGCTGATTTTTCCGAATGTGCGCGGGTCGTCGGGCTTCGGCAAGACATTTCTGAAGCTGGATAACGGCTTCCTGCGCGAGGACTCGTACAAGGATATGGGGGCGCTGCTGGACTGGATCAAGCAACAGCCGGGACTGGACGGCGACCGGATCATGGTGACCGGCGGGAGCTACGGTGGGCACATGACGTTTGTGGCGGCGACGTATTACCCGGAGAAGATCCGCTGCGCGCTGTCGGTGGTGGGAATGTCGAACCTGCGAACGTTTTTGGAGAATACCGAAGCCTTCCGGCGGGACCTGCGGCGCGTGGAGTACGGCGACGAACGCGAGCCGAAGATGCGGGAGTTCATGGAACGCATCGCGCCGCTCAACAACGCGCAGAAAATCACCAAACCAATGCTGGTGGTGCAGGGGTATAACGACCCGCGGGCGCCGCGGAGCGAGGCGCTGCAGATGGTCGAGACGGTGAGGAAGGTCGGGACGCCAGTGTGGTTCCTGATGGCCAAAGACGAAGGGCACGGGTTTGCCAAGCGGAAGAACCAGGATTTTCAGTTTTATGCGACGGTGATGTTCATTAAGAAAAATCTGCTGAAGTGAGGCGCCCCGGGGGCGCGTCATACAGCAACTTGTCGGTATCTGACTGTTTGGTTGCGAGCACTAGGATCGCCGTCTGCAACACGAAAGACCAAGTTTGGTTCAATGACGTAGCAATCGGAAAACGCATCGCTAAGAGGAAATTTATTGCGCTGAGTGCGGGCTCCACACTTCCACTACGTCCTTTTCACAGGCCTCTATCTGTCTGTCCAGATTCAATGAAAAAAGTTCATTCTGCGACCTGATAACACGTATCAGTATGAAGGTGGCATTGAGCAGCGCAAACTTGGCCTCTTCTTGCTTTTGTTTGATTCTGGCCCCTTCTTCCTGGCAATCGAAAACAGACGCCAACGTTGCGTGAATTTGAAGGGTCGGTATCGTGTATGCCCCTAAGTAGTATTTGTCGTACGGATCTCCGACTTTGTGAACCATGGCGGCAACATCGAGATCCCATGTGCTTTGGATCCTCGTAGTGCTGCACCGATCGCAAAGCGTAGTTTGGAATTCAGGCTTGACCTGATTGTAGAATTCTCTGATCTGAGCTGCGGTTGTGGTTCGGCCCATCACCTCGTAGAACTCCTTTTCGGTAACAACCTTAAGCGCCGCTTCCAATGCCCTGTGTTCCTGGATTGCGGCGAACCGAACAAATCGTTCAGCCTTATCCGGGTTTTTGATCATATAGGCCATAGCAACCGCCCGTTCGTAGAGTCCTCTGAGGATCTTTGATGCGGCGCCGCCATATCCGTGTACGGCAAGAAAGACAACTTCAAGGAAATCCTCTCGGCAAGTGTGTCCCAGGATGAAACAAATATCCTCGAGTCGATTCCTTGGTTTCATTTCTCTCCCGAAGCACTGGTTGGCGACCGTTATTAGCCTTTCAAAGGCGGGCATGAACTTCGGATTTCGGTCGAGGAACGCCTCAGATTGAACCGTCTGTCCAAATTCGAACTCCATAGGGTCTCCTTCGCATTCGGTGTCCGGTTTCGGCGGGCGTTTGCCGTGCCCCCTGTTTGGAAGTCCCGCAAGCTGTATGAAAATCCGACCAGTGTCAGGATCCTCCGACTCGCGGATTAGGCTAGCATGCGCCGGGAAATGCTTACACCCTAGTGCAGGCATCCTTCCGACACCTTCAATGGATGTAAAGGCGGCCTATCGGAAACAGGTCCACTCCCGGGGAGGCCAAACCGAGCGCATTCCGATGCGGCAAAGGTTAGGCCCAGTAGGTGCGGTCGAGCGAGCGGTATTGAACGGCTTCGCCGAGGTGGGACGGCTCGATATCGGCGGCGCCGTGGAGGTCGGCGATGGTGCGGGCGACTTTGAGGATGCGGTCGTGGGCGCGGGCGGAAAGGCCCATGCGAGTGATGGCGTTTTCGAGCAGCTTTTCGCCTTCGGCGGAAATGTCGCAGTGCTTGCGGATCAACTTGGGCGGCATCTGGGCGTTGGCGTATATTTTCTTTTCGGTGGCGAAGCGCTCGAGCTGAATGCAGCGTGCGCGGACCACGCGCTCGCGGACGGCGGCCGAATCCTCGATGGCCTGGTCGCCGCGCAGCTCCTTGTACTTCACCGACGGAACCTCGATATGGATGTCGATGCGGTCGAGCAACGGGCCGGAAATCCTAGAAACATAGCGCTGGATCTGCGGTGGCGAGCAGTGGCAGTCGCGCGTGGGGTCGCCGAAGAAGCCGCAGGGGCAGGGGTTCATCGCCGCGGCCAGCATGAAGCGCGCGGGAAAGGTGACGGAGATGGCGGCGCGAGAGATGGTGACGGCGCCCTCTTCGAGCGGCTGGCGCATGACCTCGAGCACGTTGCGCTGGAATTCGGGCAGCTCGTCGAGGAAAAGAACGCCGTGATGACCGAGTGAAACCTCGCCCGGACGCGGCATGGCGCCGCCGCCGATCAGTCCGGCATCGCTGATGGTGTGATGAGGCGAGCGGAAGGGGCGCGTGCCAACCAGGCCGCGCGAATTGTCGAGCAGGCCGGCGACGCTGTGAATGCGCGTGGTTTCGATGGCCTCTTCGAGCGACAACGGCGGGAGGATGGTGGGGATGCGCTTGGCGAGCATCGTTTTGCCGGCGCCGGGCGGGCCGATGAAAATGATGTTGTGGCCGCCGGCACAGGCGACTTCAAGGGCGCGCTTGGCGGCCATCTGGCCGCGGACGTCGCGCAAGTCCACGGAGTAGGAGGCTGCCGCGGAAAGCATTTCGCGCGCATCGACGCGCACCGGCGTGAAGGATTCGGGCGAGTTGATCAGGTCCACGGCCTGGGGCAGCGAGCGGATGGCGAAAACGTCCATGCCCTCGACTACGGCGGCTTCGCGCGCGTTGGTTTCCGGCACAGCCAGCGCGCGGATGCCGCGTTCCCGCGCCGCCAAAGCAGCCGAGAGCGCACCACGCACCGAACGCACACCGCCATCCAGAGAGAGCTCGCCGAGAAAGACCATCCCGTTGAGCGGCTTGCCAAAGAACGTCCCCTGGCAGCCGAGGATGCCCAGGGCCATGGGCAAATCAAAGGCGGAGCCTTCTTTGCGGATGTCGGCGGGAGCCAGGTTGATGGTGACGCTGTGGGGCGAGGGGAAATCGAAGCCGCAGTTTTTCAGCGCGGCCTTGATGCGCTCGCGGCTTTCCTTGACGGCGATGTCGGGGAGGCCGACGACGGTGAACTCGTGCATCCGGCCCGAGCCGACGTCCACCTCCACCTCGACGAGGTAGGCATCGATGCCATAGACGGCGGCGCTGACGCTTTTGAAGAGCATGGGCGGAGGGAAGCCCCCACTTCGACGCGAATGTTAACTCACACGGGACGGTAACGCCAGCGATACCGATAAGTACGAAGGAGGGGCCAACAAGCCGGCGAGGAAGAGCGGTGAAGGTGCGGCGTGAGAGTTTTTCCTTTCCCTAACGCCCGATTCGGGCTATGCGTAGTGGCGCGCATGATCCAGTCGTTTGACTACGGTGAGGTGCGGTACTTCCGGATGGCGCGGAGCTTGCTTGGCCGGGCCGTCTACTGGACCGGCGTCTATTTCGTGGACGGCTTGCTGGTGGACTCGGGCCCGCCGAATCTGGCCCGCGAGGTGCTGCGGCTGTGCAAAGAGCTGGGCGTGCGGCAGTGCGTCACCACGCACCACCACGAGGACCACTCCGGCAACCACCGTCTGCTGCGCGAGCAGCTTCACATCACGCCGCTGGCGCATGCGCGCGGCGTCGAGCGAATCGCGCAGCCGGAGGAGCATCCGCAACTCTACCGGCGGATGGCCTGGGGCGTGCCACCGGCGGCGGAGACGCGAGCGGTCGGTGAATGGATTGAGACGCCCGAGTACGCGCTGCAAGTGATCCACACGCCGGGCCACGCCGAAGACCACATCGCGCTGTGGGAGCCGAACCGCGGATGGCTCTTCAGCGGCGACCTGTACCTGGCGCCGCGGCTGAAGTATCTGCGCGAGGACGAAGACGTTTACGCGATGCTGGAATCGCTGCGTCAGATGATCGCGCTCGAGCCGAAAGTGCTTTTCTGCCAGCACCGCGGGCGGGTGGAAAACGGCGCGGCGCGGTTGCGGTCGAAGCTCGACTTCCTAACCGTGCTGGGCGAACGCATCCACGAGCTCCACAAGAGTGGTTTCGACCAGCCCGCCATCGCCCGCGCGCTGCCGGGCAGCGACTGGGTCTGGCGAATGTGGACCAGCGGGCATTTTTCCAAGCGCAACTTCGTCCGCGCCTTCCTGCGGCCGCGCGAGCAGGCGCGGTCGTAGAGACTGCGGGCGCGGCTTTACAGCAGCCAAACTCGGTCGTATAGTGAGCGCGAACGACGGAGTCGAAGTCTCCCAGCGGAAGAGTGAGGTCGGCCTATGTCCACGATGTTGTTTCTGTTAATCGCGGTTGCGGCGCTGGTGCTGATTGCCGTCAGCATCTACAACAGCCTGGTGCGGCTGCGGGTGCAGTGCGACAACGCCTGGGCCGATATCGACGTGCAACTGAAACGCCGGTACGACCTGATTCCCAATCTGGTGGAGACGGTGAAGGGGTACGCGGGGCACGAGCGGCAGACGCTCGAAGCCGTGATCAACGCGCGCAACCGCGCAATGAGCGCGCAGGGGCCGGCGGCCAAGGGCGAGGCCGAAGGGATGCTGGCCGGGGCGCTGCGACAACTCTTTGCTCTGGCCGAGGCTTACCCGCAGTTGCGGGCGGTGGAGAGCTTCACCAGCCTGCAAGGGACGCTGAACGAAATCGAAGACCACGTGCAGAACGCGCGGCGCTACTACAACGCCGTGGTGCGCGACTTCAACACCAAGATCGCGCA
>CAZHLD010000036.1:0-1262 GCA_964533185.1 uncultured Acidobacteriaceae bacterium | reverse complement strand
CTGCCCGACGGCACGCTCGAGGTCACCGAGACAATCACGCCCCGCTTCACCGGCCGCTACAACGGCATCTACCGCGACATCCCTATCGAGTACCACACGCCGCAGGGCTTCAACTACACGCTGCTGCTCGAGCCAATCAGCGCCACGGACGAGAACGGCAACGCGCTGAAATACGAATCGAGCCGCGAGCGGCACTACCGGCGGTTCAAGATCTGGATACCCGGCGCCGAGGACACCACGCGCACATTTAAGCTGCGCTATCGCGTGCAGAACGGGTTGAAATTCTTCGAAGACCACGACGAGCTCTACTGGAACGTAACCGGAGACGAATGGGAAGTGCCCATCGAGGAGGCCACGGCGCGGATCGTGCTACCCGTAGGCGCGACTGGTGTGCGTACGCTGGCTTTCACTGGCGCGTATGGCTCGCGCGAGAACGATGCGGAAAGCAGCATTGCGGGGAACATGGTGGAGTTCCGAATGCGGCGGCCACTGGCGTTCCGCGAAGGATTGACGGCAGTGGTGGGCTGGGACAAGGGCGTCGTGCGGGAACCGACGAAGCTGGATAAGGCGTGGCTCTTCCTGCGCAGCAACTGGCCGCTTGCGCTGCCGCTGATTGTCTTCGCGTTGATGTACTGGGTGTGGTCCACGCGCGGGCGCGACCCGCAGTTTCGTCCGATCGCGCCGCAGTACACTCCGCCGGAGGGCCTGACGCCCGCCGAGGTGGGCACGCTGGCGGACAACTCTGCCGATATGCGCGACGTCACCGCAACAATCGTGGACCTGGCCGTGCGCGGCTACCTGAAGATCGAAGAGAAAGACGAGCAGCGCATGATGGGGCTGTGGTCGAACAAGGAGTACGTTTTCCACCTGCGGAAAAAGCGCGGCGACTGGAGCGGGCTGAAGCAGCACGAGATCGAACTACTCGACGCGATGTTTTCCACCGGGACGCTCGACGTGGTGGAGCTCTCCGACCTGCAGAACAAGTTCTACAAGCACCTGCCCGGCCTGCGCGACCGCATCTTCCAGGCGCTGATGACCAAGGGCTACTACCTGCAGCGGCCGGACAAGGTCAAGCTGGGCTACCTGGTGGGCGGTGCGATCCTGGGCTTTCTGATGGCGATGGGCGGGAGCGCTCTGAGCGCAGGGCTAGGGATGGCGCCCCTCCCGTTCATCGTGGCCGGGGTGCTGAGCGGGGTTATCGTTTGCATTTTTGCGTTTGTGATGCCGGCGCGGACGCTAAAGGGCGCCCGGGCGCTCGAAGG
>CAZHLD010000035.1:26384-27765 GCA_964533185.1 uncultured Acidobacteriaceae bacterium | reverse complement strand
GAGCGAGCCGTCAACCGGGGCGACATCCCCGGCGCGCTCCGGATGTTTGACCGAGGGTTCGTGGGCTTTTCCTCAACGAAGCACGAGCGTATCCGCGGGCTCGCTGCGCTGGCTCGCACCTTCCAGCATTACCTGAAGCGCGCCCCGAAAATGACCTACCGAATTGAACAGCCACACGTGCACGCGAGCGGAAGCACGGCCGTAGCCACCTTTTACTGGACGGTCGGGCTGGGCAAGGGGAGAAAGGTGCACGGGCGGGGGACACACGTCTTCGCCAAGCAGGGCAAGGGCTGGCGAGTTATCCACGAGCACTTCTCTCGCGCGCACTAGCCTTGTCCGGATTGGGTGCTCGAAACAGCGGAGCTCGTGCTCCGCCGTCGAAGGGTAGCCCAATTGCCCGGCAAGAATGGCGATGCGTTCGGCATCGGCGGCAACGGCCCGGCGGCGAGGCCTTCGGCGTAATTCAGGGCGACCGTGCCGGTGTCGAAACTCTTCTCGGTCAGCATGAGCGGCACAGATTACACCACGGCTTCAGCGCAAAGCCAGATGTGGGGCGAGCTCAGAACTGTTTTTCGGAGTCGAGGAGAAGGGTGACGGGGCCGTCGTTGGAGAGCTCGACGGACATGCGGGCCTGAAAGACGCCGGTTTCGACGCGCACGCCAAGCGCGCGAAGGGCGCGAACAAACTCTTCATAGAGGCGCTTCCCTTCCTCGGGCGGGGCGGCGCGGATGAAGCTGGGGCGGCGCTGTCCGCGCGCATCGCCATAAAGCGTGAACTGGGAAACGACCAGCGCGGCGCCGCCGACGTCGAGTAGCGAGCGGTTCATCTTGCCCTGGTCGTCGTCAAAGATGCGGAGGTGGGCGGTTTTTTCGGCCAGATAGGCGGCGGCTTCCGTTGAATCGCCCTGACCAACGCCAAGCAGGATGACGAGGCCGGCGGCGATTTCGCCGGTGACGCGTCCGTCAACGAGGACGCGGGCATGAGAGACGCGTTGGAGGACGGCACGCATTGCAAGTTATCAGTGATCAGTGTAGGGGCGTCCGCCGCGGCGGACGCCCCTACATTCGGAAAGAGGAAAAAGCTACTCCTGGCTCGATGCCGGCCGCTGCGGAGCCGGTGCGGGGCGCCGCGGCAGCATCTCCGGCAACTGAGCAACGTTGTAGGCCCAGACAGCCAGGACCTGCGCCCCCTGCACCAAGTCGTCCTTCACGACCTGCTCAAATGTGTCGGACTGGCTGTGGTGCGTCTTGCGGTAACTATACGGGTCCTGGATGCAGTAGAAGCCCGGCACGCCGACGTCATTAAACGAGGCGTGGTCGGTGCCGCGAGTGCTGCGCAGGCTGACTTCAGCGAGGCCGATGGAGCTGATGCGCAGTGGGGC
>CAZHLD010000035.1:8205-26284 GCA_964533185.1 uncultured Acidobacteriaceae bacterium | reverse complement strand
GAGTGCTGCGCAGGCTGACTTCAGCGAGGCCGATGGAGCTGATGCGCAGTGGGGCAGTGATGCGGTCCATCACTTCGCGAGCCTGGTAATTGCCCTGCATGCCGATGCTGAGGACGCGGCCGGCGCCGGTATCGTGGACGAGCACGCCGGAGATTTTCGACAGCTCGGCTTTGTGCGCTTCGGCATACATGCGCGAACCGTTGAGCCCCTGCTCTTCGCCGGAGAAGAGGACAAAGCGGATGGTGCGCCTGGGCTTGAGGTCGAGCTTGGCGAGGGCGCGGGCGGCTTCGAGCACGGCCATCGTGCCGGTGCCATTGTCGGTGGCGCCGGTGCCGAGGTCCCAGGAGTCGAGATGCCCGCCGATGATGACGACTTCGTCGGGCAGCTCGCTGCCGGGGATTTCAGCGACGGTGTTGTAGACCTCGACGGGCTTCTCGCTGAAGGTGTTGGTGATCTGAAGCTCGATCTGGACCGGGCCGCGCTTGAGCAGCCGTGAGATCAGCCGGTAGCTTTCCGGGCTGAGGTAGGCGGCGGGGAAGGGGCCGATGTTGTAGTCGCGTCCGCCGACGCCGGACATGTTCAGCAGGCCGTGGTCTTTGTCCGAGTCGCGCAGCACGGAAGCAACGCCCTCGGCTTTGAAAAAGGCGTCGCGCTCGCGGTTGAACTGCTGCTGGTCGGCAAAGGCCTGCGGCGCCGCTGCCGGGCCAGCCGGAGCTGGTGCTGGGCCAGGCGCGAGCAAGGGCGAACGAGGCGCTTCGTAAGGTGGAGGAGTGGCACCGGGCGCAGTGGTCATCACGATGGCGCCTTTGAGCTTGCCTTTGTATTGCTGGAGGTCCTCGACGGTTCGCGCACTGACGTAAACAACCGGGCCGCGGATCTTGCCCGGCGTGCTGGGCGACCAGCCGGCCGAGGCCAGCGTCAGCGGATGCTCCACGGGGCTGACAATGCGGCCGCCGGCGGTGCCACGGTACCAGGCACGGGCGATGGTCCAGGACTCGAGATGCGCGTTGGCCAGGCCGTACTTCTTAAACATCTCCATGGTCCAGGTGCTGGCCTGGTTCATCTGCTTCGTACCGGTGACGCGCGGGCCGATCATGTCGGTGAGGTATTCGAGATTGGCCATCAACTCACTGTTGTCCTTGATTTCGGCCATGATTTTCTGGTCGAACGCGAAAAGAGGATCGGCGGGAGCCTGCTGCGGCGGTTCCTGGGCGATTGCGAGCCAGGCAACCAGCAGGAACAGGCCAATCGCTGCGGCAAGAAGAGAGCGTCTCTGCTTCACGGGTGGTTCCTCCAGTGTTTCGGATTGCGGAGCGCGGCGGGGATTCTACGCCAGACCGCGCATGGTGCTCAAACGGTTTGCACTCCGGGCCATTGGACGGCTCGGGGCGGCGGGCCGGTTTCAGGAAAAGCAGTTTGCAGGCGGCGGGAAGTGTGCTAGAAGAATCTCGCTGCGCCGCGCAGACCCACAACCTTGAAGCTCGCACTGATTGGAACCCACGGAGTCGGCAAGACCACACTGGCGTACGAAACCTGTTCGCTGCTGAAGAAGGCCGACCACAACGTCGAGCTGGTGACCGAAGTGGCGCGACGCTCGCCCTTCCCGGTGAATGAAGCGACCACGCTCGAGAGCCAGCTTTGGATCCTGCACGGGCAGATTGCTGCGGAGCTCGACGCCGCATCGCGCGCGCCGCACGTGATCTGCGACCGCTCGGTGCTGGACAACTACTGCTACCTGGTGAACAAGTTCGGCCGCCAGCCACACCTTGAGCAGTGGCTCGAATGGTGGATGCAGAGCTATTCGTTGCTGGTGGCCGTGCCGCCGCTGGCCGATGGCATCCCGCCGGACGGCTTCCGCTCGGAAAACCTCGAATTTCAGCACCGCATCCACGAGCTGTTGAGCGACCTGCTGTCCGAAGCGCCCTTTCGACCGCTGCGTGAGCGCGTGCTGTGGCTCGAACGGCGCGACCGGCGCGTTTGGGGTGAGCTGATTTTTGCCGCGGCCTCGCCGCTGCTGCGTCCCGCTGAGCGCGCCCACCAAGCCGCCGCTGCGGGTTAGAAAAACCCGCGCAATGACGGACAGTGAACAGGGCCCGTGGGGTTACGCCCAGCACGGCCTTGTCCCTGAGACCGCGTCAACCTAGCCGGCTTCCGACTGAGCTCTTTCAGCCAACGATCGCGGCCGCAACTTCCTTGAGCCTCCGCAGCGCGTCCTCATACGCTTCGGTATAGAGCTTGTGAATCTCGTCCTCGTGCAGAGTGCGCAGGCTCGCGCTCAGCTTTTCGAGTTCCATGGGGTCCTTCCCCGTCTGCTGGACCATGCGCGCAGCTCCAAGCACAACCTGCGAAGCGCCTCGGAGTGCCTGCTCGTGTCCAATCCCACGGGCCATGACAGCGTTTGCCAGAGCCTGGATCACAGGGAAAACATAGGTGGGGCCGGCGGCGCAAATCGCGGTCCAGAAGTTCATCTGGACGTCGGAAACCTCGAACTTCGGACCAAACATGTCCAGCAACGCGCTGATCCGCATGCGGTAGTCGAGCGAAACGCGGCTACCGAATGCGACCAGGTTCATTCCCTCACCCACGAGCGATGGCGTGTTCATGAGCGCCCGCACAACCGCGGTCTCGCCAGCGAGCTTCTCGAGTTGGGCCAGCGGCACCGATGTCGCCAGGCAAACCACGATATGGTCAGCCTTGAACGCTGGGTGAATCTCCCGCATGACCGGCGCGACGGCGTCGGCCGGCGTGGCGATAATGATGCACTTGGCGAACTGAACTGCTTCCCGCGGATCCTCGCTGGTATGGATTCCACGGAAACGCTCACGCAGGTAGGCGCGCCGGTCGGCCCGAATGTCGCAAGCAAAGATATGGGACGGGGTCAATGAGCCGAGAGTCACCAGCCGATCTATGATGACTTCGGCGATGTTGCCGGCACCGATGAAGGCCAGTTTGTCAGTCCACATTTCCTTCCTTCCTTCCTTCCTTCTACGGGCGCGCGCCGGCAGCGGAGTCGTGGGCTCCCACCACCAGCGAATGGGCTTCCGGCATCGGGTGTTGTGGATTAAAAGTCAGACAGCTGGGCGTGATGGAGCGCAGTGGGCACGAAGAACGGTTGGAGCACGTCCCCCGTCGATCCGGAGTGGCGCTAGCGATATCTCTGGCAGCCACGGTGGCCCCCATGCCGGCGCGGCTAACACCCCCACTGTAAGACACTTCAGCAAGTCTCCATCCCAGGTGAGACGGTTCGGTGGAAAGGCTAAGTGTTTGCCAGGCAACAGATTCGGAGCCCCTGGCCGTCAGGAGCCAGCAATGTGGGCCGAAGCGAGCATGATTTCACGCAGTAGTGTGGAACCTCCCTCACAGCGCTTTGCGAGGGGAGCGACGCGGGGCGGGCTGGCAGCGCGGGCAGAAGTGGCTGCTGCGTCCCGTGGGTCGCACCGAACAGGCCGCCGCCGCACGATAGATGCTCGTGCCCATCTCAGCTAGGATGCCGGCTGCTCCACACGGATGAGCTGGGCCGCCACCATCTCCCAGCCTGCCTCACGCTTCATGAGGACAATCGTGAACCGGAGTTGTCCCGGCTGACCTGCGTTTTCCACCGCCAGGCGGCCCATCACCACGCCCGTAGCCCCAAAGGCACGAATTGTGGATTCCTTGAGGGAGCTACTGGGGAATCGAGGCGCATCTTCGCCCTCGGTAGGGATGAGATCGCTCTTGGAGACCACATTGCCGCCGAAGGCCGAGCCGATGAAGTCGTCCGCAATGATGCGATTGAGCGCGGCGCGATCGCCGGTTTGTTCCGCGGCGAGCCATGCGCGAACAACAGACACCAGCTCATCTTCAGCGCTAGGAGCCCGAACTGCGGTCTGCTGTCCTGCCGATGCAAGTGAGAAGACTAAGAGCACTACTGCCAATGCGAGTGCCGCCGGTCGAAACTTCATGTTCATCCTCCCTCACCCAGGTGGAGTAAGAGCTTCCTACGCTTAGACACCAATCCAGCAGACTTTGTTCCTAAGAATATGCAAGTGGGAGGAGCCTAGCGCTTGCGGCGAGGTGCGGGCTGGCAGCACGGGCAGAAGTGGCTGCTGCGGCCGGCGACGAGGAAGCGGCGAATCTTTGTCCCACAGCGAAAGCAGCCTTTCCCTTCGCGTCCGTAGGCGCGATGGCGCAACTGGTACTCGCCGGGCCGGCCGCTGGCATCCACGAAGTCGGAGATGGAAGAGCCGCGCAGGCGGATTGCGTCGGTCAGGACGCGACGGACGGACCGGTAGAGCAGCAACACCTGCTGATTGGAGAGCCGGGCCGCGTGGCGCGCGGGATGGATGCGCGCGCGCCAGAGGCTTTCGTCGGCGTAAATGTTGCCCAGACCGCGGAGGACGCGCTGGTCGAGCAGCAGCGCCTTGATCATGGCGCGGCGCCCGGCGAGGAGCCCGTGAAACTCGGCTGCGGTGGCTTCGAGAGGGTCGAGGCCGAGTTTGCCGAGGACACCTTCGAGCGCATCTTCCTGCAGCAGAGCCATGCGGCCAAAGCGGCGGGCGTCGGTGTAGCGCAGCTCCTGGCCGTCGTCGAGCGCGAACCAAGCGTGGGTGTGCAGCGGCGGCGGCTCAGCGGCGGGGCGCGGGCTGAGATGGCCGGTCATGCCGAGATGCACAAGCAGCGAACAGCGGTGGCTTCCGCCGGGATTCTCCGGCTGGCCGTTGGTCGCAGACGCCAGGCGCAACAACACAAACTTGCCGTAGCGCTGGACCGCTTCGATGCGCTGGCCGGGGAGGTCGCGTTCGAGCGCGGCGGGGTCGTCCATGAAGTCGGTCTTGCCCAGGCGGACCGAGATGATGCGGCGCCCGGGAAGAAGGCCGCGCAGGCCGCGAACAACAGTTTCGACTTCAGGTAATTCTGGCATCGAATCGCGCATTGAACATAACACATCCATTGGAGCACGACATATCGTGCCCCTACGGGGCCGCCGAGCTTCCGTGATACATTTCCGGCGGTCGGGTTACGCTCAGGCAGCCGGCCACTCGAAAAAAGAATCCGGGAAGCGGGCCGGCGAATCGAATCATTTTGCATTCATCTGCCCGGAAGCACTGACGGGCCTCGGGGGCTGCAGATGACCTACCTGCTGATCGGCGCGGTGACGCTGCTCAGCTTTGCCAACGGCGCCAACGACAACTTCAAGGGTGTGGCCACACTGTGGGGCGCCGGGCGAACGAGCTATCAGCGAGCGCTGGCCTGGGCCACGGCGTTCACGCTACTGGGGTCGCTGGCGGCCATCTGGATTGCGGCAGGCCTGGTGGCCAAGTTCAACGGCTCGAAGCTGGTGGATGCTGTGATTTACGCGCAGCTTCCGTTCCTGGCCGCGGTGGCGCTGGGGGCGGCGGGTACGGTGCTGCTGGCGTCGCGGGTGGGGCTGCCAATTTCCACGACGCACGCGCTGACGGGCGCGCTGGTGGGGGCGGGTGTGACGGCCGCGGGATTTGCTCAAGTGCGTTTTGCGGCGCTGGGAAGCGGTGTGGTGCTGCCGCTGCTTTTTTCGCCGGTCATTGCGCTGCTGCTAACGCTGGTGGTGTATCCGCTGGTGATCCGCATCGGCCGGCTGGCGGGCAACCGCGACTGCCTGTGCGTTGACCAGCCGCAGGCGGTTGCGATTGCAGCAGCCAGCTCCGCATTTTCCGCGGAGACGGCGCTCCAGGTACCGCCGGGGGTGCGGTGGGCACCTGCTGCAGAATGCGAGACGGGCGCGGAGGTGGCGCGTCTTTCGATGGCCGACGGGCTGCACTGGTTTTCCGGCGCGGCGATCAGCTTTGCGCGCGGGTTGAACGACACGCCGAAAATCGCCGCTGTCCTGCTGGTGGCTGCGGCAGGCGCGGTCGAACTGGATTACCTGCTGGTGGGGCTGGCGATGGCCGTCGGCGGCGTACTGGGCGCGGCGCGCGTCGCACGGACCATGAGCCAGAAGATAACGCCGATGGCAACGCCGGAAGCCATCTCCGCCAACCTGGTGGCGGCGGGGCTGGTAACGCTGGCGTCGCACTTCGCGCTACCCGTGTCGACAACGCACGTCACTTCGGGCGGGATCTTCGGCATTGGAGTATTGCGGCGAGGGCAAGCTGACTGGCAGAAGGTGCGCGAAATCCTTCTTTCGTGGGTGGTCACGCTGCCCATCGGGGCGGCGCTGGCGATGGGGTGCTACTGGCTGCTGGCGCGCTGAAAAGAGTCATCAGTTATCAGTTGTCGGTTTTCAGTTAAGAGGGAGACCTGGGAGGAAGAGATGCCACGTCGGAGTGCAACGCTGGATGCGGAGACGGCAGTCCGCGAACGGTATGAGAAGGCGGCACGCGCGCGGGAAGCGGAGCTGTGTTGTCCGGTGAGCTACGACCCGAAGTACCTTGCGGTGATCCCGGAAGAGATCCTGCAGAAGGACTACGGCTGCGGCGACCCCTCGCGCTACGTGCAGCCGGGCGACACGGTGCTCGACCTGGGCAGCGGCGGGGGAAAAATCTGCTACATCGCGGCGCAAATTGCAGGCCCCAAGGGGCGCGTGATTGGCGTGGACTTCAACCTGGAGATGCTGGCACTGGCGCAAAAACACCAGCCGCAGGTGGCCGCGGCGCTCGGGTACGACAACGTGCAGTTCCACCGGGCGCGCATCCAAGACCTGGCATTGCCGCTTGATGAGGTGGACGCCTACCTAAAGTCGAACCCGGTGCGATCGTCGGAAGACCTGCGGCGCTTTGAAGCGTTCCAGGCGCGGCTGAGAAAAGCTGCGCCGGTGATCCCGGACGAGTCGGTGGACGTGATCATCTCGAATTGCGTGCTGAACCTGGTGCGTGAAGAAGACCGCGAGCAACTGTTCCGCGAGATGTTTCGCGTGTTGAAGCGCGGGGGCCGGGTGGCAATCAGCGACATCGTCTCGGACGAACCAGTGCCCGAGAAATTGAAACAAGACGCCGAGCTGTGGAGCGGGTGCATCGCCGGAGCGTTCCAGGAGGCGGCGTTTCTTGCGGCGTTTGAGCGCGCCGGGTTTCACGCGATTGCGCTCGATAAGTACGACGCGCAACCGTGGAAGACGGTGCGCGGGATCGAGTTCCGCAGCGTGACGGTGACCGCGCGCAAGGGCAAGCAGGGGCCGTGCTGGGAGCACAACCAGGCCGTGCTCTATAAAGGCCCGTGGCGCAAGGTCGAAGACGACGACGGCCATACGCTGCTGCGCGGGCAGCGCATGGCGGTTTGCGATAAGACGTACCGGATCCTGACCAACGAGCCGTACGCAACTGAGGTTGTCGCCGTGCCGCCGCTCAAAGAGCTCCCGCTCAGGAAGGCCAAACCGTTTGCCTGCGGACAGACCGCGCTGCGCTCGCCGGCGCAAACGAAAGGCAAGCGGTATCGCAAGACCGTGAACGCGGCAGCCGCCTGCGCGCCCGGAAGCGGCTGCTGCTGAAGGTGGCGGCGTAAGTCGCGCAAAGAGTATGGCGGCGTAAAGCCGCCGCTACAGGAGATTGAACATGGAGACGTACTACCATCCCGCGGACCTCGGCAAATTTGCCGAGATGGGCAAGGGGAACAAGGAGTTGTGGGAAAAGTTCTCCGCTTACTACGCAGCGGTGTTCGCCGAGGGCGCGCTGACCGAGCGCGAGAAGGCGCTGATCGCGCTGGGCGTGGCGCACGCAGTGCAGTGTCCGTACTGCATTGATGCGTACACGCAGGCGTGCCTGGAGAAGGGGTCGAACGTCCAGGAGATGACCGAAGCCGTGCACGTGGCCTGCGCGATCCGCGGCGGGGCGTCGCTGGTGCACGGCGTGCAGATGCGCAACGTGGCGCAGAAGCTGACGATGGGGGCGAAGTAAGCAAGGGTTTAGGGTTTAGCAGGGTGCTGAAAAAGTCGTCGCTGACATTCTGAGCGAAGCGATCGAAGATTCCGGCCTTGCCGGAAAGAATCTCTCTTTCGATTTGTAGAAAGCTGAAACCAAGAGAGATTCTTCGGGCCGACCAAGTCGGCCCTCAGAATGACACCTTCCAGCACTTTTTCAGCACCCTGTTAGGAAAGAAAGAGAACATGGGATTGAGTCTGAAGGCGCGCGCGAATCCGCTGGCGGTGGTGTCGGAACAGATCCGCGTGCTCTCGACGCCCAACGGCTTCGCGCCGTTTTCGCAGAAGATGGCTGCGGCCGGGCTGTTTCCGCTGACGGCGACGGGCGTCTCCGTGTTCCAGATCAATGTCGGGAAGCTGTGTAACCAGACCTGTACGCACTGTCACGTGGACGCGGGGCCGGACCGTAGAGAAATCATGACGCGGGAGACGGCCGAGCTGTGTATCCGCGCTTTGGCTGCGACAAACATCCCCACGGTAGACATCACCGGCGGTGCGCCGGAGCTGAACCTACATTTCCGCTGGCTGGTGGAGCAGTCGCGCGCGCTCGGGCGGAACGTGATCGACCGGTGCAACTTGACGGTGCTGATGCTGGAGCGGGAAGCGAACCTGGCCGAGTTCCTCGCGCGGCACCACGTGGAGGTTATCGCTTCGCTGCCGTATTACCGAGCGTCGCAGACCGATGCGCAGCGGGGCGAAGGCGTGTTTGAGAAATCGATCGCAGCGCTGCGAAAGCTCAACGCGCTGGGCTATGGCCGGGCGGGGTCGGGGCTGCTGGTCGACCTGGTCTATAACCCGGTGGGGGCGTTCCTGCCGCCGAAACAGGAAGCGATCGAGGTGCAGTTCAAGCGCGAGCTCGAGCGGCAGCACGGCGTGGTCTTCAACCGGCTGTACACGATCACCAACATGCCCATCAGCCGGTTCCTCGACTTCCTGATTCAGACGGGAAACTACGAAGGCTACATGCAGCGGCTGGTGAATGCGTTTAACCCGGCCGCGGCCGCCGGGGTCATGTGCCGCACGACGCTTTCGGTGGGTTGGGACGGCACGCTCTACGACTGCGATTTCAACCAGATGCTCGAGCTGCCCACCGGCTACGGCGCGCCGCAGCACATCCGCGACTTCGACGCGGCTTTGCTGGCGCCGCGGCAAATCGTCACGGGCAACCACTGCTACGGCTGCACGGCTGGCAGCGGCTCCTCGTGCGGCGGCGCTACTGCCTAGCTTCAAACGGCGACTTGCTCAAACAGGTTCTTCTGCTGGGTGCGGCAATCTCCTCTTGCAGTGACGGATGTAGGCGACTTTGATGGCATGGGGGGTAACGCGGTAGATGATCCGGAAAATGACCACGGGCGACTGTCGCCAGCCGGCAAACTCACGCCCCATCGGTGAACCCAACTCCGGAAATCGACTCAGCAGGTGCAATCGCTTCACGATACGTGCGTGGAGTGGATCATCGACGGCGTCCAGATCCGCCACGGCGGTCGGTGAAAGGATGACGTGGCGTTTCTCAGGCACGACGGCGGCGCTTCTTTCGCTTACGCAAATACTCTTTCAGCTCGATGCCCTTGCCCTCGTCCAGCTCTCGCCGGGCGCGGGTGAGGCGTGCATGCCAATCCGGGTAGGACATTTCGTCCAGCGTGGCCAGATAGCCTTCATATTCCTCTGAGGAGGAAAGGACCGCTGCTGCTCTGCCCCGCTGGGTAATTACAATGGGCCGTCCCGTGGTGCGAACCAGGTTCACGTATTTCTTCGTTTTCTGTTGCAGGTCGGTGATGGGAATGATGTGAAGCACAGGCGCAACCTCCAGACCTGAGTTTACACCCAGGGTTGAACTCAGGTCAATCTATCGGGGCCGTAAGGTCAGCAGCGGCTCGCCCTGCCCAGGGGGCGTAACCTGAAAAGAGTAGGGGCGCAGCATCCCTCGACTCCGCTCGGGACAAGTGCTGCGCCCCTACACATCTTCCGATTTTGCCTACTTCTTCTGGTAGTTCGGGTAGGGCGGCTTTTTGTGCTGGGGGAGCGGGTTTTTCTTGAGCGAATCGAGCAGCACTTCGACCGCCTTCTCGAGCATCGGGTCGCGGCCCTCGCGCACGGCCCTGGGATCGAGGCCGACTTCGATATCCGGCGCGACGCCGCGGTTTTCCACGTCCCAGGTGCCATTGGGATTCCAGAAGGCGACGCGCGGCGCGGTGACGCCACCGCCATCGATGAGCTGCGGGTAGTCGTAGATGCCGACCAGGCCGCCCCAGGTGCGCTTGCCAATCAGCGGGCCGACGCCGGCTTTGCGGAAGTACCACGGCATGGCGTCGCCGCCGGAGCCAGCGAATTCGTTGATGATCATCGCCTTCGGACCGAAGATCGAGCCGAGCGGTGTGGTGAAGTCGGCGCCCTCGCGCGTGGCCCAGTAGTTGAGCAGCGGACGGCGGAGGTAGTCGATTACGTAGTCGGCCGCGAAGCCGCCGCCGTTGAAGCGCTCGTCCATAACCGCGCCTTCCTTACCCACCTGCGCGAAGAAGTAGCGGTTGAAGTTGGTGTAGCCGCCGAAGCCGGTGTCCGGGAGATAGACGTAGGCCAGGCGGCCGTCGCTCAACTGGTCCACCTTGCGGCGGTTCCCTTCGATCCAGTCGAGGTTGCGGAGCGGGGTCTCGCTGGCCACGGGAACGACGGTGACTTCCCGCGAGCCCGCGCCATCGGCGTTGGGGCCGACCTTGAGCACGACCGATTTGCCCGCGGTGGCCTGAAGCGCGGCGAAAACGTTGTCTGTGGAGCGGAGGTCGCGGCCGTTGACGGCCAGCAGATACTCGCCCGCCGTGACGTTGACGCCGGGCTGTGTGAGCGGCGCACGGAGTTGCGGGTTCCAGTTCTCACCGCTGAAGACCTTCGCGAAGCGATAGTGATCGTTTTCGATGGTGTAGTCGGTGCCGAGCAGCCCGCCGGGAATGCGTGTCGGCACGGGCGCATCTCCGCCGCCGATGTAGAGATGGCCGACGGTGATTTCGCCGAGCATCTCGTCGAAGAGGTAGTTGAGGTCGGCGCGGTGGGCGACGGAGGAAAGATAAGGCTCGTACTTCTTGCTCATGCGAGCCAAATCCACGCCGTGGAGGTTCGGGTCGTAGAGGAAGTCGCGCTGGAGCCGCCAGACCTCGCGGTACATCTGCGCCCACTCGGCGGGCGGGGTGACCCAGACCTCCATGTCGTCGGTTTTGAGAGCGCCCTCGCCGGGCTTGGGCGGCTGGGCGGTGGCGACGATGAACCAGCGCGGGCCCTGTTGGTACAGCATTTTTTCGCCGTTGAAGGAGACGTCGAACGAGTTGATGTCCTCTAGGACCTTGTCCACCTTGCGCTTTTCGAGCTCGAACTTGTACAGGGTTGCGTTGGTGAAGCCAAAGCCGGGCACAGGCGCAGCCTCGGCCAAGAAAAGCACACCTGTCTTTCCTGCCGCCAGGCCGATGTAATTGCGCGCCGGGATGGGTAGAGCGAGGACGCGCTGGCTGATGTTCTCCACGTCAATTTGGACGGTGACCTTTTCTTTGGCCTTGTCCGCAGGCTTGGCGGCCGGCGGCGTGGCAGGCGCTGCGGGTGCGGCTTCGCCTTCCTTGCCCGGCTCCTGCACTTTTTCTTCGTCGCTTTCGGGAGCGAGCGGCGAGGGCAGGTCCTTGCGAAGGACCATCACGTACACGCTGCGGGAGACGGGCCGATTGGCGCTGGAGAGGTCGAGCCAGCCGGTGGTGGGGCCGACGTCTGTACTGGCGGTGAAGTAGAGGTACTTGCCGTTCGTATCGAAGGCGGCGTAGCGGGCGTCGCTCATGCCGTCGGTGAACTGAGAAGTCTTCCCAGCTTCGACCGAATAGGCGAAGACAGCGCGCATGTGGTTTTTGAGCTGCTTGGTGTAGGCAATCCAGCGGCTGTCGGGCGACCAAGTGGGATCGAGCAGGCGGAAGGGTGCCTCGTAAGTGTCTGCATCGACGAGCACGGGCATGCCCTTTTCGATGTCGAGGTACCAGACGTTCAGGCGCTTATCGGTGTAGGCAATCTTTTTGCTGTCGGGCGACCAGATCGGGTTGTAGAAGAACGAGGGAGGATTGCCGAGGCTGATCTTTTTCGGCTCGCCCATGCCGTTCTGTTCGCGCAGGTGTAGGGCGTATTCGCCGGACTCGTCGGAGAAATAAGCGATCCATTTCCCGTCGGGCGACCAGGAAGGATAGCGATCGGCCACGCCTGAGCTGCGTGTGAGGTTGCGAACGTCACCTTTTTCGGCCGGGACGGTGAGGACTTCGCCGCGGGCTTCGAACACAGCGCGGGCACCAGTCGGGGAAAGGCCACCAGAGACGATGCGCGTGCCGACCTTCTCCAGCCGAGGGCGGACGCCGGGCATGTCGCCGGTCAAAGTGACGTTCACGCGGGATTCCCTACCCGCCTTCAAGTCGTAGAGATGGATGGAGCCGAACTTCTCATACGCAATCGCGCCGGCAGCGTAGGAGGCCCACTTCATGTCGTAGCCGTCGTTTTTGACGACCTGAGAAACCTTCTTCGAGCCGGTGTCGTAGGCAAAAAGAGTTACGGTGCCGTTGCGGTCGGAGAGGAAGTAGACCTTGTTGTCCACCCAGATGGGGTTGAAATCATTCGAATCGGTGCGGGGGACGACTTCGATGCTCGAGTCGGAAAGCCTGGCGATCCAAATCTGCGGGGCCAGCCCGCCGCGATAGCGCTTCCAGGAAATGTAGGCATTGGGCACGGGGCGGCGGTTCCAGAAGGGTATGTAGGCGAGACGCGAGCCGTCGGGCGAGTAGGAGGCCTGCTCGCCCATGGGCAGAGGCAGCTCGGTGGGGAGGCCACCGCCATCCACAGGTAGCGTGAAGAGGCGATCGAAGCGCGAATAGCTGCCGCGGCCAGAGCGGAAGAGAATCTGCTTGCCGTCGGGCGTCCAGCCCACGGCGGAGTCTGCACCAGGATGATACGTGAGACGTCGGGGCGAGCCGCCAGCGGCGGGGACGATGTAGATATCGAGGTTGCCGTCGTACTCACCGGTGAAGGCGATCCAAGTGCCGTCGGGCGAGAAGACCGGGTCGGTCTCGAGGCCGACGCCGGTGGTCAGGCGCTGGGCTTCGCCGCCGCTACGAGCGACCAGCCAGAGATCGCCAGCATAGGAGAAAGCAATCTGCGTGCGGCTGAGGGCTGGCTTCTGCAAAAGTTGCGGCTTATCCGACTGCGCGCCGAGCGAGCCGGCAATCAACAAGACCAGGACGAACAAAAAAATATTCTTCTTCATGACTGACTTTCTTCTCCTTTTCAGATTTACCTCGTTCCTACGAATGTCCGAGCAAATATGTTCATTTCTCCGGCAGAATGGCGAAGACGCGGACAGGCCCGCCGGAGCCACCTTCGAGCTTGATCGGTGCCACCACCAGGAACGCGCCGGCTTCGGGCAGCAGGCCGAGGTTGGCCAGATTCTCGAGGTGATAAAGCCCGGCGCCGTGGGAGAGTTTGTGAACCTGGTACGTCGTTGAGGGGCCAAAGTCCACGCTCAGTGTATCGATTCCCAGGCCGCTGACTTTGCGCAGGATGAGCCGCGCCACAGCGTCCGGCAAGTACCCGGGGAAGTGCATGACGCCTTTTGCGTCACGGTTCTGATAGCGCGCGGCATCGGGCCAGCGCGAATCCCAACCGGTGCGCAGCAGAACGATTGCGCCCTGCGGAATGCGGCCGTGCTCCTTCTCCCACGCCGAGATGCGCTCGTTGGTCAGCCGGTAGTCAGGGTCTTTCTCCACTTCGGCGCGGACGTCGATGACAACGGCGGGGCCGAAGAGTTTTTCCGGTTGGATCTGGTCCACGGGGCGCTTGCCCGGAGGGAAATGAATCGGCGCGTCAATGTGCGTGCCATAGTGTTCGAGCATGCTGAAGGTGCGCGTGAAGTAGCCATCTTTCTTTACGGTGGCTTTCGGCGTGGCTTCAAAGGTGAATTCGTCGCCGGGCCAGGAAACAAGCTTATTGCTGATGGAGTAAGACAGATCGATGACCGCTGTCTTGCCCGTGGCGATGCCGGCGAGCAGGCTGTCGGCTTCCGCAGGCAGCTGCCCTGCGGGCGGTCTGGGCGGAGGAATAGACGGTTTTTTCTGTTGTGCCATAGTCAATCCAACCACGAGAAGCGCAATCAAAGCCAGAGTCGCTCGAGCCCACATCATTCGACCCATCCTTGCAATCCGACAGGTTCTCAACCCGTGGAAACGCCTACTTCTGCTGGTAGCCTGGCCCGCGGACCACGCGGCCGGGCGTGGCGCCGGTGTGCTGGCCGTCTTTCAGCACCAGCGTGCCGTTAACAAAGACGTGGACGACACCGGTGGAAAACTGCTGCGGCTTCTCGAACGTGGCGTGGTCCTGAACTTTCGCCGGGTCAAAGACAACGACGTCGGCATAGTAACCGGGCCGGAGCCATCCACGCTTCTGAATGTTCAGGTTGGTTGCCGGAAGCGAGGTGAGACGTCGGATTGCTTCTTCGAGCGGGATCAACTTTTCGTCGCGTGTGTACCTGCCGAGCAGGCGAGCGAAATTGCCATAGGTGCGCGGGTGCGGGTTTGACTTCAAGAACGGGCCTACGGGCGCCTGCGAGGCGGCGTCGGAGCCGAAGCTCAACCACGGCAGCTTGATTTGTTTGCGGATGTTCTCCTCAGACATCAGGAAATAGATTGTGCCGACGCGGCTATCGTCTTCGACGACCAGGTCCATCGCCGTTTCTTCCGGCGACGTGCCGCGCATTCTCGCAACTTCGGCGAGCGACTTGCCGGTGAGCGGCTTGAGGGCCTCGCTCTTGAAGCCGGCCAGCAGCACACCGTCGGGACCGGCGGCGAGAAAGAGATTTTCCCATTGGTCGGTGGGGGTGGTCATTTCCTTGGCGACGCGCGCGCGGATGGCGGGGTCCTGCAAGCGCTTGCGCCAGGCTTCGAGCCCGCCCTCCTGCACCCAGGGCGGCATGGCGGCATCGAGACCGGTGGCGCCGGCGGGGTAGGTGTACATGTCTGCGGTGATCTTCAAGCCCTGCGCGCGCGTCTTTTCGACCTTTTCGATGACCGCGTCCATCTTCGGCCAGTTCTGCTTGCCCGCGGCCTTGAGGTGGTAGATTTCGGCGGGGACGCCGGCTTTGCGGGAGATCTCGATCAGCTCGTCCACGGCTTCGCGCAGGCGATTGCCTTCGCTGCGCATGTGGGAAATGTACATGCCGCCGTAAGGCGCAGCGGCCTTGCAAAGCTCGATCAGCTCATCGGTCCTGGCGTAAAAGGCCGGCGCGTAAATCAGCGACGAGCCGACGCCCAGCGCGCCTTCCTGCATCGCTTGACGGACGAGCGCCTTCATTCGTGCGAGCTCTGCGGGCGTGGGCGGGCGATCGGCGTAGCCGAGTTCGTGGATGCGGACAGTAGTGGCGCCGATGAATGAGGCAACGTTGGCGGAGATGCCCCTGGCGACGAGGTAGTCGAGGTATTCGCCCAGCGTGGTCCATTTGATGTCGAACTTGATGTCGGCCTGCTGCTCGACCATGATTTTCTTCATCTGGTCGTTGAGCGGGCCCATGGACTCGCCTTCGCCCATCACTTCGAGGGTGACGCCCTGGCGGATGTCGGATTGCGAGCGGCCGTCGTAGATGAGCGATTCAGTGGCCCAGCTCAGCATGTTAATGAAGCCGGGAGCGACGGCAAGGCCGTCTGCGTCAATCTCCGTCTTTGCCTTAGCGCCCACGGGAAGCTTGCCGACGGCCACAATTACGTCGCCCCGAATAGCGACGTCACCGCGGACGGGCGGCTTGCCGCTGCCGTCGTAAATCGTTCCGTTGCGGATGATGAGGTCGTAGGTCTTCTCAGGCTTGCCCTGCGCGACGACAAACAAGGCCGCGCAAAGCAAAGTCGTTCCAATCGTGATAGAGATGGTGAGAAGAAGGCGGAGTTTCATGGGGCGGTATCTTAAACGATTTTCGATTGGCGAAATGCGATTTTCCCCTCAGGGCAAGGGGAAGCCGGGAGAGGCGACAATCCCGGCCATGCGCAGGATTTCCTGGTAGTCCTCTTCGACGAGCGGCGAGATAATCAGGCGGACGTTTTTCAGGAACTTCACTTTGCGCAGGGCGCGGTTCTCACGCATCTCGACCAGCGACACGTGCCGCGGCAGGCGCTCGAGCGCGCGCAGGTCGGCGACGAGGTTCTTTGCCATTGGGTCGTGCGGATCGGGGTAAGGGTCGCGGGTGACTTCGGCCAGCGCGTAGGCCGAGCGCTCGGGCGCGCCGTGGTAGCAGAGGACGCGGTCGCCCTTGCGCACCTGCTTCAACTGCCGCTGCGCATCGGCGCGCGAGCCGGCGCCGCGCCACATCTCCTTACCCTTCACGAACAGGGTATCCCAGTGATAGTGGTGCGGGTCAACACAGAAGAGCCAGTGGTGGCGCTTAACCGGAGTGCGGATCATGGGCAATTTTTGTGCGCTGCACTATACACGGGAGATTCCCGGAAGGGAAAGGAAATCGAAGGGCGAGCGATGGACAGTGGCTCAAGTAGTTGCCATGGCATTGCGTCTATGCAGGCGGATGGCCTGTAATCGAAAGTAAAAAAAGGGGTTAGGGGATAGGGTTTAGGGTGTAGGAGGCTAGCCGCAATCAACGAAGATGTCGTCGCCGCGGACTTCGATGGCATAGCAATCGACGCCCACCGAGGGGTTCATGGCGACCTTGCCGCTGGTGACGTCGTACTCCCAGCCGTGCCAGGGGCAAGTGACCACCTTGCCGTTGAGCTCGCCCTGGCCGAGCGGGCCGCCGCGATGCAGGCAGGTGTTGTTGATGGCGTAGAACTTGCCGTCCGCGTTGGCCAGGGCGAGGGTCTTGCCGTTCACCTGGAATTCGCGGATCGAGCCGGCGGGGATTTCGTCTTTGCGAGCGGCACGAAGAAAAGCCATCGTGCGGTTACCTCGGTTGGGGCGTCTGTGCCACCATGACGCCGCGCTTGAAGTCTTCGACCATGCCCGGTTGCAGGCGCACGGCGGTCGGCCGCTTGGCGAGCGACATCTGGTCAATCTTGTCCTGCAGCTTGAGCAGCGCGTAAAAGAGACCTTCGGGCCGCGGCGGACAGCCGATGACGTAGACGTCCACCGGCACGACTTTGTCCACGCCCTGCAACACCGAATAGACATTGAAGGGCCCGCCGACACTCGAACAGGCGCCCATCGAGATGCACCACTTCGGGTCGGGCATCTGCTCCCAGACGCGCTTGAGCACCGGCGCCATCTTCAACGTGACCGTGCCGGCGACGATCATCAGATCGGCCTGGCGCGGCGAGGGGCGGAAAACTTCGGCGCCGAAGCGGGCGATGTCGAACCGCGAGGTGGTGGAGGCAATCATCTCGATGGCGCAGCAGGCCAGGCCGAAGGTCAGCGGCCAGATGGCGCTCTTGCGCGCCCAGTTGAAGACGTAGTCCACCGACGAGATCATGAAGTTCTTCTCGAAGCGCTGGTCCAGAACGCCCATAAACTCTTATTCTACCCCTCGAAGAGCGCTGAGTATATCCACGCGTCGGCGGCGAGTCAAACGAGCCTTTGGTACTGCTTGTTGCTGGCTGCACCCAGTATTACTGTGAGATATTCCCGGGGCAAGGAGAGGAGGTGAAACGATGCAAAAAGGAGCGCGGTTTGCACTGGGCATGATCCTTGCGCACGTTGCGGTGAACGCGGTTCATGGAGCGGCGCACCGCGAGCTGGCCATTCCTCTTTCGCGGTCGCAAGAGCTGTTCATCGTCCTCGTGATCGGGATTGCGCCGGTTCTGGCCGGGGTGCTCATCTGGAGAGGATTCGCTTTTGGAGGCGGGCTGCTACTGGGGGCTTCACTTGCCGGCGCGCTGGTTTTTGGAATCTGGAATCATTTCGTGGCCATCAGCCACGACCACGTGTCCCATCTGCCCATGACCGGGACACCCGGGTGGAGAATCCTCTTTCAGGCGACCGCGATTCTCTTGGTCCCGACCGAAGCCGTGGGTTGCTGGGCGGGGTTGAGGCTGGGGAAGCGCGGCTCCGGTTCGTCGATCGCAGGTCGTTAGAGGTTTCGCAGCGGCGGCATGGGCGGCACTGAGTCGACCGGCTTCGTGGCGTGGATGAGGAGGGCGCCGATTTCGCGGAAGGCGCGGAGTTGCGCGGCGTCGCGGAACCAGCGGCCGGTGTACACCTCGGGCGCTGGGGTGGGGTCGG
>CAZHLD010000035.1:5708-8105 GCA_964533185.1 uncultured Acidobacteriaceae bacterium | reverse complement strand
GCGGCGTCGCGGAACCAGCGGCCGGTGTACACCTCGGGCGCTGGGGTGGGGTCGGGGATGCGGGCGTGGGCGACGTCGGTGAAGCCGGCGTCGCGGAATAGACCAGCCCAGTCTTCGGCCGAAAGCAGATGCGTGGGGACGGCGAGCTTTTCGCCCCACTGGTGGCAGTGCGGGTTGTCGCGGTAGAAGTTGATCAGAACCCAGGCCGAGCCGCCCTCGCGCAAGACGCGGAAGATTTCGCGCAGGCCGCGCGCAGGGTCGGGCCAGTAGTAGGCCGACTCCACCGAGATGACCTTGGTGAAGAAGTTGGCGTCCCAGGGGATTTCGTCCACACCGCCGACTACAAACATCAGGTTGTCAAAATCGACGCCGGCGACGCGGGCGCGGTGAATCATCTCGTCGGAGATGTCCATGCCGACGACGCGGCCTTCGGGGACGCGCTCGGCCAGCATCCGCGAAAGCCAGCCAGCGCCGCAGCCGACGTCGAGCACGTTGTCGTCGGGCGCGAGCTGCATGCGGTCGAGCGTGGGGAGGACGATGGGAAGATGGTCGTCCTGCATGGCCTCGCCGCGGCCGGATTCGGCCCAGCGGTTGAATTCGTCGCGAAGTTGATCGCTGGCAGGCATCAATTACGATGACACAAGCTAATGCAGATGTGTGTCAGTGCGAACTATCGCTTGCGGATCAAAAGGATGCGCCTTTCTTCGAGCTTCACGTCGGAAGTTTCCCAACCTGCGGCCAACCAAGCCGCGCCTTGTACATGCTTTGAATCGTTCGCCCACCACGCCCGATGCAGGTACGCAGACTTGGGCAACTCATTGAAGATAATCCCGATGATCTGCCCGAAATGAAGTTCAAGTTGTGCTGCGGAAGAGGGCAGATTCCGGAGGAAATCCCGCAGACGATGATACTTGGGCCCCTCTGGTGGAATCAGCTTTCTCATCACAAAACAAATCCTCTCGCACTGTCTGAAGTCTCACCCAACTGATCACGCTCTTTCAACCTTAGCGAGGAGCTCGACGAATTTTTGCTGGCGCTGGGACTGGTCGAGACCGTCGTTGGCTTCAGCAAGTTGGGTGACGTTCATCGAGCAGAACTTCGGCCCGCACATCGAGCAGAACTTGGCTTCCTTGTAGAAATCGTCGGCCAGAGTTTCGTCGTGCATGGCGCGAGCGGTTTCCGGGTCGAGCGAAAGCTCGAACTGCTTGTTCCAGTCGAAGAGGAAGCGGGCGTAGGAGAGCGCGTCGTCGCGGTCGCGAGCGCCGGGGCGCTTACGGGCGATGTCGGCAGCATGGGCGGCGATCTTGTAGGCGATGACGCCCTGGCGCACGTCGTCGGCGTTGGGCAGGCCGAGGTGCTCCTTGGGCGTGACGTAGCAGAGCATCGACGCGCCGTGCCAGCCGATCATCGCCGCGCCGATGGCGCTGGTGATGTGGTCGTAGCCGGGAGCGATGTCGGTGACCAGCGGCCCAAGCGTATAGAACGGCGCCTCGTGGCAGAGCTCCATTTCTTTTTTCACCTGGAGCTCGATCTGGTCCATGGGGATGTGGCCCGGGCCCTCAATCATCACCTGGACGTCGTACTCCCATGCTTTCTTGGTGAGCACGCCGAGGGTTTCGAGCTCGGCAAACTGCGCGGCGTCGCTGGCGTCGGCGAGGCAGCCGGGGCGGAGACCATCGCCCAACGAAAAGCTGACGTCGTGCTTCTGGAAGATTTTGCAGATGTCGGCGAAATGGTCGTAAAGGAAATTCTGCTTTTTGTGGTGGCTCATCCAGAGCGCCAACAGCGCGCCGCCACGGCTGACGATGCCGGTAATGCGGTTGCGCACCAGCGGGAGATACTCGCGCAGAACCCCGGCGTGGATGGTCATGTAGTCCACGCCCTGCTCGGCCTGCTCTTCGATCACTTCGAGCATGAGTTGCGGGGTGAGGTCTTCGGCGCGCTTGACACGAGAGATTGCTTCGTAAATTGGCACGGTGCCGATGGGGACGGGCGAGGCGTTGAGGATGGCTTTGCGGATGCCGGGGATGTCGCCGCCGGTGGAGAGGTCCATCACCGTGTCGGAGCCGTAGTGGACAGCGCGGTGGAGCTTCGTCAGCTCTTCGACGGCATCGGAGGTGACGGCGGAATTACCGATGTTGGCGTTGATCTTGCAGCGGAAGGCGATGCCAATGCCCATCGGCTCGAGATTGCGGTGGTGGATGTTGGCGGGGATGATGGCACGGCCGCAGGCCACTTCGCTGCGCACCAGCTCGGGCTCGAGCTTCTCGCGCCGTGCGACGTAGTCCATCTCCTCGGTGACGATGCCCTTCCGCGCGAAGTACATCTGCGACATGTTGCGTCCCGCACCGTTGCCGTTGGCAGCCGCCAGCCGCTTTTCAATCCACGCATCCCTCA
>CAZHLD010000035.1:0-5608 GCA_964533185.1 uncultured Acidobacteriaceae bacterium | reverse complement strand
GCCCACGCTAGCATTGGACCGGGCGGTTAAGCAAGTGAGCTGCTCCCCGAGTGTCGCGGCAAAGTGAGAATGCCGGGGCGCGCAAAGTAGAAATGTTCTGCTTCAGGCGCGAGGGAGGCCGGGCCGGTCACGCACGGCGGAGGGTGAGGAGGGTGATTTCCGGCGGGGCGCCGATGCGGACGGGAGCGCCGATGGTGCCGAGGCCACGGTTGACGTAGAGGCTGGAGGTGGGAGGTTTGAGGTTGGAGGTTTGAAGAGAGAGTCCTGCGGCCTGACCGGAACCGAAAGGCAGCAAATAGAGGCCAGCGACGAAGTCGGTGAAGAAGTGCGCGGGGCTGAAGCGGCTTTCGAGAATTTCGACCTGGACTTGTCCGCCGTGGGTGTGGCCAGCAAGGGTCAGCTCGATGCCCAGTTCCGCGGCGCGCGGAAAAGCGTTGGGGTTGTGGGAGAGCAGGATGTTGGGGACGTCGTGGCGCACGAGCGGCTCAGCATTTTCGAGCATGAGTAGCCGGCTGCCGGAAGGGGAACGCGTGCGCTGGTAGTCCACGCCGATCAAGTTGAAGGGCTGACCGTTCCAGACCAACTCGGCATTTTCTCGGCGGAGCAGGCGCATGCCGGCCTGACGGAAAAGTTCCCTAGCGCGGTCTTCGCAATCGGCGTAGATCTCGTGGTTGCCGTTGCAGCCCCAGACGCCCAGCGGTGCGCGCAACCGCGCGAGCTCTTCGATGCAGGCTTCCAGCGGGTCGCGCGTGCCGGTGATGAAGTCGCCGGTAACGACGGTGAGATGCGCGCCCTGCTCGTTGGCCATTTCGACGGCGCGGCGGACCTGGTCGCGCGGCAGGTAAGGGCCGATGTGGATGTCGCTCAGTTGGGCGATGCGCAGGCCGTCGAGCGCCGGGGGCAGCCCGGCGACGGGAACCTCGACGCGCTCAACGATGTAGTGCAGGCGCTCGGCAGCAAAGCCGTAGAGCGCGCCGACAAAAGGCACAGCGCCGGCGAAGTAGGTGGCGGTCTGGAAGAAGTACCGGCGCGAAGGGTCGGGCAGCGTGTCAGGCGCGGCCGGGCGCAATACTCGACCAGTCAGCCGTTTTACGCGCTGCCAGAGCCAGTCCAGGCCGCGCACGGACTTGATCGCCAGATACGCGAAGAACGAGCTTGAAAGCCAGAGGCCGACGGTGGCAAACCAGGCGTTGTGCCGCGGCATCAGGCCCAGCAGCCAGCCGCCCACTGGAATGACGATGGCCGCAATCAGCAGCACGCAGACTGTACGAAGAGAGATTCTGAGCGCGGGCCGCCCGATGCGGGCCGTCAGCCGCCACGCCTTGCCCAACCAAAAGCGCTGCGACAAGAAAAGCAGGCCAAACACTAACAGGATAGTTGTGAGCCGAAGGAGCCCGATGAAGAGAGAAGAGACCAAGAGTCCCATCCGATACCACTATGAAATCGAATATGCGACCTCTTCAGTGTAGCATCCGAGCCGCGCGGCGCAAAACTCGTGCCGGCTCATTCATCCGATTAGATAAGACGCTGTGTCCGGCCGATTGTTAACGGCAGGAGGTGGACACCATGCGGGCAGCGTGCGATAGAATAGGCGACGAATCAGGGGTACACCCTGGTTGAGGAGAAAACCATGAGAAAGAGCCTCGCACTGTTCGCTCTCATCACACTCGTGCTATTAGCCGCTGGTCCTGCCGTGGCCCAAACCAAAGCTCCGGCCAACGAGCCGCGGCCCGCCGTCACCACGTCGCAGGAACTGCTGAACGCGTGGAACGACGTCGGCCGGAAATTGATCGCCATGGCCGAAGACTGGTCGGAGGCCAAGTACGACTACAAACCCACGCCCTCGGTGCGCAGCTTTGCGGAACAACTGCTGCACGTTGCCGGCGCAAACTATTTCTTTACGGACACGGCGCTTGGAAAACCAATTGGAGAAGAAGACTTGCCGCGTGACAAGTACAAGACCAAGGCCGACGTGGTGGCGGCGCTGAAGAAATCATTTGCCGATGGCGCGGCGGTCATTCAACAGAAAGGCGACGCGGGCCTGGCGGCAACGGTCAAGCATCCTTTCGCGAACCAGATGGCGCACCTCTCCAGTATTGCGTGGGACCTGACTGAGCACGGCGGCGAGCACTACGGCCAACTGGCGCTCTACTACCGGATGAGCGGTCAGGTGCCGCCAGAGTCGCGCCCTCGACAGTAAGCAATTTTCAGTTATCAGTGGTCAGTATTCGTTCTTCCGTGATGCGGAGGGCGGCAGATAAGGCACGCGTCCCTCCGGGGCTCGATGAGGGCGATTTCACCGACGCTCCGCCGCAGCCTGTGCCGTGCTTAGATAAGGCTTGCCTCCGGCGATTGCTTGCTTCTACAGTACAGCCAAACGGGACACTCAGTTCCCGTGCCCTTGCATGCCAGCACCGACATCCACGTTTGGCCTGATCGAAAGATTCCGCGGAGGCGAGGAAGAGGCTTTCCGTCTGCTGTTTGAGAAGTACCGCCGGCGCCTGGCTCTGCTGATTCACTACAAGCTCAGCGCGGAGTTGCGCGAGCGCGTGGAGGTGGACGACATCCTCCAGGAAGTGTTTCTCGCCGCATCCACGCAGATCGGACAATTCACGTATCGCGCGCCGGGCAGCTTTCTGAGCTGGCTTTCCCGGATCGCCGGCCACGTGATCATTGACACGGCGCGGTTTGAAAACCGCCAGAAGCGGCGCGCCGCGGAGATGCTGAGGTTTCGCTCCCCGAGCAATCCCGGAGGCGCAGAGGCAGTGGACTCACAGACGCCCAGCCGCATTTTCGCGCAGGACGAAGCCGTTCGGCGACTCCTGGAAAAACTGAACGCACTCCCGGAAGACTATCGGCGAGTGATCCTGATGGCAAAAGTTGAAGGCCTCACCACGCAGGAGATGGCCGAGCAACTGGGGAAATCGCACGAGGCTGTGGCGCTGCTGCTGCACCGGGCCATCCAGCGGCTGCGACAGATCGAATAGCCCGCCGGACGGCGATGATGGAATCCTGCTGAGCCGATGCTTTCCCGAGTATGAGCACGAGAGATAAACCGGACGCAACGGACCGCGAAGGCCAGGTGGCCCGCGCACTGGCAGAGTTTGTGGACCAGCAAGCCCGCGAGGAGCCGGTGGACATCGAGGGCTTTTGTCGGAAGCATGCACACCTGCAGCCGGAGCTGCGGCAGGCGTTGGCAACGCTGGCGGAGTTTGATTCCCTAGCCCAGCTCGCCGAGCCAGCGCGGTCAACGGAAGCCGCCGAGAACCTTCCCGAGCGGCTATCGGGCCACAAAATCCTAGCGGAGATTGGCTCTGGCGGCATGGGGCGTGTCCTGCTGGCCGTGGACGAGCGGCTGGGCCGCAAGGTGGCCATCAAGACACTCAGCAGCCGGTTCCTCGACCATGACAAGCTGCGCACACGGTTCATGCAGGAGGCGCGGGCGCTGGCGAGAATCAGCCACCCCAACATCGTGCACATCTACAACCTCGGCCAAGCGGATGAGCCACCCCATTTCGTGATGGAGTACCTGGAAGGCGTCCCGCTCACCGAGTCGGCGCAGGCACTCACCCTCGAGCAAAAAGCCGAGCTGATGCGCAAAGTCACACTCGCCGTGCAATTCCTGCATCAGCACCAGATCATCCATCGCGACCTGAAGCCCGGAAACATCCTGGTGGGTGCGGGCATGGAGCCGAAGGTGCTGGATTTTGGGCTGGCTCTGCAGGCGAATGAGCACGGTCAGCGATTGACGACGGTCGGCGAGGTGATGGGCACGCCGCATTATTTTTCGCCGGAGCATTCGCGCGCCGACGCGCGGCTCGATGCGCGGAGCGACGTCTTTTCACTCGGCACCATTCTCTATGAGCTGCTGACCGGGACTCTGCCCTTCCGAGGCGAGACCCATGTGGAGCAGGTGCAGAAAATCCGCGAGCAGCACCCCATCCTGCCGCGCAGGCTCAACCCCGAGGTTCCCGGCGAACTCCAGAACATCTGCATGAAGGCGCTCGAGAAGCGGCCGGAAGACCGCTACAGCTCCGCCGGCGAGATGGCCGACGACCTGGAGCGCTTCCTCGCCGGAGAAAAGGTCCTGGCGGCGCCGACTGCTTACGCCAGTCTGATCGCCAGCAAGATTGAGGAGCACCTGCGTGAACTCGAGGGCTGGAAACGCGACCAGATCCTTTCCGAGTACGAGTTTGATGCCTTCCGCAAAAACTATGCCCGGCTGACGGAGCCGGAAGACGCCTGGATCATGCAGTTACGGCGCATTGCGCTGCCGCAAGTGAGCCTGCACCTGGGCGCGTGGGTGCTTGTCGTGGGTGCCGCGTTGATCTTCCTGTTCGATTTCACGCGACTGGGTGGCCTCGTTTCCGTGCTGCTGGTGGGCGCAACGGCCGTCGCAATGGGTTGGGCGGGCATGGCCTACTGGAAGCAGGGGCGGCTGCGCGTGGCCATTGCCTTTCTGCTGGCGTTCTGCCTGCTGATGCCGACGTTTCTACTCGTGGTTTTTCAGGAGTACCAGCTTTTCTCAACGCCAACACGAAACGACGAGAGCCTCGAGCTTTTCCCGAGGCCCACGAATGCGCAGATGTGGTGGGCGATCCTGCTTTCGCTGCCGGCAGTATTGTGGTTGCGCCGGTTTACGCGCTCGTCAGTGTTTTCGCTGGTGATTGCGGTTCTACTGGCCTTGCTGGGCCTGGTGACGCTGTTGCGGCTGGGGGCGCTTAAGTGGGAGGACGGGAAATTCTATTTTGCGCTTTTGCCGGTGGCGTTGCTCTTCTCCTGCGCCGCATTTGTGCTGGAGCGATTCCGGTATTCAAACGACTCGCGCTATTTCTATCCGCCAGCCGCGGGCTTCACCCTGGCGGGCTTCAGCGGGGCCGCGGCACTCTACGAGCCCCTGCAGAAATTCCTTAATAGCTCCGCACCCTGGACGCACGGACAGATCGAGTATCTCTTCATCATCAATGCGGGCATCTACTACGTGTTGAACGGGGTGTGCGAGCGTTTCGAGACCGAGCAGTTGCGAAGTGTTGCGAAAGCTTTTCGTTTTGTGATCCCGGGACACATCCTGACTTCGCTTCTCCTGCTGGGCTTCCACGCCAGCGAACAGTGGAACAACTCGCCCGGTAACGCGTCGCTGCACATCGAGGCGCGGACCTTCGAGATCCTCCTGCCGATTGCGGCCTGCCTGCTGATCTTCCTGAGCATCCCCAAGCAAATGAAAAACTACCTGGTGACCGGGCTGTTGTTTCTCGCTGCGGGGGTTTACCGCCTGCAGGAGAATCTGCTGGCAGACCGTGTGGCATGGCCCATCTCGTTGATGATCATTGGCGGACTGCTAATGATATGCGCGGTGAAATACTCCGCAATCAAGATGACGCTGATCCGCTGGACCCGCCGAAGGACGTAACTTCTTGCCCTCTAGTTAGTTCCGGTCGCTGCAATCCCCGCCCGTTTTTGTCGCTATACCGTTGTGGAGGCTGAAGAGGCTCTTCACCAGCCTTCCAGAATGGGAGTTTGCCATGAAAGCCCTATGGGGGTGTTTGACGCTGGCGCTGCTGCTGTCCGTGGCCGGGTGCCACGAACCGACGCCGTCGCTGCACCCGCT
>CAZHLD010000034.1:19878-27904 GCA_964533185.1 uncultured Acidobacteriaceae bacterium | reverse complement strand
TCTTGAACGCGTTCTTCACCTGCTCGGCCGATGCTCCGCCGCCCACGTCCAGAAAATTTGCCGGCGCGCCGCCCGCCAGCTTGATGATGTCCATGGTGGCCATGGCCAGCCCCGCGCCGTTCACCATGCACCCGACGTTGCCGCCGAGCTTGATGTAGTTCAGGCCGTATTTCGACGCTTCCACTTCCAGCGGGTCTTCTTCGTCCAGGTCGCGCAGCTCGCGCAATTCCTTGTGGCGATAAAGTGCGTTGTCGTCGAAGTTGATTTTGGCGTCGAGCGCCACCAACCGATGGTCGCCGGTCACGATGCACGGGTTGATTTCCAGTAACGAGGCGTCCGTTTCAACAAACGCCCGGTAGAGCGCTTGGAAAAACGGCACGGCGTTTGCCGCCGCTTCTGCGCCGAGCCCGATGCCAAAGGCCAGCTTGCGCGCCTGATAAGGCTGGAGTCCCAGCGCCGGATGAATCGTCTCGCGCAGAATGGCCGACGGGTTCTCTCGCGCGACTTCTTCAATCTCCATCCCGCCTGCGGCGCTGGCCATGAACACCGCCGCGCCCACGGCCCGGTCCACCAGCAGGCCCAGGTAGATTTCTTTCTTGATGTCCAGGCCCTCTTCGATCAGCACCCGCCGCACCACGCGGCCTTCCGGACCGGTCTGATGCGTCACCAGCGTCATCCCGAGGATCTTGCCGGCCAGCTCTGCTGCTTCCTCCACCGACCGCGCCAGCTTCACGCCGCCGCCCTTACCGCGCCCCCCGGCGTGGATCTGGGCCTTCACCACGACAACTTTTGTGCCCAGCCGGCCGGCCACGGCACAGGCCTCTTCCTTCTTGTACACCACTTCCCCGCGCGGAACCGGCACTCCAAAGCGCGCCAGGATCGCCTTGCCCTGGTATTCGTGAATCTTCATCGCGTTTCCGCCCTCTCGACCGCGCGCCGCTCCATCAGTGCTACAATCCGCGTTTCAACGAAACGCGGCAGTTTACTCTGAATGGAACCAACCAGCAAGGCGGCCTCTCCCGTGATTGTTTCCGCTCTCGACAGAATCGAAGCGGGCGTTCACCTGAGCCGCTCCGAAGCCGAAGCGGTCATGGAAGACTTGCTCTCCGGCCGGTGCGGGGACGCGCAGATCGCGCGCCTGCTCACAAGTCTGCGCGCGAAAGGCGAGACGCTCGACGAGCTGATCGGCTTCGCCACCGTGATGCGCCGCCACGCCCGGCCGATCTTTGCAAATTCGACCGCACCACCTGCCGATGCTCTTGTGGATACCTGCGGCACCGGCGGCGACGCCAAAGGCACGTTTAATATTTCAACCGGGGCGGCATTCGTGGCCGCCGGCGCGGGAGCACGCGTGGCCAAGCACGGCAACCGCTCGCTCAGCTCCCGCTGCGGCTCAGCCGATGTTTTGGAAGCCCTCGGCGTGCGTCTGGACGTGCCCGTGGAGCGTATGGGCGAGGCGATTCAGCAGATTGGCATCGGTTTTCTGTTCGCCCCGACTGTTTACACGGCCATGAAACACGCCGCGGCAGCAAGACGCCAGGTCGGCGGCCGCACAATCTTCAATCTGCTCGGCCCTCTCACCAATCCCGCCGGAACCACGGCCCAGGTGCTTGGCGTCTTTGATGCGCGCGTCTCGGAGATGATGGCCCGTGCCCTCGCTGCCTTGGGCTGCCGGCGCGCGTTCGTCGTCCACGGCGCAGACGGAATGGATGAGATCTCGTTAGGCGGCGAGACGCACGTGACGGAACTGCGCGAGGGCGCGGTCCACAGCTACACACTCACGCCTGAAGACCTTGGCCTGAAGCGCGCCCCGCTCGAAGCTCTAACCGGCGGAGACGCCCCGACCAACGCACAAATCATCCGCCGCATCCTCGACGGCGAATCCGGCCCTCCGCGCGATGTTGTACTCGCCAACGCCGCCGCTGCTTTGGTCGCCGCCGGCCGCGCTGCAAATTGGCGCGAGGGTGTCGCCCTCGCCGCTCAGTCAATCGATTCCGGCACCGCCCGCGCGCGGCTCGAATCTCTAATCGCATTTTCACAAAGCTCTTAGGCTTGACACCGTTTTGGGCTCGCTCATTCCTGCTGGTCGAGGCACCGCACCGCATACGCGAACGAAAGCAGCGTAAACACCAGGAACGCCGCTGCCTCCCACGCGATCTGCCCCGGATTGCCGATGCCGATTGTCGCATAGCGCAGCACGTCCACCTGCCAGGTAATCGGGTTGGCCAGCGCGATCCCGCGGAACCACGCCGGCAGCGGCTCCAGCGGATAAAACATCGAGCTGGCAAACAGGAACGCAAAATAGAAGATCGACGTCACGGTGTTGAAGATGTCGTTGCGACGAATCTTCAGCGCAAAGATGGCGTAGAAGTAGAACCACCCCGCCGTCCCAATCACCGCCGGCAGCGCCAGCAGCGGCACCAAGTCCCAGCGAATGCGCACGCCCAGCAACGCAGCGGCCAGCGCAATGGTGATCGCCGCCTGAAACAGCGCAATGCCGATATTGAACAGCATCTTCCCCAGCAGGTATTCGGCGCGGGTCATCGGATAAGTCAGCATCTCGAAGAAGATGCCGTTGTCGCGGTCCAGGAAAAATGTCCATGACGTATTGGACGCAATGCCAAAGCTGGCCATGCCCAGCACGCCGGCAAGGAAGAATGAGTTGTAGTCCACCGGCCCCGACGGGAACGCACCGCCCATCGCCTCGTTCACCCCCACGCCAAACACCAGCAAATAGGCGAGCGGGTAGAACAGGTCCCAGAAGAGAAACGTGTAGTTCGTCGCGCGGATTTTGCTTTCGCGGTAGAGAATCGCTGAGATGGCAGACATGGTCTATCTCTCCTTCATCAGTTCGACGAAGATGTCTTCCAGACTGGCCCCGCCGATTTCGACGCGCAGAACGCGGCCTTTTTTTGCCAACTCGGCCACCAGTTCGAGCACGCGCGCTTCCTTGGCCTTCAGTGCCAGCTCCACCGTAGTCTGGTGGATCTCCATGCGCACCGGCTGAAGGCTGGCCAGGTAGGTCTCGATCGCCGCAGGCAGCTCCGCAAACGTCATCGTCACCTCGTACACGCCCTGCGAGAGCAGTTTCAGCGTGTGCAGGTCGCCGCGGGCCACCTGGCGGCCCTTGTTCATAATCAAGATGTCGTCGCAGAGTTCTTCGGCCTCGTTCAGGATCTGCGTTGTCAGGATGATGGTGCGGCCGCGCGCAGCTTCTTCGCGCAGGTAACCCATCACGGCGCGTTTCAGGATCGGGTCCATGCCCGTCGAGAACTCATCGAGGAACACCACCGGCGTATCCACCATGAACGCCTTGGCCACCTGCACGCGCCGCCGGTAGCCTCCGCTCAGGTCCTGCACCTTTTTGCTGGCTTCCGGGTGCAGATTGAACCGCTCCATCACCGCATCTGCGCGACGCCGCGCCTCAGCCGGGCTTAACCCGTGGAAGCGCGCAAACGTCAGCAGGTTGTCACGCGCGTCGAGAAACATCTCGACAGCGGTCTCCTGAAGGACCACGGTGATGCGCCGGCGCACTTCGAGCGGCTGTGCCGTCACGTCAAACCCCAGCACCCGCGCGCGGCCATCGGTTGGGTGAATCAGCGTATTGAGCATTTTCAGGATGGTTGTCTTGCCCGCGCCGTTCGGCCCCAGCAGGCCGAAGATCTCGCCACGCGGCACGCTGAAGTTCATCCCATCCACGGCGCGCACCTCGGAGCGTCTCCCCGGGTGGTACACTTTCACCAGGTTTTCGACTTCGATGGCGTATTCGCTCATGGCTCACTCAATTCAGGCCCAACGGGGCTGGCTGCAAGAATGCAAAATTGTGGCAACGTAGTAGAGGAGAATCGGCCACCGGCTGAGTGGCTCGGGCCGCCAACCGATGGCGACCGATTACAGGAGGGTGATCTTGATTCGCATAGCGGTGACTCTCTTTATCCTGAGCTTCGTAATCTACCCGGCAGCGGCACAGAAGTCAAACGCCCCATCGCCCGCTGAAGTTGCCCGCCAGGTCCGCGAGTATCGCCAGGCCAACGAACACAAGATCATCTCCGAGCTCACCGCTCTCCTCGCCATCCCCAACATCGCCACCGACACCGCAAATATTCAGCGCAATGCGACAACGCTCTTCGAAATGCTCGGGCGCCGCGGCATCGCAACGCAACTACTGCCCATCCCCGGCCGCGGCCCGGTCATATATGGCGAGCTCAGAACGCCGGGTGCAACTCGCACCGTCATCTTCTACGCCCATTACGACGGCCAGCCCGTGGACCCTGCTGCCTGGTCCGGCACCAAGCCCTTCGAGCCCGCTCTGCGCACCAGTTCTATCGAAGCGGGCGGCCGGCTCATCCCCTTCCCCGCGCTCGGCACGCCCTACGAAGACGACTGGCGCATCTACGCGCGTTCGGCGTCCGACGACAAGTCGCCTATCGTCGCGATTCTCGCCGCGCTCGACGCCCTCCGCGCAAAGCAAATCCCGCTGGCTGTCAACGTGAAATTCATCCTGGACGGCGAAGAAGAAGCCGGCTCGCCCAACCTCGAGCGCACCCTCGCCGCCCACCGCGACCTTATTGCCGCCGATCTCCTGATCACCGCCGATGGACCCGTGCACCAATCGGGCCGGCCAATGGTTTTCTTCGGCAACCGCGGCGTGATGGACGTGGAGATCACCGTGTACGGCCCCGCGCGCGCGCTGCACAGCGGCCATTATGGCAATTGGGCGCCAAATCCGGCGTTCAACTTGGCCCGCCTGCTGGCCTCGATGAAAGATGCCGATGGACGCGTCGTGATCGAGGGCTTCTATGACGACGTCGCACCGCTCAGCAACCGCGAACGTCAGGCGCTCGCCGAAATGCCTGCCAACGACGCCGACCTGATGCGCGAACTGCTCATCGCCCGGCCCGAAGGGGGTGGCAGGAAACTCGTCGAGCTCATCAACCAACCTTCGCTCAACATCCGCGGCTTGCGCAGCGCGTACGTCGGAGCCGAATCGCAGAACATTATCCCCACACAGGCCACGGCCTCGCTCGACCTGCGCCTGGTGAAAAACATTCAGCCGGCCCGCCAGTTTGAGCGTGTCGTCGCGCACATCCGCAAGCAGGGCTTTTGCACCACTTCCGAAGACCCGACGCCCGCCGAACACTTGAAGTGCCCACTCATCGCCAAAGTAACCACCGGCCCGTGGGGCTATCCGGCCTCGCGCACGTCGATGGAGCTCCCCGTCTCGCGCGCCGTTATGCGCGTCGTCGAGCAGGCCACCGGCGGCCCGGTGGTGAAAATGCCCACGCTTGGCGGCAGCGCGCCGATGTTCACCTTCGAGCAGTGGAGCCTGCCCGTCATCGGCGTGCCCATGGTCAACCACGACAACAACCAACACGCCGCCAACGAAAACCTCCGCATCGGCAACCTCTGGCGCGGCATCGCAATCTACGCCGCCGCGATGTCGAGCTTGCGTTGGTAGGTGCTGGCGCTTCCCACACTAAAGGCGCAGAAAATTCTGCAGGAGTTGCATTCCTGCATCAGTAAGGATGGATTCGGGGTGGAACTGCACGCCTTCGACGCGCAGCTTGCGGTGGCGCAGGCCCATGATGGTGCCGTCAGCCGTTTCGGCGGAAATCTCCAGCTCGCGCGGCAACCCCTTCCGCGCAACAACCAAAGAGTGATAGCGCGTCGCCGTGAACGGCTGCGGCAGCTTCCGAAAAATTGTCTTGCCGTCGTGGTGAATCTCGCTGGTCTTGCCGTGAAGGATCTCCGGCGCGCGCACCACGCGACCACCAAACGCATGACCAATCGCTTGATGGCCCAGGCACACCCCAAGTATCGGAATCTCGCCCGCAAACCGACAAATCAATTCGACGGTGATCCCCGCCCGCTGTGGAATCCCCGGCCCGGGTGAGATGACAATTCGCTCCGGCGCAAGCCGCACAACTTCGGCCACCGTAATCTGGTCGTTCCGCCGCACTTCGAGCTTCTCCCCCAACTGGCCGAGATACTGCGCCAGGTTGTAGGTGAAGGAGTCGTAGTTGTCGAGCAGCAGAATCATGGCATTCAGCGAACAGTTCTACGTTTCACGGCGGCTTCGAGAGCGGTCAGCAGTGCCTTCGCCTTATTGACCGTCTCTTCGTATTCGCGCTCGGGAACAGAATCAGCCACGATACCGCCCCCGGCCTGGACGTATGCCGTCCCGCCCTTGGCCACCAGCGTCCGAATGGCAATGCAGGAGTCCAGATTACCCGAGAAATCCAGATAAAGAATCCCCCCGGCGTAGATGCCGCGCCGCGCCCGCTCCAGCTCTTCGATGATCTCCATCGCGCGCACCTTGGGCGCACCGCTCACCGTCCCGGCGGGAAAGCACGCCATCAGCGCGTCAAAGCAATCCACGCCGTCGCGCAGCCGCCCGCGCAGGCTCGACACCAGGTGCATCACGTGCGAATAGCGCTCCACGGACATCAGCCTTTCCACACGCACCGTCCCGTACTCGCAGACGCGCCCCAGGTCATTCCGCCCCAGGTCCACCAACATGATGTGCTCGGCCCGCTCCTTGGGGTCAGCAATCAGCTCAGCCTCCAGGCGCTGGTCTTCTTTTTCATCCCGCCCGCGCGGACGCGTGCCGGCGATCGGCCGGTAGAACGCCTCGCGGCCCTGAATCTTCACCAGCATTTCCGGCGAACTACCCACCACGGCCACCTCACCCAGCCGCAGGAAATACATGTACGGCGAAGGGTTTATCACGCGCAGCGCGCGATAAATCTCAAACGGGTCAGCTTTGGTGCGCGCCGAGAAACGCTGGCTCAGAACCACCTGAAAAATGTCTCCGGCGCGAATGTATCGCTTGGCGCGCCGCACCGCCGCCAGATAATCGCTGCGGCGAACGTTCGAGCGGATGCGCAGCGGCACATTCTTCGCACGCCGAACGCGCGCGCGCAGAGTGGGCTGCTCAAGCAGTCGTCGCGTAGCCGCGATCTCTCGCACGGCAGCGTTGTATTTGGCCCGCAGGCTGCCCGGCCCCTCCGTGAAAACGTTGCGCACGACCCAGACGCGGTGCTGCACGTGGTCAAAGGCCACCAGCCCCAGGTAAAACATCATCACCGCTTCGTCCAGGCCAATGTCGTCGCGGAGCCGCGCCGGCAGCCGCTCGATCTGTCGCACCATGTCGTAGGAGAAATAGCCGATCGCGCCGGCCACCAGCGGCGGCAGGCCCGGCACGCGCACCGGGCGGTAGCGCGCGATGCGATGGCGCAGGAACTCGATTGGGTCCGCCGCCTGCCACTCCAGCCGTCCCTCGCCTTCCACCACGCAGGATTGATTGGCGTAGCGAAAGACTTCCACCGGGTTTGCGCCCAGAAAAGTGTAGCGCGCGATTTTTTCCCCGCCTTCGACGCTCTCCAGCAGAAACGAATACCGCGCCGCCCGCGCCAGCCGCAGATAGGCTGCCACCGGCGTCAGCAGATCGGCCGTGAAGGTGTCATAGACCGGCACGAGGTTGCCCTCGCGCGCCAGCCGGCAAAACGTCTTGTAATCAGGCTGAATCACGCCGCGCCTCGCTCACGCTCTTCGCGCCGCAACGCGGCCAGCACCGCACTCCGCATCGCCGTCTCTGGCGCGCGCAAGCCGCTCCAGATCTCCCATTGCGCAATGCCCTGGGCCAGAAACATCTCCACCCCGGAAACAGTTTCGATGCCGCGCTGCGCGGCCCGGCGAAGCAACTCCGTTTTCATCGGCCGATAAATCAGGTCCATCACCAGGCGGCAGTTCAGCTCCTCTGCGCGAAGTGGCGATCTTCTCACCTGCGGGAACATTCCCACCGGCGTCGCATTCACGATGGCGTCAAAGAACTCGCGGCGCAGACGTCCCCGCTCGATGACCTCTCCGCCAACGGCCCGGGCCAACCCGCGCGCCTTCGCTTCGCTCCGCGCAAGCACTGCGACAAGCGCGCCTCCCTGTGCCAGCGCAAATGCAGCCGCGCGCGCCGCGCCCCCGGCTCCAAAGATCAGCACCCGGCTGCCGCGCAGCGCCACGCGTCGCTCCA
>CAZHLD010000034.1:0-19778 GCA_964533185.1 uncultured Acidobacteriaceae bacterium | reverse complement strand
ATGAAGCCGGTGTTGTGCAGCAGTGGCGAAAGCGAATGCGCCACGGGGTTGCCGATGACTCCATACACCCGCGTCCGCCGGTCCAGCTTATCGGCGCGATAGAGCTGCTTCATCTCTTCGAGCGACGCTTGTCCGGGCGCAGTGGCCTGTTCGACCGGAGCATAGGCTAGCGCGCTTCCCTGCCGCAGCGCCAGCACCCGTACTGGCAGACCGATCTCGCCCATCGGCACGGCAACCACGTTGCGCCGCCCGCGCGCCAGCGCCTGCACGCGCAGGCTCTCGCGGATTGAATTGCACTGCGTCGCCAGCTTGACCGCATCTCCCCGGCAGCGCTCCAGCTTGTTCAAGACGGCACGCAAGTTGGCAGGTGTTCTCCCAAAATCGTGCCAGGAGATCAGCCCGCGCCCGCGCCCAAGCATTGATCGCAACCCGCCAGGCCGGAGCCTCTGGGCCGTCTCCAGCTCGACATCGCACCATGTGCATCCTGCCGCGACCGCAGTCATGAGCACGGCAAGCTGCTCCGCCACTCCTCCCGAAAACTTGCCTCCCGCCGAGCGGCGCCGGCAGGTGGCAATCAGCGTTGCGCGCGGGCGATGCACTCTCAGCCAGCTCAGGAAGCGAATGATCTCCCGGCTGCCTTTCAGCCAATCCAGGCGTAGCTCAACGGTGCGAGTCAGCCGCAGTGCGCGCCTGAGTTGTCGCGCCATTTCCTGCGCCGTCGGAGCAGCTACGACAGCACAAATTCGGTCCGGCCCAAACAGGCTCTCTCGGCCCATGGCAATCGTCCTTGCAAAGGGTTGAATCTCCTGCTTTTATCACGCGGTTGCAGTTGTGTAAAGCCTCGCCCGACCCGTGCTTGACCCTGTCGGGCGCGTTTGCTAGCGTCGAAGTTGAAAGACCGCGTGCGGCGGGCGTTTCACGTCGAGAAGGAGTTTCGATTATGCGGCCCAAGAGCTACTTTGCCTTTCTAGTGCTGGCCGTCCTGGCAAGTCCTGCCGTTGCACAGCAGGCGCCCACAGGGCCGGTGACGATTGATGTCTATTGTTCCGGCATGGTCACCACCGAGGCCGTACCCACTGACACCTACCTGATCACCGGAGAACAATCCAACTATAAGGTGACGTTCCAGCAGGGCGACCTCGTCTATATCAACAAGGGCTCGAGCCAGGGTGTGAACGTGGGCGATGAGTTCCTGGTGTCGCGTCACGTCAACGACCCGGCCAAGTACAAATGGTTTTCCCAGCAGCCCTGGCTGCTGCGGGCCATGGGCAAGGTGTGGGCCGACCTCGGACGCCTTCGGGTGGTCCACGTGGATGCCAATGTCTCAACCGCCGAGATCGTTTACTCCTGCGACTGGTTGGAGCGCGGTGACATTGTGCAGCCCTTCCGCGAGCGGCCCGTCCCGCAGTACAAGCAGGCCAACGGCTTCAATCGCTTTGCGCCGGTGAGTGGCCGGCCGGTGGGCATGGTCGTAACCATGAAGGAGTTCTCACAGTCGGGCGGCGCGGGCAACATCGTGTACGTCAACCTGGGCAACAGCCAGGGCGTCAAGGTGGGCGACTATTTCCGCATCTTCCGCTACCAGGGCGTCCAACACGAGACCGCCTTTCAGACCCGGCGCCATTCCTTCCGCGTTTACGGCTTCGGCAGTATGCCCCTCAGCTACAATTGGGAGAGTGTCCCGCGGGAAATCCTCGGCGAAGGCATCGTCCTCCGCGTCACTCCGAACGCGACCACGCTTTTGATTACCTTAAGCCTGCGCGAAGTTTACGCTGGCGACTACGTGGAGATCGAGTAGGACCTCTTTCCACTTCTTGTCCGCACTCCGCAGGTGCAAGCAAAAGGCCCGTCTCCTCTCGGGGACGGGCCTCTTACGTCTTGAGGGTTCCTCGATAGCAAGCCAATCAGGACGTGCGATGCGTGCGCAGGCCAGCCTCGGAAAAAACCTCGGCGGTAAAAGCAAGAAGTTGCCCGGAAGGATCTTTCCAGGCATCCGGGGGAAGATCCGCCTTCCGGCAAGTCTCCTCGAGAAACCGCTGGCGGTCCCACCCACGCTCGCTGGCCACCTGAGGGAGCAGCAAACCGCGCCGGCCGCCCATCATCACCAGCAGTCCGTGCCGTCCGATTTCAATTTCTTCCGGCTTCACTGGCACCGCATCAGTGAGGACCGAGATTTCAATCTCCAGTTGTGCGACTTCCTCAGGTCTGACCGAGGGAAACCTGGCGTCTTCTTGGGCGGCAAGAATGGCGCACTGCGCCACCGTCTCGGCCAGGCTCACTTTCGGTGAGACATGCCCGATGCAGCCACGCAGCTTCCCGTTGACGTGCAGGGTCACGAACGCCCCACGGCACTCAGCCACCGCGCCCAGGACAATCGGCGTCTCGGGCATCCGCTCGTGGCAGACGCTCTCCAGGATGGCCTGCCGCGCCAGTTCCAGTAATGTGCGGCGTTCTTCTTCGGAGAGCGGACTAGGGGGTGGCGACATCCTCTTGCTTCTTGCGGCGTTTCAGCAGCAGGAGCCGGCGCCGCTGTTTCACGCGGTCGTCCACCTGGTTCCAAAACTTGAGGAAGTATTGCACAGCCGAGGCGATGGCGCTGACCACCACCAGCCAGAGCAGCAGTGTGCCCAGCGGCTTCAGTGCCACGTACTTCGCACCCAGAATCACCGCGCAAACGGCCAGCACCTGGAAAACCATCTTCAGTTTTCCGAGCGCCGAGGCCTGGATCGTGAAGCCTTCTGCCGAAGCGATGTTCCGCAGGCCCAGCACGGTAAACTCGCGCCCGATGATGATGACCACCATCCAGCCGGGCACCAGTTGCATCTCCACCAGAGAAATGAACGCTGCGGAAATGAGCAGTTTGTCCGCAATCGGGTCAAGCAAGATGCCCAGCGTGGTCACTTCTCCGTGCCGGCGGGCAAAATAACCGTCGGCCCAGTCCGTCGCTGCTGCTGCCAGCAGAATCAGTACACCCCAGATCTCGAAGCGCATCGGAAGGCCCCAGAGATCCACATTGGGCTCTCGCGTCAGCAGGACCACAACCAGAAGGGGCGCGAAGAAGATGCGCAGGATGGTCAGCGTATTGGGCAGGTTCATAATGCGCTCGGCAGACGCTGATTCGCGGGAGCCAGGGCACTCCAGCCAGCGAGACTCACCCAACTATAGACCCCTTGCCGGGGACAGTCAACGCAGCTTCGGGAGGTTTTTCGATGCCGTTAATTTGTTGTCTATTCGGGGAATACATCAGGCAATAAAACGTAACTTTTAGTGAACACGATGCACCAGAGTTGTGCAAAACCAGAGAGGCACACCTGAAGGAGTTTCCGGCCCATTCAAAGTTTTACGATTGGGACTGTCCCTTGTAAGTTATGTTGATTCTGTGTAGTAGGAGAGATTGAGGCTCAGTGAAAGGTGCCCAAGACCCACAATACAACTGAAGTGTAGCTCTGAGCAAAGCGCGTTTTCCACAGAATTTTCCACAGGCGCGAACGGCTTTATGTCTGGGCCATTTTCAAGGTGAAACTCGCGCCCGGCTCGGCCCTCGCAACACCCGAGCGGGCAGAAGAAACAGCGCACGCAGAAACTCGAGCACCCCGGTCACCGCAATTCCCACCAGGCGGAAGGGCAGCAAGACTAGCCAAACGATCGGATAGAGAATCAGCGCCAGTAGGGCCACCGGCCAGCACAACACCAGCAGGATGCACCAGAGCAGGAAGCTCAACATGAATTCACCTCAGCGCCTCTGTAAACGGATACGCACATGCAGGGAGGTTTGTTCCCGACTCATGCGGAGACCGGGGAAGGCAGAAGCTTCAGCCGCCGCGCCACCGATTCGGGCAGCTCGGCCTCGAGGGACATTTGTGAATCGTTCACTTCCGAGTGCAGCACGCGACCCAGCCCATGGATCAGCGCCAGGGTACGCCCGTCGGCCAGCGGCACGCTGAACTTCAGCCGGACCACAGGGTCGATCGGCAGCGCGGCATCAATTCGGCGCAACAGTTCGTCGAGGCCGGCGCCGGTCAGGGCCGAGACGAACACTTTTCCATTGCCGCCATGAAGCGCGGCCGCCTCCTCAGGCGGCAAACGATCGGTCTTATTGAAAACGTGCAACCGCGGACTGCTGGCGACACCCAACTCGACCAGAACCTTTTCCACTTCCGCGTCCTGTTCAGCATGATGTGGATTGGAGACATCCGTCACCTGTAGGATCAGGGCTGCCTCCTGAACCTCTTCCAGTGTCGCGCGGAAGGCGGCGATCAATCCGGGCGGGAGGTCGCGGATGAATCCGACGGTATCCGAAAGCAAGGCCCGGCGGTTCGATGGCAGTCGCACGGCGCGGATGGTCGGATCGAGCGTCGCGAACATTTTGGACGAAACCAGCACATCGGCGCGGCTCAACGCGTTGAACAGCGTCGATTTGCCCGCATTGGTATAACCAACCAGGGCGACCATCCCCAGCGGCACGGATTGCCTTGCTTCACGTCGGAGAGAACGCTGACGGCGCACCGTTTCGATACTCTTCTGAACTTTGTGAATGCGGTCACGGATCCGCCGGCGGTCTGTTTCGAGTTTTTGTTCGCCGGGCCCGCGCGTGCCAATCCCGCCACCCAACCGGGAAAGCTCGGTGCCGCTTCCGGCCAGGCGCGGCAACAGATAGTTCAGTTGCGCCAATTCCACCTGCAACTGCCCTTCGCGGCTGCGCGCATGCCGGGCAAAAATATCCAGGATCAACTGTGTGCGGTCGATTACGCGGCATTCCGTAGCCCGCTCGATGTTGCGCTGCTGCCCGGGCGTCAGGCTGCCGTCGAAGACAATGAGTGGCGCCTTGCGCAGGCGCGCCTCGATCTTCACCTCTTCGAGTTTTCCGCGGCCGACCACCGTGGCCGGATCGCGCGTTTCGCGGACCTGATAAACCGTGCCGGCCACCTGGGCGCCTGCGCTGCGCGCCAGTTCATCGAGCTCGACGAGCGACTCGCGTTCGGCCTCTGCCGGCGTCACACCGGGCACACGCGGCGCCTTCTTCAATCCGACGCCAACGAGCAGGACACGTTCCGGGTTTTCCGTCGGGCGGGTGGTCTTCATTCGTTCCGGGTGGGGCGTTGTATGAAAGCCGCGTTCATTCGATCCTTATTATACTCCTTGAACAGGCCGCGCGCGAAGATGTGAGCCGGCAGCGAGCTGTTCTTCCAGATACGCCAATACGTGCTCGCTGGTTTCCGGGGCATTGCCAAACCCATCGAACCAGCGCACGCCAGGTTCTTTGCGAAACCACGTTATCTGCCGCTTGGCATAACGTCGCGTGGCCTGCTGAATCGCTGCGACCGCATGCTCGAGGCTCATCTCCCCGGCCAGATGCGCGCACAACTCCCCGTAGCCGATAAACTGAAACGGCTTGGCATTGGCAGGAACACCGCGGGCGATGAGATCCTTCACTTCCTGCAGCCATCCTCGCCCGAGCATGTCGTTGACGCGCCCATCGATGCGTTCATAGAGCGCCGCACGCAGCGGCGTCAACCCAACTTTCAGAGGACGAAATCCCTGGAGCCCGGGCCGGCCACTGCCGTGCACTTCGCTGATGGGTCGGCCAGCGAGCAGGCAGACTTCAATCGCTCGGATGAGTTTGGGCTGGTCGCGCGGGCCGATTCTTGTCGCTGCAGCCGGGTCCAACCGTTTGAGCAACCGATGCAAGTACGCCGGCCCGCGCACCTTCGCCCGCTCGCCGAGCTGCGTCCGCAGTTCTTCCGAACGCGCCGGCGCATCGGCCAGTCCTTCGAGCAGCGCGCGCAGGTACAGCCCGGTCCCAACGGTGAGGATCGGCAGCTTCCCCCGCCGGCGAAGGTCTTCAAGCACCGGCTCGGCGCGGCGACGGTAGTCACCGGCGGTGAAGATCTCCTCCGGTTCCAGTAAATCAATCAGGTGATGCGGGATCCCGCGCCGCTCGTCAGCGCGTGGCTTAGCGGTACCGATGTCGAAGTGGCGATAGACCTGCGTCGAATCACACGCGACCACTTCTCCATCCAGTCGTTCCGCCAACCATACGGCCAATGCCGACTTGCCCGAGGCCGTCGGTCCCACAATCGCCACCAGCGGCGCTGCCGGTGAAGAGTCAGAATGCGAGGCGGGCATCATCCGAGCAGATTCCGGTAGCGCAGCAGGAGAACGAGCAGGAACAGCGCTGCCAGCAGAAGTATCCCGATTGCCTGCGTACGAGTGACCTTCACAGTTCGTCGATTCGAATGTTGTAGAGGAAGATGAACCGCAGTTCGATGTGCGGCCCGCTGAAGGCCGGCGGCAGCGGCTCGAACGGATTCGAGGCGCGGATGGCGGAAAGCGCCGCGCGGTCCAGCGGCTCTTTGCCCGAGCTGAGCATCAGGCCCGGCTCGGGAAACGGAACACTTCCGTTGCGCAGGATCCGAAATTGCAGAACTACCCGGCCCTTATCACCCAGCCGGGCTGACTCGGGTATTACGGCATACCAGTTTCGCCGCACGCTGGCCAGCACTCGCGCCAGGTAGTTCGTGAAGTCCACTCCCTCGGTGGGAGTCAACAACTCATAGCCCTGGGACAGCAGACCGCCTCCGGAACCACCTCCCCCGGGACTCCTTGGCATTGGCGCGCTGTAACCGCCACGAACGCCGCCCTCGTCACGGTTTTTCGCCGCGCCTCGTATTGATTCTTCCAGAGCCTTCCCCGGCGAAGTGCGTGGAATGATCAAACCGCTGGGGCTTTCCGGCAGCGGTTTGGGCGATTCCAGGCGCGCCACCTCCCGCGGTGGCTCGGCACGCTGCCGAAGAGAAGTGTCCGGCGCCGGAGTGGAAATCCGCGGCGTCGGCGCGTTCGGAAGGTCGCGCGTGACGCGCTCGCGTTCGGGCGGCCCGGGCAGCGGCTGCGGCTCCTCGTCCGGCGGTGCCACCTGGCGCAGGATGCGCGGATCAATTCGCACCTGCGGGCTGACGCGCTCCGACGGTGAGCTGGGGATCGTGGGCACGTCTTCGGCCGACGGCGGCAAATAAACAAAGCTCAGTTGCCGCCGCGCCAGCTCCATCTCTTCCTGTGTCGGCGGCTTGTACGGGAAAAGCGTCGGCCAGAGCAGCATGAAGACAATCAGCGCCCCGTGAAACACCGTCGAGGACACGCGGGCCACCAGGTTCCATCGCAAGGTGGTCTGTTGCTCCGGCTCCGCGAGCAGATTCACCTCGCCGGTGGTCAGCACGTCCGGCTCGATGATGCCTGGCAGCGTCCTCGGCCGCGCGATGGGCGGCGGCTGGATCGGTGCGAACTTGACGTCCCTGGGCACGGCCACGCGGGAATCGAGCACGGTCAGCGGAACGTGCTGCGGAATTGCGCTGGTGGCCTCCAGTGGCACGACCGGCATGTCTCGTGGCACGAGCATGCGGGCGGCGAGCACTTCAAGCGGCAAGTGAGTCGGGATCGAAGTGCGCGAGTCCAGCGGCGCAACGGGCAAGTCCGCGGGCATCAGCGTCCGCGTGTCCAGCGAGGAAGAAAGGCGCTTCGGTGCGGGCTCTTCGGCAGAGGCTGCCGGGCGGGCGCCAAACGGTATTAGCGTGCGCGGGATCATCGTCCTGCCTGTGGGGTGGCGAAGGCTCCCAGTTGGACGCGCCGCCCGTGATCGAGGATGCCCGCCATCACGCGGCTGGCCAGCTCAAGCGCGCGCCGCCCGGCCGGGCCGTCCACGCGCGGCCTGTTTCGCGTGCGCACACAATCGAGAAACGAGCGCAACTCGGCGCGCAGCGGCTCCTCGGGCTGTGTGGGCAGCTTTTCAAACGCAAATTGCGGCTCCGGCCCCGGCTCGGTCACGCGCACGCGCAGCGCATCCTGCCTCGTGTAGTCGACCGATATGTACTCATGCGCCTGGAAGAACCGCATCTTGCGCACCCGCTCGGTGGATACTCGGCTGGCCGTGACATTAGCCACGGCGCCACCTTCGAACTCGATCCGCGCATGGGCGATGTCAACCTTGTCGCTCAGCACTGGGATGCCCACCGCTTTGATGTCGCTCACCGGGGCACTCACCAGTGCCAGCAGAATGTCCAGGTCGTGGATCATCACGTCGTACACCACGTCAATATCCAGACTGCGTGGCGAGAACACGCCCAGCCGGTGCACCTCGAAAAACAGCGGCCGGCTGACGACCTTCTCGACCGCCGCAACCGCCGGATTGAACCGCTCGAGGTGGCCCACCTGAAGAACCCGCCGATGCTTTCCCGCCTGCGCAATCAGCTCGTCGGCTTCCGCCACGGACGCGGCCATGGGTTTTTCAATCAGCACGTCGATCCCTTGTTCCATCAGCCGGCAACCCACCCGGCTGTGCTCGACTGTCGGCACGGCCACGCTGACGGCGTCCACGCGGCCCGCAAGCGCTTCGATGCCTGCCAGCACTGCGGTCGAAAACTCCTCCGCCACCCGGTGGGCGCGCTCGGCATCTGTGTCCACCACGCCCACCAGCTCAGTATTCTCCAGCTCGCGGTACACGCGGACGTGGTTTCTGCCGAAGTCTCCGACCCCGACGACGGCAACCCGGATTTTTTTCGACTCACTCACCGCTTCCCTTCCCGCGCAGCAGGTTCCAAGGACGCATCTGTTCCCTCGGGCGCAAACGCCTCGATGGCGATCCCGGCGGCGTCTGCCATTTCGATCAATCGTTCGCGGTCGAAGAGCAGTGTCCGGTCGCCATCAATGGCGAGGGCCGTTGCGTTCGAGCGCTTCATCACCTCAATCGTAGGCAGGCCGACCACCGGCACATCAAACCGCATGTCCTGGCCGGGCTTGCTCACCTTGACCACCACCAGGCGCGCACCACCAGTTATTCGCGCCGCTCGTTCAATGGTTTCATCCGTGCCTTCCATGGCTTCAATCGCCACGCAGGCTTGGTCGCGCACAACCACGGTCTGCCCCAGGTCCAGCCCCGCGATCTGCCGGGCGATTTGACGGCCATAGGCGATGTCGGCGGCCTCCTCAGCGTCCGGCGCGCGCCAAGTCAGCACCCCGGGCGCGGGCACCAGCGGCCTTAAAAACGCAGTCGAATCCACCAGCTCGATTCCTTCCGACGCCAGCACGCGGGCCACGGCGCCGATCAGCGAATCAGTGTTTTTCAGCGGCAGTGTCAGCAGCAGCTTGGCCAGCCGCCAGTCCGGCTTGATCGAGCTGAAAATCTTGTTGTGTTTCACCTGACCCGCCATCACCGCCCGCGTCACTCCCTCCTCATGCAGCAGCTCGATCGTCCGGCTCAACTCGCCCAGGCTGACCCAATGAAGGTGCTTGGCCACCCGCTCGAGTTCAGGCGCCGCTTCTTCGCGGATGGCGATCACGGCCATCTCAATCCCCTGGCTGCGCGCTCCCTCCAGCACAAGAAACGGAAACCGCCCGTTGCCGGCGATCAATCCCCAGCGTTCCGAGTTCGTTTCGGAATGAGATGCGGCCGTCATTGCCTTCTAGACAAGCTCACTTCTTGGAAGTTGGCGACAAAGGAGGTTCCACGCCAATATCGGCGCGAGTCGGAGGCCCTTCCACCCAGTTAATGTCCCAAGGCGCGTCAACTGTAATGAACACCAGGCCACCCTGGGGCAGCCAGGCCTGGTGAATGGACTTGCTGGGGATATAGTTGAAGGATCCCGGCCCCAAGACGTCCATCTTCCCCTCACACTCGAAGACCATGGTGCCGGCAAGAATTGTGTGGGTTTCATTTGCACTGTGCCAGTGCCGGGGCACGTGCATCTTGCGTGGGTTGCGGATCAGCAGATGCGTCGCCCCAGTACCGGGATCGACGCGGAGGATCGCGATCTCGGGTGAGTCGTTGCCCAGCTCCGGAACGATCTTCTGCCATGCGATGTCCTTGTAATTGACGGAAAAGTAGTGGACCGGGGCAGGCGCGGCCTGCTCCGCATCAGCAAAGCCAAACACTCCCAGCGACAGAGCACTTAGGACCACTAGAGCTAGGGTAGAGGTTTTTTTCATTGGTGTTTCTCTCCCGTCTGAATGGCTGCGCTTCCTAGGGGGGACTGAGGGCGAAAGTCAACGGCGGCTCCGGGAACCTGCTCTGCCGTATGAACTTTCCAGAGTGGGTGGGGGGCTTGGTACATATGCCAAAAGAAAACCAGACTGTCGAGAAAGTATTCTCGGGGTCTCGAATCCGTCTGCCGCGAACGAAGAATCAAGAACTTGGGACCTGCACTCCAGAGAAAAACAGGCATTTTGCAGAGTTTTTCAACAGTCTCAAACCATTTTGGCACAGCCACGCTGCGCGCTCCTTCCAGGACCAGAAACGGAAAGCGGCCGTTGCCGGCGATCAGGCCCCAGCGGCCGGCTAAGGAAGCGGGAGTAGGTGCGGCGCTCATTGGCTCTCTACTTGATCACGCCTCTCTCCGCCGTCTCGATGAAGCGGACCAGCTCTTCGACGTCTACCGAACCATTCAGCGACGCTCGCATCTGCTCCACGGCCTGCGTCGTGTTCAGCTTCGAGCGCAACAGGATCCGGAACGCCTGCTCAAGGCTGTTGATTCGCTCGTCTGAGAATCCCCGGCGCTCAAGGCCGATCGTGTTGACCCCGAAGCAGTGCGTCTCCCGCTCAGCCACCACTTTGGAAAAGGGCGGCACATCTTTGGTGATCACCGTCGAAGCGCCAACGAACGAGTACCGCCCGATCCGGCAATACTGATGCACCGGGCTAAACGCACCCACCGTCGCATAGTCCTCCACAGTGACGTGCCCCGCCAGCGTGGCTGCATTGGCAAAGACTGTATGGCTTCCGACCACGCAATCGTGAGCAATGTGAACATAGGCCATGAATAAATTGTGGCTGCCAATTCGGGTGATGCGCCCGCCTTGCTGCGTGCCGCGACTCACGGTCACAAACTCGCGGAAGATGTTTGCGTCCCCCACCACCAGCTCTGTCCGCTCTCCGGCATGCTTGAGGTCCTGCGGATCGCCGCCCACCGAGCAAAACGGGTGGAACACGTTCCCGCCACCGAACCTTGCCGGTCCGTTCACCACGGCGTGAGGATGAAGCACGCAACCATCCCCCAGCTCGACGCCCGGCCCAACCACCGCAAACGCGCCGATGCGAATATCGCGCCCAAGCCGCGTCCGCGGCGATACGATTGCCCGCGAATCGATTTCACTCATGCTCTTGGCTCACTCGGCTCCCGCCGGGTCGCGGTCCACCATCTTGCACATCAGCGTGGCCTCAGCAGCCAATTCGCCATTTACGGTTGCCTGCCCCTGGAATTTGCAGAAGTTTCCACGCCACGAAATGACGGTCACCTCCAGGCGCAGTTGCTCGCCGGGCACCACCGGCCGACGGAAGCGCGCGTCGTCCACCGCCACGAAGTACAGCAGCTTCTTCTCCCGGTCGGGCACCTCCTGGAGCAGCAGCAGCCCTCCGGTCTGGGCCATGGCCTCAATGATCAGCACCCCGGGCATAATGGGCTTCCCCGGGAAGTGCCCCTTGAAATAGTCCTCAGTGATGCTGACGTTCTTCACGCCGACGATGCGCTTCAGGCGTTCCATTTCCAAGATCGCATCCACCATCAAGAACGGATGGCGGTGCGGCAGGATCTTCTGGATGCCGTTCGTGTCCAGGATCATCGGGTCTCCTCAACCCTTCGCAGTAGGCCCCGGCGCAGACTCTGGGTCAGGCGCAATCCCACAATTATATGCGAAAGGGCAGGTTCGGGCGAACTCCCGTTGCCGCGCGCGCCGGGCGTTGTTAGCATACTCCGCGCCATGGCTTCTTCCAACCCAATGCGCCAACTGCTCGCAAACGCGCGCAAGCTCGAGTCGCAAATGGTGCGCCTGCTCGGTCAGTTCGTCCGCGCCGAATCGCCCAGCACCGACAAGGCCGCCGTGGACCGCTTCGGCCGCCTGGTGGCAGCCGAATGGCGCCGCCGCGGCGCCCACGTTCGAATTCTTCGCCAGCGCGCTTGCGGCAATCACGTCCGCGCCGAGTTGTTCCCTGGACGCCGCCGGCCGCGCGGCCAGATTCTCATTCTCGGCCACCTCGATACGGTCTACGACGTGGGCACGCTCGCGCGCATGCCCTTCCGCATCGCGCGTGGTCGCGCCTGGGGCCCGGGCACGTTTGACATGAAAAGCGGCCTGGTCATTGCCCTTTGCGCTGTCGACGCCCTGCGGCGCGCGGGCCTCCGGCCGTCCCGGCGCCTAGTCTTCCTGTGGACTTCCGATGAGGAGATTGGCAGCGAATCTTCTCGCGCACTTCTCGAGAAGGAAGCACTTCGCAGTGATGCTGTCTTGGTCCTCGAGCCCGCCACTGGGCCGCATGGGCATCTCAAGACAGCGCGCAAAGGAGTTGGTGAGGTCGAGCTGGTCGTCCACGGCCGAGCCGCCCACGCCGGCCTCAATCCCGAAGACGGCGTCAACGCCGTGCACGAGCTGGCCCTTCAAGTCGCTCGGCTGATGCGGCTAAACGATCCGCGACGCGGCATCACCGTCAATGCGAACGTGATCGAAGGCGGCACGCGTACCAACGTCATCGCCGAACGCGCCCAAGCCCGCGTGGACCTCCGCGTCACGCGCAAGGCAGATATTCGCAAACTCGAGCGAACCATTCACTCGCTTCGGCCAATCTTGAAAGGGGCACGCCTCGAAGTGCGCGGCGGAATTGGCCGTCCCCCAATGGAGCAGCGCATGGCTCGTGCGCTCTTCCAGCGGGCAAAGGAGCTTTCACGCCAGATGGGGCTCGATCTGAAGGAATCGTTCGTCGGCGGCGGCTCGGACGGCAACTTCACTGCCGCGCTGGGCGTGCCCACGTTGGACGGCCTCGGCGGCGTAGGCGAAGGCGCCCACAGTGCCCATGAAAACGTCGTGATTCGCGCGTTGCCCCAGCGCGCAGCTCTGCTGGCAGGACTTCTCTCTACGCTGTAAAAGGACGGCTTACCGCAGGTAGGTACGTCGCAAGTACTTCACGGTCTCTTGCTCGAGTTCCGCGTAGTCCATCCGCAGCACGCTCACGCACGAGGCCTCCGGAGAGGAACCGGCCGCAATCTGCTCCAGCAGCCGCTCGATGTCGCGCATTCCGCTGGTGGCGATGATGTACTCGACCACCCCGAGTGACCAGGCGTAGGAATACCCGGCCATCTGGTCCGGAAAGTTCATCCAGGGACCCTCCAGAACCTTGAGCGGCACCGATGCTTTCCTCTCGAAGGCCGTCACCAGCAGCGCCGCGTACTCGCCGCTGCGCTGCCCTTCCAGCCACTGCGCGATTCCCTCGTTCAGCCACACCGGGCACTTTCCGCCCGTCTTCATCTGGATGAAACTGTGCGCCAGCTCGTGGCGCAGCACACGCGAGAGCTCCGCCGTCACCGAGCTGAGCCCCTGCACCGGCACACGGATCCGGCCGTCGTTGATTGCCCCCACCCAGGCCGGCGCGCGAGTGATGTCGGCAAACGCCTGGTTGGTGTAAAGGATCACGCCGATGGGTTCGGCCGGAGTGAAGTTCAGCTCGGGCTCGATCGTGCGAAAGTGCTCTTCGAGCGTCCGCAACACCTCGCGGGCCAGCTCCGGTGCGGCTCCGCCATGATAGCGAAGTACGAAGTGACGGCTCTCGCCTTCGCGATAACGCGCCTCTACGTTTAGTTCTTGGCGTGCTTCCTCCAGAGCCTGCTCCACCTGCCCATCCGGCCGCAGGCGCAATGCCCGCTGCCATTCCTCAACGGCCTGCTCGGTGCGGTTCTGGCCGTAAAGAGCCCAACCAGTCAGCTTGGCGACCTCGGGCGACTCCGGTGAGGCGCGGCGTGCGCGCTCGAGATAGTCCAGCGCTGGCGTGTACTCGCTCCGGCGCAAATGCAGATAGGCAATTTGAAGGAGCAGGCCCGTCTGCTCTGGCGCGAAAGTCAGCGCTCGGTGATAGTGGCCGATGGCCTGCTCGGTCTCTCCGCTTTTCAGCTCAAGTTGCGCCGCGGCATGGTGGGCCACGGCCACGCGGTTAATCGCTGCTGCATTTCCTCCCTGCGCTGCCGCCTCGAGCCGTGAAATATATTCACGATCCACTGAACCGCCCCGCACAGCCAGCGCGGCAACGTCGGGATAGCTCAAGTTGGTTGCAAGCGGAGGCGGGGTGATCTCGAGATTCGCCGCGCGATCGGTTGTCGAAGGAACTGCGCCTCGCTCAATCCGCGCGATAATCGACCGTGGCAGCCTCAACCGCCCGGCCGCCGTCTCATAGCTGACGTGGTCCTTTTCCTCGATCACCCGGACGGCCACGATCCGCCGCCCGTTCTTCAACACGATTGTGTCCGCCAGCGCAGGCAGCGCCAGCCACAGTACTGCCATCCAAATAAGCCAGAGTCGGGGCATGGGGTGAGCCACGCTTCCATTCTAACAAGCGGCTCTGCAGGCCCGGTCGCGCGGCGCGCAAACAGTTACCGCCTCTGTCCTCGGTTGAGCCATACTCTTTTCAGGCAAAAAATGTCAGTGACGATGCGATCGCGTCTGCTTCTCTTGCTCCTGCTCGCCGGGCTGTCCTGCTTTCCGGCACTGGCGCAGTTTGCGTCGCAACGGGCCTCGCCGCGCGAGCTTTTCCAGGCGCTGAATGACCTTCGCGTCAACTCGAAGCAGGTGTATTTCGTCCGCGACCTGCTCATCCGCCGCGACGTCGTCCGCCTGTCGCTCGACGAAGGCAAACTCGCCTTTCTCACCGCCTATGACGGCCGTGTGACCGGCGCGGTCTTCACCGGCCGCGGCCGCGCTCTGGCCCTGCCTCGCGACCCGATTGAGAAGGCCTCGCTGGCACGTTTCCTGAGCGCGCCCCTGCTCGACCATCCCTTCTCCCGCGCCTACCTGCGCTTCAACGACTCGACCGCCGAAGAACTGCTCCGCCAGATCCGTGATAGCGATGCTGTCCCGGCCGAAGAGCCGAGTTTTGGCGCCGAATGGGACCCAACTGTCGCCAACCTGAACCCATGGCACGCGCTGCGTATTCTTTTTGACTGGCTCTCGGAGAACCCGCGCCCCTTTCTCTATGCCGGCCTGCTCAGCGAGGCGCGCGGCGCGTTTGACGTGCTCGTGGACGAGCGTCGCCCCGAGCAGGTCCTGATTGGCCAACCCCGATGGGCAGGAGGCACGCAGTACTACGACGTCTGGGCCTCCTTCCCCACGGCGGGGGCGATCGCACCAACTCCGCCCTTCCAGGCTCTCCGCTATGCGCTGGACACTTCGATCCAAACCGACCGGCAGTTAGAAGCGACTGCAACTCTGACCATGAAAGCCCTCCGCGGCGGCGAGCGCGTTATACCATTGGAATTGTCGCGCCAGCTCAGTGTGCGCTCCGCCGAGGACGAGACCGGGCGGCCACTGACCTTCTTCCAAAACGAAGCTTTGAGTCGGCATGAAATCGGCCAGCGCGGCAACGATGCAGTCCTTGTGGTGCTCCCGGAAGCGGCAAAGGCCGGTACGCAGTTCCTGCTTCGACTGAAGTACCGCGGCAGCGTCATCAGTGACGCCGGCAACGGCGTGTACTTTGTCGGCGACCGCGGCAGTTGGTATCCGCATCTGGCCGGCCATGAGAGCTTCGCGCCCTTCGAGCTCTCTTTCCGCTGGCCGCGCCGTCTCCAACTGGTGGCCACCGGCACGAAGACCGAGGAGCACGACGACGGGGAATGGAAGACCGGGCGCTGGCGCTCCGACCAGCCCTTCATCGTCGCTGGCTTCAACCTGGGCGATTACCTTACCGAGAAAACTCAATCAGGCACGCTGCGCGTCGATGTTTACGCCAACCGCCAGCTCGAGCGCGCTCTCCAAGACCGCCTCCGCCAAACTATTGTGCAGCCTGTCCCGCCCGCCCTGGCCCGTGGCACGCGCTCGTGGCCATCCACTTCCATCGTGCTGGGCGCGGCCGCACCCAGCCCGGCCCTCGTACTGGGTAGGCTCGGAGCCGACGTCGCCGATGCCGTCCACTTTCTTGAGCGCTTCGGCGGCCCGTTTCCCTACCCGCAATTGGCCGTTTCCCAAATCCCCGGCGTCTTCGGACAGGGCTGGCCGGGCCTGCTCTATCTGTCCACCCTCACGTTTCTTTCGCCGGAAGCACACCGGCGTGTGGGCATGGGTGAGCGCACGCAGGAATTCTTCACCGAGCTAATGCCCTTCCACGAAGTAGCCCATCAGTGGTGGGGCAATCAGATCACCTATGCCAGCTACCGTGACCAGTGGATCCAGGAGGGACTGAGCAACTACCTCGCCATGCTCTACGCGGACTCGAAAAAGCCCAAAGAACGTGCTTTGGCTGCCTGGCTCGCACGCTACCGTGCAGACCTACTGGCCCGTCAGCCGGATACGAAGGAGCCTTACGATTCGGAAGGGCCGCTCATTCTCGGCTACCGCCTGCGCGCTTCACATTCGCCGGATGCCTTCGAGCGTGTGATCTATGGCAAGGGCGCCTGGGTCTTCCACATGCTTCGCATGATGCTCCGCGAGCCGGGCGCCAAAGACCCCGATGCCCGCTTTGCGCACCTGCTGCGTTCTCTGCTCGAAAGCGATCGCCATCACACTCTGACCACCGAGCAATTCCAGCGCGCCGTTGAAAAAGTCATGACCCCGGCGATGGACCTCGAAGACGGGCACTCGATGGACTGGTTCTTCGACCAGTGGGTCCGCTCGACCGGCGTTCCGCATTATTCAGTGGAGTTCACGGTGCGGCCGCAGGCTGGCGGCTTCCAGATACGTGGCACCCTCAGACAGAGAGACGTTCCGGAGAATTTTGTTGCTACCGTGCCCGTCTATGCCTCACCCACGGGCGGCAAGCCAGTCTTTCTCGGCAACGTGGTGACCTCCGGCGCCGATACCAGGTTCCAGTTCTCTTCCCGCATCCATCCCAGGCGCCTGCTGCTGGACCCACAGCAAACCCTTCTGTGCATCATTGACTGATTTGTGGAACAGGCATTCTTGCCTGTCCTTATGACCGGCAAACGTGCTGCGGCCTCCGGCCCATGTAGCGGCGGGTTTATCCCGCCACAACAATAATCGCGGTGCCATCTCTTCCTGCGGATGAATGTATCGAGGAATCCTTCCGAGGGTTGAACTCTCAACTTTTAACTCTTAACTCTAAACTGTCGACTGTCAACTGTGAACTTCTCTTTTACGGCCGATCGGGACTCGACACCGCCCGCCAGATGCCGTAGGCCGTGCCCGCGCCGATCATAATCAGCATGATCAGCAGAAAGCGGCTCCGCCCGGCCGGTTGCGGTTCCGCGCTGGAATTCCTCACAGCCGAAGCGTCAACCAGCACGCGGTAGGAGGTCGCTTCCGGAACCGTATGGACCTCGTTGCCGATGGTGACTTCGAGCGTGCCGCGCTGGCTGGTGACCAGGAACTCAAGCGGCCCCACCAGGGTAACCTGCGCCAGCGCCTGCGCCGTCGTCGGGCGGATGCGCGCCTCCGAGGCGCGTACTTCGATCGAGTTAGCCGCGGAGCTGGAGAAAATCAGCGTGCCGCGCTCGAGCAGGGCGCTCGTAGCCCCTGCCGCTTGCCCCATCGCCGCACTGGAGTTGGGCAGCAGCGCCAGTTGCGCCGCGCCAAGCCGCACACGCAGCGTGCCGGTTTGCTCCGTTGTCAGGATGTCGCCAACAAAGACCGAGGCGCCGTTCTGCGCCTCGCCCGCGCCCAAGTGAGCTCGGTCCGCCTGGAGCACAACGCCCAGCGGCTGGGTGCCGGCAGCCTGGACAGGGGCACCAATCAGTGTGGAGATTAGAAGTCCGATCAGACAGCTCCGCATCAGCATTCGCACAGGGGCCTCCAAGAGGGCACTGCCAAGCTTAGGAGAACTGCTCCGGCTTGGGCAAAAAAATTGGCCACGTGTTGCCGAAAGAAACAAGGGCGCTGCCCGCCCAAGCTCCAGCGCCAGTTCGAGTTAATTAACCCCGCTGCCGGGTTTTGGTTGCGGTGGTCTGGTTAATAGTTGGCCGCTGGTTTCTGTTTGAGTGAGGCGTCCCGCGCCGCCTTAAACTCCGCGCCGGGCTTCCATTCCGGCGTCCGTGCGTCGTTGGCAATACGGTTGCCCACTAGAAAAAAGTACTGGCAGTCCTGTACCATCCCGGCAAGGTTCCAGAAGTCTTTGATCGTGTCCGAAGGCTTGTGGTAGTCCTCCCGCGTATATTGCTGGCGCATCTCCAAACCCCAGCCTGCAGGCTTGCCTGCGAACTCGATTCCTGAGTTCGGGTAAAAGGCCGGCACGCCCTTTTTGGCAAACTCGAAGTGGTCCGAGCGGTAGAAGAACCCCTTCTCCGGCTCCGGATCATTCTTGACTGTCCGGCCCTGGCTGCGGGCGATCTCGTCCACCAGCTCGTCCAGCGTGGAGCTGCCTCGACCAATCATGACGATATCGTTGGTTAGGCCAAGCACATTCAGCGCGTCCATGTTGATCACCGCAGCCGTCTGCGCCAGCGCGTAGAGAGGGTGCTCAGCGTAGTAGCGCGAACCAAGCAGGCCCTGCTCCTCGCCCGTCACCGCCAGGAAGAGCAGCGAACGGCGCGGCGGCGTCTTCAGTTGCTTAAACGCCCGCGCCATCTCAATCAGCGCCGCCGTGCCGGAGGCATTGTCCTTTGCGCCGTTGTAAATCTTGTCGCCGTTCACTTCCGGGCCGACCCCGAAGTGATCCCAGTGGGCGCAGTAGAGCACGTATTCATTTTTCAGTTGCGAGTCACTGCCCTCGAGTTTCGCGATGACGTTGTTCGACTCCACCGTCCGCAGCGTGTTGCGAACAGTGAGCTTCGCCCGGACGCCCAGCGGCACCGGCTTGAACTCGCGCGTTGCCGCAGCCTTCTTCAGCGCTTCCAGGTCCCGGCCCGCCAGCCTAAACAGCGCCTGCGCCTCCTCGCCGGTAATCCAACCCTCAATCGCCGAGCGGTGCATGTTCTTTTCCGGCGCAGCCAGGTCAAAGCTCTCTCCGCTCCAGCTATTGCGCACTACTTCCCAGCCGTACCCGGCCCGGTCGGTCTGGTGGATGATGAAGCAGCCCGCCGCGCCCAGTTCCGCTGCTTTCTCAAACTTGTACGTCCACCGGCCGTAGTAGGTCATCGCCGGCCCGCCAAAGACCTTCGTATCCTCAAGCGGCGGGTCGTTCACCAACACCACAATCACCTTGCCCTTCACGTCCGTACCCTTGAAGTCGTCCCAATCAAACTCCGGCGCCTGCACGCCGTAGCCCACGAACACCATGTCCGCGTCAATCGAGGCCGACTCCACCACGCGCTTGGTCCACGCCACGTAGTCGTCGCGGAACTTCGGGTTAAGCGTCCGGCCGCGCGCCGAAAGCGTCAGCTTCATGTTCGGGTCCGGCGTGATCCCCACCAGCGGCACTTTCTGAAAATACGTGCCGTCCGGATTGCCCGGCTGCAGGCCCATCTGCCGGAATTGCCCCTCGAGGTACTCCAGCGTGAGCTTCTCTCCATTCGACCCGGGCCCGCGCCCCTCAAACTTGTCCGACGAAAGGACGCGGATGTCCTCCATCAGCCGCTCGGCGGAAATGGCCTTCACCCCCGCCTCCGGCCCGCTCGGCCCGCTCGAACACGAGGCAAGCAAAACCAGCAGAAGCACGAGCACAACGGAGAGCGAAGCGTTTTGGTGAGTACGGAAAGAGCGCATGAAGGCCTCCCAAGATGATTGACTACCAAGCGGCCCGCATCATACCGCGCACCTGCCGCCTTGTCAGCGCCGCTCCAGCCCGCCTCCCCCGCCTGTCATTCTGAGTCCCGGCAAGAGCTTGCGATGCCGGGGCGAAGAATCTCTCCGCAGCAGCGACGCCTCATTTC
>CAZHLD010000033.1:27923-29102 GCA_964533185.1 uncultured Acidobacteriaceae bacterium | reverse complement strand
TCCGACGACATGGCTGACTCCATCTACCGCATCACCTACAAAAAATGAGCCCCGCGCCCTATCGTTTCGGCTTGGCCCTGGGAATTGCGCTGTTTGTGTGGATGAGCGGCTTCGTCTGGGGCAGCATTGTCTTTATGACGCCTGCGCTCAAAGAAATCCCGGAGATCCCGCACATCTCCAAGTACCCGGCCATCAGCTTTCCTCTGCTGGTAGTCTGGATCGTAGCGGTAATTTTCCTGGTGCGCTTCTACCTGCGCGAAACCCCACGAAAGGCTTCTGAGGGGCTGAAGTTCGGCCTCGTCCTCGCGCTGGTCAATCTTCTTCTCGATCTGTTGGTGATTGTTTTCGCGTTCGGTGGCGGTTGGAGCTTCTTCAGCTACGTAAGCATCTGGGTGGCCTACATCTCGCTCGTCGTCGTTCCCTGGCTCATCGGCCGCCGCCTCGAAGCCCGCGCTTGAGCGGCGCAGGCCCCTGCGCTACTTGTGGACCTGCACCGGCTGTTCCAGCTCAAACCGCAGCTTCGTCTCCGGCGGGAAGCTGATGTCTTTCTTGCCGGTCATCATCGCCCCAGCCACGCCAGCACCCGCACCAATCGCCGCCCCGATGCCCGCGCCCTTGCCGCCGCCGGCAATTCCGCCGATCGCCGCGCCGCCGCCCGTGCCGCCGCCAATAAAGAGGATGTTGCGCTTGGTCTTGCTCCCCTCGGTGTGGCCGGTCTCGCTGGTGGCGATCTCGTAGCGCTTACCGTGCTGCTCGATGCTCGTGAGCCGAACATAGAGTTTCGCCAGGTGCTTCAGCCGGCCCGAGGCCGTCGCGTTGGTCACTTTGCCGGTCACATTTGCTCCCTTCGCGACCACCACCTGCCCATCGACGACAATGTCCCGGTCCAGCGACGCAGCAAAGGTTTGTCCCGGCTGCGCCGTCTTCGAGCTCAACCCGTCAATTAGTCTGGTGTCAATTTCCGTCCCCGCCGGAATCGTCACCATCACCGGCGCCGCCTTGCCCGCTCGGCCTGCACGTCCGCCGCTCTTCGAAGTCTGCTCTTCAGCGGATTTCCCGCAGCCGGCGAAAGCCAGTGCCAGAATCATTACCGCAAATAGCACTCGCTTGGATGGCTTCATGGTTCACCTCAGGTGGAAATGTTGAGGCCCCAAGTCTAGCACAGCCCGCCTCACCCGC
>CAZHLD010000033.1:20572-27823 GCA_964533185.1 uncultured Acidobacteriaceae bacterium | reverse complement strand
CCCATCCCCAGCAGCGCGCCGGCGAAGAAAACTCCCCACTGGTCAATCCCCACGATCCGCCACCACTGTTTCCACGTCGCCAGGTTTTCCTCCGTCAGCGGAAACACATTCCCCGTATGCGCCAGCTTCACCTTGTGCCCGCCCACCGCCGCCGGGATGTACCCCACGGTCGCGCCCATGCCAAATCCTTTGTCACGCGCCCAGTTTGAGAGCATCAGGTTGCTCACGCCGCCCGCTCCCGAATACGCCGCAAACGCCCCAATCAGGAACCAGTCCGCCCCCGCCGGGATAAAGCTGAACTCTCCCGTCCTCAGGTCAAACCCGAAATACCCCACCAGCGCCGCCAGCCACACCCGAGGCGCAAAGAACAGCAGGCAAAGGAAAGTCATTCCGCCCAGTATGGCCACCACCAGGACCCAGTTCAGTATCTCCAGCGTCCGCTCGATTCGCCGCCCAAACAGCAGAATCACCACGCAGCCCAGGAACGCGCCCACTCCCAGCCAGTACACCGCGCTGGCATCTGTTCCACCCGGCAGCTTCTTATAAAAGAGGTAGAAGAACGCCCCCGCGGCGTTCGCCGCCCACGCCGGCCAGCCCACGTGCAGGAAATAAAGGATGGTGTAGAACCACGCCCAGAAGGTCGAGTTCGGCCGCGTGCGCATGAAGCCGGTCACCGCCGGCTCGCCAGTATAGAGCGTGTAGCGCATCAGCTCGGTGTTGAGGATGGTCTGCAGGAAGACGGCGACCGAGGTCACCCACAGCAGCGACAGCCCGTACTTCACAAACGCTGCCGGGCCAATCAGCCATTCGCCGCTGCCGATTGAAAGTCCCAGGATGATCGCGCCCGGGCCGATTACCCCCATCACGCCCAGCCCGCGCGTCGCCGCGGGACGCGGCAGATTCGCCTCGCCCCACGCCTCCAGCCCCGACCGCTCCTCGCGTTTCACGCGGCGCACAATACCACGCTTCCCGTATTGAGCAAGCGCTCAGCTCGGTTTCCGGCTTAGGTCCACCCGTTCCTCCCCTGCCAGCTTGACAGCTTTGTTAACATCCGCGTACCCTCGCCCCGCGATGGACTTGGACGCTTCCCTCCACTGGCTGGGGCTTTCCGTCACACCCGGTTTGGGCGCGCGGCTTACCTCGCGCCTGCTCAAGGCATTTGGCACGCCCGAGGCCGTCTTTGCCGCGTCGCTCACCGACCTCGAGTCCTGCCGCCTGCCCGCCGCGGTGGCACAAGCCATTCACTCACGGGCGCCGCTCCGAGCCGCCGAGCAGGAACTGGCCGAACTGCGCAAACTCGACGGCAAGCTCGTTCACTGGGAGGAACCGGACTACCCCAAGCGCCTGCTCGAGATCTTCGACCCGCCGCCGCTGCTTTACGTCCGCGGCGACCTGTCCGTCCTCAAGCGCCACGCGCTCGCCATGGTCGGCACGCGCCGGCCTACGCCTTACGGCAACCTGATGGCCGAGCGCATCGCGCGCGACCTGGCTCTGCGCGGCCTGGTGATCGTCAGCGGCCTCGCCCGCGGCATTGATAGCTCGGCGCACAAAGGAGCCTTGTCCGCAACGAATGGCGCCACCGTGGGCGTTCTGGGCACGGGGCTCGACGTCATCTACCCGAAAGAGAACCGCAAGCTCTTCGCACAGGTAATCGAGCGTGGCGCTCTCATTACCGAGTTTCAACTGGGCTGCTATCCCGCGCCGGAGAATTTCCCCATCCGCAACCGCATCGTCGCCGGCATGGCGCTTGGCGCAATCATCGTCGAAGGCGCTCAGTATTCCGGCTCGCTGATCACGGCGCGCCTGGCCATGGAGTTTGGCCGCGAAGTCTTCGGCGTGCCTGGACACGCCACGCAGCCCACCAGCTTCGCGCCGCATCAATTGATCAAGCAGGGCGCCAAGCTCGCCGCCAGTTGGGAGGACGTGGTCGAGGAGCTGCCCACGGCAGTTCGCGCCGAGCTCTTCCCGGTGGAGACCACCACCTCCGAGGAGCGTGCGCAGCTCTTCGAAGCCTCGCTCGGCGTGACCGAGAAGAAGCTCTTCGCCCTGCTCTCCGCCGAAGAGCCGCGCCACGTGGACGAGTTGGTCGAGCAGTCCGGGATGAACTCTTCCGTTGTCTTGTCCACGCTCTTCGAGCTCGAAATGAAAGGCATCGTTCGTCAGATGCCCGGCAAGCAGTTCGTCAAGGTGCTCTTGTAACGCCGGCTTCCAGCCGGCCTTGTGCTTGCCGTGTATGGGCACGCCATGGCGTGCCCGCTGTCACGGTGGGTTCGCACCCGCTCAGTCGCGCGGTCGAGAACACTGGTTTGCAAAAATACTTGACGAATCAGCTCGAAGCATCCAACAGTGTCAACCAGGTGCGCTGGGATTAGGCACTAACCAATGGGACGCTCACTCGTCATCGTCGAATCGCCCGCCAAGGCGAAAACGATTAACAAGTATCTCGGACGCAATTACTCCGTCAAAGCCTCGCTCGGCCACGTCAAAGACCTGCCCAAGAAAGAGCTGGGCATCGACGTCGACCACGGCTTCGAGCCCACCTACGAAGTCATCCCCGGTAAAACCAAAGTCGTCGCCGAGCTGAAAAAAGCCGCGCTGGACGCCGACGCCATCTATCTCGCCGCCGACCCTGACCGCGAAGGCGAAGCCATCTGCGCCCATCTCGCCGAAGTGCTGGGCCGCAACAAGACCGAGCGAAAGAAAATCTTCCGCGTGATGTTCAACGAGATCACGCAGAAAGCCATTCGCGCCGCGTTCGAGAAGCCCGGCCAGATCGACACCAACCTCGTCGATGCCCAGCAGGCCCGTCGCGTCCTCGACCGCCTGGTCGGCTACAAAATCTCCCCGCTTCTCTGGGACAAAGTCCGCCGCGGCCTTTCCGCCGGTCGCGTCCAGACCGTCGCGCTCCGCCTGATCGTTGAGCGCGAGTTCGAAATCCGCGCCTTCGTCCCCGTCGAGTACTGGACCATCCATGCCTTGCTCGAAGGCTCGGTGCCGCCGCAGTTCGAAGCCAAGCTCGCCAAGTTCAAGGGCGAAGACGTCGAAGTCCACAACCAAGCCGAAGCCCAGAAAGTCATTGCCGCAGTCGAGAACGCGAAGTGGCAGGTCGCCAGCGTCACTCAGAAGGAAAAGCGCCGCTTCGCTCCGCCGCCCTTCACCACCTCCAAGCTCCAGCAAGCCGCCTACAATCGTCTACGCTTCACCGCCAAGCGCACCATGATGCTCGCCCAACGCCTCTATGAAGGCGTCGAGCTGGGTGACGAAGGCGCCGTCGGCCTCATCACCTACATGCGCACCGATTCCGTCAAAGTGTCCAACGACGCCCTCGGCCAGGTGCGCGAGTTCATCGGCTCGAGCTACGGCGCCAACTATCTCCCCGAGAAGCCAAACTTCTTCAAATCCAAAAAGGACGCGCAGGAAGCCCACGAGGCCATCCGCCCCACCGACACCACTCGCTCGCCCGATGACGTCCGCAAATACCTCGAAGACGACATGTTCAAGCTCTACCAGCTCATCTGGCAGCGCTTTGTCGCCTCGCAGATGGTGCCCGCCGTCTTTGACCAGACCACCATTGATATCGCCGCCGGCGACTACACCTTCCGCGCCACCGGCTCCGTGCAGAAGTTCGATGGCTACCTCGCCGTCTACCAAATCGCCGAAGAGGACAAGGAAAAGGACGACGACTCCGAAGGCGAAGGCCGCGCCCTCCCGCGCGTCCGCGAGGGCGAAACGCTGCGCCTGGAAACGATCCGCCCCGAGCAGCACTTCACCGAGCCGCCTCCGCGCTACACCGAGGCCACGCTGGTGAAGGAGCTGGAAGAAAAGGGCATTGGCCGCCCCTCCACCTACGCCGCCATCATCTCCACCATCGTCGACCGCGAATACGTCAGCAAAGATCAGGGCCGCTTCACGCCCACCATGCTCGGTGAAAAGGTCAGCACCCTGCTGGTGAAAAGCTTTGAAGACATTTTCGACGTCGGCTTCACCGCCCGCATGGAAGAAGAGCTCGACGCAATCGAAGAAGGCAAACTTCCCTGGCGCAAGTCAGTCGAAGAGTTCTGGGGGCGCTTCGAAGGAGACCTCGACAAGGCCGCAGGCGAAATGGCTTCTTACAAAGCTGGCATCCCCACCGGCGAGAAGTGCGAAAAATGCGGCCAGGGCGAAATACTCGAGCGCATCAGCCGCCACGGCTTCTTTCTCGGCTGCTCGCGCTACCCCGAGTGCGACTTCACCCGCGACCTCTCACCCGAGCTCGGCAGCGAGGAGGTCGAAAGCGAGACCGGCCCCGAGTACTGCGACAACTGCGGCAAGGAAATGACCATCAAGCGCGGCCGCTTCGGCCCCTTCCTCGCCTGCACCGGCTATCCCGATTGCAAGACCACGCGCCGCCTCGTCCACGGCACCCGCAAGGCCCGTCAGCCCGACCAGCCGCTCGACGAGAAGTGCCCCGAGTGCGGCTTGCAGCTCGTCAAAAAACACGGCCGCTACGGCGAGTTCATCGGCTGCACCGGCTACCCGAAGTGCAAGTACATTCGCTCGAAGACCCTCGGCATCCACTGCCCCAAGTGCGGCACTGGCGAGTTCGTCGAGCGCATGACGCGCAAAGGCCGCCGCCGCGTCTTCTACGGTTGCAATCGTTACCCCGAATGCGACTTCACCACGCCGCACAGGCCCATCGCCGAGCCTTGCCCCAAATGCCACACGCCCTTCATCGTCGAAAAACGCGGCAGGCACGGCGCCTCCCGCGCCTGCCTCAAAGAAGGTTGCGACTGGGAAGAAGCCCTGCCCGAATCTCAGCCCGCCGAACCCGTCTCCGTCTCCGCTAAACCGTGACACGTGTCTGTCTCCTCTAACCTCCGCTATTCGAAAATCCCATGAAACACACCCTCCGCGGTTCTCAGCTCGGCGCGGCACTCTCGTTGCCGACCATCGCTCTTGGCGCTTCGCTGCCCTACTATCCTGCCGTCAGCTTTTTCACTGTGCTGTTGGGAGTGACCGCCGGCGTCTATCTCGGCTTCGCACTCCAGGACGGTCGCAGACTCGTCATCCTCGCCGAAACCGTCTTACTTCTGCCCTTCATGCTCCTGGCCATGGCCGCATTAAGCCTCAACATCCACCTGCTCGCCCTGGGCTTCTTCCTGCACGGCCTCTGGGACCTTGCGCATCACCCGCGCGCCGTCCAGACCAGGCTCGTCCCCTGGTACCCGCCCGCCTGCCTTGTGTTCGACTGGATCCTCGCCGCCTTCATTTTCTTCCACTGGCGCTAACGGTCATCAACAGAACATTTGGTCTTCACTCCAGCGCAGGCTTACAATCCCCCGCATGTCCGCGCATCAATGGCTGTGGCTGTTGCCCGCCGTGCCGGTAATCTCAGCCGCCGCCGCAGACCTCGCCGCGCGTCGCGGCTGGCGGCGCCTGCTGGTCTTCGCCACCCCCGGTTATTCGGTCCTCACCTGGCTGGCCGTAATCTTGGTGACCTACGCCAGCGGCTTCCGTGGCTCTTGGGAGCCTCTCTGGATCACGCTGTTTATCGCTTTCTTGTGCTGGATTTCTCTCTTCATGCGCTGGCGCCCCGACAAGCCAAGAGACACCACACCATAGGCAGTGGCACCCACAACGTCTCTTTTAGCGTGGAAAGATTAGGGCGTCGCAGAACCCGGCGTGACGGCCTTCGCAGCCGGCCCGCGCTCGCGAATTGCCGACCGCAGCATCATCGCCGCTGTGTACACAACCACAGCGATCACCAGCCAGCGCACTTGGGTTAGTGTCAGTTCGCGCACGATGTACGCAGCGATCAGCACCGCCGGGATTCCGCTAAGCGTCATCACCACCGCAGTCCGCAGGCTGTAGCTCCCCTCGCGGATGAACCGCACGCCGCCAATCGGCATCAGGAACGCGCACGACCCCATCATGATCGGGAACGCCGCGCGCGGGTTCATCCCCAGCAGGCTGATCAGGATCAGGCACGGCGCGTACAGCCCGATGCCCAGCGTCATTAGCGCACCCAGCGCAAAGTTTCCCGCCAGGCCCAGCCACAACCGCGCTCCTTGCAGGGCGAGCGTCTGTCCTTCCGCCGGCCCGTAGTTGAACTGCCGCATCAGCATCAGCGTTGCGGCCGCCAGCAGCGCAAAGCCCATTCCAATCTGAATCTTCCGCCGCGGCCATTTCGCCACCACGCCCGCGCCCAGCCACGCCCCGGCCACCGACGCGGCAATCATCAGCACCAGCGTCCAGATGTCCACGTCCACAATGGTGATGTAAATCAGCGCCTGCGCCACGGTCGGCAGCGCGTAACCCACGTTCAGCGTGCCGGGAATTTTCTCATCCGGCACTGAGCCGCGCAGCTTGAAGGCCGAAGTCGTCGTCGCAAAATTCCCGATCCCCAGCGTATCGAAGAAGCACATCACCCAGCCGACCACCGCATGGTACATGCCATGTTCTGCGCCCGCCTCGGTCTTGCCGGCGGCCTTCGCCTTCTTCGCCAGCCGCGCCCACACCCAGATAAACCACACCGTCACCACAACCAGCGTTAACAGCAGGATGTTCTTTGGGCTCCACATGAGGCCGGATGCTAACCCACCTCTACCCCCAAACGAAACACTATTTCCCGCCTTTCTCTTTACTAGCCATCCTCATCTCTTCTCTGCGCCACTCCGTGCCCTCCACACCTCTGCGTTGTCCTTTGGTTTTGAACCGTCTCCATTGTCTGTTTCGCGCTCTCTCTTCTTCATCTGTGTTTATCTGTGTTCATCTGTGGCTAAACTCCTGTGCTGTGAAAGAGGCCGTCGAAAAATTCCTCCACTACCTGCGCTTCGAGCGCAACGCCTCTCCGCACACCCAGCGCAGCTACCAGTGTGACCTCGAGCAGTTCCTCGCCTACGCCAATCCCCCCGGCGGTAAGCCGCCCGCTCTCGAAGACGCCTCTCACTTGCTCATCCGCGAATTCATCGCCCATCTTCACGACCAGCGCTTGGAAAAAACCTCCATCGCCCGCAAGCTCGCCGCCCTGCGTTCCTTCTTCAAGTTCTGCGTCCGCGAAGCCCTGCTCCGCGAAAACCCGGCCCGCCTCGTTGCCACGCCGAAACTCCCCAAGCGCGTCCCCTCCGTACTCACCGCTGAAGAAATCAGCGGCTTCCTCGATCAGCTCGCTTCAATGGAATCGTCGGAGAGTACAGAGGCAAAGGAAAGAGAGGAAAGCGCACCGCACCGCCACCGCCCCGGCGCCGAAGACGACGAATCGCAGCTTCTCGT
>CAZHLD010000033.1:6450-20472 GCA_964533185.1 uncultured Acidobacteriaceae bacterium | reverse complement strand
GCGCACCGCACCGCCACCGCCCCGGCGCCGAAGACGACGAATCGCAGCTTCTCGTCCGCCGCGACCGCGCCATCCTCGAGCTGCTCTACGCCTCCGGACTGCGTGTCAGCGAGCTCACCGGCCTCAACCTGGCCGACCTCGACCGCGACGACCAGATGCTGCGCGTCCGCGGCAAGGGCCGCAAGGAGCGCATCGTCCCCTACGGCCACAAAGCCCAGGCCGCCCTCGAACACTACTGGCCCGTTCGCGCCGAGCTGCTGCGTCGCGCCGGCCCCGGTACCGAGCCTGAAGCTGTCTTCCTCAACTACGCCGGCCGCCGCCTCACCTCGCGCTCCGTGGGCCGCATCGTCAAGAAATACGTCCGCTTGGTGAACATCAACTGGGACCTGCACCCCCACTCGCTGCGCCACGCCTTCGCCACCCACCTGCTCGCCGACGGCGCTGACCTCCGCGCCATCCAGGAGTTGCTCGGCCACCGCTCGCTTTCCACCACGCAGCGCTACACCCACGCCTCCATCCGCCAGCTCATGGAGGTCTACGACAAAGCCCACCCCCGCGCCTGACCTCGCTCCTCAGCTTTTCAAAAGGGAAGTCTTCCGGAAGACTCAGTCCCCGTTCACCGAAGAAAAAAATGACCCGGCGTGTACCTGTCTTGTCGTGGGCATCTCCAGCCGCCGGAAGAACAGCTCGTAGTGCCGCCCGTCGCAGTCCTCGCAGCGGAAGGGCCGCAGCAGGATCAGCCGCAGCGCGACGCGCTCCACAGGTGATCCCGTTCGCTCTCAGGAACAATCGCGTCAATGATGCTGATCAGTGTGTCGGTGATTTCCGACGGAGTGAGAGGTAGGGCGGAAGCCTTCCCAGTCAAGGGCGTTTGGTGAGAGTGAGAGACAGTGGCGGCTTCCGCCCTGGAGAGATCACGATTCAGAATCTTTGAAAGACTCATCAGCCCGCCAGTGGCAGCACAGTTGGGGCAGGCGTCATGCTGTGGGTGGCTTATGTAACTGCAGTTCGTACAGAGCATCGCGTAACGGAGGGGAATGCTCATGCTTTTTCTCTCCGCATTACAGAATGGACAGAGTCGCGGGCCCACTAAGCTTTGAATTAGTTTCTCCAAGAAACAGCGGGGCGGGGAAGCCCGATGCGCCGCATTCTACCCCTACACCTTCCCAAGTCAAAGGAAATCTTCCCTCAGTCCTAGTACCCCCTGTTTGACCTACGCCCCAATCACCGTTATAATCTTCGTTTCCCATTCGGCTGGAGGAGCCTCATGTACGCCGTTATTCGCACTGGCAGCAAGCAGTACCGCGTCGCCCCGGGCGACACCATCAAGGTCGAGCGCATGCCCGGCAAGGTCGGCGGCAAGATCACCTTTGATCAGGTGCTCGCCGTCCGCAGCGACGATCAGCTCCTCACCGGCGCCGATGCGGCCAAAGCCAAAGTCACCGGCAAGATCATTGAGCAGGGCCGCCATCCAAAAGTGAAAGTGATGAAGTATCGCAGGACTAAGCAGTACAAGATCCTGACCGGCCACCGGCAGGACTACACCGCCGTCGAGGTCAGCGACATTAAGCTGTAACGCCGGCATCCTTGCCGGCCTTGTCTTACAACAGTAGCAGCGACTTCACTTCGTTGCAGATTTTCGAATTCCGAGTTACGAGTTACGAATTCCGTCTTTCGAGGTTCTCATGGCACACAAAAAAGGTGGCGGCTCTTCCACAAACGGCCGCGATTCACAGGGACAGCGGCTCGGCATCAAACGCTTCGGCGGACAGTTCGTCCACGCCGGCACCATCCTTGTGCGCCAGCGCGGCACGCGCCACAAGCCCGGCCTCAACGTCGGCCGCGGCAAGGACGACACCCTCTTCGCCAAAATCTCCGGCATCGTCCGTTTCCAGGACAAGGGCCAGGACGGCCGCTTCATCAGCGTCCTCCCGGCCGAAGCCGCGTCTGCGCCGGCCGAAAAGCCCGTGGCAACTACGGCCAATTGAGCATTTCATTTTCTATCGGGCGGTCCCGTTGCAACGGGGCCGCCTTTGTGTTTCCGGGCGCCCCTGTCGTATTCTCTCTTCCGACCTCCGACGCGCATGTTCGTTGACGAAGCCAAAATCTACGTAAAGGCCGGCGACGGCGGCAACGGTTGCGTCGCCTTCCGTCGCGAGAAGTTCGTGCCTCGCGGCGGCCCTTCGGGCGGCGACGGCGGCGCGGGCGGCAGCATTTGGATTGAAGCCAACCCGAACGACAACACGCTGCTCCGCTACCGCTTCAACCGCGAGTTCCGCGCCGACCGCGGCCGCCACGGCGAAGGCTCCAACAAGACCGGCCATTCCGGCGAAGACATGGTCCTCGCCGTCCCTGTTGGCACCGTCGTCTGGGACGAAGATTCCGGCCAGCCTCTCGCCGACCTCACTGCGCCCGACCAGCGTTTCCTTGCCGCACGCGCCGGACGCGGTGGCCGCGGCAACCAGCACTTCGCTCGCCCCTGGCACCAGGCTCCGCGCGAATCCGAAGACGGCCAGCCCGGCGAAGAGCGCCATCTGCGCCTCGAGCTCAAGCTGCTCGCCGACGTCGGCCTGATCGGTTTCCCCAACGTTGGCAAGTCCACGCTCATCTCGCGCATCTCCGCTGCCCGTCCCAAAATCGCCGACTATCCCTTCACCACGCTCGAACCCAACCTCGGCGTCGTCTCTGCCGACGCCGGCGGTGTTCGCGAGCCCGGCAAGGGCCCGGGGAAAATGGACGGCCGCACCTTTGTCGTCGCCGACCTCCCCGGCCTGATCGAAGGCGCGCACACCGGCGTGGGACTGGGCACGCGCTTCCTGCGCCACGTCGAGCGCACCCGCCTGCTTGCTCACTTGATTGACACCAGCGACGCCTCCGACCGCGACCCTGTCCACGACTTCGAAATCATCGCCGGCGAGCTCGCCGCCTTTAGTCCCGCGCTGGCCTCGAAGCCCATGATCGTCGTCGCCACCAAGCTCGACGCCACCACTGACCGCGCGCGTCTCGAATACTTGCACGCCTTCTGTGCCGCACGCGGCCTCGACTTCCACGCCATCTCCTCGGCTTCTGGCGCGGGCATTCCGGAGCTGGTTCGCGCCATGGCTGATGCGCTCGACCGCATCCCCCGGCCCGTTCCGGAAGAGATCCCCGCGTCCGCCGCTTCGCCTCAGCCGTCGAGCCGCGCGTCGCGCGCCAGCCGCCACTCGGAGGAGCGTTGATCACCACCCAGGCGCACCGCGCTCAGGTCCAGGCGCACACGCACCATCCGCGCAAGATCGCGCTCTTTGGTGGCTCGTTTGACCCCATCCATTCCGGCCACACGGCTGTGGCCCGCGCTGCCGACCGTCGCTTCCATTTCGACGAGCTGCACTTCATCCCGAGCGGCCGCCCGCCGCATAAGCTCCGCCACGAGCTCGCGCCCTACGCCCATCGTTTCGCCATGACCGGCCTGGCCTGCGCTGACCACCCGCATTTCATCCCCTCGCTCGCCGAGGCCGGCTCCGACTTCACCGGCCGCCAGGTCTTCTATTCCATTGACACCGTGCGCCACTTCCGCCACCGCTACAACCACCGCGGCGACAAGCTCTTTTTCATCCTCGGCGCCGACTCATTCCTCGAAATCGCCACCTGGCGCGAGTACGAAGCTCTTCTCAACTCCTGCGACTTCGTCGTCGCCAGCCGCCCCGGCTTCCGCACCGATGCGTTGCGCCTCGTAATCCCGCCCGCGCTGCTCGGCCGTCCGAGAGATGGCGAGGTGTACGATTCACATTCCATCCACCTCCGCCGCTCCACCGTCCACCTGCTCGACACTGTCTCCATCCACGTCTCCGCCACCGAAGTCCGCCAGCGCCTCGACCACGGCCAATCCATCCACGGGCTTGTGCCCTTGCGCGTGGAGGAATACATTTCCAAGCAGGCACTCTACCGGTGACCACCGACCCACTCCGCAAACCCGCCCCGCAGGATTCTCCCGCCGGACTCCGCGCCGAGCTTGCCTGGGCCGTCGAGGCGGCGCAAAACAAGAAGGCCTTCGCCGTCACCTTGCTCGACCTGCGTGGTCTCGGCGCCTTCACTGAATCCTTCTTTCTCTGCAGCGGCTCGAGCAACCGTCAGGTGCAGGCCATCAGCGACGAAATTGAAGACCAGCTCGCCCACCGCGGCCTCCGCGTTTTCCACCGCGAAGGCTACGACCCGGCCGAATGGGTACTCCTCGATTTCGGCAGCTTCCTCATTCATGTTTTCACCGAGCGCGCCCGCCTCTTCTACGACCTCGAGCGCCTCTGGCGCGCCGGCCGCCGCACCGACGTCCCCGACGTCGACGCAGCCGCCGGCAATCCGCCGCCGTCCGAGTCCGGTCCCTCACGACACGGAGCCGTCGAGCCATGACCAATAAGCGCCTCGAGTGGGTAGCCCACGACCCAGCCTCGCTGCGCGTTGTCGAGCTGGCACAAAAAGTTGCCGACGCCTCCACCACGCTGCTCATCACCGGCGAAAGCGGCACCGGCAAAGACCATCTCGCCCGCCTCGTCCACGAGCTTGGCCCGCGCCGCGACGCGCCTTATCTGAAAATCGATTGCGCCAGCCTCCCGCAGGAGCTGGTCGAATCCGAGCTCTTCGGCCACGAGCGCGGCGCTTTCACCGGCGCCGTCGAACGCAAGCTCGGCCGCCTCGAACTCGCCGATGGCGGCACCATCGTCCTTGACGAAGTGGCCGCACTCACCTCCGGCATCCAGGCCAAGCTCCTCCGCGTCCTCGAAGAGCGCACCTTCGAGCGCCTGGGCGGCACCGAAACGCTGCGCATTGACGGGCGCCTGATCGCTCTCACCAATACCGACCTCAGCGCCGCCGTTGCTGCCGGCCGCTTCCGCGAAGACCTCTTCTTCCGCCTCAATGTCCTCACCATTCAGGTTCCTCCTCTGCGCGCTCGGCCCGCCGATATTCTCCCGCTCGCCGAGCATCTCCTTGCACGTCTGTCCGTCGTGCACGGTCGCATCGGTGTTTCGCTCAGCGAGGTGGCTCGCCATGCGCTCCAGGCCTACTCCTGGCCCGGCAACGTCCGCGAACTCAAAAACGCCATCGAGCGCGCGCTTGTTTTCTCGAAGGGCCCAGCGCTCGGCCCCGAAGATTTTCCTGAAAGTGTGCATCTGGCCGCTGGCGGCACCACGGGTCAGCAGTCGCGTCTTCGCTCGTTAGAGGAGGTCGAGCGCGAGGTCATCGCCGCCACGCTCGAAGCCACGCGCTACAAAATCACCAAGGCCGCCGAAATCCTCGGCATCAGCCGCAAAACCCTTCTCGATAAGCGCAAAAAGTACGGCCTCAACTGATTCGGTTTTTGATTGTCATTCTGAGCGAAGCGATCGAAGATTCCGGCCTTGCCGGAAAGAATCCCTCTGCCTCTTTTCGGTAGTGCACCATGAAACTCCGCCTCATCCTCCTCGGCAAAACCCGCCGCCCGGAACTCCGCGCCCTGCTCGACGACTACCTCTCCCGCATCCGCCACCACGCCCCTGTCGAACTCACCGAGCTGCGCGACTCCTCCCCCGCTTCTCTCCGCAAACTCAAGGTCGACCCCTCCGCCACTGTTGTCCTCCTCGACGCCGCCGGCCGCCAGCACACCTCCGAGCAGTTCGCCCGCTGGCTCGCTGGCCTCCGCGACCGCGGCACGCGCGAGCTGGTCTTCCTCTGCGGCGACGCCTCAGGCTTCCCCGAATCCCTCCGTCGCCGCGCCACCATGAAGTTCGCGCTCTCCACGCTCACTTTCTCCCACGAACTCGCCCGCGTCATGCTCGCCGAACAGCTTTACCGCGCCTTCGCCATCCTCTCCGGCAGCCCCTATCCGAAATAGCGGAGTTGGCACACACGGCCGGGCCGTATTCTTGCTTGCCCTCACGATCCCCATCGTTCCCTTTGCGGCAAATCCTCCTTTATTCATGGAGGGAAACAGCTACTCTTTCTCTACAATTCGATAGAGGGAATGCCCGAGCTCTTTTGACAGGCCGGGTTTTTCGCCGCAGGAGGACACCGTGCGGAAGCTGGTGAGTATTGTGCTTGCAGGATACCTGGCAGTGCTCTTGCTCGGGGAGCGGTTTCCGGCCTTCGCGCAGGATCCGAAAGCGGCCGCCGCGCCACCCAGCTTGCAGGCCATCGAGGTGGCCGAGCCCGGCGGTCAGATCCTGAGCTTCCGTTATCTCTCCGGCTCGACCGCCGTGGAGATGCGCGGCACCAGGCTCGAGCCCCAAGCCTCTACAAGAATGAAAATCGGCAGCCGCCCCGGCTTCACCGAGATTGATATCAATCGAGGGGAAATCCGCGGTCTTCAGCCCGCGCGGCGATTCGGCAAAGATTTTCTGACTTATGTGCTCTGGGCGGTCTCGGTGGATGGTGAGGCCAGCAACCTGGGCGAAATCAGTTTTGATGCCACCGGCCCGGTGAGCATCAACGTTACCACTCCGCTGCAGACCTTCTGGCTGATGGTCACTGTCGAGCCAGACTTCGCCGTGAACGACCCCAGCCCTGTGGTGGTGATGTACAGCGTCAATCAGGACGCCGTGCCCACCGAGTTCAAGGCCCTGCCTGTTTCGGGCAAGCTCCTCTACTACACCTATTACGGCCGCTACGATACTTCTCCTGCCGCGGTGGATACGTTTACCCCCAATGAACTGCTTCAGGGACGCAAGGCGGTCGAGCTGGCTTCCCAGGCGGGCATCCTGGCCACACCCACGCCCGCTGCCGAAGAGCTGCTGCCCGACGAGCTGCGCACCCGGCAAACGCTCCAGCAGGCGCGCGATTATCTCGAGCAGGCCGAAGCGGCCTTCCGCAGCGGGGGCAAGGCCAGGGAAGCCGTGCAGTTTGCCCGCACCGCCGTTGCCGTGGCGGAGAATGCCCGCGCGCTCGCGCTGGGCGCTGTCGGGGGCATCGTTGTGCGGCAGCTCGAGCGGTCACTGGAGAGGCTTCGCGCCGAGGCCAGTCGTCTGACCAGCGCGCTGGCCGAGCGTGAGAAGCAACTGGGGGCGTTGGCCGAAACCGAAAGACTTCTCGCTGCACAGCGCGACCGCACCGGGAGCCTCGAAGCCGAGTTGGACCGCGAGCGACAGGCTAACCGCGACGCCTCCGGCCGCGCCGCCGCCGCCGAAGCCAGGATCCAGGAGCTCTCCGAGCGGCTCGCGGCACTTCAGCAGCAGTTCCAGCAAGCTCAGGTCGAGAACGGCCGGCTGCGCGACGACCACGAAAAAATCTGCGGTGAACTTCGCCGGCAGCTTGCTTCACTCGGCCAGTTGACCCAGCAAGGCGGCAACCTGGCGCTCACGCTCGCTTCCGACATCTTGTTCGACTTCAACAGTTACGAACTTCGTCCCTCGGCCCGTGAAAACCTGGCCAAGCTGGTTGTCCTGCGGATGCTGCTTTTCCCCCACGCGCAGGTGAAATACGTCGGCTATACAGACTTGGTCGGCGACGCCGATTACAACCAATGGCTCTCCGAGCAGCGGGCGCTGGCGGTGTACCGCTACTTTCTCGAGGATACGCTCGCGCGTGCGCCCGTCTCGGCCGAAGGAGATGCCGCTGGCGGGCGCTTGAGCGTGGTCACGCAACTGAAGGAGATGAGTTATCAGGGCTCGCGCCGCGGCGTCGCCAGTCGGCAGCAACTCCTGGCGCAACTCGGCGACATGGTGGTGGGCTGGGGCGAAAGCGACCCCGTCGAAAACGTGCCCACGGCGAGCGAGCGCAACCGCCGCGTCGTGCTTCTCATCCCGCCCGCGCAGGTCGGCCAGGTGACCTCGCTCTGCCAAGCGTCATCTTCGCAGTAGCTTATTCTGGTTGTAGTCTCGAGGCCCCGACGCAAGTCGTGGCCCCCGAGGCTGGCAAGTTCCGCCCCGGGATCTGGCTCGTGCTGCGCGAAACCGGCATCGCCACCGTCCGACTCGCTCTCTCCGCGCTCGCCTTGTCCCTCGAACGCGCCCGCGTCATGCTCGCCGAGCAGCTCTATCGTACCTTCGCCCTCCTCTCCGGCAGCCCCTATCCCAAATGACGCCGTGCTCCGCTTGACCTTTCCCCCCGCTGCCCTCACTATTTCCTACTGTTTTTCACTGATAGCTGACAACTGACGATTCATCGATGCCTGAAGAAAAAGGACTGCTCATCGTTTACACCGGCCCCGGCAAGGGCAAGACCACCTGCGCCCTGGGCACGGCCTTTCGCGCTGCCGGACAGGGCCTGCGCGTCCTCATGGTGCAATTCATCAAGGGTTCCTGGCATTACGGCGAGCTCGACGCCGCCAAACTCCTCGGCGACGACAAGTTTGAAATCCGCGTCATGGGCCGTGGCTTCGTCAAAGTCGGCGGCGCCGAAACTGATCCCGAGGACGTCCGCCTCTGCCAGGAAGCCTGGGAGTTCGGCCGCGCACAAATCTCCAGCGGCAAATACGACCTGGTCGTACTCGACGAAATAAACTACGTAATCAGTTATAAAATGCTGGATGCCGATGCCGTCGTCGCGGCGCTGCGTGGCCGCCCCGAGCGTGTCCACGTCATCTGCACCGGGCGCAACGCGCACCCCAAGCTGGTCGAGCTGGCCGACCTTGTCACCGAGATGCGCGAGGTCAAGCACCCGTACACCAAAGGCATCCTCGCCCAGCGCGGCATCGACTATTAGCTGTAGCCCGCGTCTTCAGACGCGGGGCTTTCGCTTTTCGAGTTTTGCTTTTCTCTTCGGGTTGCTGAAAGCTGAAGGCTGATAGCTCGTTACGAGCTTTGAGTTTCCAAACATGGCCTGGTTCAAACGCGATAAGAAACGCATCGAACAACCCGTCCCGCCCGAGGAGCGCCGTGTCCGCACCGAGGGCCTGTGGATCAAGTGCGACTCCTGCCGGGCCATCGTCTGGAAGAAAGATCTCGAAGCCAATTGGAACGTCTGCCCCAAATGCCAGCACCACTTCCGCCTGAACGCCAAGCGCCGCCTCGAGCTGCTCCTCGACGACCGCTGGCACGAGCACGACGCCCATCTCGTCTCCACCGACCCGCTCGAGTTTGTGGACACCAAGGCTTACATCGCCCGCCTCACCGACGCCCGCCGCAAGCTCGGCATGTCCGACGCCATCATCACCGTCGAAGGCACGCTCGACGCCCGCCCGCTCATCTGCTGCTCGATGGAGTTCGCCTTCATCGGCGGCTCGATGGGCGCGGTGGTGGGCGAAAAGGTCACCCGCGCAATCGAGCTGAGCATCGCCCGCAAACTGCCGCTGGTAATCGTGTCCTGTTCCGGCGGCGCACGCATGATGGAGGGCACCATCAGCTTGATGCAGCTCGCCAAAGTCTCCGCCGCGCTCGCCCGCCTCGACGAAGTCAAGCTCCCCTACATCTCCGTCCTTACCGACCCCACCACCGGCGGCGTTACCGCCAGCTATGCCATGCTCGGTGACCTGAACATCGCCGAGCCGGGCGCGCTCATCGGCTTTGCCGGCCCGCGCGTCATCGAGCAGACTATTCGCCAGAAGCTTCCCGAGGGCTTCCAGACCGCCGAGTTCCTCCTCCAGCACGGCTTCCTCGACGCCGTCGTCCCCCGCAAAGACCTCAAGGCTTACGTCGCCAGAGCCCTCGACTTCTGCCTCGCCTGACATGCTCTACCAGGAAGCAGTCCGCTACCTGCTGACGCTCGGCCGCGAGCTAGCCTCACCCAGCCACACCCGCGCGCAAAAATTCGACCTGCGCAACATCACCGTCCTCGCTGAGCGCCTCGGCAATCCCCACCGCGCTTACCCATGCGTCCACATTGCCGGCACCAACGGCAAAGGCTCCACCGCCGCCATGCTCGACTCCATCCTCCGCACTGCCGGCCTCACCACCGGCCTCTACACCTCCCCGCACCTCGAGCGCATCAACGAGCGCATCCGCGTCAATGGCCAGGACATCTCCGATGCCGACTTCGCCGCCACCTTCCACCGCATCCTGGCCTGCATCGAAGAGCTGCTCGCCTCGGGCGCTCTCACCGCGCACCCCACCTATTTCGAATGTCTCACCGCCATGGCCTTCCACCACTTCGCCCGCGCTTGTCATCCCGAGCGAAGCCCTGCACCGCAAGGTGCAGGGCGAAGCGAAGAATCCCTCCGCCCCTCTTCTGCGCATTGTCATTCCGAGTCCGCCGCGGCGGACGAGGAATCTGCTTTTCCCTCCCCATCACCCCGCACGCCCGTGGACTTCGTCGTCTTCGAAGTCGGCATGGGCGGACGCCTAGACTCCACCAACATCGTCACGCCCGAAGTCGCCGTCATCACCCAGATTGATTTCGACCACGAATACTTCCTCGGCCACAGCATCGAAGAAATCGCCGCCGAAAAAGCCGGTATCATCAAGCAGAACGGTCTGGTCGTCAGCGCCGCTGAACATCCTGCCGCCCGCAGGGTTATCGCTCGTCGCGCCGCGGAAATGAACGCGCGCCTCGTCGAACTCGACGCCGCCTGGCACCTCGACGACGTTCGCTCCGACTCCGGCTGCTTTCGCGCCCGCGCCTTCGCCTCCGACTCCAGCGCCGGCATCGAACTCGCTCCACACCTCCCCGGACGCTTCCAGTTGCGCAACGCCCTCACCGCCGCCGCCGCCGCTTGCCTCCTCGCCGAACGCGGCTACCCCATCACCGACTCGGCCATCGAACGCGGCATCGCCTCCGCCGTCTGGCCCGGCCGTCTCGAACGCCTTCAGGATCGCCCCGCCCTCTTCCTCGACGGCACGCACAACCCCGCCGGCGCCCGCGAGCTGCTCCGCTTCTGGCAGGAGGAGTTCCCCGCGAGCCCCGATTCAGATCGGGGCGAGTCCCGAGCGAACGAAGGGAGCCGCATCATTCTTGTCTATGGCGCCATGCGCGATAAGGCCGTGGACGAAATCGCCGGCCTGCTTTTCCCGCACGCCGCCACTGTCATCCTCACCCAGCCGCGCCAGCCTCGCGCCATTTCCGCCGGTGAGCTGGCCCGCCTCACGCGCCACCTCGCGCAGGATCTCCAAGTCGTCGAAGTCCCCGAAGAAGCCGTCGAGGAAGCTCTCGATCTCGCTTCGCCCGATGATGCCGTCTTCATCACCGGCTCCCTCTACCTCGTCGGCGATCTCCGCCGCTGGTGGTTCTCACGGTCGGCGGTCCGCGCTACACCTGCGCGTTCGGCTCCCGTGTAGCGGCCAGCTGAACTTGTCCCGACCGGCGTCGAGGGAACCGGGCATTCTTCGCCTCTCTGTGCCTTAATAATGCCTCCTCGCGTCTGCTCACTCCGGTTGCCGCACCTCCCTCAGAATGTTAGGATAGGCCTTCTATGTCCAGCGATCCCAAGCCCCGTGTCGGCATCCCCTACCGCACCGTTGCGGAAGAAGCTGTAAACAAACGGGATAAATACGACTTCTACGTCCAGTCCATCGAGCGCGCCGGCGGCCAGGCCGTCCCTGTCTCGCTCAAACTCCCCCAAGCCGAACTCGTTTCCCTGGCCCGTTCTCTCGACGCCGTCATTCTCCCCGGCAGTCCCGCCGACGTAGACCCGGCCCGGTACAGCGCCCCGCGCCACCCCGCCACCGCCGACGCCGACCCACAGCGCGAGCGCACCGACTACGCCCTGCTTGAAAACGCCTTTGCCGACCGCAAGCCGGTCCTGGCCATCTGTTACGGCACGCAACTGCTCAACGTCTATCTGGGCGGCTCGCTGGTCCAAGACATCCCCGGCGAGCTCGCCTCGCCGGTCAAGCACGACCGCAAGGATCTTCCCGGGGGCGCCGACGCGTTTCATTCCGCGCGCATCGAACCCGGCTCGGAGCTGGCGCGCCTGGCCGGTCAGGCTGAGGAGCGAATTAACAGCTCGCATCACCAGTCCATCCACACGCCCGGCCGCGGCCTTCGCGTCACCGCGCAGGCGCCCGATGGCGTCATCGAAGCCGTCGAGTGGACCGGCGACGCCAACTGGGTGCTCGGCGTTCAGTGGCATCCCGAACGCATGATGGGCCACCCCCTGAGCGAAGCACTTTTCCGTCAATTAGTGCTCGCCGCGTCCGCCGTGCTCCGGCCTAAATGAGTTCTTGCTGACGGCTGATGGCTGAAAGCTGACTGTCTAGAGCGAATCTCGAATTACGAGTTACGTTTTTTCTCTTGGGGGCTCTGTGATTTCATTGGCAGGCAAGGCAGCACTGATCACCGGCGGCTCGCGCGGCATCGGCGCGGCGGCGGTAAAACTCTTCGCGCAGGCCGGTGCCGACGTCGTCTTCAGTTACAACAAGAGCCGCGCCGCCTCGCAGCAGGTCGAGCAGGAATCGCGCAAGCACGGCACGCGTGTCGAAGCGCTCAAGGCCGACCTCGCTCGCATGGCAGACGCCAAGCGCCTGGTAAAATACGCCGTCGAGCGCCTGGGCAAGCTCGACATCCTCGTCGCCAACGCCGGCATCTGGAACGTCGAAGATGCCCCCATCGAAAAGCTCACCGAGCGCGAATGGGACGACATGCTCCGCGTCAATCTCAAAAGCGTTTACGCCGTCACCCACTTTGCCGCCGAGCAGATGATCGCCCAGAAATCCGGACGCATCATCGCCCTCAGCTCCACCGCCGGCCAGCGCGGCGAAGCGTTTCATACGCACTACGCCGCCTCCAAGGGCGCCATCATCAGCTTCGTCAAAGGCCTGAGCACCGAGCTCGCCCGCCACAACATCCTGGTCAACTGCGTCGCCCCCGGCTGGGTCAACACCGACATGTCCAAGCCCGTCCTCGAAACCAAGAAGGGCTGGAAGTTCGCCACCTCCGCGATTCCGCTTGGCCGCCCCGCCACCGCCGAAGAAATCGCCGGGCCGATCCTCTTCCTCGCCTCCGACCTAGCAACCTTTATCAACGGTGAAGTCCTCAATGTGAACGGAGGCGCAGTCCTGTGCGGCTAACTCAAAATATTATCGCTGTCATTCTGAGGGCCGACTCTGTCGGCCCGAAGAATCCCTCTTCTCTTCTCGCCGCGGCCCTTCTCTTCATCCTTCTCGCCACGTTTTCCGCCTCCTCCGCCCGCGCCCAGGCCCCCGAAGCCATGTTCCCGGAGCAGAGCGCCGCCAAAGCGAAAGAACTCATCCAAAAATCTATTGCCGCTCTGGGCGGACCGGCCTATCTCAATGTGCGCGACTACACCTGCTCCGGCCGCCTGGCCAGTTTCGGCTCGCAGGGCGAACTGAACGGCTACATGCGTTTTCTCGACCTCTGGTTCCTCCCCGACAAAAACCGCACCGAATACGGCAAAAAGCAGAACGTCATCGACGTCGTCACCGCCACCGAAGGTTGGACGCTCGACCGCGGCGGCGTCTCCGACCTCCCCGTCTCCCGCGTCGAAGATTTCCAGCGCCAGCTCAAAGAAGACATGGACATCCTCCTCCGCAACCGCCTCAAGGAAGATGGCATCGTCTACCGCTACGCCGGCCGCGACCTGGTGGACCTCAAGCAGGTGGAATGGGTCGAGATTGTGGACCGCGACCGCCGCACCTTCCGCATCGCCCTCGACGCCTCCACCCACCTGCCGCTGCGCTCCCTCGTCACCTCCCGCGACCCCAACACCCGCGAGCGCTCCGCCAGCCTCACCCTCTATTCCAACTACCAGCCCGTTTCCGGCGTCCAATTCCCCACCCAGGTCGCCCGCGAAGTCAACGGCCGCCGCGTCTACCAGGCCTTCTACACCGACTGCACGCTCAACGCTGGCCTCTCTCCCGACCTCTTCACCCGCGCCTCCCTCGACCAGCGCTGGTCGCAACTCAAAAAGAAGTAATTCATCATCGCATTGTAGGGGCACGCCATGGCGTGCCCGCCCTGGTGGCACAGGCACTCTTCCCTGTGCAAATCGTGGGGCACGTCCCTTGTGGTGATCGAAGTCGAACCATGGCATGCCCCGACTCCTTGCCCTTTGTCGCTTTCTTTTTTGATAGACTCCGCCCAGCAAATTCTCCCAGAATTCTTACGCGGAGGTTCCCATGCTTCCTCGTCGCCAATTCATCCAGCGCGCCGCCGTGGCCGCGGCTGTTCTCGGCATGCCCATCG
>CAZHLD010000033.1:5040-6350 GCA_964533185.1 uncultured Acidobacteriaceae bacterium | reverse complement strand
CGCCAATTCATCCAGCGCGCCGCCGTGGCCGCGGCTGTTCTCGGCATGCCCATCGCCCGCGCTGAACAATTTGCCTGCCAGGACGCGCCCCCGCTGCCCCCGCGCGCGCTCTACGACACCGACCCCGAGCGCTACTGGGCTGAGCTTCGCCGCCAGTGGCTGCTCGCCGCCGATCGCATCAACCTCAACTGCGGCTCCGTCGGCTGCACGCCGCTGCCCGTCTTGCGCGCGATGATCGACCACATCCTCGCCGCCGAAGAGTTCCGCGAAGCGCCCTACCCCTGGTTCGGCTACGAGGAAAACACCCGTCTGCGCGACCTCCGCGACGCCCTCGCCGCTTTTCTCCACTGCAAGCGCGACGAGCTCGCTCTCGTCCGCAACGCCACCGAGGCCAACAACGTCGTCACCAACGGCCTCGACTTCCAAACCGGCGACGAAGTCCTCCTCACCGACCAGGAGCATCCCGGCGGCCGCTGCGGCTGGGAGCAGCGCGCCGTGCGCCACGGCCTCAAGCTCAACTACGTCACGCTCCCCAGGCCTCCCGCCTCCGCCGAGCAAATCGTCGAGCTTTTCGACCGCGCCCTCACCTCGCGCACGCGCATCATCGTCTTCAGCCACATCACCACGGTCACCGGCGTCGTCCTCCCCGCCAAACAAATCTGCGCGCTCGCCCGCAGCAAAGGCATCCTCACCCACGTGGACGGCGCCCACGCCATCGGCCAGTTGCCGCTCGACCTCCACGACCTCGGCTGCGACTTCTACGCCACCAGCCCTCACAAATGGCTCATGGCCCCCAAGGGCACTGGCACGCTGTACATCCGCGAAGAGCTGCTCGACCGTCTCTGGGTCAACATCGCTTCCGGCGACTGGCGCAACTACCAGCTCAAGGCTTACCGCTTCTCGAACTTCGGCACGTCCAACCTCTCCGTCATGGTCGGCCTCAAGGCTGCGCTCGATTTCTTCCACACCATCGGCCCCGACCGCATCTACGCCCGCCAGCATCAGCTCGCCACGCGCGTCCGCGACCGCGTCGCCTCTCACCCGCAATTGAAAGTCGTCAACGCCAGCCGCGACGAATTCTTCGGCGCCCTCGTCAGCTTCGAACCTGCATGTACCTCCGCCCCTCAGGGCGGCACGCCTTCCCCCTCCGGTGCCTCACGCACCTCCGCTCTTCAGCCCGCCACCGGCTCCTCCTGCCCGGGCCCCGCCCTCAAAGACCTCTCCTCCATCGCCCGCGAGTGTGCCGCTCGCAACATCCGCATCGCCGGCGGTGTCGAGCGCATTCGCATCGCCACCAACATCTTCACCCA
>CAZHLD010000033.1:2356-4940 GCA_964533185.1 uncultured Acidobacteriaceae bacterium | reverse complement strand
TTGGACAGTCTTTCTGTGGGGGAGCGAAAGGCCCGTACTGCGGCTTTCCACAAAGCCGTGGCTAAGCTCCGCGCTTCTCGTTCCAAGCCTGCAAAGCGGCTTCGTATTCGGGGGACCCGGGCTTCAGCCCGAGCCTGACTAAGTTTTCGATAAACACCTTCCGATCGTTCAGCCTCAAAAGATAACCAACGTCACGCAGCAGTTTTTGATGAGCCTTCTTGGCCTCCGTATCGACGCGCCTCCTTCCGCGCGCCTTTTCTTCGCTCATCACTTCGCGGATGTCGTCCTCTTTGGCCATGGTTGAGTAACCTACTGGTAATAGCCTGGTGAGTGTCAAGCACTTTCTCAGGCGAGCTGGAAATGAACCCGACAGTCGGCCAGCAAACCCTGGCCTGCACTGCCACGCGGCCCTGGTGAGTAGTCTTTATTCAAGCCTGGCGGCGAATTGTGCGAAGCGCACGGCATCGCGCTATAATGACCGGACGCCCATGACTCGGAAAACGCCACTTATACACGGCACCACGGTCCTTTGCGTCCGTCGCGACTCCAAAGTCGTCATGGCCGGCGACGGCCAGGTCACCATGGGCGAAAACATCGTCAAGCAGACGGCCAAAAAAATCCGACGCCTGTACGAAGACAAGGTCCTCGCCGGCTTTGCCGGCTCCACCGCCGACGCCCTTTCGCTCTTCGGCCGCTTCGAGGGCAAGCTTCAGGAGCACCACGGCAATCTTTCCCGCGCCGCCGTCGAGCTGGCCAAGGAGTGGCGCACCGACCGCGCCCTTCGCCATCTCGACGCTCTGCTCGTCGTGGCAGACACCAAGTCCACCTTCCTGCTCTCCGGCCACGGCGACATCATCGAGCCGGACGACGGCCTCTGCGCCATCGGCTCCGGCGGCTCGTTCGCACTGGCCGCCGCCCGCGCCCTCGCCAAGCACACCAAGTTCAGCGCCAGGGAAATCGCTCAGGAAGCCATGCGCATCGCCAGCGAAATCTGCATCTTCACCAACGCGAACTTCACTCTCGAGGAGCTATGACGCCCATGTCCCGCCCGCACCACACATCGCAGGTCATTCTGAGTGAGTCCGCCTGGGTGGACGAGCGAAGAATCTCTCTGCCGGAAGGGCTCTCGGCGCGCCCTCAGCGAACTCAGCCATGAGCGGAAAATCCGAAAAGGAAAACGTCATCATCCTCCCCGGCCAGGTCGCCGGACAGGAGCCCGAGCCGCTTCCTTCCTTCGACGAACTCACCCCGCGCGAGATCGTCGTCGAGCTCGACAAATACATTGTCGGCCAGGCCGCCGCCAAGCGCGCCGTCGCCATTGCTCTGCGCAACCGTGTCCGCCGCCAAAAGCTCACTCCCGAAATGGCCGAAGAAGTCCTCCCCAAAAACATCCTGATGATCGGCCCCACCGGCGTCGGCAAAACGGAAATCGCCCGCCGCCTCGCGCGCCTGGCCGGCTGTCCGTTTACGAAGGTCGAAGCCTCCAAGTACACCGAAGTCGGCTACGTCGGCCGCGATGTCGAGTCCATGGTGCGCGACCTGGTCGAAACCTCCATTGATATGGTCCGCGAGGAAAAGCTCGACGAAGTCGCCGAGCGCGCCGAGCAGTCCGCCGAAGAGCGCGTCCTCGACCTGCTGCTCCCTCCCGTTACAGCGATCAGCGATCCCTCCGGCCCCGCGCCCGTTCCTGTCTCCGCAGACACCGCCAATCGCACCCGTGACAAACTCCGCGCCCAGCTCCGCGAAGCCAAGCTCGACCAGCGCCTGGTCGAAGTCGAAGTCCGCGAGCGCGCCATGCCCGCCTTTGAAATCGTCTCCAGCCAGGGCGTCGAGGAGATGGACATCAATATCAAGGACATGTTCTCCGGCTTCTTCGGCCAGCAAAAAAAGAAGCGCAAAATGACCGTCGCCGAAGCCTTCGACTACCTCATCCAGGAAGAAGAAAACAAGCTCATTGACATGGACCAGGTCACCCGCACGGCCGTCGAGCGCGCCGAGCAGATGGGCATCATCTTCATCGACGAGATCGACAAAATCGCCGGCCGTGAGACCGGCCACGGCCCCGATGTCTCCCGCGAGGGCGTCCAGCGCGACATCCTGCCTATCGTCGAGGGCACCACCGTCAACACGCGCTACGGCATGATCCGCACCGACCACATCCTTTTTATCTGCGCCGGCGCCTTCCACATCACCAAACCCTCCGACCTTATCCCCGAGCTTCAGGGCCGCCTGCCCATCCGCGTGGAAATGACTTCGCTCAGCGAAGCCGATTTCGTCCGCATCCTCACCGAGCCCAAAAACGCCCTGCTCAAGCAGTACACCGCCTTGCTCGAAACCGAAGGCCTGAAACTCACCTTCACCCAGGACGCCGTCGAGTCCCTGGCCCACTATGCCGCGCTCGTCAACGAGCAGACCGAAAACATCGGCGCCCGTCGCCTCCACACCATCCTTGAAAAAGTCCTCGACGAAATCTCCTTCGAGGCCCCCGAGCTCAAGAAAAAGACCGTCAAGATCGACGCCCCCTACGTCTCCAAGCAGCTCGCCGAAATCGTCAAGAACCAGGACCTGAGCCGCTACATCCTGT
>CAZHLD010000033.1:0-2256 GCA_964533185.1 uncultured Acidobacteriaceae bacterium | reverse complement strand
CCCCAGCCCATCGTCCCCAAACCCATTACGGACCTCGCCGCTCGCCAGGCCGGCGACGGCGTCGCCCTCACCTTCACGCTGCCGAAGGAATCGGTCGAAAACGACCCGCTCGATCAGCCTCCCGCCGTCGAAATCTTCCGCGCCATCCTTCCTCCCGGCCAGCGCACCACCAAGGTGAAAACCGAGCTCGTCTATACGATTCCTTCTGCGCTCGTGGAGACCTACCTCGAAGTCGGCGGCATGCGTTTCGTGGACCCAATCCGCCCCGACCAGCTCTCCGGCGGCGGCGCCCAGATGGTCTATCTCGTCCGCACCCGCGCCGCCCGCTGGCGCTCCTCGCCCGACTCGAATGTCGTCACCGTGCGCGTTTTTGCTCCGCCCGAGCCGGTCACCGGCCTTCGCGCCACCGTCACGGAACCCGCTGTCGAACTCTCCTGGTCGCCGCCGCCGCGCTTGCCCGCCGGCGCCTCGCTCGCCGGCTATCGCGTCTATCGCGTCGTGATCGAAGCTGAAGCCGGGCCTGACGCCCGCAAGCAGCAGCTCAAATCCGCGCCCGAATTGCTCGGCCCCACCTCCTCCACCTCTTACCGCGACTCCTCCATCGACCTGGGTCGCACCTACCTTTACCAGGTCTCCAGCGTCGCGCAGTACGAGGCCGATTCGGTCGAATCATCTCTCTCCGCCCCTCTCGAAGTGGCCGCCCGCGACACCTTTCCGCCCGCCACCCCGCAGAATCTCGTCGCCGTGTACGTCCCGGTCACGCCGCAGGCTCCCGCGCACGTCGAGCTTTCCTGGTCCATCAGCCCGGAGTCCGACTGGGCTGGCTATCGCGTTAACCGGAGCGAGCAGCCGGACGCCCCCGGCCAGCCCCGCAGCGCAGATTTGTTGCTCAGCCCGACGTTTCGTGATATGTCCGTTGTGCCCGGTCGCCTCTATACCTATCGAGTAACCTCGGTGGACCGGGCCGGCAACGAAAGCGCCCCGAGTGCCGCGACTCTGGTCGAGGTTCCCGCACCCTGACTGCGCGCAAGGAAGGCTTGGCCAATGTCCTCTTCCCGGCCCCACCGCCCACGTTTGCTGGCGTGGCTTTTGAGCGATGCCTTCCGCATCGGCGCGTTCACGGGCATCTATCTCTCTCTGGTGCTGGTCGGATGGCTGGTAATCGCCAACCACATCCCCGCCTCGGCCGATTTTGCCGGCCCGCGCAACGCCACCGCAGTGGCCCTGGGCGCACTGCTGGCCCTCATCCCCATCGGCCGTTTCCTCCGCCAGCCGGCACAGTTATTTGCTTCCGGCGTAGTGGGCTGGGCGCTGCTCTCCTTCACCTATTCCATCCTGGGCTTCTTTTACTTGCGGCTGCACGCCCGCATGGTGCCCTTTCACCTTTTCATGCTGGGTGCAGCGCTTTACGGCGGCGTGGCCGTAGTGGCCTGGGTGGCTACCATGCTCGTTGCGGCGCGTACCCGGCCAATCGCCGCCGCGCGCCGCCGCCCCAACTAGCCGCCTGATGAAACTCTGCCGCTTCCAGCCCCTGGTTTTCAGCGTGACCCAGGTCAGCCGCTCTGAGCGCGACTCCCTGCCCGAGCCTCGCTTCGGCCTCGTCGAAGCCGAATCCGTCCGAGAAATCTCCGGCGACCTCTTTTCCTCTTGGAACCCCTCCGGCCCTATCTGGCCGCTCAACCAGGTCCGTCTTCTGCCCCCGGTCACGCCGGGCAAAATCGTTTGCATCGGCCGCAACTACCGCGAGCACGCCGCCGAACTGAATAATCCCATCCCCAAAGAACCGCTCATCTTCCTCAAGCCGCCTTCGGCCGTCATCGGGCCGGACGAGCCTATCGTCCTGCCCTCCATCTCCCAGCGCGTGGACCACGAAGGCGAGCTGGCCATTGTCATCGGCCGCCGCTGCTCGCAGCTCGCGCCCGACGCCGACGTCCGCCCCTTCATCCTCGGCTTCACCTGCCTCAACGACGTCACCGCCCGCGACATCCAGATAGCCGACGTCCAGTTCACTCGCGGCAAGGGCTTCGACACCTTTTGCCCGCTCGGCCCCATCCTCGAGACCCAGCTCGATCTCGCCGCCACAACAGTTTCCACTTTCGTTAATGGCATCCAGCGCCAGTCCGCTCCCGTCTCGGATATGATGTTTCCCGTTGATGTTATAATCCGCTGGATTTCGCGCATGATGACGCTCATGCCCGGCGACGTCATCGCCACCGGCACGCCGGCCGGCGTCGGGCCGCTCGCCGCCGGCGATGT
>CAZHLD010000032.1:0-29316 GCA_964533185.1 uncultured Acidobacteriaceae bacterium | reverse complement strand
TGACTAAGAACTGTGGAGCCGAGGGCCGGAATTGAACCGGCGACCTGACGATTACTCCACAAACCCGATGTTGTTGGTTTTTCGCGGCTTTTCTCTCGCCTCTCCTCACGATGTAGCACGGTTTTCGGCAGCAATTGTTCCCAAGTTGTTCCCAAGTTCTGGCGAAGTTTTGGAGGAAGTGTGTTCTGAGATGGTCGCGTGAGTTTGCAATGCCTCGAATGAACTGGTCGTGCCATTCCGAAGAGACCTGATTCACGAGGCTGCTTGAAGGAGGGAGGCTGAGATGGCGGTAATCGGCGTGCCATTCCAGAGACGTCCGAAAAGGACTCTGCGGGATGCCTTGATCGAAGTGGAAGACCCGGGACTGCTCGAGGTGCCCGAGGCGCTTGCTTACGGGCGGGGAGTAGCTAGACACCCTGCTCAAACATTCGCCCCGGAAGTCGCCCCAGAATCGCAAGGCGACCCGGATGCGGCGGAACTGGCGCGTCTGGAGGGCGAAGCAGCAGAGCCGATGCCGGCTTCCAATCCTGCATTGGACAGGATTCGCCAGGAGTATGAAGAAGCTCAGAACCCGCCCGATCGAAGATTTGTCAGAAACGTCTTTGGGGGGAAGCCCCGCGGACTGAAGCAGTGGTTGGCCAGGATTGGAATTTTTGCTGCGCCGGTGGTGGCGGGAGGACTCCTCGGGGGTCAAGAAGGGCTCACCGGGGCCATGCAAGGCACAGCAGAGGCGTTGACTGGCGAGCGGGAGCGGGAAACAGCGCATCGCAGCAAACTCCGCGACATCATGATGGAGGAAGAGAATCGCCAGCAACGTCTGCGGGAGCTTGTTTCTGGGCGAAGGGAGACGAAGCAGTACCGACGCGACACACTTGCAGAACGTATCGCTGGAAGGAAAGAATCGGCAGCGGATCGAGACCTTGCCAGGGAGCAAACCAAGACATTGGCTGACTTGACCCGGCAGCAAACCCGGGAATTGGCTGACGCGGCCCGCACAGCACCAGCGCGCTTGGGTGACTTTGAGGAAGCGTTCCAACGCGAGCACGGGCGTCTGCCAACCCTGAAAGATCGCGTCGCCTACGAACGACAAATCAGTGAGAGCAGGCAGCGACCAGAACGTGTGACTCCTGCACAGCGAGGGGCCATCGGGCAGGCGAAATCGGCGGCACTGCGAGACCGAAATCAAAGGCTGGATGCTCTGCGCAAGGAGTATGCCGAGCGAACGAGCACAATAGGCAGAGTAGCGAAAGGCGAGATGACTCAGGCCGACTTACAGGCAGCACAGGCGGAGGTCGAGCAGGAATATCAGGATCGCCTTGCGCTGATTGACCCCGAGGGCGCCATAGCCGGGCCTGCAAAGAGCGACACTGGCGGAGCGGAGATGCGGGCAGTGCCCTCCCATGCACCTCGATACAAGCCTGGACAGGAAGTGGTCTGGAAGGGCAAGAGATATCGAGTGAAGAGCGTCACTGCGACAGGACAGGCGGACTTAGAACCTCTGGAATGAGTACACAACCGATTCGCGTCTCAGTAGACGAATTGCGGCCCGCGCCGCCGAAGAAGGTGCGGGTGTCTTTTGAGGAATTGGATCGAGAGAATCAACCGGAAACGGCTGCGGCACTACCCTCTCACGTTCCTGGAAAAGTAGCTGTGACCCAGCCCTCGCTTTACGAACAACTGAAGAGCGCGCCGCGAGAATTCTATCGAGCGACAGTCGAGCCGCTGGAAAAACTTGTTTCTGAAAGTTGGGAAGCTGGGAAAGAGCCGAGAAGATCCTTTCCGATGGAGCTCGGAACGCGCTCACTGGAAGGATTGCTGCAAATGACTTCGGAAGGAATGGAGCGTGGGGCAGAGAAAATCCGTGCAGCAGGAAAACAGCGAAATCCATTAAGGGCCCTGGTCGAAACAGCGTCAGGAATCGTTCCGTTTGTGCCTGGTGTGGGGCCGCTGGCGCAAGCGGGCGGGGAACGGATGGCTCAACTCATCGCAGAAGAAAATTACCCAGGAGCACTCGCCGCCGGAGCCGGAACGGTGGTATCGGCCGTTGCTCCCGAACGATTGGCGGCCCTGAAGCGAAGAGTTCTCTATGGGCGCGAGGGGGCACCGACTGGTGCGACCGAACCTGTCTATGCAGGTGAGACGATGGCCGACCGAATTGGCCGGCCCATGGCGGATGAGACGATTCGAGAAGCGCCGCAAAAACGAGGGTTTGAAGAGCCGGGTCGCGTCATCAGCTTGAAGGATTTACTGGAGCAAGAGCGTCCACCCAGAGAGCCGTTGCGTGTTCCCGTCGAAGAGTTGGAATTGCCAAAAGCAGCCCCAGCCGTGCTGCGAACGTCGAACGCCATCAATGCCGAAATCACCCAACTCCAAGCGCAACTGAAGAGAACCCGCAGCCCAGAGCGCCGCGCAGCGATTGAAGGGCGGATTGCCGCAGATCAGGCGGAACGGTCGCAACGGGCACCCGGGCGGTTGGCAGAACTACTGAAACGAGAGGCCGGAGAAAAGGCCGCGTTCGAGGAACGATTCGCCAGAGAGAGGGCGGAAAGGGAAGCTGCCAAAGCTGCCGAGCCAACGCTCGGTGAGCGACTCGCAGCCGGTGAAAAAGCTGTTCCCGCCATTGAACCCGAGGCCAGAACACGAGCCTTAGAGGAACTTGGCAGAATCCAAGAAGCGCAGCGTGCTGCTAGAGAAGTACCCCTCACCGCAGCCGATATTGAAGCTGCGCGCGGCCTGATTGCGGAGACGGCGGACTTCCTGAAGTCGCAGGAGCGGCCGGGTCGCTATTTTGCCGAAGCGGGCGAGGGAGAACAGCTACTCGCAGGCCGGAAGGGCGGGGAAGGGCAACGCCGTGGTGGAACGTGGTACGGCATCACCTCTCAGCGCAAGCATTACCCCTGGCTCAAGGAAATCAGGGAAAGCCCAAAGCAGATGGAAGAGGCTCTGGCGCGTGGTAAGGGGCCAGTCTATGAACGTCTGATAGAAGCCGCAGGCAAATGGGTGCGCCAAGAGCACGAGGGGGTCCCTGTGCTCGGGGCAAATCCATTTCTGAATCCGCAGGCATGGCGCGCAGCTTTCAAGGAAACTCCACAGATGGACGTGGCTCCGGCACGCCTGAAGCAGGTGGAGCAGGCGCGACAGGCGGTCAGAGGAGCGGGGTTCCTGGATAAACTCTCGAACTTTCCCGGCAACATGGCGCGGAAGTATTACGACCAGTTCCGCGATCTTCGCGGAGCGGTGAAGTCTGCGGAAAAACGCGGACTGCGCGTCCGGGCCGAAGAAGACCCCGGGCAAGTGGCTGACATTGTGTACGGAGGCACAGGGGGAAGAATCGAGGCCGCTGCGCTGGACTATGGCGATGTGATCCGCGATGCGAAGCAGGTGGGATTGGCGGATGCGCTTCGGAACGTCGTGGAACTCAGGGGCTATGACCGCGCCATCCGCATCATCGAAGTGAAAGAGGCCACCGCGCGGACTCTGAGTGACATGGCAGCAGCGAACGAATACGCACGAAAGCTCCAACAAAGCAAAGTTGTTCCGGCAGGATACAACCGTGCGCAGATCGCGCAAGACTTGGCTGAAATCGAGCAGAAGCTGGGCCCGAAAAAAGCGGCAACAGTCAATCAGCTCGCGGACCGCTTCTTCGATTTGAACCGTCAAGCGTGGGACGCAGCTCACGATGCGGGAATCATCTCCGATGCGGTCTATCAGCAAGGTCTCGCACGAGGAAAAGACTACATCCCGCTGGAACGCATCTTTGACGTTGCCGAGGAGACCAGCCGAGTGCGCCGCGGCGGACTATCGCTCAAACAACAGCAAGTCCTAAAACGCCTGGAAGGGTCAGAACGAGTCAACCGCGATCCATTCGAGGCTTCGCTGGACCGGCACGCGGAGGTGCTGCGCGAGGCAGGACGCAACCGCGCGGCGAAGACATTGGTGGAATTTGCCGCGAGAGATCCACAGGGATTGGGGCAGGTGGTGGTGAAAGTCCCCGAGGGCGCGCGCGTTCCGAAGGACGTGGGGACGATTGCCTTCTACGAGAATGGCGTGCGGCAGACGTATGCGCTCCCGAAGGAACTAGCTGATGCAATGAATCTTGCGCAGACCACAGACGCGCAACTGGTCAGCGGGACACTCCTGAGATTCAGCGCGCGGGTGTTCCGGGCCGGCGCAACGACAGCAAATCTTAGCTTCTCTATTCCCAACGTACTCCGGGACGTCCAAGACCTCGCCGTGCTGTCAAAAGCAGCGCCGAAGAATCCTCTGGGACTGCCAGGACTAGCGAAAGATTGGGCGCGCAGCCTGATTGAAGTCGCGCAGAAGTCTCCCGGGTATCGTGAATTCCTCCGCTCCGGCGCGGCGTTCTCGACCTTGCAGAAGAGCATTGACCCTGGACAATTCCTGAAGCTGCCCGGGCGGAAGCGGACGCTCGGCGAGCTACTGAACGTTCCTGGGCGCATGATTGATACCGTCGAGAAGCTCAACAACGCGCTCGAAGAGGCCACCAAGCTTACCGCCTATAAGCGGCTGCGAAAACAAGGAATGACGGAAGCTGAGGCCGCGATTGAGACCAGACGTTACGGAGGCTCGCCAGACTTTGCCCGGCGAGGCACGGCAGGATCGATGGTGAACCTGCTGTTCATGTTCTCGAACGCGCAGTTGCAAGGGATCGGGCGGACGTTCGCTCGGCTGGCGACTGACCCGAAGCGGCTGGGCGTAGCGATGGGCACCTTTACGATGATGGCGCTGGCGCTCGATGAGTACAACCGGCAGTACAGCGATGAGGAAGGCCAGATGGAGATGCGTCACGTTCCCCGAACTGACCGGCAAAGATACTGGGTGATTCTGCGACCAGAAACCTACACAGCCGATAACGGAGCCATTCGGCATCGCTACTGGAAGATTCCGAAGGGCCATGTGGGGCAACTGCTGTTCAACCCGATTGAGACGGCGCTTCAGTACATCCGCGGAGAGGAAACGGACTTGGGACAGGCGGCGCTGGACGTGGTGAGTACCGCATCACCCGGCTCGCTGCAGCTCCAGAAAGGCGAGATCCCAGCAAGCGTGGGGCGGGGAATTCTGGCCACACTCAATCCGGCTATCCGCGTGCCCGTTGAAGAACTAGGGAACCTGGAGGCGTATGGCGGTAGGCGGATCGTCCCGCGTGGTTTGGAAGATGTCGCGCCGAGGTTTCAGCGTCGAGCCGGCACCAGCCCAACAGCGGTGCGGCTCGGGCAATTGCTCGATCAGAGTCCGCTGCGGATTGAGCACATCATTCGAGGGACGACGGCCGGCGTCGGAGAGCAAGTATTGTCGTTGAGCGACTGGCTCTTGGCTGGCGAGGGCGCCAAACGCGAAAAAGGAATAAGGGGCGTCCCTGTCGTGGGGCCGCTGGCTCGGCGCTTTGTGGGCGGTGGCGCGGATCAAGTGGAGCGCGACCTGGAAGAGAAATTTTACAAACGCTACCAGCAGGCAGAAGAAGCGAGTCGCACTTTCGCGTTGCTGCGCCGGGATCAGCCGGAGGAAGCGGAAGGCTTCGTGACTGCAAATGCTCCGGTACTGCAAACGGCCGGCGTGATGCGGAAGGCTGCGGCGGCACTTTCGGCCCTGCGTCGCCAACAACTGAAACTCCTGCTCGACTCCTCGATGGATTCCGAAGAAAGGGAGAGAGCCTTGCACCGTATCCATCGGGACCGCATGGAAATTTTGCGGGCTTTCGCACAACCCGAAGAAGAGAAACGTGAGAACAGGCTTTCCAGCCTGATGAATCGGTAGGAGGGACCGAATGCGATTCTGGCAAAAAATCGGCAACATGCTGGCGCTTTTGGGGCTTTGAATTGGCCAAGAATCAAGTGAGACGCGGAAAACACGGCGGACGCAGGCCAGGAGCGGGTCGGAAGCTATCTCCCATGGGTGAAATACGGCGCGCCTTTCGGAACCTGACGGACACACGCCAACCACCGAGCAAGTTGAAGGCTACCCCGCCGCGCTCGCGGCCGGTGAGTCCTTCCGAGCCGCGGCAAGACGGTCGCGGCCAAGAGCCGCAGCGCCGCGCATGAGTTCGAGGCATCCGGAGCAGATCCGCAGCGCTCGACACAACTCCGCCAAGTCAAAGGCAGTTCCATTTTCACGGACAACCACACGCAGAATCGGGACCAGGAACCCTGAAGACGTCAGCGATTCATGCAGTTCCTCGGCCATTCCCGCGATCTGTCTTGCCTCCGCGGCCAGGCGGGCCATTTTTCGAGCACGCCGCGCATCTTGCGGGGATTGAGGCGAGCGGGAGGGAAAGGGCACTGGCATGGACGTGGAGCCGAGCATACCACGCGGCGTCAAGACCAAGACCGCTCCTGGCGCGAAGACTGGCGGCGAGTGTTGCGAGCGCGACGGTGGGTCACTCAGTAAACTCGAATTGGAACTCCTGCCCCGCAATGAAGCAGATCAGGCGGATCGGCGTCTTTGGCGAATTGCCGATGGCGCCGAAAAACAGAAAGTTCTCTGAGCGTTCCTTAGGAGCCAACCGATGATTTCGGAAGTAGTACTGGTCCAAGATTTCGATCTCCTCGCGGGCTTGCTTTACACGCTTACTCTGGAGGAGCCGTTGAATCACCAGAACAATCAGTTGACCGACAGCTTCGTATTCATTGGTGTACTCTTCGACGCGGTAGGACGGCGAGTATCCCCGGACGGAATAGTAGCCGCTGCCCAAGTCCATGATCGTGTAGCGACCGCTGCCTTCGGGAACCAGCCGATAATACTTTCTCGGCGGTGGTGGGGCGGGCAGAGGTTTGTTCATCTGCCGGAGCCAACCGAGCCGCACTTCCCAATCGGAGTACCTGTAAAGCTCACGCCCGTAGGCGTTGAGCAAGAAGAACTGCTCTTGGACGACGGGAACAGGCTGTCCGGTATCGTTCAGTAGGGTGATCGCACACTTAAAGAAGTCCTTGCTTTCGCGAATGCAGCCGGCATCCACCAGGACTCCTTCCCGAACTTCCACCACGCTGGTGACGCCAACGTCCTTGTGGAAAAGCAGCTTCTGGTGAGCTGTCGGCACTGGCTTGAGGGGCTTCTGTTTGCCGTACCCGGCCGGACAAAGAAGCAAAGCCAGCAGGAGAAAATAGCAGCGAGCATTGCTCACGACCGCGCCCAGGTGTCGGTAGTGGTGTCGGTTGGTTTTCACTTTGCGTGCGTCAAGGTGTGACTCTGTGCTGGCCGAGCATCGCACGAAACCGTTGTGGACACAAGCAAACTGCTCGATTCTGCGCTGCGTTTCTACCTGGGGCGATTCTATCGCCTCACGGACGCGCCACCACGAAAACAAGTGGTTCTGGCGGGCGAGATATGCCCTCAATCTCCCGCGTGCTGACAGGAACTTACGCGCGCAGGGCCGGGGAGGTTTTTGGCGGATGCATGAACAGCCCTGTAGACTGTGCCCTCCCCCGCTCTCAACCGTTCGGCGATCTTCGCCCAGGAAAGCCCCTGCGCACGCAGCGCGGCAATTCTGGTGGCGTCCACGACTTTGCGCGGCCGGCCGAGCCGCTTGCCCTTCGCCCGGGCGTTGCGGAGGCCAGCCTTCACGCGCTCGACAATCAGGGCGCGCTCAAGTTCGGCTACCGCTCCCAGGACGGTGAACACCATCTTGCCCGTGGGCGTTGAGGTGTCCACCTGTTCTGAAAGCGAAACGAACTCGATGCCCAGCGCCTTGAAAGTTTCCAGTGCCCGGAGCAAATGCGACACCGAGCGGGCGAAGCGGTCGAACTTCCAGACCACCACGGCATCAAAGCGGCGCCGGTGGGCGTCTGTCAGCAAGCGGTCTAGCTCTGGGCGTTTCTCTTTTGTGCCGGAGATCCCAACGTCAACGTACTCGCCGGCAACCTGCCAGCCCCGGCGCTGGCAGTACTCCTGGAGTTCCCGCGTCTGCATCGTCGGGTCTTGGCCGTTGTTCGCAGTAGACACTCGCGCATAGATGGCGGCTCTCATCGCTGACCTCCTGTCCCGAGCAGGCGCTTGGCGTTGCGGATTCGGCTTGTCAGATTGGCTGTTGCGGCGTCAGTGTCAGGCTCGCCGCAATCCTGTGTGAGACACTCCTTGAGGTTTTTCTGCAACCAACTTCGGCAGTTGTGGCAAAAGCCGTTTCCAGCGTGATTCCTTCGCTTCGTTTTGCAGCGGATGCAGCCATGCTTTTCGTAGAAAATCGAGAACTTCCTCATCTCCGAGACGCTTTGCAGCCGGCGTATCGCATCGGCAACGGGCCGCGGTCGGAACCACGGTTCAAGTAGCCAATCAGCTTGCCGTGCCGCGAGTTCCGTGACCGTCTGCTCTACCAGGCGCTCCAGCAATGCGGCGGACGGGGGTTGAGTGACAGGCACGATCTCAGGTCGTGGCCGAATGATCTCAATGCTCTTGCTTCGGGGCATGGTCTTCCTCCTTTTCACCCTCGCGGGTGGTACCGCTCGATGGTTTGAGCCAGGTGTTGAGGCGTGACGTGCGTATAAATCTGCGTGGTCGAGATGGAGACGTGGCCGAGTAGTTCTTGAATGCACCGCAAGTCCGCACCGCTGGCCAGTAGGTGTGAGGCAAAACTGTGGCGAAGCACGTGAGGGTGGACGCCCTTGAGGCCAGCACGCCGCGCGGTCTGTTGCACGACGCGAGAAAGAGTCCGTCCGGCAAGTGGCTTGTCATGCGAGGGGTCGCATTCTGGCAGGAACAAATATCCTTCCTGACGGTCTCCCAAGTATTTTCTGAGAGCTCGGGCGGCGGACCGCCCGAAGAGCACGAATCTCTCTCGGTTGCCTTTACCCAGAACGCGGATCGTGCGGCTGCTGAAATCCACGTCCTCAAGCTTGATTCCGACGACCTCCGAAAGTCGGCAGCCAGTCGCGTAGAAGATCTCCAGCACAGCGCGGTCGCGGGGAGTGCGTGCGGCGGTTATGAGACTGTCCACCTGCTCAACGGTCAGAACACGCGGGAGCCGCGTGGGAAGCTTCCTGGTTTGCAGAAATCGCGGCGGACAGGAGTTGACCAGGCCGCCGAGCGCAAGGAAGTCATAGAAGCTGCGAAGTGCGTAGAGTTCTCTGGCAAGGGTCTGCGGTGAGCAACCGCGAGAGGCTAGGTGAGCGAGGAAGGCCCTCACGTCGGGGTGCTCGACGCTGAGAAAACTTGTGGAACGGAGGAATGTGGAGAACGAGGCGACCGCCTTCTTATAAGCGCGTCGTGTGTTTGTTGAGCGGTTCTGCGTTACGAGCCAGAGTTCGAACCTGTCGGCAAGAGCGCGATTGGACTTTGCATGGGACCGAATGGGGACTTGTCCAGAGGCCGGAAAGGAAGGTACTTTCTGTATAGCCATCGTTGCCTCCTTGTAGGTGATGGTGGTCAGGGGCGTGTCGGTGTTGATAGCACCGGCGCGTCCCGCTTTTTTACTTGCTCTTCTTCAGGTACGCATCAATCGCTTTCCGAATCAGTGCGCTCACCGTCGCTCCCGTCTTCTCTGACAGCGCGCGGAGCTTCTTGTGCTGATCCTCCCGCACATTGATGTTCGTGCGCTTCATGGTTGCCTTTATACACGTATATGTGTATGCTGTCAAGAGAAAAGAGAGACGCCCCGGCTGGCACCGGGGCGGGGGAACACCAGTGAATCAGTGGACCGAGCCTACGAGAGTGGAGTCAGCGAAGACCAGTCGCCCAGGCACTCAATACGTTTCAGCGGAGGAGCTGGGACGACTTCGGCAGGAAATCCTGGATGCGATCCGCGTTGAGCAGGACGACGTGGTGTGTCTGGAGTGCGGTCGCGCTGGCCTGCGCCAGCTCGGCACGCACCTGCGACGTGAGCACAATCTGAGCGTGGCGGGGTACAAGACGAAGTACGGGTACAGGCGCCACCGGCGCGGTCTAATCGCACCGAGCCTGCACAAACATCTGGCAGCGAAGAAGAAGACACGCCGAGCGTTCCGACACCTAGCTCTAATTCGGCCGGCGATGGCGAAAGTCACGCAAGCGAGGTTGGCCTCCCGATGGAAGATTCCACGCGAGTACAGCCTCAAGCGCGCGCACATGCGTCGGCCCAGTCTTGACCTGCAGAAGGTAGGTGATTGGAAGATTGCCAGTTGTCGACTGGAGGGAATGACCACCATGGAGATCTGTCAAAGCGTCGGGCTGAAGAGCCGGGGGAGTGTAGAGGCTCGCCTGAAGCGCATGGGATTCCCCGTGGGTAGCAAGAAGCCGGTTGCCTTCTGGCGTGGCGAACCTGCGACCGCGAAGCTCCTGCTGAACATGATGAGCGATTTCTCTCTCACACGTCGGGAGCTTGCGAGCCAAATGAAATTGGGGGAGGAACGAGTTGGGCGTCCGCTTCTGAAGGTCGACGCGCTTCTTTCTCCAGACACTGCTGGCCGCGTGAAGAAACTCTACGGTCGCTTGAGGAGCGGTCGCGGGCTTTTGCAGAGTGAGCGGGCAGACGTCAGGATGAAGTATCCACCGCTGCTGGTTGAACTACAGCTCCTTCGCACCTCGCTGCAGAACACGGCCGGCTGCGATGCTGAGCGCGTAGGTGAGTTTCTGTGTCACGGAGCTCGCCGCGGGAAGATCCGGCTGCTGCTGTTCTGGGCGCGGGAGTTTCTCCCATGGTACGCGAACGAGACTGACTTTCAAGCCTTGCAGGCGGCCAGTTGGATTGCTTCGGAGTTGGCGTACAAGTTTCTCGGTGCCGAGTACAAGGTCTCGCCGGAATTGGTCAGACAGTCCGTGAGCAACAGAGAGCGCGGCGAGGAGGGTGGCCCCGATAGGCGTGGCCGCCTGGTGCTGTTCTCGACCAGAAGTGCTCTGTCTGGCAGGCCGCGAATTTCCAGCCGGGAGCTCGTCGAGAAGCTCAGAACCAGGCCAGCTCTGAGGAGCATCAATCAAAGGGAGCTGGCCAGCTTGCTCTCGTTCTGCGGTGCCCGGCCTCGCAATCTATGGGAGAGTGGCACGGTCGTGAAGGGCTACGCTGCCGAGGATTTGCGGACGTACACGACGCGAGAGGCAGCCGAGGAGCTTCGAGTTCATCGGACCACGCTCCAGCGATGGGTACGTGTTGGGGCCGTGCCGGGCCCTCCAAAGACAAGCGGCGCAGGGCCTTCATCGCGGGTTTGGATCAACTCGGACGTCGAGCGCGTGAGGCGCTACGTGGCGGCACACAGAGCCAAATTCCATCCGCTAGGTTCAGGTAGGTCCTAGCGGACGTTTTCGGTGTTCGTTCCTCGTAATAGCTTCATCTACCGAGACTTACAAACCCGTCCAACAAGAAGTGTAGATCGCGCCGCAATCTACCCCTTGCGCCCGCTGTAGATTGGGAGTGCCGGTGTTTGCCGGCCGGAAAGACCCCGGCGCGTTCGCGGCGCGCTCGGGGCTTGGAATTAGCTGAGGGTTCGGTTGAGTGTTTCTAGCACAGCCTCGGTCGCAGCGCAATCCTGTCGTAGGTGTGGTGGGACAGGGTTCGAGATCGTCGGCCGCAACGGTGGCCGCTTCGCCCGTCGCTGTTGGTGCTGCCAGAGTTCTTCGCAGATAGCAACCGAGTCATCCCCACAGCGGCCCCGTTCTAAGCCATCTTCCCGCGCAGAGGTGTGGCCGTGAGCGTCGTTCCGAAGAAATCGACGGCGCAGCGTGCCCGCATTCTCGCTTTGCTCCGCGAGCGCGGACCGACAGGCGCGACGAACCGCGAACTCAACTCCATTGGCTTTCGTTACGGCGCCCGCCTGTGGGAGTTGAAGAAGCAGGGTTACGCAATCCGCACGGTGCGCGTTTCGGAAAGCGTGTTCCGCTTCGTCTTGGTCCGCGAGAATGAGCGCCCCGCTCCCCTGCCTTCCTCTTCCCGCCCGCATCGCTCGGTTCAGTCGTCGTTGTTCGCGGAGGCGGTCTAATGCCAGCGCGCGTCTTAGATTTTGACGCCATGTGGTCGAGTGACAAGATTGCGGCCTGCGCAGAATGGGCGCAAGCGGAATACGCCTGGCTTCATGGCCTGGCAGACGCATACGGCTCATTCGAGCTGACGAACCTCCGCGTTATCTGGGGGCGTGTCGGAGCCAACCGCAAAAACCTCTCGCTCGAACGTCTTGAGCAGGTTTTTGAGGAGTACGCCGACCGTGGGCTTCTTTTCACTTGGGAAAATGGCGGAAAGAAGTACGGGCACTGGACGAACAGCGACCGGCCAGGGAGACTCCCGAAGCCTTCGCACCGATCCCGTTTCAAACGATTCGCCCCGGATGTTCCCACGGACCAACTCAAAGCCTACATGCAACGCTTCCAGAACGCCGCATCCCCCATGTGCGGGAGTCGAATCCCCCTCAAGGGGGATGTGCATCCCCCTGGGCCGGGACAGGAATTGGAATTGGAATTGGAATTGGAATTGGAAAGGGAAAGGGGTAAAGAAGGCGCACCAGAAAGCGGTGCGCCCGCGGCTCAGGACAAACCCCGTCCTTCGCCCTTCGCCTTCACCGGCCTGCACCTGAGAGTTTCCGGCCAGCAAGATCAGCTCCTCGGCGAGGCGTTCCCTTGGGCGGACCGACAGGTGGAGTTCCGCAAGGCCGACTCTTGGCTTGAGGCCAATCCAGATCGCCGGCCCAAGCACGCCAGCAGATTCCTGCACAACTGGTTCTCGAAGATTCCTGCGCCGTCGAATGGCGCGAAAGGAGGCAACGGTGCCGACAAGCGCGCTGTTACCAATGCACAGTCGGACGCAGCGGCTGATAGCTTTCTCAGCCGTGTTAGCAGAGTGGCTTCGTAAATGGGTCCGTGTCTACTCGATCGGACTGCGTGAGCCAATCCAACTCGCCGAGGAGGATTACGCCTTGTACGCGGAGGCTCTTGGCGATCTGGCGCCGGACCAACTCGACGCCGCGTGCCGGAAGGCGGGGCAGACGTGCGCATTCTTCCCGAAGCCACCGCACATTCGCGCGCAGTTCGAAACCGTTGACGCCGCAGCCCGAGGATTGGAAGAGGAAACCAAGTGGCAGGAACTTCTCGATTACGTCGGCCGCTACGTCTATCCCGACTTTCCGGGCGGACTGGCGCGCAACGCTCCAAACCTGGAAGCGAGCGTGGAGTTTGCTGCGCGTGCGGCTGGCGGTCTGCGATTTCTCGAATCGTGCTCCACGGAAGATTTGATTTGGGCCAAAAAAAGATTCTGCGAGTCCCTAGCGCAGCAGCGGAAAACCGGAGAGGGAGTGCATCTGCTTTCCAGCGCAGAATCGCGCAAGCTGCTCGATAGGATTCAGCGCGGAGAATCATTCGACGCTCCACAGCCGAAGCAATTGCCGCCATCCGTTCCGACCGTCTCCGCACAGCCCGCGGTACCGCCGCGCGCCGAGCCGAAGAAACCGGAGACGCCAGCCGTGGAACTGAGCGACGAAGAGTGGGAGCGGAAGAGGGCTGAGGACAAGCGCAGATTTCGGGAACACTGCGCGGCGCAAGGAATCGACCTCGAAACTGAGCAGCGGCGCTTTGCCGAATCGGACTTGGGAAAAACGTTGGAGCGTGAACGTGAACGCCAGCGTTCCAAAAACCTCCTTGCGGCTGCTTCTGCAAGTGGTTGAGCGGCAAGGTCGGAGGACGAGCGGTTTGAAGATCCGCCGCCGAGCGAGGCGGACTCGGTTGGAGTGGACGAGGACCAGGGCCATCGACGCAGGCAGCGGAGAGTGCGCCAGTGAGCGCCGTTCCAAGAACCATGTCGGCGGGGGAGGAAACTTCTTCGCCGGCGCCATCCCACGATGAGCGAATGAACGGCGAGGGGATTGAGTGACCGTCCTGCAAAGCGCGGTGAAGGTCTGGCGGAGGATCGTTCTCTGGAACGGGAAACGGTTTGTCAGGCAGAGGGGACGGCAGCCGCTCGCCACCAACGAGCAAACCGTCACTTTCGACAAAGAGACAAAGAACCCCTGGGTCGCGGAGATGAAAGCTGGCGTGACGGTGCAGGCTGCCTTGCTCCTGAGCGGAGACTTTTTCGGGCTCGTGCTGACGGTATGGAACGGCGCGGAGCAACCTGTGCCGCTCCGTCAGGAAAGGGTCTTTCTACTGGACTGCTACAGCCGACGGCTCTTTCGGTTCAGCGGTGAGGCGCCGGAGGAGTACCCGTTCCGCAACGTGGATCTCCAGCCTGGCTACGGCGTCCGGTACCACTTGGGCTTCAAAGCCTCAAACGCCGCCCGCAGGCATCCGGTGACGCTGTTGGTTCGTCTGGGCGAGATTGAGTTTCGCTTTGAGTTCCAAGAGAGGGCAAGAGGCGAGGGGCTTTGAATTGGCCGGAAATCAGTTTCGGCGCAGGAAGTACGCGGAAGGCAGGCCCGGAGCGGGGATGAGGAAGCATGACACTGACGCTGGAGAAAGAAGATGCCGTGAGTGATCTGGAGCAAACCCCAGGCTGGAGCGAAGATGAAGAGAGGGTGATCGAATTCATCCGGGTGGCTGAAAAAGTTCCGCGCATCGAAGCCATTCGCCGGATGCAGCGGCGCAGGAAGGCGTCGCACCTGGCGCGGGACAAGCACGAGTATGCGGCGCGACTGCGCGACCTGTGGCTGCTGGAGTTCTCCATCCCCGTCCGCGACCGAAACGGCTGGGTGCTCGCCGTCCCCATCGGCGGCAGACGACGCGGCGGCTTTGTCTCGCTCCGCTCCGGACAGGACGTGGAAGCGGCGGCTGGGAAGCTCGCGGGCAAGGCCGGATTCCCGAACGTGCGCATCGAGTTTTCCGGCTCGAGTGACACGGGCCACGTGGTTTGCTGGGGCGAGGAGGCACCCGGATTCCGAGAAGGCCCGGTCTCGGTTGAAAGGGAGGTTGCGGAGTCGAGGGCGCGCGGCGAGTTCTATGGGTACAGCGACTCGGCCATCCGCGCACACCTGTTCGAGTGTTTTGACCGCGAGGCTCTGCTGGCGGCTTTGCGGCTGTGCCGGAACCCAGAATGCAAGCATGGCCAGGGCGGACAGCCGGCCAGCCTGGCCCACCTGCGGGAGGGGTCGCGGTGGTGCTCAGACGCCTGTTGGCAGCAGGCCCGCCGCAATGGGGCAGTCGAAGTGGTCTAACCGGCGTTTTTGAGCCCCAAAAAGGCCACTTTGGCGTGGGTTTTCGGGCTACGTTTTCGGGAACTAGGCATACGGGGCCACCTTTTTGAGCTGTGCCTCCAAAATGCACGCCAATCGCAGTTTTGGCATTTTGGCGTTTGAGGGCGTTTGAGGGCTTCTAGGCCGCCTACCAGCGGCCAGCGGAGAGTATGGCAATGGCAGGAAAACTCGGAGTCGCCGAGCGCGGCAAATCATTCGCTGAGAGCAGCGGAAGAACAGTGAATCGCAGGGAGGATGCGCTTCTCACCGTCGAGGAAGTGGCTGAAATCCTGCACCTGCACCCCTCCTGGGTGTACGAACGGACTCGACGCCGCGCGGCCGATCGCATCCCAGGCTTCCGCCTCGGCAAGTACTGGCGCTTCCGCGAGGCGGACGTGCTCGCGTGGATCGAACGACAGAGAATCGGAACTCGATCAAATGCGTGACCAAGAGAGTACACTGACAGCCGAGGCGAGAGAAGGCGCGCGAACCAACGGAAAGGAGTCCGTTATTCGCCGCCGATATCAGACGGGTTGTCTGCGGGTGCGAAGTGGTAAACGTCGAAAGGTCTGGGTTGCGCGCTGGAGGGAAGACGTGATCTCACCGGACGGCACGCTGAGCAGGTCGCTTCGCTCGGAAGTGCTCGGCCCGGTGAGTGAGATCTGCAGCCGACGCGAAGCCCAGAAACTTCTCGAATCTCGATTACGGCCCATCAACCAAGGCCGGCAACGTCCACAATCCACGCTCCTGTTCGAGCAGTTTGTGCGTGAGCATTGGGAACCAGCGATGTTGCCGACCCTCAAGGCGGGCTCTGCCCGCTACTACGGCATCCAACTCCGATGCCATCTCCTCCCTGCCCTCGGCTCGAAGCGTCTCTGCGACATCACGCGCATTGATGTGCAGTGCTTCCTGTCCGAGAAGCGGAGACAAGGCTTGTCGGGTTCCAGTGTTCACGGGATCAGGACCACGCTGAGTAAGGTTCTGCAGGCCGCGGTCGAATGGAATCTCCTCGAGCAAAATCCGGCGCGTGGCATTCGCCTCGGTGATCGTGCGCCGAAGACGGAGAGGCTCTACCTTGCTCCGCCCGAGGTACTGCGATTGCTCCCTTCCCTTTCCGAGCCGTGCCACACACTCGTTCTGGTTGCAGTCCTGACGGGAATGCGGATTGGCGAGATTCTCGCGCTGCGGTGGAAGCACCTCGACCTGCTTCGCGGAATCATCCAGATCCGCGAGAGCATGTCTGAGGGGCGGTTCGGCTCGCCGAAGACCCGGAGTAGCAAGCGGGACGTTCCGATCAGCGAACCGCTCCGCCAGGCCCTTGAGTCTCAACGCATGCAGTGCCGGCAGACGGGACCAGAAGATCTCGTCTTCGCCACCCGCACGCAAACTCCACTCAACCCCAAGAACCTGCTCCGCCGCGTACTGCGACCGGCGTGCGTAAATCTGGAGCTGCCACTGATTTCCTGGCACAGCTTCCGACACACCCACGCAACGATGCTCGGCGAAGTAGGGGAATCACTCCGAACTGCCCAAGCCATCTTGGGCCACTCAGATCTCGGAACGACGATGATCTACGCGCACGCAATCCCTGAATCACAGAAGCGCGCTGTGGACAAAGTTGCCGAGATTTTGTTCCCAAATGTTCCCAAGTTTTCTGCGGCTACAGAAAACTGGAAGGCCAACTGATTGATGTCAAAGGTGATGAGGAATCGTTGGAGCCGAGGGCCGGAATTGAACCGGCGACCTGACGATTACGAATCGTCTGCTCTACCAGCTGAGCTACCTCGGCTCGAGGTAGAAACAATTTAGCACTCGACAGAAAAAGGTGTCAAACCGATCGGTCGTCCCCTGTGCGCAGTTCAGCGGGAGAGCGGATACATGGCCCAGCCAAGTGCCACGGCAACAAGCAGAAACATGAGGAAGGCCCACACCGTGTACCGGAAGCGCTCGCCGACGCGGCGCTTGGTGAGAAACGCGAAGGCCAGCGCAATGACCAGGGCAAAGAGGAGCAGGGCCTGGAAGTGGCTCAGGTTGATCGGCATCGCGCCCTAGCTTTTCCTTCCGCGCGCGATTTCGCGGGCATCGAGCGTGCAGAGCAGATTGAGGACACCGGCGGTGGCAAAAAAGCGCGTGCCATAATCGCCCGCAGCGCGGGAGACGTCGGCCGTCCCGTCGGCCACCGCACGAGCGATGAAATAGAAGACGCCGGCCCCGAGGTCGGCGAGAAATCCGAGCCGGTCAAAGGCGTCGCCGCCCACAGGGGAGTAAATGTTGCCGCGCAGTGCGACGCCGGCTATGGCCAGCGTCCCGACAGCCAGGAAATAGGCCAGTGCCCGGCCCCATTTCCCGAGAAGCAAATGCCCCAAGCCTGGCACTAGCCAACCGGCGATCGTCACGGCCGTGGCCACGGCTGGATTCTTGCCTGTAGGGGTGGGTTGCTCGGCGGGAATGGCGGCAGGTTCTTCCATTTCAGGCCAGCAGTGGAGCAATTTCTGTCTGGATGGCGCCCGTGACGCGGGCTTCACGGGAGTCCACGTAGACGTTGACTTCGCTGCGGACGCCGAACTCGGGCAGATAGATGCCCGGCTCGATGGAAAAACACGTGCTCGGAATGATGCGGCGGACGTCCTGCGTTTCGAGGCCGTCCATGTTGGCGCCATTGCCGTGAACGTCTTCGCCGATGCTGTGGCCGGTGCGGTGGACAAAGTGTTTCGCATAGCCGGCCTTGCGAACGACTTCGCGGCAGGCGCGGTCCACCTGCCAGCCCTGGATGGATCGGCCGGCGGCGACATTTTCGCAGACGAAAGCGATGGCGCGGTCGCGGGCGTCGCGGACGACGCGAAAGACTTTGGCGAATTTGTCAGGGACAGCAGCGCCGAGGTAACCCATCCAGGTGATGTCGTAATAGACGCTGCCGGGAGCGTTGCGCTTGCCCCACATGTCGAGCAGGAGCAGGTCGTCTTCGCGGATGGGCGAGGAGCCGTCGGCTTTGGGCTCGTAATGGGGGTCGCCGGCGTGAGGCCCGACGGCCACGATGGGCGGCTCGTCGGTGACGATTCCGTTGCGCTGAAACTGCTCGAGCACCCATTGCTGGAGATCGTACTCGCTGAGGGCCGTGCCGGAGCGAACGTGCTGGGCGGCCTTGAGGAATGCTCCCTCGCGAACGCGGTCAATGACGCGGCCGGCTTCGACGTGCGACTGGTATTGAGCGGGCGTCCAGCACGCCTCGAAAACTTGCACGAGATCGGCCGAGCTGACGACTTTGTGTCCGTGGCTGCGTACCAACTCAACGGTGCCGGCATCAACCATAGACACATAAGGGATGGCGTTCTTCGGCGAATACTGCATGGCCACTTTCTTCCTGCGGGCCAGCAGCCTGGGCAGGTTTTTGCGGAGCTCGTCCTGGCCGGCATAGATCAGCTTGCTGCCCGGAAGCGAATCGAGCATGGCGGCTTCGATGCGGTGGACGAGCTTGCGCGGCTCGCCCTTGGCCGGGATCAGATAGAACCAGCGGCGCGTGGCCATGCTCTCCATCGACAGGCCGAGGATGCGATGGGCGATGGGGTCGCGGTGGCGGAAGTCGTAGAAAAGCCAGCCTTCCAGTTTGGCTTCACGAAGAGCTTGCTGGATAGCTTGGATGTTGGGCATGAGAAAGTTATCAGTTGTCAGCTTTCAAGGAGCACCTGAAGGCTATCAGCCGCCAGAGGCCAAGGCCCGGATTTGCGCAGCGGTGACCCCGCGGATTTCGACGCGCTTGGTGCGGCTGCGCTTGCCGGAAAGGATTCTAACAGCCGAGAGAGGGATGTTCAAACGTGCGGCGAGAAGACGGCGCAAAGCGTCATTGGCCTTGTCGTCCACGGGCGGGGCGGTCAGGCGGACTTTGAGCGCGCCCTGCCATTCGCCTTCAATGGCGTCACGGCTGGCGCGCGGCTGCACGCGCACGGCAAAGATGACGGCACCGGCTGATTCAGTGATTTCAAACATGGGCGATTGTGGTCATTTAACCGGCCGCGCGCCAAAGAGGGCGGTGCCGAGGCGGATTTGGGTGGCGCCTTCTTCAATGGCAACTTCGAAGTCGTGGGACATGCCCGTGGAAAGCACGGGCAAGGCACAGCGCAGCTTCTCCTGAAGGGCGTCGCGCAATTCACGTAAGCGGCGGAAGTAAGGACGAACGTGCTCGGGGTTATCGAAGAAGGGTGGAATGCCCATCAGGCCGCGCAGATCGAGATGCGGCAGGGCGAGGACGGCCTCGGCCAGCGCCGAGAGATCGGATTCGAGGACGCCCGACTTGGTGGCGGCAGGGTCGAGGCGGACCTCGATCAAGATTTGTAGGGGAGCAGCATGCTGCGCCCCTACAGTCGGCACGGGCACGCCATGGCGTGCCCCTACAACAGGAACGAAACCAGGTGACAGCTCGCTCATGGCGCGGTCGAGGCGCTGGGCGAGGGCCAGGCTGTCCACGGAATCGACGGAGTGGAAGAAGCGGGCGGCGCGAGCGGCTTTGTTGCTTTGCAAATGGCCGACCAGATGCCAGGTGGCGTCGAGGTCAGCAAGCTGACGCTGCTTGGTCTCCCACTCCTGAACGCGGTTTTCGCCGAAGTGGCGAACTCCAGCAGCGTAGGCTTCGCGTATCGTTTCGACGGGGAACGTCTTCGAGATGGCGACGAGGGTGATTTCCTCCGGCCTACGCCCAGAGCGAGCGGTGGCGCGAGCGATGCGTTCGCGAACGCGCGAGAGATTTGGGGCCACATTGCCTGGCAATGAGGGCACGACAGGATTGTAGCGCAACCACCAAGACTTAGTTTTCTTGCACTGGGAGTCCCACTTTGATGCGGTTCTGTGGCATGATTTCAATTGAATCAGAGTGATCTTTGCTCCGCCCGAGATCCCTATTGGGAGTTTAAGGGGCCGTGCTGCAAGCCTAGTACTTGACGGTCGGCAGCGCTTGGGAGTAGCGTGCGATGGCATCCGGTCTTTGCAACTGAATGCAGTTTCAAGTCAAACGCAATCGGGGTGATTGATGGCAATCGGAAAGTTTATATCATTTGAAGGAATCGATGGATCGGGACTGACGACGCAGGCCGAGCGACTTAAGGGTTGGTTTGACAAACAGAATAGGCTTGCTTATCTAACCAAGGAGCCGACAGATGGCCCAGCTGGGGCTATTATTCGACTGGCTCTATCAAAGCGCTTGCTCTCACCTCGCAATCGCATTAATACTTCAGACCAAGACCTTTCAAGTCTGGATGCAGCCACCATGGCTCTTCTCTTTGCGGCGGACCGGATGGACCATGTAATCACAGACATTCAGCCAAAGCTTGACAAAGGCATCAGCGTAATTGCGGATCGATATTGGCTTTCGAGCTTTGCTTATCAAACGGTGGAATTGGAGCTAGAGTGGGTACGGCAGATTAATTCGCGAGCTCTATCACCTGATCTGACAATCTTTCTAGACGTTCCTGTTGAGATTGCGAAAAAGCGAATGGATGCACAACGGTGGCATGTCGAATTATTTGAAGAATCTGAAAAATTGTCAAAAGTAAGAAACAACTACTTACAGTGCATCCGAAAGCTTCAAACAGAGGGTCAGAAGATCTTTATAGTTGACGGAAATTCTCTTATCGAGGTGGTACATAAAAATATTGTGCCCATAGTTCGAAAACTATATAGTACTTCATTCGGTGAAAACAGTGGACAGCTCGACCTAATCGAAAATGTAGAGAGTGAGCTGCCCAGCTAGGAGGTTCAACTTCGTGGATCACACTCTTGTAGATACGGAAATCAGGATGGCTGCGGAGAAGGGTCTGATCATTGGGTTTGATCCGAAAGGATTAAAGGGAGCGTCCTACGATATCAGAGTCGGAGATACAGTTATCATCGCGGAGCCGGATCCGGTGGGTGTACGCGGGATATCACTCAATATTCAGCGCTCTTACCAACTGCAGCCGGGCCACTCTTGTATTGTTTCTAGCATGGAGAAGGTCAAGCTACCGGCGGACATGAAAGGTCGTCTCTCATTGCGTTCTTTTCATCAACTTCAAGGGCTGTTTTGTTCGGGCGGCGTTATAGACCCCGGCTATAACGGGTTTTTGTTCTTCCCGCTAGCAAACATTTCTGACTCACCCGCCGAGTTAGTCTACGGGACGCCACTTGTCACATGCGAGTTTGTGACTCTTGGCAAGCCTGCCGAAACACTTTATAATAATGGGCTGGAAATTACACATCCCCAGCAGATGCTGCGTGTTCCGGCTCGCCTTACCTATGACTTTCTGTCAATGAGCGATAAAGTTGACGGTTTGGGTGCAGCCCTGAGCCAGATTAAAACCGGTATGCAAAATCTGGAGACTGTGACGCTCGTAACCCAAAAGATAACGGACCTAGTGATTATGGCCGCTTTGGGCGCGGTAGTAGCAGCCGGCCTCCTCATCCTTTTCTATAACCTCCCGACCCCTTACAACTATTTGTCCGCCGTTGCAGGCCTCATAGTCGCTCTTGTCTCTATGTTTAGGCGGAAGAAGTAGGTCAGAACTCAAGCTGCCGGGACGTGCTGATCTGGATTCGACAATCCCAAATCAAATGGGCTTCAAAACATTCGTCGGAAACGAAAAGATTGTCACGGCGCTGCGCCGAATGTTGGCCAGCGGGCGCGTGCCGCACGCCATGCTGTTCACCGGGCCGCGCGGCGTGGGCAAGTACACCCTGGCGCTGCGCTTTGCACAGGCGGCCAACTGCGAGCGGCTCGCGGACGACTTCTGCGGAGAGTGCAATACCTGCCAACAGATCGCCCGGCTGGCCGATCCCAAGCCTTTAATTGACCAGGGCCTGGCCGAACGCGGAGAAAGCGCGGATGCGGCGATGGTCGAGCGCATGCCGCTGATTTTGCAGGCGCACCCGGACGTCTGGGCGATTGTGCCGGACCCGGTGCGGCTGCGGACACCGGTGGTGCGGCCGGTGCTGCGCATGGGGCAGTTGAGGGCCGTCCAACGAGCAGCGAACTTCAGGCCGCTGGTGCGGCGGCGGGTCTTCATCCTGGACGGCGCTGAAACGATGCGGGTGGACCTGGTGGGTATCTTCCTGAAGATCTTGGAGGAGCCGCCGGAGACCGCCACGCTGATCCTGCTGGCGCCAAACCCCAACCTGCTCCGGGATACGATCCGCTCGCGCTGCCTGCAATTCTCCTTTGCGCCCGTGCCCGACGCGCAGGTGGAGGAGTTCCTGAAGGCGCGCACCGACTGGAAGGCTGCCGACCGCAAGCTGGCCGCCCAGTTGGCGGAAGGATGCCCGGGCGTGGCCCTGGAGGTGGACGCCAATGAATCCATCCAGCTGCGGCGCTCCGTATTAGGCGTTATCGAGAGGGCGGCGGGGGGACGGTCCTATGCGCGGCTCTTTGCCGAGACCTCGGAACTGGCCAAAAGCGAAAAACAGCCCTTTGAAAAAACTCTAGAATTGTTCTATAGTCTGATGACCGACCTGCTCGAGTTGTTCTGCGGCCGAACGAACAGTGTCCTGCGGAACCCAGCCCTGCGACACGATCTGGAGGCCCTCAGCAGCAAGGTGAACCTGGACTGGCTCACGCAAGGTGTCGAAGGCCTGGATCAACTCCATGGCCGGATGCGACGCAACATCAACCGGACACTCGGCCTGGATGCGCTGGCAGTCTCCCTGGGTAGACCGCCGGGCGGTGAAACGGACCGCGCCAACCGGGGATGAATCCTGCGCGATGTCTTGCGCATCACATTTGCCAAAGCCGGCCTTTTTATTAGGGGGAGCTACACCTGGAAGGAGTCCTTATGGTGAACCGCAAGTTGTTCCGTCCCACGCTGACTGAAGTCAAAGAACAGTTCGGAAACCGGCCGCCACTTGGCGGGCCTCAGCCGCACAAAAAGCCGGCCCCGCCTGAGCAGACCCATGCTGAAAATTTCTACTGGGTGAAGCAAATGCAGGCGCGGACGTCGGTGGCCGTGACGCTGACCGACGGCGAGGTGCTGCACGGAGTGATCGAGTGGTACGACCGCGACTGCATCAAGCTGACGCGGTCCGGCAGCCCCAATCTGCTCATCTACAAACACATGATCAAGTACGTGCACAAGGAAGGCGAAGAGCACGCCCAGGGCGGCGTGGACGGGCAGTAGGAAGAGTCGAGAGTCGAGAGTCCAGAGTCGAGAGTCCAGAGTTAAGAGTTGAGAGTCAACCCCCTGCAGGCGCAAGGAACGGGAGTGGCGTGGGCGGGGATTCCCAGACTTTGCTTGGGACGAGTGGCCCGCTTCAAGAGCGGGGCGGGCGTTCGATTGCGCCGATGGAAAAGGTCATCAGGGCCTTGGCCGCCAAGCGTCCCTCTCCATCGTGCACGTCACAATCTACGACTATAAAGTTCCGGCCGCGGCGGAGGACGCGGGCTTCGGCCACCACAGTGCCGCGGTCCACTGGCTCGAGGTAATTGATCTTCATCTCCACGGTGGCAATCCGCGTCCCGCGCGGAACCACCATGTAACTGGCCAGGCCGCCGGCCGTATCCGCCAGCGCCGCCAGAATCCCACCATGAACTACGCCATGCACTTGCTTGTGGCGCGGGCGGACGCGCATCCGCAATACGGCGCGTCCGGTTTCCGCCGCCTCCAGCTCAAACCCAAACAGACGGCCGGCGTTGCTTTCGCGAAGGCGGCGGGCCAGCTCCCGCTCAGCTATGCGCGCGCGCTCGATCAGATGTGAGGGCATCGAAAGACCTTTCCGAAGAAACTTCAATCCTGCTCATCAATACGCCGTCAGGCCGCCATCGAGCGGCAGCGCTGCGCCCGTCAGCCAGGAGGATTCGCCCGAGGCCAGGAAGACCGCCAGGTGCGCGACGTCCTCCGGTGTGCCGAGGCGGCCCATCGGAATCTGCTCGGCGCGCATCCGACGAAAGGCTTGCGGGTCGGGATGACGCGAGGCCAGCTCGTCAATCAAGGGCGTATCCACAATGGCCGGGCAGATGCAGTTGACGCGGATGTTTTCCCTGGCGTGGTCGAGCGCCATGGCGCGAGTCATCTGGAGGACGCCGCCTTTGGCTGCGGCATAGGCCACGCGCTTCTGCATTCCCACCAGGCTCAACACGGAACCGATATTGATGATACTGCCGCCGCCGGACTTGCGCAGGCGGGCCAGCGCCGCGCGGCAAACGAGGAACGTGCCTTTCAGATTGACGGCAATTATATGGTCGAAATGCGCTTCCGAGGTTTCGTCGGCCGCACCGGGCAGGAGAGCACCGGCGCTGTTGACGACGATGTCGATGCGGCTGAAGCGCGCGACGGTGAGATCCATCGCGCGCTCGACTTCGTCAGCGCGAGTGACGTCGCAGGAGACAGCCAGGGCTTCGCCGCCGCTAGTGTAGATTTCCGCAGCGAGGGCCGAGAGCAATTCCTTGCGGCGGCCGGCGACGGCTACGCGCGCACCTTCGCTGGCAAATTCAATGGCGATGGCGCGGCCAATGCCTGTCCCCCCTCCGGTAATCAACGCGATCTTGCCGGACAGACGTGCCAGAACAACCTCCCCTGACATCTAATTGATGTTGCGGAAGCAGGCGAATCTAGCACCAGGCCCACGGAGGCGCAAGGGAGTTTGCGTGAGGATGTGGACGGCTGCTAGAGTGTGGCCTGCACGCTGCGGAGTTGAAACCGGCCGAACACCGGCCGACCATTGGCCATGAAAATCGGGATTACCTGCTATCCGACGTACGGCGGCTCAGGAGTGGTGGCCACTGAACTGGGGATCGAGCTGGCCGCGCGGGGCCACGAGATCCACTTCATCAGCTACGCGCCGCCCATCCGGCTGACAACGAGCGAGCGCATCCACTTCCATGAAGTCGAGGTGAGCAGCTATCCGCTCTTCGACCATCCGCCCTACGCGCTGGCGCTGGCGGTCGCAATGCTGGACGTGGCGGAATCAGCAAGCCTGGACCTCCTGCACGTGCACTACGCCATCCCGCACTCGGTGAGCGCGCTACTGGCGCGGGCAATGGCCGCGCCGCGGAAACTGCCGTTCATCACCACGCTGCACGGGACGGACATCACCCTGGTCGGGAGCAACCGCAGCTACCTGCCAATCACGAAATTCTCGATCGAGCAGTCCGACGGGGTGACGGCGATCTCAAAGTACCTGCGGCAGGTGACGCTGGATGAGTTTGACGTGAGGAACCCGATCGAGGTGATCCCCAACTTCGTAAACTGCGACCTGTACTGCCGCAACCCGAACCAGAGCGAACGCGAGCGCTGGGCGCCGAAGGGCGAGCCAATCCTGATGCACCTCTCCAACTTCCGGCCGGTGAAGCGCATCACCGATGTGGTGGAGATTTTCGCGCTGGTGCGGGCGAAGATGCCCGCCAAGCTGGTGCTGATCGGCGATGGGCCCGACCGTGGCGCAGCCGAATGGCTGGTGCGGCAGAAGTGCCTGGGGCGCGACGTCCACTTCCTTGGCAAGCAGGACAAAGTTTTCGAGCTGCTGGGCCTGGCCGACCTGTTTCTGCTGCCGTCAGACCTCGAGTCGTTTGGGCTGGCGGCGCTTGAAGCAATGGCGTGCGAGGTGCCCGTGGTGGCGAGCTTCACGGGTGGGCTGCCGGAAGTGCTCGAGCACGGAGTGGACGGATACCTGGTGCCGGCTCGGGACGTGCAGGCCGCCGCCGAATTCGCTTTGCAGATCCTCTCTCTGCCCGACCGCGGCCGCGCAATGGGACAGGCGGCGCGCATCAACGCGAAAAAGAAGTATTGTGCGAACGACGTGATCCCCATTTATGAGGCGTACTACCAAAAGGTGTTGGGGACGGCGAGCGCGGCGAAGTCGTAGGCGTGCAAGAGAGCATCTCCAATGACGCGCACGTCACGCATCTTCATGGAGAATTGGGGGTCGGCTTGACGGTCAGGTAGCGCTGGCGCAGGTAGCCAATCACCTGTTCGCGTCCGCGAAATTCGCCCCACGGCGTGTAAAGAACTATATCGGTATCTAGACAGTTCTCGAGCTCCGCTGAGTTTCCCCGATTGAATGCCGTGACACAGGATTCCATGGCGGTCATCATCTCTGCGTGAGCCGAGGATGCGCTGCGATCTGGCGAGTTGGGACTCGGGCCGAGGCGGGCAACACGACGCTCGAGGTCGATGGTTGCACCCATGCGGTCGAGCAGGTCAATGCCTAGAATGCCGTCAATTTTGCCGCCACACGCCTTGCCGATAGCGCTCAGGTCCACTGCAGGCAGCTTGAGGCCGCGCAAGGTGTAGCGGCCCAACGTGAGGTCAGGCAGGGAAACTTCGCGGGCGCTGGTGGCCGATGTGCCGGTCCAAGAGGAGACTTCGATGGATTTAGACTTTCCCTTGGAAAAGGACTTGATGTTCAAGATTGTCGTTGCCGCAGTGTCCACCAAGAAACGGTAGTTGACGCCTTCGATTTTGACAGCGACAACCGGCAGGACGTCGCAGCGCTCAATGGGAATTTCGTCCGAAGAGGGCTTGCCCTGGGCACCGGCCGGGGTCCCCCCAATGAAAAAGATGACAGAAACAATCGCGAATCGGTAATTCCGCTCCACACGTCGCCTACGGATCTCCGCTTCGGTGTCGTCGCCCGACTTGGTTTGAGCGAGGCAGGGCACAGCCAGGCTGGCTAGCAGCACAGAAACGAGAATGCTTTTCTTCATGGTTGTTCACCTCCCCGGTGCTGCTCTTGCGAGCACCTTCCACCGATGAGCGCGGAAAACAATCAGCACGGCCACACTCAGAACGAGCCAGAAGCCGGATGCGGGCATCAGCACGATTCCCGGCGCCGCCAAGGCCAGCAGTTCCCAGCCGACCAGCGCGGACACCGGGCGCAGAGACGTCCGCTCGACCCACAGACAGAGGTGGCCAAGGATGAGCAGCACGAATCCGGTAAAGAGAAACCAAAAGATGGAGTTGCGCCCGAGATCGGAGCCAACCGCATTCCAAAGGCCATCACGGGCAATGGCCGTCACTCGATGCCTGCCCACCACCAATCCGAAAAGGGTGTGGAGAAGGCCGATTCCGATCAACAGAGCACCGCTCAAGCCACGCATGAAACCTCCTCAAAGCCGGGCACCACTTCCCCGCTGCGTCGCGGGCCGACGGCAGGTGCCGGCAGCGCAGGAGCGGCGCGCGGCAACTTTTCGATAAACCGCACGCATCAGCGAGCGCATCCCCGGCACATAGGAAATTGCGTAGAACGGCCAAGCCCACCAGACGCGGCGGGAGATCTCGATGAAGGCGTCGGCGCCGCCGTACTGGCGGCCGTCGGAGGTGAGCAGGCGCATTTCCTGGAGAAGCACTTCGCCCGTGAGGCCCAGCAGGGCTTGCGCGCGCGCGTCTTGAAGAGCGGCCAGACCAAAGCCGCGAGGCTCGACTGCAGGGCGCATGCGGCGGGCGATGCGAGTGCAGAAAGGACAATCGGCGTCGAAGAAAATCCAGCCGTTTGGGGCGCGGCGGCCTTTGGCGTCTGTGAGATCTGAGCTGAGCGAAACCATGGGTAACGCACCTCGCCTCAGCCGGCGGCTTTGAGGCCGACCAGCTTCCGCACCTTGCCACGCATCTTGACAAAGCCACGCAGCGCGCCCGAGGGCAGGCGCCGGACTTCATCATAAAGAGAGGTCATCGTCTCGAAGAACTCGAGCATCTCCTCGAGGCGCTCGCGGGCATGGGCTTCGGACGGGCCAGCCTTTTCGAGGTCGGCAACGGCTTGTCGGAGCATGGCCAGCGTGGGGTCGATTTCGCGGCGCTTGCGCTGCTCGCAGATGATCTGAAACATCTCCCAGACGTCTTTCAGCGACTCGAAATGGTCGCGGCGGTCGCCCAGGACGTGGACGACGCGGACGATGCCCCAGCTTTGCAGCTCGCGTAGGCTGGTGCTGACGTTGGAGCGGGCGACGGAGAGAGTCCCGGCAATGTCTGCGGCGTGAAGGGGAGTGGCGGAGAGATAGAGCAGGGCGTGAACCTGGGCCACGGTGCGGTTGATGCCCCAGCGGGTGCCCATTTCGCCCCAGTGGAGGATGAACTTCTGTTCGGTGGGGGAGAGTTTCGGCATTGTTATCAGTCCTTTCTGTCTGTACAGACAATACAGTAAGAACGGCTGGTTGTCAAGCTCAATCTGCTTGGGCGAGGAGGACGCCACTTCCCTGCCCCGGGCGGGGCGGGCTGGGCGGCTTAGCTGGCGGCGTGGAGCGCGGGGACGAGTTCGGGCACTTCGATGCGGATGCGGGTGCCCTCCCCTTCGCGGCTGGAGATGTCCATGCGGAAGTCGTCGCCGTAAAGAACCTTCAGGCGCTCGTGGACGTTGCTGATGCCGATGCCGTCGGCGAAGACTTGCGGGAGACGAGCTTCGGGGATACCGACGCCGTTGTCTTCAATTTCGATGATGAGGCGGCCGTCTCGCGTGGAGGTGCGGATGGAGATGCGCCCTCCCTCAAGCCGTGCAGCAAGACCATGCTTCAACGAGTTCTCGACGATGGGCTGGAGCAACATGCTGGGGACGAAGGTCTCCAGCGTGCGTTCGTCGATTTGTTTGGTGATGTGGAGGTTGTCGCGGCCGAAGCGGACGACTTCGATGTCGAGGTAATCGTCAATGAAGTCGATCTCGTTGCGGAGCGGCACGAAGGTTTCGTGCTTGCGGAGGAGTTGGCGGAGAATGTTGGAGAGCTTGAGGACCACGACGCGGGCCATGTCCGGGTCGAAGCGGATGAGCGATGAAACAGTGTTGAGCGTGTTGAAGAGGAAGTGCGGGTTGATCTGGCTGGAAAGGGCGTCCATGCGAGCCTTGAGGAGCAGCTGCTGGTGCTGCTCGAGGTTCATTTCGATGCGGGTGTTGTTCCAGATTTTGATGGGGACGGCGACGGCCATGACCGTGGCCAGTACAACCAGAGCGAACTGCCAGGCGCCCTGCGGGTCAATGAAAAACATCCAGTGACCGCCCACGGCGTGGCCCAGCGCGATGCGGCCGAGCTCGAGCGCGACACAGGCGGAAAGCGGAAGCATGGCCCAGGGGATGCGGGCGTCACGCACAAGGCGAATCAAGGATCGGGGGATGCCCAGAAATAGGAAGGGGCCAAAGTCCCAGAGGTCTTCTTTATTGGGAATCAACTGGCGGATCAATCCGCCCAGCAGGCCGGCCGTGGCTGCCATGGGCATGGAAAGCCATTCGCCGTGGAAGAGGAAGGCGGGCAGGCTGACGATGGAGCCGCCAATGGGGCCTACCACGCGGCCTCCGAGCAGGCCGAGGAGGAAGGAGC
>CAZHLD010000031.1:3278-29457 GCA_964533185.1 uncultured Acidobacteriaceae bacterium | reverse complement strand
TTAACGCGACGGCGGCGGTGACCTTTACCGTCAACTCGAACACGCAGATTACGGCGACGGTGTCGGCGGGGGCGACGAGGGGGACAATCAGCGTGACGAACGCCGCGGGAACGGGAGTGAGTACGACGAACTACACGGTGACGGTGGCGGCGCCGGTGACGTTCACGCCGATTGCGGATGCCCAGGTGAAGTCGAAGAACGCGACAACCAACTACGGCAGCCTGACGAGTCTGCGGATCCGCGAGGGCAATGCCAGCAACAATGTTACCTACCACAGCTTTGTGAAGTTTAATGTGACCGGGCTGAGCGGGACGGTAACGAGCGCAAAGCTGCGGCTGTTTGTGACGACCACCAGCACAGATTCGGCGATCGTCCAAACTTCGGCAAGCACCTGGGTGGAGACGACGCTCAACTGGAATAACCGGCCACTGCCGGGAGCGACCCTCGGAAGCGTTGTGCCGGGCACCGCCAATGCGTGGGTTGAGATACCCCTGACGGCCAGCGCCTTCAGCGCCGGGAACGGGACATACAGCCTGATGGTGAGGAGCAGCGGGACGTCAAGCGCCGTCTTCCAGAGCCGTGAAGCGGCGAATGACCCGCAGCTCGTGCTGGAGACAAGCGTGCAGGCGAGCCTGACGGCGGAGTCGCCGGTACGGTATGCGATAAACGATGCGCAGCAGCGGATGTACACCGGCGCGACCGGACGAGCCAGCCGACATGAAGTGTTTGATCGCCGGACCGTTGAGAACGTCCCCCAAGTTCAGAGTCAGGCGAGGCGGGCGTCGAAGGTTTTGCCGACGAGGACAGCATTGCTTGCTACCGGCCCAAGTTCAGAAACACGAACCGCGCTACTTCCTGCAAACATGGCCATCGCCAACCGCCAGCAGATGAGAATTCCGGAACCCACAAAGCACGCTTAAGCAGAGTCACGAATCGAAAACGGGGAAACAATCTCAATCCAGGAGAATCCGAAAGAAAAGGCACGGCCAGAAATGCCGGGCCGCGGAGTAGGTATGAAATCAACCAGAAGCTCCACGCGAATGGGTCCATCGATAGGATCAGTCCTTCTTGGACTCTTGCTGGCGGTCGCAGGGTGTACGAAGCAAGAGGCCCAGCCCCCGCCGCCGAACGCGGTTCCACAGATCGCGGCGATCGCGCCGCCGAGCGTGGTGGCGGGCAGCGCGGGGTTCATATTAACTGTGAATGGAAATAGTTTTGTGAGCGGAGCGAGTGTGCAGTGGAACGGGGCGAACAAGCCCACAACGCTGGTCAACTCGGCACAACTGACGGCCGAGATCAGCGCGCAGGATGTCGGCCGAGCCCGGATGATCAATGTGACCGTGTTCAACCCGGCGCCCGGCGGAGGGACGTCGGCGGCAACAGTCTTCAGCATCAATAACCCAACACCGCAGTTGCCTGCGATCGCGCCGACCCAAGCGGTGGCCGGTGAACCGGGCGTGACGATTACTGCCAGCGGCACGGGCTTCGTGCAGGAATCAGTGGTCCGCTGGAACGGCTCAGATCGGCCGACGACGTACGTGAGCGCAGTTGAGCTGCGGGCAAATCTGCAGGCGACGGACCTCGCTACGCCGGGGACGGGAACGGTGGCCGTATTCAATCCGGGCCCGGGGGGAGGAGTTTCGGAAACAATGCTCTTCACCATTCAGGACCGGATCCAGAGCACACCTCCGGGGATCGCGATGCGGGCGAGCGTTTCGCGGACGGGCGGGGACTCCAACGGGGCGAGCTACAATACAGCGATCAGTGGCAATGGACGATATATCGCGTTCGCCTCGGCGGCCAGCAACCTGGTGGAGAACGACACCAACGCCGATTCAGACGTCTACCTGGCTGATTCCTGCCTTGGAGCACCGGGAAACTGCATCCCATCGAGGAGCCTGATGTCAGTGGCGAGCGACGGCGGACCGGCGAACGGCGGCTCATTCGAGCCGGCGCTGGATCAAGGCGGCCGCTACGTGGCGTTCTATTCGTTTGGGAGCAACCTCGTGACCGGCGACACCAACGAGGCAAAGGATATCTTTGTGCGCGATACGTGTCTTGGGGGGTCGGGAGCCTGCACGCCGAAGACGGTGCGGGTTTCCGTCTCGAGCTCGGGTAGTGAGGGAAACAACGGGGCGTTCGATCCGGTGATCACGCCGGACGGGCGGTTTGTGGCTTTCCGTTCCTCTGCATCCAACCTGGTGGCCAACGACCAAAACGGTGCGGACGACATTTTCGTACACGACCGGGACGCGGACGGCGACGGTATCTTCGACGAGCCGGGAGCGATGGCGACAACTCGAGTCTCCCTGGGACTGAACGGGGAGGAGCTGCAGAATCCGAGCGCGACCCCGGCGCTAAGTGCGAACGGGCGGTACGTCGCATTCATGGGCGACTCACAAGGGAGCGGCGTGGTGGAACTGATGTTCCGCGATACGTGCCAGGGAGCTCCAACGGGATGCACGCCCGGCACGGCACTGGTCGGACTGGTGAACTTCGACAGCGAGGACGCCGACTCGCGGCCACCGGCACTGAGCGCGGATGGGCGCTTCGTGGCGTTTTCGTCGTTCGCCAACAACCTGGTGGGCAACGACACCAACTTCACGGAAGACGTTTTCCTCCGTGACACTTGCGCGGGCGCAGCGGCCGGTTGCACGCCCAGCACGACCCGAATCTCACTGACCAGCGATGACGGCGAGAGCGATGGGGACAGCCTGTTCCCTTCGATCAGCGAAGGTGGCCGGTTCGTGTCCTTTCAATCCAACGCCTTGAACCTAGTGAACGGCGACACGAACAACGCCATGGACATTTTTGTACGCGACACCTGCTGGGGAGCATCGTCGGGGTGCAAGCCCACGACGCTGCGGGTGTCGGTGGCCACCGATGGCACACAAGGAGACAGTCACTCGTTCGATCCGGCTCTCAGTGCGGATGGGCGCATTGTGGCGTTTGCGTCCACAGCCACGACACTGGTGGCCGGTGACGGGAATAGCGTCCAGGACATCTTCGTGGCCATCACGGGGCTGAATCGGAGTGGGAACGGTGCGGCCGTCCTGGAGGCCAACAAAGGCGGGAGCGGAAGCTCGGGGAGGAGTTTTGTCCTCCGTGCAGGACGGTGACAGAAGGCGACGCATCCTGACAACCAACTGATACTACAGTAGTTAGCTGAAACGCTGCAAGGGAGGGTAAGCAGCCGACAAGATGCCGGCGATCCGAAAGATGGTCGGCAAATGCCGGCCAAAATACGGGAGGTGGATGCGCGGAGGCGGCAGGAAACGAAAAGAAAAAGTTGCTAGCTATAGCGCAGTGCTATAAGAGGAAGAAGTCGCCAGGGGCGCAGCATGCTGCGCCCCTACAAGTTTAACCCAGCGCTACCTAAGAGAGACGTGCAGAGAGGATTCGAGGAAACGGGCGAGGCTGGCGGCTTCTTGTTCGATCCGGGCGCGAATGATTTTCGAGGTCTTCGCGAAGAGCTGCACTTTCAAAGACGAACCCTTTCCTCGATGGGTGAGAGACCAGGTGCCGATGGATTTTCCGTCGAGCAGGACGACCGGCGAAATCCAGCCAGCGTTACGATAAACGCGTTTGTAGTAGGGGCGGTCGACGAGATGATGTTTTTCCACATGGGCCAGCATGTAGGGATCGAAATTCGGCAGGAGGCGTAGTACGGGTTCACCCAGATCGCATTTTGAGAGTTGTTTGCAGTCTTCGCGGAGAAGCCATCCCTTACTATCCTCAATTGAAACTTCGAGCAGTTCGCCACGCACTGACTCCCAGATAGGCCTGACCTCCGGCATGGACATCCCTGTCCACTTCGCGAAATCGCGAGGAGTGGCAGGGCCATAGGCACGCAGATAACGGCGCAGGAGAAGTTGCTGGGCCTGCTGCTCACCGATTTCTTTTTGCTTTGGCAGCCACTGGTCCACACGGATGAAGGTGACTTCCGGGCCGCGGTTCGGGCCGTAGCAGATCAATCCCTCCACAATCGCCTGCCTGACAACACCCCACCAACCCAGTTCAAACCATTTTTTGGATTTCTTCCCCAGAATTCCCAGGGAAGTGATGCGGTCGGTGAGTTCGCGGCGCGTCATCGGACCGGCGCGCAGTGCGTCCACGACGGCATGAAGCACGCCAGCGGCTTCCTTTGGAGTGACGCCGAAGCGCGCCATGATTCGCAGCATTTGACGGTTACGACTGCTTTTGAGAGCGCTGATATAGATGGGAAGATCCGGCGCGGCGAGCAGATGGAGAGTGCCGCGCATGCAGGATGTCTTGACCAGAGTGCGGCTCTTCCACAAAGCCGATTCGATTTCCGCGCGGGTGAGGTGGTGAATCCTGGCCCAAAGTGCCATGTGGGCGGCGGACATGACTTGAGCTTGAATGCCACAAACATCCCGGGCCACAGTGGCGAGATCTGCGTGACCTCGATCCACGAAGTGATGGCGTGTTAGGCGGAAGGCCGCAACCTGAGACCACGTGAGCATAGGGAAGGAGTATAGCCCAAAGCTACAGGAGAAAGATGGCCGGCTTCCCTCGACCCGTCGAGGCGGGATTGGGAAAAATCCGCCGGCCGCTACAGGAGAAGCAAGTTGGGGGACTCAGGAGGGGGGACTATCCTGCGCTTCAAACGATTCGATTTCCTTCTCCCACTGCGAACCAAAACCGCTCTGCAAGAGGCGCACGCAGCGATTCCAGCGGAGGATGGAGTCGTCGTTCCCGGCGGGGCGGATGGTTTCGGCATCGGCAAAACAGTGCAAGGCTTTTTCAAAAAGAACCAGCAGGGTGTGCGGGGGAAAACCGGCGCGAAGCTGGGCCTTGGCGCGGCGTTCGTGCAGCAGGCCGGCATAGTAGAGTCGTTCGTAGGGGTCGGCGAGCAGTTGGAAAATGCCCTCGGCTTCGGCGTAGCGGTCGGATGGTCCACCGGTGAACTGGTCGGTGATGGCCAAGCCGAGCACGCGGCGAGCCAATTGGTGGTTGGGTTCGGCGGCCAGGACATCGCGGCAGATGGACTCAGCCTCTTCCGGCTCGTTCAAATACCGGTACAATTCTGCCTTGGAAATCGCTGCGGGAAAGCCGCTCTTGGAAATGGGTTTCAGTTTATGTTCCATGGGGTCCCCCGTCACCGGAGATTCCAAAGCAGAAAGCCTGCGACCATAGTTCCCACAACCGCACCGCCATAACAGAACGCGGTGATGACTTCGTTGAGGTGCTTGATTTGGAGACCGTCGTAAAGGGTGTAACGGAAGCGGTGGGCCCAGTGAAACAGCGGCAGCGAACACAGGACAAAGAGATAGATGCGCACAAGCGGATGCCTAGCCAGGGCCAGCAGAGCCTCCTGGGAAGGCGAAGCGATCCAGCCCAGCGGGAAGGCCAGAGCAAACAGGAAGAGGTGAACGGGGATCAAGAAGGCAGCCACGACCCCGCCGACGCTAAACAGGCTCCAAAGAAATGGTTCCACCAGCCTTCTGGCCATCTAACCTCCCAGGATGATCCAGGCGAGGATCACGGAAACCACCGCCCAAGCCAAGTAGTTGGCCGCCGCGATCAGCAGAGCCGGCACGCGCTTGCCAGCAACGCGTACGGCCATCGCGCGGGGCGCCAGGTTGAACCAGGTGACGGTGTGCAAGAGCACAAAAAAGAGAGTGACCACATTCCCGGCGATCAGGAAGGGGTTGCGCATCCACTCCTGCCACCGGGCATAGGCTTCGGGGCCCTGCGACAGGCAACGGAGCTGCAGGAGGGTCAGGACTACGAACCAGGCCACAAAGATGCTGGACAACTCGCGCAGGACAAACTGCAGGTAAGCCCATTTGGTGAGCCACCAGTAGGTGGAGACGCGCACCCGATACCAGCGGGGGTGGAAGTCGATGTAGGAAGGAGCGCGTCCTGTGGGTTGCGGCGTCACTTGTTCCCCCAGGGCATGAGCAGGGACTTAAACCATTCTTTGGCGGCGGTCAGCTTGTACTGCTGGATGGCGCCGGCCGGGTCCACGTGTTTGGGACAGACTGTGGTGCACTCGCCGACGAAGGTGCAGGCCCAGATGCCTTCGTGCTGCGAGAGGATTTCCATGCGCTCCGCGGCGCCGTGGTCGCGGGAATCGAGGTTATACCGCTGGGCCAGGGCAATCGCGGCGGGGCCGGAAAACAGGGGGTCGAGGCCATAGACGGGACAGGCGGCGTAGCACAACATACAGTTGATGCACATACTGAACTGCTTGTAGGCGTCCAACTGGTCCGGCGTCTGGAGGTATTCGCCCTCGCTGAGAGGCTTTTCTTGCTCGCGGATGATCCAGGGCTTAACGCGCACGAGCTTGCGCATGAAGTCGGACATTTCAATCACCAGGTCGCGCACCACGGGGAAATACTTGAGCGGCTCGATGCGGACGGGTTCCGGGGCGTAGTCGGCCAGAAAGGTGGCGCAGGTCAGCTTGGGTTCCCCGTTGACCATCATGCCGCAGCTTCCGCAGATGCCCATGCGACACGACCAGCGGAAGGTGAGGGAGCCGTCGAGCTTGTCCTTGATGTAGTTCAGCGCATCCAGCACTACCCAGTCTTCGCGGTAAGGCACTTCAAAGCTCTGCACGCCCGGGGCGGCATCGCGCTCCGGTGAGTATCTGGTGACGGCCAGCTGAATGGTCTCTGCCATGGCTCCTTCCCTCGTGGCGCTCACGACGCGCCTTTCGCCTCCGCTGCGGGCTGGCCGTAGACGCGCTCGCCGGGGGGCCAGCGGGTGATGGTGACGGGCCGATAGTCCACGCGCGCAGAGCCGTCCAGCTGGCGGTGGATCAACGAATGGGCCAGGAATTTCTGGTCGTCGCGTTGCGGGAAATCGGTGCGCTGGTGAGCGCCGCGCGATTCCGTGCGGTGGAGCGCGCTGTGGACAATGGCCTCGGCCACATCGAGCATGAATCCCAGTTCGAGCGCCGCGGTCAACTCCGTATTGAAGGTGCGGCTGCGGTCCTCCAGCGACACGCGCGCATATCGTTCCTGCTGCTGCCGGAGCTTCTGCGCCGCCTCCTGGAGCGAGGCGGCGGTGCGGAAGATGCCGGCGCCCGCCTCGATGGCGTTCTGCATTGCTTCGCGGATGGCGGACAGGCGCTCGGTGCCGTTTGTCTTGGAGAGAAACTGCTGCTCGATTCTTCGCTTTTCATTGAGGGCCTGAGCGAGGATGCCGCCGGTGGGAGCGGCGGGCTGCGTGGAGGCGAATTCCGCAGCGGCCTGCCCGGCGCGGGTACCGAAGACCAGCAACTCCGGGAGGGAGTTCGAGCCCAGGCGGTTTGCGCCGTTGATGCTGACGCAGGCCGTCTCACCCGCGGCGTAGAGGCCGAGGAGCGGGGTGGCTCCGTTGATGTCTGTGTGCACGCCGCCCATCATGTAATGGACGACCGGGCGGACGGGGATGAGGTCTTTCACCGGGTCGAGGTTCTCATACTTCTGGCAGAGCTCGCGGACAAAGGGGAGATTGGTGTTGATGAGTTTTTCGCCGAGGTGGCGGAGGTCGAGGTACACGATGTCGCCGTACGGCCCTTTGACGGTGCGGCCCTTCTCGACCTCTTTTACAAAGGCCTGGGAGAGACGGTCGCGCGGGCCGAGCTCCATGGAACGAAGCACGGGGCCGGGCTGGGGCTTGCCCAGGTTGTAGTCCTGCAAGTAGCGATAGCCGTCCTTATTGAGGAGCCAGCCGCCTTCGGCGCGGGCGGCTTCGGTGATGAGGATGCCGGTGAAGGGGAGTCCGGTAGGGTGGTACTGCATGAACTCCATGTCCTTGAGGGGAGCGCCGGCGCGGTAGGCCAGGGCCATGCCGTCGCCGGTTTTGATGCTGGCGTTGGTAGTGAAGGGGAAGACGCGGCCGCAGCCACCGGTGCAGAGGATGACGGCGCTGGCGGTGATGGCCTGGATTTTGCCGGACATCAACTCAATGGCGACGACACCCTGGACGCGCCCGTCGTCCACCAGGAGGCGGGTGACAAACCATTCGTCGTAGCGGGTGACCTCCGGGTATTTCAGGGTGGTCTGGAAGAGCGTGTGGAGCATGTGGAAGCCGGTCTTGTCTGCGGCAAACCAGGTGCGCATGCGCTTCATGCCACCAAAGGCGCGCACGGCGATGTGACCATCGGGTTCGCGGCTCCAGGGACAGCCCCAGCGTTCGAGACGCAGCATTTCGAGCGGCGCTTCGCGAACGAAGGCCTCGACAGCATCCTGGTCGCAGAGCCAGTCGCCGCCGGAGATGGTGTCGTAGGCGTGTTCGTCGAGGGTGTCGTCGGGTTTGATGACGGCGGCGGCGCCGCCCTCGGCGGAGACGGTATGGCTGCGCATGGGATAGACCTTGGAGACCACGGCGACCCGCAGGCGGGGATTGGTCTCGGCGACGGCAATGGCGGCGCGAAGGCCGGCACCACCGCCGCCGACTAACAGTACATCGTGGCTGGAGAGATCCAAGGTTCCGCCTTGTGGAGGAGAGGCTCCGACGAGATGGTCATGGCCAACATGAGATGGAACGGCGCTTGGGCGCGTATCTTAGGCCGCGACCGCGTGCAAGTCAACGCGGAGGCGGGCAGGCCCGTCAACGACCATTGATTGCAGGGTTGAAGTGAGTGAGGGCAGGCAGGGTCGTAAGTCGGATTCTATGAAGTGCGCCTCCATTGGTAGAGGTCGGGAAGCGCAGAGTGACCAGCATGAACCGGCCGCTACACGGAGAGAAGAACCGGCGAGACGCCTCGCTCCGAGGGATGGCCGGTGCTGCAAAGCCCGTGCGCACGACCGTCTCAGCCGGCGGATGGTGAGCGCCGGGCAGAGAGGAATTAGGACGACAGACCGCCTAGCAAATGCACGGGACGACTATTTCTTCAGCTCGACGAGGATCAGTTCCAGGGGCTTCGTGTTGGTGTTTTCGGGCAGGTGCTTTCCTGCAGCGATCCAGGTGGCATCACCCGCCTTGCCGCGGACTGTCTCGGACTTGCCGTCGGGATAGGTGAATTTGACGACCTGGTCGGTGAGGAAAACGGCCACGCCAGCCGGGTGATCGTGCATGACGGATTTGTCGCCCGGGGCGTAGGTGATGCGAAGAACTCGGACCTGATTGTTTTCAAGGACGATCTGGTAATGCTGGGAGTCCACTTTCACAGGGTCTTGCACGGGCGAAGCGGAAAGCAGCAGGGACAGAAGGGCTGCCATTGCAAATACTCCGACTGTACGCATCAATATGCTCCTCGATTGGAATTAGCCTCGGAGAACCTGGATGAGAACCAGTATTCGCCCCTGTCGGGGCAAGGAGGCAACGGCGGGATTCTGTCATAGAGCAAGAGCCAAGTCAAACAGGTAAGAAACTGCAGCGGTATGAGAATGGCGGGCAGGGCTGTAAGCCGGATTTTGTGCGCGGCGTGTCCAAGGAGCGGCCAACGCCGAGCGGCGATCATTCCTCTGGGATTCGCCTCGCGGCGAACCTCAAGCGGCCTACCCGAGGGTTGTTCCGCCTCACGCCCCCGCACGAGGCAGAGGAACGGCAGGAGAACAGCAGATTCCTCGGTCCGGCATCGCAAGCTATTGCCGGACCTCGGAATGACAAGTCAGCAAGATAAAGGGCACCTTGCCGAAGTACCTGCGTCTCTGCACCGAGCGGAGGCGTGAGGATACGGGCCGGGCCAGCCCTCCCCTCCTATTTGGCCTTGCACCACGCGGGGTTTGCCGTGCGTCGCGCCTTGCGGCGCGACCGGTGGGCTCTTACCCCACCTTTTCACCCTTGCCAAGTACGGCAGATTTGAGAAGACCTGCGGGAGGTTTTCCTCCCGCGTGTCACCGAATCGCGCCGCACCGGCGGTATATTTTCTGTGGCACTGTCCGTAGCCGGGCCTGAAGAGGACAGGCTGAAGCCTGTCCTACCAAGCCGACCCCCTGGCGTTACCAGGCGCGTTGCCCTGCGGCTCCGACGGGTTTTAACACCCGTGTCGGAGCAGGGTGTCCGGACTTTCCTCCAGGCCAGTGCCTTGCGGCATTGGACCAGCGATCGCCCGTCCTGCCCGCCGATTCTCATTATACGCCGTTTTCGGGTCCCCGAGCCGGATGCCGGGCTGAAGCCTGCCGCCAGGAAGACGGGCGCAGCATGCTGCGCCCCTACAATCTGCAACAGAACCGGCGAGGCACCGATGCTCCGTAGTCATCTCAGGCCGAGGAATTTTTCGAAGGCGGCGCCGACGGGTTCTAACGCCCGTGCCAAGGCACAATTTACTTGTTGCTGAGCAGTTTTTCGAATTGCGATTCGGAGAGGATGGGGACGCCGAGGGATTTGGCTTTGTCGTATTTGGAGCCAGGGTCGGAGCCGACGACGACGTAGTCGGTTTTTTTGCTGACGGAGGCGGAAGTCTTGCCGCCGTTTTCGAGGACGAAGTGCTCGAACTCTTCGCGGGGGCGGGAGAGCGCGCCGGTGAAGACGAAAGTTTTCCCGGCGAGGCGAGTGCTGCGCGGGGCGCGGCGGGGCGCGGTGAAGCGCAGACCGTGTTTTTTGAGGCGGTCGAGGAGCCTCTGGTTGGCGGGCTCGGAGAAGAATTCGGCGATACTGGCGGCGATGCGCGGACCAACCTCGGTGACTTCGGTGAGCTCTTGCTCGGACGCAGCGGCGAGTTTATCCATTGAGCTGAAGTGCTCGGCGAGCAATTGCGCGGTGCGCTCGCCGACGAAACGGATGCCCAGGGCGTAGATGAGGCGGGCGAGCGACTGCTTTTTGCTGGCGGCGATTTCGTCGAGCAGATTCTGCGCGGATTTTTCGGCCATGCGCTCAAGAGCGGCGAGGGGCGCGAGCGCGAGGTCGTAGAGGCCGGCAACGTCTTTCACCATTCCCTTCTCAACTAGCTGATCCACGATTTTGTCGCCCAGGCCGTCAATGTCCATGGCGTGGCGTCCGGCGAAGTGCAAGAGCGATTCGCGGCGCTTGGCGGGACAGGCGGCGTTGACGCAGCGATAGGCGACTTCGTCGGGCGATTTGTGGATGCGGCTGCCACATTCGGGGCATTTCTCCGGCATGTGGAACGCGCGACGGTCCTTCCCTTCCCTGACCACTTTGACGACGTGCGGGATGACTTCGCCGGCGCGCTCGATGAGAACCGTGTCGCCGACGTGGACGCCGAGGCGCTCGACTTCGTCCATGTTGTGGAGAGTGGAGCGGCTGACGGTGACGCCGCCAACGTGTACGGGCTCGAGGACGGCGACGGGAGTGAGCGCGCCGGTGCGTCCGACCTGGACGAGGATGTCATTGACGACGGTAATCTCCTGGCGGGCGGGATATTTGTAGGCGATGGCCCAACGCGGGGCTTTCGAGGTGAATCCGATCTCCTGCTGGAGGGCAAGGTCGTTGACCTTGATGACGATGCCGTCGATTTCGTAGGGGAGTTTTTCACGGCGGGCGTCCCAGGCGCCGCAGAATTTGGTGACGTCGTCGAGGGAGCGGCAGAGCTTCCAGTTGAGCGCGACGCGGAACTGGAGGGCGGCGAGGGCTTCGAGGGATTCCGAGTGGGCTTTGAACGGGGCGCGGCCCTTGCGGAGGGAGTCGGCGAAGAGGAAGTAGGCGTAGAAATCGAGGCGCCGCCAGGCGGTGATCGCGGGGTCGAGAACGCGGACGGCGCCGGCGGCGGCGTTGCGCGGGTTGGCGAAGATCTTGCCACCCTGGGCTTCCTGCTGCTCGTTGAGGGCCTGAAAGGCTTTGCGGGACATGATGACTTCACCGCGGACTTCGAAGTCGGGGGCGAGGCCGAGCTTTTCAAGCGCGGCGGCATCGACGCGAAGAGGGACGGAGCGGATGGTGCGGACGTTGGGGGTGACGTCTTCGCCGGTGGAGCCGTCGCCGCGGGTGACGCCGCGGACGAGCAGGCCGTCTTCGTAAAGAAGCGAGAGGCTGAGGCCGTCGAATTTGTGCTCGGCGACGTAGTCGAGGCGGTCGCGGCCGGCGAGCTCGCGGACGCGGCGGTCGAAGTCGGCGAGCTCATCGAAGGAGTAGGCGTTGTCGAGGCTCATCATCGGGCGGGCGTGGCGAACGGCTTGAAAGCCTTCGCGAGGCGCGCCGCCCACACGCTGGGTGGGGGAATCCGGAGAGATGAGCTTAGGATGGGCGGCTTCGAGGGACTTGAGGCGGGACATCAGGCGGTCGAATTCGGCGTCGGAGACGGAGGGGTTGTCGAGGACATAGTAGCGGTACTCGTGCTGGCGGATTTTCTGGCGCAGCGCGGCGAGTTCGGCCGCGGCGTCTTTGGAGGAAGCCATTCGGAGCCTCAGGGACGGTCGGACGAGCGGGGTATTATACAATGCGCGGCGCGAAGGAAAGAGTGTGGGGAGTAGGGAGTGGGGGAAGAATTGAGTCATTGAGTCATTGAATCATTGACGATTGCTGGGAGAGAAAGAGAAGAGGGATGTTGGAGGGAATACAGGACGCGGTGATTGTGTTTAACCCGGCGGCGGGGAGAAGGCGCGAGCGGCGACGCAGGGAGCTCGAGAAGGCGCGAGAAATCCTGTGGCGGGCTGGGATAAGTGCAGAGTTGCGGGGTACGCAGGGGCCGGGGACGGCGACGGGAATAGCGCGGGAGGAGGCCGAGCGCGGGACGCAGTTGGTGATTGTCTGCGGGGGCGACGGAACGATTAATGAAGTGGTGAACGGGCTGGCGGGAAGCGACGTGCCGATGGCGGTGCTGCCGGCAGGGACAGCCAACGTGCTGGCAAAAGAGCTGGGCATCCCGTGGGACATTCCGCGGGCGGCGGGGCTGATCCCGCAGGGCCAGCGGAGGCGGATCGCGCTGGGACGGGTGACGCGGACGAAGACGGGAGACTCGAGGTATTTTCTGTGCATTGGCGGGGCGGGGCCGGACGGGGTGATGATTTATTCGGTCAGCCTGGGGTTGAAAGCAAAGGCGGGAATACTGGCGTTCTGGATGGAAGGGTTCCGGCAGCTTGCGATGTACGGGTTTCCGCACTTCCGCGTGACGACGGAAGGGAAAGTGGCGGCGGCGAGTATGGTGATTGTCGGAAGGACGAAGCATTACGGCGGGCCGTTCCAGATTACGACGGAAGCGGACCTGTTTGGCGAGGAGTTTGAAGTGGCGGTGGTTACGACGCGGAGCCGGGTGTTGTATCTTGCGTACCTGCCGATGCTGTGGATGGGACGGCTGAGGCGAATGCGCGGAGTGGACTTCTGGAAGGCAAGAGAGGTGAGATGCGATCCCATGGATGATCCGTATGTGTACGCGCAGGTGGACGGAGAGACGGTGGGAAGATTGCCGGTCGTGTTTGAGATTGTGCCCGATGCGTTGACGATTGTCGTTCCATCCTGAAAGAAAGATAGCCACAGAGGCACAGAGAGAAGCGAGAGAACATGGAACCGGTGACACACGCGCTGGCGTCGCTGGCGCTGGGGAAAGCGGGAGTGGGGCGCGGGATGCGCGGGGCGGTGCCGATGCTGCTGGCGTCGGGACTGGCGGCGGATTTGGACTGGGCGTCGTACCTCGGCGGGCCGCAAGCGTTCCTCGAGGCGCACCGGACGGCGAGCCATTCGCTGATTGGGACAGTTGTGATCGCGGCGGCGGTGGCGGCGGTGATTACGCGGGTGAGGCGGAAGGCGGAGGGGAAGAGTCCGGGATTTCGCGCGGCGTTTCTGGTGTGTCTGGCGGGAGCGGGTCTGCACCTGTTGCTGGACCTGGGGAACCCGTACGGGGTGAAGCTGCTGTGGCCGTTTTCGGGGAAATGGTTTGCGTGGGATTTGGTGACGGCGGTGGACCCGTGGATGCTGTTCCTGCTGGCGGCGGGGCTGCTGCTGCCGGGGCTGTTCCGGTTGGTGACGGAAGAGATTGGGGCGAAGTCGCGGCGGGTGGGTCGCGGAGCGGTGGTGGCGCTGGTGCTGTTGGTGGCGTATCTCGGGGCGCGTTGGATGCTGCACGACCGTGCGACGACGCTGCTGATGGCGCGGATGTACCACGGAGCGATGCCGCTGGCGGCGGGTGCGTTCCCGCAGGCGGCGTCGCCGTTTGCGTGGAACGGCGTGGTGGTGACGGAAAACACGATTGAAGAGGTGACCGTGCCGGTGGGACCGGGCGGCGAGTTCGACCCGGAGCGCAGCCGGACGTTCTTCAAGCCGGAGGCGACGCCGCAGTTGGAAGCGGCGCTCAAGAGCGAGGTGGCGCGGCGGTTTGTGGGCTATGCGAGGTTTCCACTGGCGTCGGTGGAGCGGATTGAAGGGGGTTGGCGGGTGACGCTGCGGGATATGCGGTTTGCGAGCGGGTCAGCGGGGCGCGGGGTGGAGGCGGTGGTGGAGGTGAATCAGTTGGCGCAGGTGATTGGGGAAAAGTGGCAGTGGGGTGGTGACAGGTGACAGGGCTGAGATTCGTAATTCGTTACTCGTGATTCGTTATTCGTTGTCCGTTGTCCGTTATCCGTGAGAGGAGGGGATTTAACGCAGAGTGCGCAGAGGCGGAAAGGTCAAGTAGAAGAGGGGAGGCGGGGGCGAAGGAGGAGCCGGGAGAGAAGGTAGCTGAGGAGGATGAGGGCGAGGGCGAGAGCGGAGAATTCGAGTTTGTGGGTGAGGAGCCAAGCGGCGGCAGGGGCGCCGTAGCGGACGGCGAGAAAACCTTCCGCGAAGTAGCGGAGTCCACGGGCGAGAAGCAAAGCCAGGACGAAGGTGCGCAGCGGGACCTGGAAGACTCCGGCGGCGAGGACGAAGACTTTGAAGGGCATGGGCGGCGGGAGGATGGCGGGAATCGCCGTGGCGAGGAACCCGTTGCGCTCGACCCACTGGCGGGCCTGAGCGGCACGGGCGCCGGCGCGCTTGCGGAACCATACTTCCCCTCCCTTCCGCGCAATGTAATAGAGGACCACGCAGCCGGAGACGGAGCCCGCCGTGGCCATCAGTGCGTACCAGGGCATGCGCGCGGGCGTCTGGATGGAAAGGTGGATGACGAGCAGGTCGTTGAGGATGGGGAAAGAGAGGACGGAGGAGTCGAGAAAAGCGACCAGGAAAATGCCCAGGCCGCCGAGGGAGGCGACGGGGCCGGCGAGCCAGTTGGGGAGTTGGTAGGGGACGGCGGGAGAGAGCATGGAAGCAGGGATTCTAGCAGAGTTGGATGATTGGGAGATTTGGTAATTGGGTGATTGGGAAGTGCGGTTGACCGATGGGAGGTTCCCTGCTATAAAAGCCGTTTGCTTGGAAGTCAGAAGCACACCCAAGAGATTCTCCTGAGGGATTCATCGAAGAAGAAAGAGGAAGAACCTCGGGGGCAAGAGGCCCTCACAAGAGCGCGGGGATGGCGCGGCTCGAGCCGCGACCCGGTAAGGCGCAATCATCGAAGTGAAACATACTGACTGAGAGTGTAGCTCGGAGGAGCGATGTCAGCCGAATCATGGGTCTGGTCTGCCGGACGGAAGTTCGCAAGAGTGTGTGCGGGCGCGATTGCACTGGTATGGGTGAGCACCGGAACGGTCTGGGCTGGACCCAGCGAGGGAGCCGGCGGCGAGGCCAACCTAAAACTCCCGGACCTAAGCCAAGTGCAGTTTCTGGGCGTGGACGGGCACCGACTGCTGACGTATGGAATTCTTTTCTGCATTTTCGGTCTGGCGTTCGGCCTGACCATCTACAGCCGGCTGAAGAGGATGCCCGTGCATCGGGCCATGCTAGAAATTTCCGAGCTGATCTACGAAACCTGCAAGACCTACCTGATTGCGCAGGGCAAATTCCTGCTTCTTCTGGAGGCCTTTATCGCCGTCATCATCGTGCTGTACTTCGGCGTCCTGTTGAAGTTTGAGGCGATGCGGGTGGCAATCATCCTGCTGTTCAGCCTGGTCGGAATTGCGGGGAGCTACGGGGTGGCCTGGTTCGGGATCCGGGTGAACACGTTTGCAAATTCGCGGACGGCCTTTGCGGGGCTGAGCGGGAAGCCATATCCGATCTCGCACATACCGCTTGAGGCGGGGATGAGCATCGGGATGATGCTGATCAGCGTGGAGCTGCTGATCATGTTGATGATCCTGCTGTACATTCCGGGGGATTATGCAGGGCCGTGCTTCCTCGGCTTTGCGATTGGCGAATCGCTGGGCGCGGCGGCGCTGCGCATCGCGGGCGGCATCTTCACCAAGATTGCGGATATCGGCTCGGACCTGATGAAGATCGTCTTCAAGATTAAGGAAGACGACGCGCGGAATCCGGGAGTGATCGCCGATTGCACGGGAGACAACGCCGGCGATTCCGTTGGGCCGAGCGCGGATGGGTTTGAGACCTACGGGGTGACCGGGGTTGCGCTGATCACGTTTATTCTGCTGGGAGTGAAGAGCCCGACCATCCAGGTGCAGTTGCTGGTGTGGATTTTCGTGATGCGCATTGTGATGCTGGTGGCCAGCGCGGCAGCCTATTTCCTGAACGGCGCAATCGCCAAGGCGAAGTACGAGAAGGCGGCGAAGATGAACTTTGAGGCGCCGCTGACGTCGCTGGTGTGGATCACCTCTGTGGTTTCCATCGTTTTCACGTACATCGTATCGTGGCAGATTATCCCGGAGCTGAGTGGCGACGGCACGCAATGGTGGAAGCTGGCCACGATCATCTCCTGCGGGACGCTGGCAGGGGCAATCATTCCAGAACTGGTGAAGGTGTTTACCTCGACCGAGTCGCGACACACGCGAGAGGTGGTGAGATCCGCGCAGGAAGGCGGCGCTTCGTTGGGCATCCTCTCCGGATTCGTGGCGGGTAACTTTTCAGCTTACTACCTCGGTCTAACGATGGTGGGGCTGATGTCCATCAGCTATCTGGTCTCCCTCTACGGATTGGAGAACCTGATGGTGGCAGCCCCGGTGTTTGCCTTCGGCCTGGTGGCCTTCGGGTTTCTGGGGATGGGCCCGGTGACTATCGCGGTTGATTCCTACGGCCCGGTGACGGACAACGCCCAGTCGGTGTACGAGCTTTCCATGATTGAACAGCAGCCGAACATCGAGCAGGAAATCAAGAAGGACTTCGGCATGGATGTGAACTTCAGCCGGGCCAAGGAGCTGCTGGAGGAGAATGACGGAGCGGGCAATACGTTCAAAGCGACGGCCAAACCGGTGCTGATCGGCACCGCGGTGGTGGGCGCAACGACGATGATATTTTCCATCATCATGGCCTTGACGAACGGCTTAACGGCCAACGTCAGCAGCCTTTCGCTGCTGCACGCGCCATTCATGCTGGGGCTGATCACGGGCGGCGCCATGATTTACTGGTTCACGGGAGCTTCAACGCAGGCAGTGACGACAGGCGCCTACCGGGCGGTGGAGTTTATTAAGGCCAACATCCGGCTGGAGAGCGCGGAGAGGGCGTCGGTGGCCGACAGCAAGAAGGTGGTAGAGATTTGCACGCAATATGCGCAGAAGGGGATGCTCAACATCTTCATCGCGGTTTTCTTCGCAACGCTGGCGTTTGCGTTCGTCGAGCCGTTTTTCTTTATTGGCTACCTGATTTCGATTGCTATCTTCGGCCTCTACCAGGCCATCTTCATGGCCAACGCCGGAGGCGCATGGGACAACGCGAAGAAAATCGTTGAAGTGGAGATGAAGCAAAAGGGCACCGAGTTGCACGCGGCGACGGTGATCGCCGACACAGTGGGAGATCCTTTCAAGGATACTTCTTCGGTGGCGCTGAACCCGGTGATCAAATTCACAACGCTCTTTGGGCTGCTGGCGGTGGAGCTGGCAGTGAAACTGACCTCGGAAACCGGCAGCGGGTGGACGAACGCGCTAGCGGCCGCGTTTTTCCTGGTGTCGTTTGTGTTTGTGTACCGGTCGTTCTACGGAATGCGCATCCCCAAGACAAAAGAGGGCTGAATAGAAGACCGCGAGTGACAGCGGCGCTGTTTTTGTAGGGAGGCCACCCCGACCAGGTCGGGGCAGGCGCCGGCACAGCGACACAGAGGAAAACATTGATGAGACGGGGCGGGAGAGATCCCGCCCCGCTTTTTTTGGGGGGATGACAGAGCTTGGCAAGAGAGAAAAAGCAGATTCCTTCCGGCAGGGCCGGAATCTTCGATCGCTGCGCTTGGAGTGACACACCCATGTGGAGCGCAAGAGTGGGGGCACGATGTATGGTGACCCTGCGGCACAAAACCAGCGGAGATGGGAAAGGACCGGTGCGAAGATGGCGGCGTAAAGCCGCCGCTACGGGAGGATGTCCATTTTGAAGATGGGGTGGAGCTCGTTCCAGGCGTGGTCGCGGTCGAAGATGAAGGTGCCGGTGACGCGGACGCGGGTGCCGGTCTTGGGGATGTGCATGGAGTAGCCGCGGTTTTTGCAGGGGCCGGTGGAGTTGCGGCGCCAGGGCACCCAGCGGCAGGCGGGCTCGATGACGAGCTGGCCAGCTTGGCGACGGCGGTTGGCGTCGTTGAGCAGGCCTTCGAAGGGCGGGTCGAGGCGGAGGCGGATGTGGAGGTCGCCGTCGAGGATGGGGCGGACGTCGGTGAGGACGCCGGTGACGGTGATGCAAGGCTCGATGATTTCAAGACGCGAGGGCGACCAGACGTGTTTCTTGAGATAGGCGGCGGGGTCGGCGGGGCAGCCGGCGGAGGCGAATTGTTTGGCGAGCGAGGCTTCGGCTTCGCGGATGGTGGGAGCGGCGACGCGGCGAGCGGCGCAGCCGGCGGTGAGGGTCGCAGCAATGAGAAACGCAAGTGCGCGAGAGGAAGTCATGGAGCCGGAAAATGGTAACAGTGATTTGATGGCGAGGGGAATGATGCGGATGCGTGCGAAGAAAAAGCTAAGGACTTAACGCAGAGGACGCCGAGTGCGCAGAGTTCGCAGAGAAGAGAGAGAAAAACAGATTCCTCGGCCCGGAAAGAAGCGCTGAGCCTCGGAATGACAGGGTTTTGTAGTGGGGTTTTGGAGTTAGGTTTTGAGGAGGATGGGAAAGGAGCGCGGGGAGGCGTCAAAGCCGGGGAAAACTTTGGAGAGATCCTTGGCACCGAGGTGGGCGGAGATGACTTCGCCCAGGACGGCGCGGAAGTCGGTGGTGACGGCGAGGTCGCGGCCTTCGTAGAGCTGCGAGCGATCGAGGCCGGGCCAGCGTCCGTACACCTTGCCGCCTTTGACCGGGCCGCCCATCACGAACATGCAGTTGGCGTGGCCGTGGTCGGTGCCGCGATTGCCGTTTTCCGCGGCGGTGCGACCGAACTCAGACATGGTGACGAAGACAATGTCGTCCATGCGGTCGCCCAAGTCGCGATGGAACGCAGCGAGGCCCTGGCCGAGATCGCGGAGGAGATTGGAGAGCTGGCCCTGCACGCCGCCTTCGTTGACGTGGTGGTCCCAGCCGCCGCTATCGAGGAAGCAAACTTCCATGCCGACATTGGCCTTAAGGAGCTGAGCGATCTGTTGGAGGCTCTGGCCGAAACGATTGCGCGGATAGTCGGCTCCGTTTTCGGGCTGGAAGCGCGCGGGGTTGGCTTTGCGGAGCAGATCGATGGCTTCGAAGGTTTCCTTGCCGGTGGCGGCGAGAGTGGGGTCAACAGTCTGGGCGTAGAGAGCCTCGAAGCCGCCTTCAACAGCGGGCGTGCGCGCGATCACCTGGAACTGGCGGACGTCGGGGAGGGCCACGGCCGGGGCGGAGCCGCGAAGCGTGCGCGGGAGGTTTGCGCCCATAGCGACGGCGCGGAAGGGCGAAGCCTTGGGGTCGGGCCGAAGCTGGATGGCGCGGTTGAGCCAGCCGTCTTCGGTGGCCTTGCGGCCGGGCGTGCCAGATTCCATGTAGTCCTGCGCGTCGAAGTGCGAGCGAGTGGAATCGGGTGAGCCGACAGCGTGCACGATGGCCAGCTGGTTCTGGCGGAAGAGAGGCTCGAGCGGGCGAAGGCTGGGGTGAAGAGCGAAGAAGCCGTCGAGGTCAATTGCAGAATCCTGGGAGCCGCGGCTGGGGCGAGGGATGGCGATCGAAGGGCGCATGGAGTAGTAGCTGGGCTCGCCGAAGGGGATGACGGCGTTCAGGCCGTCCAAGGCGCCGCGCTGGAAGAGGACAACGAGTTTCTTTTTGTTGGGCATGGCCGTGGAGGCGACGGCGCGCTGTAAAAAGGCGGGCAGTGAGCTGAGGCCGACCATGGCGATGCCGCTGTTTTTCAGGAAAACCCTTCGTGTGACATTCATGTTCATGTTCTGTTGTCCGTAACTCGTAACTCGAAAACGAATGCCGAAACTAAAGGGCCGATGAGATACCGGGCCCGTTAGAAGGCGGCGGGCACGCGATCGCAAAGAGGACAGGCTAAAGCCTGTGCCACTACGGGCGTATTGCCATACGCCCCTACAAACCACAAAGAGGACAGGCTAAAGCCTGTCCTACCGGCGCTGGAATTCGGGAGCGCCGAGGACCAGGCCGGCGACGACGCCGAGGTCCATGGAACTGACGGGGTCGTCGAGCGAAGCCTGGAGCAATTTCGGGTCGGCCACCTGCTTTTCGAGCGTCGCGCGGGTTTGCGGCGAAGCCTGGCCCGCGAGCAAAACTGCGATGGCGCGATCGAGCGCGTCGCGTGGGTCGGCGTTGGGCTCGACGCCGAGGAGCGAGGCGACATCGACGCGCGCTCCGCGCATGCGTCCGCTGGCGAGCGCGAGCGAGAAGTTGAGGCGGTTGAGGAGCGCGCCGGTATTGACCCAGGTCGCGGCCTTGTCGGAATAGCCGGTGGGCGGCTGGCAGAGATAGAGCGGTTCGCCAATGCGAGCCGACCACAAGACCAGAGGCAGCGGGACGTCAATATCAGCGCCGAGGGCGCGGGCGGTGGAGGCGATCAGCTCGAAGGGCTTTTTGATTTTGGCGCGGTAGGAGTCGCGCGACCAGAACTCGGGCGAAGCGAACATCGCGCGCAGGACAGAGCGAATGTCGCCATCGGTGTTGAGAAATGTTTTCGCCATGCGGTCGACGAGAGCGGGCGGCGGATTGTCGGAGACAAAGTAGCGCGCGAGCTTGGTGGAGATGAACCGGGCGGTGTTGGGATGGCGGGCGAGCAGGTCGAGAATTTGCTCGCCGTCTTTCATGCCGCCGGCGTCGAACTTGCGGCCGAGAACGGTGAAGGGGCCGGAGGAGTGGAAGCGTGACTCGAAGTGGAATGCAGGGTCGCGGCGCGGGGCGCGGAGAGTCCAGCCGGTGAAGGCGCGGGCGACCTGGATGACGTCGTTCTGTGAATAGCCACCGTCAACGCCGAGCGTGTGGAGTTCCATAAGCTCGCGGGCGTAGTTTTCGTTGAGGCCGCGGCGTCCGCCGCGGGCGGACTGTTGTTGCTGCGGCGACTGCTGGCCAGCGACGCCAAAACGGGCTCCGAAGTGGGCGCGGCGCCGGGAGAGATCGCGCTCAAGATTGGCGAAGGCTTCGGGGTCGGCGCTCTGCCAGTTGTCGAGATAGAAGAGCATGGCCGGGCTTTTGGCGGTGGCGCCGAGAAGATCGCGGAACTTGCCGAGGGTGTGCGGGCGAATGACGTCGCGCTCGTAGGAGGTGATGAGCCAGCGGTCGGCGCCTTTATTGGCGAAAACGTTGAAGTGGTTGAACCAGAAGTCGGTCATGACTTCCTGGAGCTGGCGCTCGCTGTAGATAGCGCGGGAGAGCTTGGCCATCGAGAGCTCAGCGATGATGCGCTGAGGCGTGCGATTGTCTTCGAAGCGCAGAGGGGCGTTGTTGGGGTCGGCGAGGCCCTGGCCCTGACGGCCGGCGCCGAAACGGCCGCGCTGGGCGGCGTCGGGCGGGGCCATCGAGCCGTCGCTATTCTGCTGTTGCTGCTGCATCTGTTCGCGACGGGCGCGGGCCTGTTCCTGCTGCTGCTGGCGGTATTGCTCCGGGGTCATGCCGGCCTGGCGAGCAGCCACTTGCGGCTGAGGAAACTCTTCGAGCAGCTTGGTGGAGGACATGGCCAACGTGGGGAAACGGTCAAGGCGCGCCTGCGCGGCGGAGTCGTTGATGGAGTCGGGGTCGAGCTGCTGGTCGATCCACTTGGCGAGACCAAGCTGGCGCACGCGGTCGAGGTCGCCGGGGCGCGGGCCGAAGGCGAGACGGTTGAGGGCGTGGAGGATGGCTTCGTCCTCGGAGAGATCGGTGATGGGCAGACCCTTGAGGGACTTGGAGGGCGCGGCTTTCTTGTCCTTCTTATCGGCCGAGGCAAGCGGAGAGAAAACCAGAGTGAGGACGAGAAAGGTCGCCAGCAGACTCTGAATGCGGCGGCTGAAAGTGGCAATGCGTCTCCCGTCCAATAACATGGGCACAACTCCCTGGGACGAAAAAAGGGCAAAGCGCGATCCACCAGCTAACAGCTTCCCCTGCCATTATGAACCCGGATGGGGTGAAAAAGTTGCGGGGCGAAGAGAGGTGTTCGGTGACTGGTGGCAGGTTGCGGGGCGGTGGGGAAAGGGGCTAGGGTGTAGGGCGAGAAAGATGCCGTCAGCGATCAGCTTGCAGCGGGTAGAAAAAAGAGAAAAGATTTAACGCAGAGGACGCAGAGAGCACAGAGCTCACAGCGAAGAATTGAAGAGCACGGAATTGCAAATTTCAGATTTGAAATTTCAAAGAAGAGAAATGAAACACAGAGTTCACAGAGGCAGAAAAGAAGACACAGAGAAGATGGAGACCAAAGTGAGGCGGAACTTGGTTTTGAAGAATTGGGAGCTGGGATTGGCCGTGGTGGCGCTTGTTGTGACACTGGGGTGGGCGCAGAGCCCGCAGGCAGCGCCTCAGACACCTACAAAGCAGGCGGCGCCGGCGATAGCGGCGGCGAAGGTGCAGGAGCACGTCAATTACCTAGCAAACCCGGCGATGAAGGGTCGCGGGACAGGTACGACGGAGCTGGACAAGGCGGCCCGATACATCGCGCAAGAGTTTCGTGAGGATGGACTGGAGCCGGGCGCGGGGAAATCGTACTTCCAGAAATTCACCGTGACGGTGGGAGCGAAGCTGGGGCCGAAGAACGATTTGGAGATGACGCGGAAGCCGGAAGGCGACGTGGGGAAGACGGAACGGCAGCGCGTGGGCGTGGATTACGTCCCCTTGAACTTCTCAGATTCGGGGCAGGCAGCGGTGGGGTTGGTCTTTGCGGGGTACGGTATAACAGCCGATGAGTACAAGTACGACGACTACCTGCATATGGACCTGAAGGACAAGGCGGTGATCGTGCTGCGGAACGAGCCGCAGAAGGACGACGAGAAGAGCGCCTTTGACGGGCGGCAGCCGACGCAGTACTCGCAGATTGTGTGGAAGGCGATCAACGCGCGGAACCACGGGGCGAAGTTGATGATCGTGGTCAACGACCAGCCGGGTCCGGGCGAGGAAGACACGCTGATTAAGTTTGGGTCGCTGACCGGGCCGGAGAACGCGGGCATCCTGCTGATCCAGGCCAAGCGCGATGTGGTGGATGCGTGGCTGAAGCCGAGTGGGAAAACGCTTGCGGATTTGCAGAAGGCGATTGATGAGAAGCTGCAGGCGCAGTCGTTCTACGTACCGGAAGTAAATCTCAGCCTGCACGTAGACGTGCGGAAGATTACCGCGCCGACGCAGAACGTGGTGGGCGTAATTCGCGGGAGCGACCCGAAGTTGGCCGAAGAGGCGATCGTGATCGGGGCGCACTACGACCACCTGGGGCTGGGCGAGCGGAACTCGCTGGCGCCTTCGCAGGCGGGAAAGGTGCATGCGGGTGCGGACGACAATGCGTCGGGAACGGCGGCACTGCTGGAGCTGGCGTCGGCGCTTTCGAAGCGGCGGCGGGATTTGCGGCGCAGCGTGGTGTTCCTGGCGTTTTCGGGGGAGGAGCTAGGGCTGCTGGGGTCGGCGTGGTACACGAAGAGCCCGGTGTGGCCGCTCGAGATAACGGCGGCGATGATCAACCTGGATATGGTGGGGCGGCCGCGGGACGGCAAGCTCTACGTGGGCGGCGTGGGGACGTCGCCTGGCTTCCGCGCGATTGTGGAAGCGGCGAACCGCACGGGGCTGCAACTGGCGTTTCAGGAAAGCGGGTACGGGTCGAGCGATCACCAGTCGTTTTACGTAAAGAATGTGCCGGTGCTGTTTTTCTTTTCGGGGTTGCATGCGGACTACCACAAGCCGTCCGATACGCCGGAGAAGATACAGTCGGCGGACCTGGCGCGCGTGGCCGACTTGGCGATGGGGACTGCGCTGACACTCGCCGCGGCGGAGCAGAAGCCGCAGTTTGTGCGTGTGCAAGAGGCGCGGCCGGTGACGGGCGGAGGCGGAGGAGGGTATGGCGCGTACTTCGGGTCGATCCCGGATATGGGCGAGGAGGTACAGGGGGTGAAGTTTGCCGATGTGCGCGATGGGAGTCCGGCGGCAAAGGCGGGGCTGAAGGCGGGGGACGTGTTGGTGGAGTTTGCGGGGAAGGAGATTAAGAACTTGTATGACTTCACGTATGCGTTGAGAGCGCATCGGCCGGGAGAGACGGTGGCGGTGGTGGTGGTGCGAGGTGGGCAGAGGATGACGGTGAATGTGGCGTTGGAGGTCAGGAAGTGAGGTGGTGTCCGGTGTCCGTGATCCGTTATTCGTAATTCGCTATTCGTAAGCGGCTGCCAGCAACAAAGGAAGAAAGGGGATTAAACGCTGAGGCGCCCCGACCAGGTCGGGGCGGGCGCCGTACGCAGAGGAGCGCAGAGAAGAGAGATGGGACTGGCGAGGGATTTTGTATTTTGGTTGTCGCAAAAGAGGGGCGTGACGGACGCGATTGCGCGCCGGGGGATGCGGCACGGGTTTGCGCGGCGATTTGTGGCCGGGGAGACGCTCGAAGAGGCGCTGGCGGCGAGCGCGGAGCTGAACCGCGCGGGGCGGCAGGTGAGTCTGAACCATCTCGGGGAGAACGTAACGACGCGGGAGGAGGCCGAGGGCGTCAAACGAAGTTACATTGCCGAGACGCGGGCGCTGCACAATGCAGGGATTGACGGCAACATTTCGATCAAGCTGACGCAACTGGGGCTGGACCTGGACCACGCGCTGTGCGAGCGGTTGACGATGGAGATTGCTGCGGAGGCGGCGGAGCTGGGGCGGCCGATGGAAATTGATATGGAAGGCACGGCGTACACCGACATGACGCTGGATATTTTTGAGGCGGTGCGGCGGCGGTACGACGATGTGTGCCTGGCGATCCAGGCGTATCTCTACCGGAGCGAGAAAGACATCGAGCGGCTGGCGCCGCTACAGCCGAAGTTACGGCTGGTGAAGGGAGCGTACCGCGAGCCGCCGAACCTGGCCATCCAGAAAAGGAGCGGCGTGCACGCGGCGTACCGTCGACTGCTGGAGAAGCTACTGGATGGGCGCTTCTTCCCTGCTATCGCGACGCACGACCCGGCAATGCAGGAGATTGCGCGCGAGTTGATCCGCCAGCGGGGATTGCGGCCCGGGCAGTATGAGTTCCAGATGATCTACGGTGTGCGTCGGGACTTGCAGGAGCAGGTGCGCGAGCAGGGGCATCCGCTGAGGGTGTATGTGCCGTTCGGGACGGAGTGGTGTCCGTATTTTATGAGGAGATTGGCGGAGCGGCCGGCGAATTGCTGGTTTGTGGTGAGGAGTTTGATTGCAGAGGGATTGAAACCACAGATGAACACAGAAAAACACAGATAACAAAGAGAAAGAAGAAGCCTTCAGCGGTCAGCAATCAGCAAAAGAGAGCGCAGGAGACAGGCTCAAGAGACGGAGCCGGAGGCGGCGGCGCGGGCGGTGGGAGCGGCGGTGTGTTCGCGCCAGGTGCGGAAGGCGTCGAGGGTCCAAGAGTCCTGCACTTCGTCGTGGCGGAGGATGTAGAAGTTGCCGTCGTCGGCGCGGACGCGGAAGTAGCTGGCGCCGGGGGCGTACCACTTGTCCTGAACTTCGGCGACTTCGAAGATGCGACCGCGGAGAACGAAGCGCTGCGGGCGCTGGTCAGCGCGAAAGCCCGCGTAACACTCGACGCGAATCTCGCTCATGGCCTCCCCCCGGAGGAACCAATGGGGCTAGTTTACGCCTGGGAGAATAGGCGTCAAGGGAGAAATTCGGGGGGAATGGGAGGGAACACAGAGAAGAGAAAGACAAATCCAGCGCAGAGGCGCTGAGGACGCAGACAGACGCGGAGAGAAGAAGAATGCCGGCTGGAAGCCGGCGCTACCGGGGAGCCGCTACACAAACCTAAGAGGGCGGAGTATGCTTGCGGGACAATTTACGGGAGGTGAAGGATGGCGCGGAAGGTGCGATGCGGAGTGAT
>CAZHLD010000031.1:0-3178 GCA_964533185.1 uncultured Acidobacteriaceae bacterium | reverse complement strand
TGGCGAAGAAATACAAGATGGTGATGGTGGTGCCGGTCTATGAGGTGGAGATGGCCGGCGTGTTCTTCAACACCGCGGCGGTGATTGATGCGGACGGGAAGTATTTGGGGAAATACCGGAAGCACCACATCCCGCACGTGCACCCGGGGTTCTGGGAGAAGTTTTACTTCACGCCGGGGAATGCGGGCTACCCGGTGTTTGAGACGCGCTACGCGCGCGTGGGCGTCTACATTTGCTATGACCGGCACTTCCCCGAGGGCGCGCGCATCCTCGGCTTGAACGGGGCGGAGATTGTGTTTAACCCGTCGGCGACCGTGGCGGGGCTGAGCGAGTACTTGTGGGAGCTGGAGCAGCCGGCACACGCGGTGGCGAATGGATATTTTGTGGCGGCGATCAACCGCGTGGGGGTCGAGAAGCCGTGGAAGATTGGGGAGTTTTACGGGTCGAGCTACTTCTGCAACCCTCGGGGGAAGCTGGTGGCCAAGGCCAGCCGCGACCACGACGAGGTGCTAGTGGCGGATTTGAACCTGGATGAGATCCAGCAGGTGCGGACGACGTGGCAGTTCTACCGCGATAGAAGGCCGGAAACGTATGGGGAGATAACAAGGACGGTGGCGGCGGGGCGGAGCGAAGCGGCGAATTGAAGGGCGTTGTCCGATATCCGTTGACCGTTGACTGTGAAAGCTATTAGCTGTCAGCAAGTAGCTCTAAGCGAAAAGAGACAAAGATAACGCAGAGGCGCTGAGTCCGCAGAGGGACGCAGAGAAGAGGGGGAAAAGGAATGACGACGCCGGTAAAGCCCTTGATGAGCAGGAGCGATGAGGTGATGCGGAAGCACAAGGAATACTTGTGGCCGGCGGTGACGAACTACTACGCGAAGCCGCTGGTGACGGACCGGGCGTCGATGCAATGGGTGTGGGACCTCGAGGGGAAGAAGTATCTGGATTTTTTTGGCGGCATCCTGACGATTCAGGTGGGGCACTGCAACCCGAAGGTGACCTCGAAGATCAAGGCGCAGGTAGAGCGCTTGCAGCACACGTCCACGCTCTATCCGAATGAAGCAATTGTGGCGCTGGCAGAGAAGGTGGCGGAGATCACGCCGGGCGCACTCCAAAAGAGTTTTTTCAGCAATTCGGGGACGGAGGCGAATGAGGCGGCGCTGCTGCTGGCGCGGATGGCGACGGGCAGCTACGACGTGGTGGCGCTGCGTCATGCGTACTCGGGCGGGTCGGCGCTGGCCAAGGCGGTGACGGCGCAGGCGCCGTGGCGGAAGGCGGCGGTGATCAGCGTGGGAATCGCGCACGCGATCAACCCGTACTGCTACCGCTGCCCGCTGGGGCTGAAGTACCCCGATTGTGGCGTGGCGTGCGCGAATGACGTGGAGAATCTGATCCAGACAGGGACGAGCGGACACATCGCCGCGTTCATCGCCGAGCCGATTCAGGGTGTAGGCGGGTTCATCACGCCACCGCCCGAGTATTTCAAGATTGTGTTCAAGATTGTGAAGAAGTACGGCGGCCTCTTCATCGCCGATGAAGTGCAGACGGGCTTTGGGCGGACGGGCAAGAAGTGGTTTGGGATCGAGCAGTGGGAGGTGACGCCGGACATTATTACTTGCGCGAAGGGCATGGCCAATGGGTCGCCGGTGGGCGCGACGGTGACCACGGCGGAACTGGCGGACTCGTTCCAGGGGCTGACGATTTCGACGTTTGGCGGGAACCCGGTGACGTCGGTGGCGGCGCGGGCAACAATTGAAGTGATTGAAGAAGAAAAGCTGCTCGAGAACTGCGATGTGGTGGGGCGGTATTTTCGCGGCAAGCTCGAAGAGCTGCAACAGAAATATCCGTTGATTGGCGATGTGCGCGGGATGGGGTTGATGCAAGGGCTGGAGCTGGTGAAAGACCGGCAGACGAAAGAGCCGGCGGCCGAGGCGACGGCGCAGTTGATGGAGCGCGCGCGGGAGAATGGGCTGCTGATCGGCAAAGGCGGGCTGTACGGGAACGTGATAAGGATGTCGCCGATGCTGAATATTAGTAAAGCAGATGTGGATGAGGCGGTGAGGTTGCTGGATGAGTCGCTGAGTGAAGTTAGGGTCTAGGGGTGTAGGGTGTAGAACAGAAGGCGGGGAAAAGCAGCCGCTGCTGGAAGAAAAGCAGATTCCTCGGGCCGGTCAAGAACACCGGCCCTCGGAATGACAATGGGTGGAGCAAGCGCGGCCCCGCAGGATAGAAGATTCTGGCGTGCTAGGCGCGGCAACTAGAGAGGGGTCAGTTGCGAGGCGAAGTGCCGCCGCGGGTGTCGCGCGACTTTTCGCGGAGGACGAGGCCGAAGGAGCGGCCGCCGAAGGTGACGCCGGTATTGACGCGTCCGGTGACGCGGACGCGAGCGCCCTGCGACGGTACGCCGCCGCGCTCGGTGACAACCCACATGCGGCCGGTGCCGTCGTCCACTTCATAGGCGCCCGGGCCGAAGGCGCCAAAAGAATTGGTGACCGTGCCTTCGATGGAGACATCTTTGTTTTGGTATCTGGACGGGTCAGCCTGGATGTCGGCAATGGTGCGCTTTTCGCAGGCCACGATGAGAATCGCAACGAGCAAAACGGGTAAGAGCAACCAGCTGCGCTTCATAAGTGCCTCCACGTGCGGACCGGGAAGAAGAGTGTACCGAAAGAAAGCAACGGATGGCTAGAGGAGCTTGAATGAATCCACGCGGAGGACGGAGTAGCGGCCGCGCTCGACACCGGTGCGGAAGGCGATGCGGCCGGTGGCTTCAACCTGCGTGTCTTCCTTCATGGGCCAGCGGGCGGAGTCGAATTCGACTTCGAGCATGTTGAGCTTCTGGCCTTCCACTTCGACAGACTGATCCAACACAACAATCCAGCCAGTGGTCTCACCGCCAATGCCGGCAGAGCGGGTGAGGAGTCCGCGGATGGTGAGCGGAGCGGTAGTTCCCTGCCCTGCGGAGGGACGTTTGTCGTCGCAGGCGGAGAGGAAGAGAGCCAGTGCGAGAAGAGTGAGAGAAATGGCTGTCCGAGTGCACATCGAAGAGTCTCCCAGAAGAAGAAAAAGATTAACACAGAGGGCACAGAGACACAGAGAGCACAGAGAAGAAAGGGCAAGAGAAGATTCACCGCAGAGGCGCCCCGACCAAGTCGGGGCAGGCGCCGGACGCAGAGAGA
>CAZHLD010000030.1:25140-30922 GCA_964533185.1 uncultured Acidobacteriaceae bacterium | reverse complement strand
ACCAGCTTCAGCAGGCCGTGCGTTTCGCCGATGATCATGCCGCGGGCGTTGTTGGCGTAGCGCGCGCGGCCCACGGCGTAGTCAATCTTCTTTTCCTTGCAGGACTCTTCCGTCTCGCCCACGCTGGAAATTTCCGGGATAGTATAGACGCCCATGGGCAGTTGCGAGGGCATGCGCCACTTGAAGGGCAGACCGAAGGCATTCAGCACCGCCAGGCGCCCCTGGTCCATCGAGACCGAAGCGAGTGAGGGGAAGCCGATCACGTCGCCGGCGGCGTAGATGTTGGGGACGCTGGTCTGGTAATGCTCGTTCACTTCGAGGTAGCCACGCTTATTGACGCTGAGGCCGACCTTCTCGAGGCCGAGGCCGTCCACGGCGGCGCGGCGCCCGGCGGCAAAGAGCGCGGTTTCCAACTCGATGCTCTTGCCGGACTCAAGCAGCACCCGTATGCCCGCCGGGCCGCGCTCGAGCTTGACGAGCTTTTCCGAGAAGTAGAACTCCAGCCCCAGCGCCGTGAGGCGGTCCCGCAGGATCTGCGAAATCTCCGCATCGAGGAACGGCAGCAAGCGGTCGCGCCCGTCCACCAGCGCCACCTTCACGCCCAGCGCGGTGAACATCGAGGCATACTCGCAGCCAATCACGCCGCCGCCCACCACGACCATGCTCTTCGGAATGCGGTCCATGTTAAGGATCGTGTCGGAATCGAAGATGAACTTGTCGTCGAAGGAAATCTCCGGCGTCCGGAAGGGGAACGAACCCGTGGCGATCAGGATGATTTCGCCCTGCACGCGCATCACGTTGCCACCGGCCGCGGTGATTGCGAGCGTGTGCGCATCTTCAAAGCGCGCCGCGCCGCGCAGCAGGTCGATGCTGTGGCCGGCAATGTTTTTCGTGATTTTCTCTCGCTCGGCTTGGACCACCACGTTTTCGCGGTGCATGAAGTCGTGCACGGTCAGGCCGGCGCGCAGCGAGTAGTCAATGCCGTAGAGGCCGCGCTGCTGCAATCCGGAAAAATACAGCGCCGATTCGCGCAGCGTCTTGCTGGGGATCGTGCCGGTGTTGACACCCGCGCCGCCCACGTTCGCGGCGCGTTCGACAATCGCCACGCGCTTCTTGAAATACGCCGCCGCGGCCGCTGCCTTCTCGCCGGCCGGGCCCGAGCCAATCACCAGCAGGTCATACTTCTCCATCCGCTGCCTCCGGGGACTGAGGTCGCGCCCGATGGTACGACGGATTCACGGGAAACAAAACTGTGCGCAATTCATGCATGTGGCGAAAACGTGCCGAAGGTGGGCGAGTCGAGCGATTCCCTCAGTGCTCTTTCAAACCTCCAATTTCCAACATCAAACTTCTAAAAAGTGCCCGGGGCGAGAGTCGAACTCGCACGGCCTTTGCGGGCCAGGGGATTTTAAGTCCCCAGCGTCTGCCATTCCGCCACCCGGGCGCCCGCCAGAAGGCTCAGGTTAGCACGAGCGGCGCGCGACGGGGAACACTCCACGAGGCTCTTGCGCAGCGGGCGGCAGCGACCCTATAGGGAAGGGCGCGGCCGGACGATGAGTGCCCTGATTCGAAAGAAGCCGATTCGTTATTCGGCACAGTGATGTCACAGGGTGTTCGATCCGGGCGCAGCGCCTGTCATTCTTTTGGCCGCTCGCGGTCACGAGTCCCAGAAATTTCGCGTCCTGCCTGGGGAGCCAGCACCTTCCATCGGTCATTCGCAATGAAGACGAGCGCGAGCCGGCAATCCTGTTAGCATGATGCTTCATTCATGCCTGCCGTGCCGACACCCATTCCATCCGCGCCCGAACACTCCCTCCACGTACGCGAAGCCGGACTCCAGCGCAGTCTTACGCCGCGACAACTCTCCATGATTGCGCTCGGCGGGGCCATCGGCACCGGGCTTTTCCTGGGCAGTGCGATTTCAGTGCGACTGGCCGGCCCGGCCGTGATCCTGAGTTATGCGGCGGGCGCGGTGGTTGCGCTGGTGCTGATGTGGGCGCTGGCGGAGATGGCGGTGGCGCATCCCGTGGCGGGGTCCTTCGGGGTGTACGCAGAAACCTATCTAAACCCGTGGGCCGGGTTCACCATGCGGTACTCGTACTGGCTGGCGCAGGTGGTGGCGATTGGGAGCGAAGTGGTGGCGGCGTCGATCTACTGCCGGTATTGGTTTCCCAGAGTCCCCGCGTGGGTGTGGATTGTGGCGTTCTCGGCCGCGCTGGTGTACGTCAATGCGCGCAGTGTGGCGAGTTTCGGCTGGTTCGAGTACTGGTTCGCATCGATCAAGGTGGTGGCCATCACGGGGTTCCTCGTCCTGGGTGGAGCACTGCTTCTGGGAATCGGCTTTCCGAGGCTGGGCACGGCCAATTTCACCGCACACGGAGGCTTCCTACCGCACGGATGGGCAGGCGTGGGGCTTGGCGTGGCCATGGCCATCTTCAGCTATCTGGGAATCGAAGTCGTTGCGGTCACCGCCGGGGAAGCAAAGCAGCCGGAAACTGCCGTGCCACGGGCACTGCGATGGACGCTCCTGCGATTGGCGATTTTCTATATCGGCGGGGTCACGGTGCTGGTGGGCGTCCTGCCGTGGACACAGGCGGGGCTGGGCGAAAGCCCGTTCGTGAGCGTGTTCACAACCGTCGGGATACCGGCTGCGGCGTCGGTGATGAACTTCGTTGTGCTCACCGCGGCGCTTTCGAGCATGAACTGCAACCTGTATCTCACGTCGCGGATGCTCTTCTCATTGGCGCGCGGCGGATACGCGCCGGCAGGACTGGGACGACTCAGCCGGCAGGGCACACCGGTAACGGCACTGGCGGTTTCGAGCTGCGGCATGTTCGCAGCGCTGCTGCTGGAAATGCGCTTCCAGCAGACGGCGTACGTGTACATGCTCGGAGCAGCGTTTTTTGGCGGGCTGTACGTGTGGATGATGATCTTCGTGACGCACTTGGTGTTCCGCCGGCGCGAGCCGGCGGGGGCCATGCGACTGGCACCGCCGGGACCGTGGAGCTCGCTGGTGGGATTCTTCGCACTGGCCGCCGTGCTGGTTTCGACCTGGTGGATCCCCGGGATGCGGATCACCCTGGCGGCGGGGATTCCCTGGCTTGCGTTTATCTCCCTGTGCTACCTTGTCCGGGCAAAGTTCAGAGTTGCGCGACGCACTTGAGGAAGGACATGGACGAACTGCTGAAGTGGCGCGAAGAGTTTCCCATCCTCGAGCGCACCACGTACCTGATCAACAACTCGCTGGGGGCGATGCCGCGCGGCGTCGAGGCCAAGCTGCGCGAATATGCCGACACCTGGGCGACGCGTGGCGTGCGGGCGTGGGAAGAGAGCTGGTGGGATCTTCCGGCCCAAGTGGCGGACCGCATGGGCGCACTGATCGGCGCCGCGCCGGGGAGCATCTCGCTGCACCAGAACGTCACACTGACGCAGGCGGTGATTACGTCGTGTTTCAACTTTCGCGGGCCGCGCAACAAGGTCGTGCTGGTGGATTTGGAGTTTCCCTCGGTGGTGTACTTTTACCAGGAACAGCAGCGGCACGGCGCGCGCATCGAAATGGTGCGCAGCGAAGACGGAATCCGCGTGCCGCTGGAGAAGCTGCTCGAGGCGATTGACGAGCAGACGCTGCTGGTGCCCATTTCGCTGGTGCTCTTCCGCAGCTCGTGCATCGTCAATGCGCGCGCCATTATCGAGCGGGCGCATCGCGTGGGCGCGCAGGTGGTGCTCGATTGCTTCCAGGCCGCGGGGACGGTGCCGATCGACGTGGCGTCTTTGGGCACGGACTTCGCTGTGGGCGGGATGCTGAAGTGGCTGTGCGGCGGACCGGGTGTGGCCTACCTCTACGTGCGGCCCGACCTGCGGACCAAACTGACGCCGACGCTGACGGGCTGGCTCGCACATCAGCGGCCGTTTGCGTTTGAAGTGGGGCCGATTGACCGGCGTGAAGATTCCTATCGCTTCTTGAACGGCACGCCGCATATACCGGCGCTCTATGCCTGCCAACCGGGAATCGAAATCATTGGCAAAGTGGGCGTGGAGCGCATCCGGCAAAAGTCCATGCGTCAGACCAAGCGCCTGATTGACGGCGCGCTGGCACGTGGATGGCGGGTCAACACACCAATGGACCCGGCGGAGCGCGCGGGCACGGTCTCCATCGAATGTCCGCGCGCCCAGGAGGTCGAGCGGGTGTTGCTTGAGCGCGACATTCTGGTGGACTACCGCCCCAAGGCCGGGGTCCGCCTTTCGCCACACTTCTTCACGCGAGACGAAGAGATTGACTTCGCGCTGGCGCAGATCGAAGAGATTCTCGCCACGCGGGCGTGGGAGAAGACGGGCTCGCCTGCACCGGCAACCGACGCCGCGGGCACGGCCACTCGATGACGGCGCGCAGCGGATACCTCGGGTCGGGCGAGCTCAGGCTTGAAAAAATGGCCCCCTCTGATAAGCTTCGCCCGCTGAGCGCGTTGTAGTTCAGCGCTGTCTGCCGACCCGGCCGTGCCCGCTGGAGGGGATTTGAATGTACTCCCGCCCTTTTCACTACCACCGAGCGAATTCTCTGGCCGAAGCGTCTGCGCTGTTGGCCCAGCTCGGAGAAGGCGCTCGCGTGCTGGCCGGCGGCCAAAGCCTAATCCCGCTGATGAAGCTCCGGCTGGCCAGCCCGACCCACCTGGTGGACCTCAATTTCATCCCCAAGCTTTCCTACGTTGAAAAGGACAGCAAGACGATCCGATTGGGCGCAATGACGCGTCACACGGATATCGAGTCTTCGGCCGTGGCTCAAGAGATCCCCATTCTGAAGGATTGCGCCGCCGGGATTGCCGACGTGCAGGTGCGCAACCGGGGGACGCTGGGCGGATCGCTGGCGGAAGCGGATCCCAGTGGAGACTGGGGGCCGGTGCTGCTGACGCTTTCGACGCAGGTCCGCGCGGTGGGACCGCAGGGCGAGAGGACGATTCAACTGTCTGACTTTTTTGTGGATGCGTATACCACCTCGCTTGGTCCCGGGGAGTTGGTCCGGGAGGTGGTCGTGGAGATTCCTCCGAAGAATAGCGGAGGGGCTTATCTGGCGTTCAAGCGTTGCGCGCCGGTGTATGCCACAGCCAGTGTCGCGGTGCAGTTGACGCTGGACGACAAAAACATTTGCCACGAGGCCAGGGTGGCGCTGGGGTGCGTGGGGCTGACGGCGATCCGGCCTGGCGAAGCGGAGCGTGCCCTGCAGGGCCAAACGATCAACCGGACCAGCATCGAAGCTGCGGCCGAGGCGGCGCGCGCGGCCGCGGATCCGCAGCCGGACATGCGCGGTTCCGCGGAGCTTAAACGCGAACTGCTCGGTGTGCTGTTGCGTCGGGCGATAGTGATCGCGGTTCGCCGGGCGCGCGGCGAGCGCGTTGAGGGAGGGCACATCTATGCCTGAGAAGATCGCGCGGGTCCCCATCCGGGTGAAGGTCAACGGCAAGGACTATTCATTGGAAGTGGAACCCCGGCTTCTGCTGGTGGACCTGCTGCGGGAGGAACTCGATCTGACCGGTACGCACGTGGGCTGCGACACCACCTATTGCGGGGCCTGCACTGTCTTGCTGAATGGTGCCAGCGTCAAGTCGTGCACGGTCTTCGCTGTCCAGGCAGACCAGGGCGAGGTGCTGACCGTGGAGGGCCTGGCAGAGAACGACAAATTGCACCCGATTCAGCAAGCTTTTGCCGACCACCATGGGTTGCAGTGCGGCTTTTGCACGCCGGGCCTGCTCCTCTCCACGCTCCAATTGCTGGCGAAGAACCCCCATCC
>CAZHLD010000030.1:0-25040 GCA_964533185.1 uncultured Acidobacteriaceae bacterium | reverse complement strand
CCGCGCCACGCGGTCTACCAGGGGAAGGGCAGCCTGGCGGGAAGCTCGGTGCATCTGACCGCAGGGTTCGACCTCGAGGACGATGGGAACGGAACGCACGTGATCTGGAAGGGAGAAGCACAGCTCTTTGGGCGGCTGATTTCGGTGGCTGGCGGGCTGCTCGAGCCGCTGGCCAGGAAGAACGTGCAGAAACTGATCGACGCGTTGCAAGGAGCGCTAATTTGAGGTTGTCAAGTCGAAGTCGGACGCCAGAAGGGGACCGCAGGTGAAAAAGAAGTCTTCTGCAGGCAAGCGCAAGGCGCGGAGCGAGAGCAACGGCTTCGGTGGGCCCTGGATGGGGAAGTCCGTGCCGCCGAAAGAAATGGGCCGGCTGGTTCGCGGCATGGGCAAATTCACGGACGATTACAAGCTCCAGGGCATGTTGCATTTGTGGGTGGCGCGGTCTCCCCAAGCTCACGCCAGGATCGATAAGATCGACGTGACGGCCGCGGCGCAGGCGCCGGGCGTGGTTGCGGTAATGACCGGGAAAGAAGTGGCCCGGCAGGTCCAGCCGTTCATCGAGATCGGCCCCGGCCCGGGACAGAAAATCGTGGACTACCCGATGGCGGTGGAGAAAGTCCGCTACCAGGGCGAGCCCGTGGCCATCGTCGTGGCCGAATCGCGTATGGCGGCGGAGGATGCAGCGGAGATGGTTCAGGTGGAGTACAGCGTTCTCGAGCCGGTTCTGGATGCGGAAAGAGCCCTGGAGGACCGCAGCCTGCTCCATGAGGCCGCCGCGACCAACCGCAATTGGCAGGGGGTGTTTGAGTACGGCGACGTGGAGAAGGCGTTTCGCCAGGCCGCGTACATCGTCGAGCTCGACCGGATGCACTTCCACCGCTTCACGAGCGCGCCCCTGGAAAACAACGTGGTGATCGGGCACTGGGACCTGAAGGGCAACCGCATCGATTTCTGGTGCAACAATTCTTTCCCGGCGTTTGCGATCCAGTTTCTTGCGCCCGCGCTGGGCGTCCGGATCGACCAGATTCGCGTTCAGACCCACGACATCGGCGGCAGCTTCGGAATAAAGATCACCAACTATCCGTACATGGCGCTCTGCGCCCTGGCGTCGCGGAAGACCGGCGGGCGGCCGGTGAAGTGGGTGGAGACCCGCACCGAACACCTGCTGGCGAGCGCGCACGGAAACGAGCGCACGTTTCTGGATACGCGCGTGGCTTTGGACAAGGAGGGACGCATCACCGCGATCACCTCCCGCCATATTGATGATTGCGGGGCCTACCCGCGCTACGAGCCCTTGGGGTGCGTGATCTGGGCCCAGGTGCTCCCGGGCGCCTATCAACTGAAAAACATGCGCATTGACTTCAGCCAGGTGGTGACCAATAAGTGTCCGGTGGGGCCTAATCGCGGCTACTCGCGGATGCAGCATCTCTGGTTCTTGGAGCGCGTGATCGACACCTGCGCGCACCAACTCGGCTTTGATGCCGCGGAGATCCGGCGACGGAATTACATCCCGGCCAAAGAGTTCCCCTACACAACGCCGAACGGGTGCATTTACGACTCGGGTGATTACGCCAGAATGCTGGCCATTGCCCAGGAGAAGATCGGCTGGGAGGAGTGGCGGAAGAAACAGCGCTCGATGCGGGCCGAGGGCCGCCTGGTGGGGATCGGCATCGGGACCACGCTCGATTCGGGCACGAACAATTTCGGGCAATCACGCATCATCAATCCGCAGGCGCCGTTCTCCGGACAATCGGAAGCCGCCAGCATCAAGCTGGACATCTACGGGGAGATTGTGGTGAGCATCGGCTCGGTGCCGCAGGGGCAAGGCCACGAGACCACCGCCGCCCAGGTCGTCGCGGACGTCCTCCATGTGCCTCCCGACCTCGTCCATGTGCGGCCGGGATTCGACACCGAGCGCAACACGCACACCGGACATTCGGGCACCTATGCCAGCCAGTTCGCCGTCACCGGCCTCTCGGCGGTGCACGGTGCGGCCCAGAAACTGAAGAGCGAGATCAAGCAGTTGGCTGCGTTTGCGCTGGGCGCGCGAGAAAGCCGGCTGGAGCTGGGGGTCGGCGCGCAGGGACCGGAGGTTCGGGTCAAGGGTACAAAGAAAGCGATCAATTACTGGGGCCTGGCGAACCTGGTGAACGTCAATAACGCCGCCTTTCCCAACGATCTCGATGTCACCCTGAACTGCCGTTACGTCTACCGGCCGCCGTTCAAGATACCCGACATCAAGCGCAAGTACGGTAATCTGACGCTGACCTATGCCGCGCAGCTACACATTGCGGTGATCGAAGTGGACCGCGAAACCTTTCAGCCGAAGATCCTTGCCTACGCCGCCGTGGACGATTGCGGGCGAGTGGTAAACCCGGCGATCGTCGAAGGCCAGGTATACGGAGCGACGGCCCACGGCATCGGCGCCGCGTTGATGGAACACTGCGTGTACGACGAGGCCGGGAATATGCTGACCAGCACCTTCAGTGACTACACGCCCATCACCATCCTGAACATGCCGACCATTCTCTATGGTCACCTCGAAAGCCCTTCCCCCTTCACGTTCAATGGAGCCAAGGGCATGGGCGAAGGAGGAGCGGCTCCCCTGCATACGATTTGCGCGGCGCTCCAGGATGCGCTCTATTCGGAAGGCATCCACATCACGAATTCGTTCAACAACGCGGAGATGATTTTCCAGGCGTTTCGGAAAAACGCGGCGGGTGGTGAGGATCCCAATGTCCGGGTGGTACGCCGGCCTGTGACCCGCGCGGCAGCCCGGTAAGGGCGCCCGGAAAGGGCCATGACCAGGCGCATTTGCATCGTCGGCTGCGGAGCGATTGGCAGCCTCTTTGCTGCCCACCTGGCCCGCGTGGCCGACGTCTGCGCGTTCGTGCGGCGGGAAGAGCATGCCCGCGCTCTTAACGAACGTGGGCTGCGCGTTTCCGGAAAGAGGGATTTCAGTGTCCCCCTCAAGGCCGCAACGGACCCGGGCAAGCTGCCCCAGTTCGACTTCGGGATTGTTGCCTGCAAAGCCACGCAGACGGCCGAGGCCATTGCGCCGGTCGCTCATTTATTTCGCCACGGGGCGGTTCTCTCGGCCCAGAACGGCCTGGGTTGTGAAGAGGTCATCGCTGACCTTGCTCGCGGCTACGTAATACGCGGGACCACGTTCATGAGCGGCTCGCGACATGGCGACACCCACGTGGAAATGGAACTCGACACAGCTACCTGGATGGGTCCCTTCGAGCCGACGGGAACGCCGCTTGCCCTGGTTGAGGAGTTGGCCGAACTGCTTCGAGTAGGAGGCCTGAAAGCCGAGGCCCTCCCGGATGCGCGGCCCGCGCAGTGGTCCAAGTTGATCTTCAATGCCTCGGTGAATTCGGTCTCCGCCTTGACCGAGTTGCCTCATTGCCGGGAGTTTGCCGAAGAAAAAGAGTTCGGCGACCTAGGGCGGCTGCTGCATGATCTGATGGAAGAAGGGAAGAGGGTTGCCGCCGCAGTTGGCGTGGAGCTTCACGAGGATCCCTGGGAGATGAACAAGATCGGCGCGCAAACCGATCACCCGCCTTCGATGCTCTACGATGTCCGGCACCGCCTGCGGACAGAAGTGGACTTCCTCGGTGGAGCCATCGCCCGGGAAGCGGCTCGCGTGGGCGTGAGCGCACCGCTGCACACGGCGCTGTACCGGCTGATCAAGGGAAAAGAGACCGCGTGGTCCTGGCAGCCAAAAGCCCGGGGCGAAGCATGATTCATCCCATCGATCACGAAAAACTTGCGCGGGTTCGCCGGCGAATGGCGGAGCAGGACTTCAGTGCCCTGGTGGTGCGGGCGCCGGACAATATTCTTTACCTCACCGACTACTGGTGCATGAAGGGCTATGACATCGCCATCTTTCCGCGTGAGGGCGAAGCCACGCTGCTGGTGATCGAGCCGCAGCTTCAGGAAGCGCAACGCACGGCATGGACAAACGATGTGCGCGCGTTTCGCTTCTATCACCCGAGTGATCCGCGCCCGCCCACGATGCGTTCCGTTGATTTGGCGAAGGAAGTGCTCCGCGAGCGCGGCCTGACGGAGCGCGTCGGGCTCGAGCTGTCCCAGAACTCGCAGATCTGCGACCGGATGGTGGGGGAACCAACGGTTTTTACCCAGGGCTACTTCGATGCGTTCCGCGAGGTGGCGCAACAGGTCGTGGACTGCACCGGCCTTCTCGCCGATGCGCGCATGGTCAAGACCCCGCAGGAAATTGAACGCATGCGCCTGGCCAACGAGCTCGCCGCCATCGGCATGGAATACGCCCGCCAGAACATCCGGCCAGGGATGAAAGAAAGCGAAGTCGGAGCCATGATTGAAGGCCACATCCACGCCGTTGGCGTAGGCTATCTGGGCAAAGTGGAGATGGCCCGGGCGTTCACGCTGGTTTGGTCGGGACCGGGGATCGCCACGTTCACGGCCACTTCCCACCGCCCGGTGGTCCCAGACGAGCCGACGCTGGTGGAGATCTGGGTGTGCGCCGACGGCTACTGGACCGACCTGACAAAAAACATCGTCCCCAGCGGCAAGCTCACACCGCGCTACAACAGGTTGCTCGACCAGCTTCTGGCCATCCTCCACGAGGCCAGCAGCATCGCGCGCGATGGCGCTCCGCTCGGGGAGCTCGACCGGCTCATTCGCCAGCGCATTGCCGAAGCGGGCTATCCCGGGCAACCGTCGCATCCGGTGGCGCACGGCGTGGGCGCGCGCGCCCACGAACCTCCGTTTGCGCATCAGGCTGCGCCGGGGACAATCCGTAAGGGCATGGTGCTGGCCATCGAACCTGGTGTTTACTGGGAGGGTGGCGGTGGTTTGCGCCTCGAAGACAACTACCTCGTCACCGACGGAGCCAGCGAGAAGCTGTGCTCTTATCCTGATGACTTCCGCTTCTAGCGGTCCATCGCCGAGACAGTGACCATCGAGGAAAGAGGATGGGATTCCACGCCGTCGGAAAGGCAAACACGATGACGAATCCAGACCTGGCCCGAGCCATTCTTGCCGAGGTAAATGAGGAAAGTCTCGTCTCGATGTGCTGCGACGTCGTCAACATTCCCAGCCCCACCGGTGAAGAATTGGAGATGGCCCGCTATATGCGCCGGGCCATGGAAGCCATGGGTCTGCGGATGAGTTGGCAGGAGGTGGAGGAAGGCCGGCCCAACGTTGTCGGGCGTCTCGCAGGCACCGGCGGAGGCACGAACCTGATGTTCAACGGCCATATGGATACCTCCAATTCAGGCCGGGAGACGTTTCTGACCGGCATCGGATACAAACCCAACGCAGTAATCAAAGACGGAATGATCTTCGGCCTCGGCATCTACAACATGAAGGGCGCGCTGGTCTGCTATTGCCAGGCCGTGGAAGCGGTTCGGCGGGCCGGCATCAAGCTCGCCGGGGACGTGATCATCGCCGCCGTCGTGGGTGAGATTGAGAAGACGCAGTGGAACGAAGAATTCACGGGCAAGGAATACCGCGGGTACGGCGTGGGCAGCCACTATCTGGTGAACCACGGCGTCGTGCCGGACCTGTGCATTCTGGGAGAGCCCACGGACCTGAAGCTCGTACTCGGTCATTACGGCTCCCTGTGGGTACGCATCGCGACTCACGGGCACTACGTGCACACCGGCTTCACCAGCGGCCGGCTGGCAGAGAACTCGATCCGCCGCATGCACGACGTCTTGCAAGCCGTCTGGGAATGGATTCCCACGTGGGAGAAGAAGACGCCCTACGGCAATAAGAGAGGGGTGGTCAATCCGGGCTGCATCCGCGCAGGCCATCCGTGGCGCGCCAGCCGCACGCCGGATTCGGCCGAGGTGTTCCTGGATGTTCGTGTTCCTCCCACCATGCCCCTCAGCGAAGCTCGACGCGAAGTGCAGCAGCTTGTTGCTGCGCTGCAGAAACGCTATCCGGATTACGGAATTGAATTCGAAACTTTGATTTCGGTGCCCGGGGCCGAGATCCGCGAAGATCACCCCCTGGTGAAAGCCATCGAAGCCAGTCACAAGCACGTCCTGGGGAAACCGCCCGAGTGTGACACCGTTTTGTGGTCCTCCGACGCATCTGTCCTCACGCGGTACGGCATCGAAACGGTGAACTACGGTCCTTCCAGCGGCCCGCGCGATGCCCAGGGCGAAAAGGTGAGGATTGAGACTCTGGTTGACGTCACGAAAATCTACGCCCTCACGATTGCCGAGCTCTGCGGCGCCCACTGAGCCGGCGTTTGAAAGGCACCGGAGTTCTCCTGTAGACTGCTCCCTTGTGCGCGGCCGGCGCAGAACTTGGTTCTGCCCGCGGAACAATTCACGGAGGTTCATGCGACTCGTCACCTTCGAAGACCGTTCCCACCGCAGCCGGATTGGCGCTCTCACCCCAGACAACCGAATCGTTGACCTCAACACCTCCTTCGACTCCTATCGGAAGGATGCAGAGGGGGCTCACGCGCGAATGGCGGATGTTCTTGTCCCCCCCAATATGCGTCTCTTGTTTGAGGGCGGAGATCGGAGTCTTGCGGCCGCGCAATCTGCTTTCGAGTATGTTCTTGCCCGGGGAGAACGCGCCGCGGGACCCGCCGGTGAGCCGGTGATCTATCGCTGCGAAGAGATCACACTGAAGGCTCCCATCCAGCCGAGGAAATTTTTCCATACCGCAGGAAATTTCCGCGAGCACCACGAAGAGGCGCAGAAGGCAGGTTTTTCCCATCCCGTTCTTCCCTGGATTGTCTTTTTCCAGAATGTGGACGCGATTATCGGGCCCGAAGAGCCGGTGATCTACCCGGAACATCTGACCCAGGAGCTGGATTACGAGCTGGAGCTTGCGGTGGTGTTGAAGAAGGCCGGCAAACACTTCACGGCCGAGCAAGCCAGAAACTACATCGGCGGGTATGTCATCTTCAACGACGTGACGGCGCGCGACATCCAGAGACGTGAGATGAAGTCAGGCGTGTTCAGCTTCTGCAAGGGCATCGACACATTTTGCCCGCTCGGCCCGCATATCGTCACCGCCGACGAAATCCCCGACCCGCATAACCTGGCGATGGAACTGAGGGTCAACGGGGAGACGCGTCAGCGTTCCCATTCGAGCAAGATGTGGGTGAAAATCCCGGAGATTGTGGCAAATTATTCTCCGATGGGCTACAGCGCCGGCGATGTGCTCTCCACCGGCACGGTTTCCGGGGTTGCGGCATTCAGCGGAGACCCGAAAGCATGGTACCTGAAGCCGGGCGACGTCATGGAGTGCGAGATCGAGAAGATCGGCATCCTGCGCAACCCGGTCATCTCCTGGGAGCAGGCCTACGGCACCAAGCCCCCGCCGAGACGCGAAGTCTGAGGAGCGCCCCTTGTCGGTGACCAGCAACAAGTCGAAGGTCTGGGTGAGCGAGCTCAATGCGCGTCCCGAAGTCCGGTCTGGCTTCCGCGTCGCGGCCCCGGTGCGTTTCTATGACACCACACTGCGGGACGGGGAACAGACCGTCGGCGTCGTGTTGGACCCGCGGCAGAAAATGGAAATTGCGCGGCGACTCGATGAACTGGGAGTCGGGCGTATCGAGGCAGGCTTCCCGCGGGTTTCGCTGGACGACGGCGAGGCCATCCGCCTCATTCTGGAAGCCCGGCTGAAAACGGAGGTCTGGGGCTTTTCGCGGGCGGTGAAAGCCGACGTGGACGAGCTGGTGCGTCTTGGTGTCCGCGCCTCCATCATCGAGGCGCCGACCAGCGACATCAAGCTGCACGCCTACGGCATCAGCCGGGATGAAGTGGTGCGGCGGGTGGTTGAGGCGGTCCGCCACGCGAAGCAAAACGGGATCACCGTGGCCTTTTTCGCTGTCGATGGGACGCGGACGGACCTGGAGTTTTTGAAGAAGGTCTACGAGGCCGCGATCGAATCCGGGGCCGCAGAGGTCGTGGTGGTGGATACGATCGGGGTATGCGGTCCGGAAGCTGTGGAGTTTCTGGTGCGGCTGGTGCGCCAGTGGGTGGGAGACAGTGTTCCCGTACACTTCCACGGGCACAACGACTTTGGGCTGGCCACGGCATCCGCCATCGCCGCGGTGCGCGCGGGCGCGCAGTGGATCCAGGGAACCATCAACGGCATGGGTGAGCGCGCAGGCAATGCGGACATCGCCGAGATCGCGCTGGCGCTGCGCTGCCTGTACGACGTTCCCGTGGAGCTGCATCTGGAGAAAATCCGCCAGGTCTCCAAGTTTGTACAGCAAACGGCCGGATACACTGTGGATGCGTGGAAGCCTGTGGTGGGCGATAACCTGTTCGTCCGGGAGAGCGGCGCGGTGGCCAGCCAGTTCCACATACCAGAAGCGATCGAACCGTTCGCAGCGGAACTGGTGGGCGCGCGCCGGGCCATCGTGCTGGGGAAGAAGAGCGGGTTGGACAGCATCGTGCTCAAGTGCCAGGAGCTGGGCCTGGAGATCCCCGAAGCGCAGCGCGGAGCGGTGCTGGCTGCGGTGAAGAATAAGGGAGCGGAAAAGCGCGGGCTCGTCACCGATTCGGAATTCCGTGGGATTATCGAGCAAATCCTCGGCCGATAGCGCCCGGGGAGGGAGGCCACCTTGGACCGTGAACACTTTTATTCGATTATGAATGGCGAAGGAACGCTCGACTACGAGATTTACCTGAATACCAAAAAACTCCTGGCCTGCCAGAAGGAGTTTCACGAGTTCTGCAACAAGGACGAGCTGCAGTTTCAGATCGTGCACCAAATCGAAGAGCTGTGGATGAAGCTCATCGGCTATTCGCTGCTCGATATTGATGAATATCTCCAGCAGGAAAACACCAACCGCGTAATCACCCTGTTCCGCCGGGTGCACATTGCGCTGCGGCTGATGATCGACCAGCTCCCGCTGCTCGAAACAATGTCTCCCAAGGAGTATCAGGAAATCCGCGCCGGGCTGGGCAACGGCAGCGGACAGGAATCACCGGGGTTCCGCACCCTGCTGCGCATGCACCCGCATATTTGGAACTCATTCAAGACGTGCTACCTCGACCGACACGGGCTGACCGTCGAGAAGATCTATGCCACCGAGTACAACCACTCGGATGCTTACGTCGTGGCGGAAGCTTTAGCAGAGTTCGACGAGCTGTTCCAGAAATTCCGCTACCATCACCTGCAACTGATCCACCGCACGATCGGCCTCGGAGCAAAGTCGCTCAAGGGGCGCTCGGTCGAAATGCTCAATGAAGGTCTCCGCACGGTGTTCTTCCCCGATCTCTGGCAAATCCGCAACAAGATGACCGATGAATGGGGCGGACAGTACGGTGTGGTGCGGGATTCGCTCGGCCACGACTAACCTGGCCAACCGTTACCGCTGCTTGTGAAAATGTGGCAGGACGGTTTGGCCAAACAGGCGCGCTTGCTCGATTCGATCCTCTCCCCAGAGCTCGAGCAGAATGTGGGTGCAGCCGGCTTCCCGGTACTGCTCAATCCGGCGGATGCACTCCTCCGGAGTGCCGGCGATGGGACAAACCTTTTCGAGGACTTCTTCGGTGACGGCCCGGGCGGCGGCCTTGCGTCCGCCGCGTTCCATCGCATCGGCGATCGGCTGGATTTCATCCAACGTCAACCCAGCCTCCTGGAGCAGCACGTCGGCGGAGCCGCGGATGTTCTGAACCTTGTTGGCCAGATACATCGCGGCCATCTCGCGCGCGCCTTCCTTCGCCGTCGCCGGATTTTTGTTGATGCTTCCGACGATCACAGAGCCGAGGTCGAGCTGACCGGGGTCGCGTCCGGCTTTGCGCGCGCCTTCTTCCATCCTCTTGCGGGAATAGCGCACGAAGCCCGGTGTCGTAATGCTGGCGGTGAGTAGGCCGTCGGTGAGTGCCCCCGCCATGCGTTGCAACACCGGGCCGGTGGCGCCGATATAGAAGGGCACTCGCGCCCGAGGTACATGCGCGTCCGGCTTCAGTGCTGGCGCATGGGCGGAGAACACCTGACCCTCGTAGCTCACCTCTTTTCCTTCGAGCATTGCCCGCACAATCTCGATGCATTCCTTCATGGCGGTTGCCGGGCCGGCGGTTTTTCCCTTTTCTCCTTCGCCGATCTCTTTCATGAAGATTTTCGAAGCTCCGAGCCCGAGCAGAAACCTGCCGTCGCCGGCCACTTCCTGCATGACGCGCGCCTCCATCGCGATCTGCACGGGGTGGCGCGTGTAAGGCGAGATGATGCCCCAGCCGACGCCGATGCGTTTGGTTGCCTGGGCCACCAGGGCCGTGATCGCCGTCGAAGAGCGCGCCTCCATCGAGTGCTTGCGCCACCAGGGGTAGGCTTCCGCAAGCCAGAACGTATCAAACCCTGCTGCGTCACAAGCCCTGGCCATCGCCAGAGTTTCGTGGACCGGCTCCATACTCAGCTGCAGAACTGCGATGCGGAACGGGACAGCCATAACCCTGCTCCCTCTTCAGGACACTAGGGGTTCGTCCAGGAGTGTTCCAATCCCTTGACCAGTGCCCAGAGCGCCTTGTTCAGCGGGGTGGGCACGCCCACCTTCTCGCCCCATTGAACAATCGCGCCGTTCATGAAGTCTACTTCGGTTGGCCGGCCCGCCTCGACGTCCTGGAGCATGCTGGCCTTGTGTTTGCCGGGAGCGTTCGCACCCGCTTGCACCATCTCCCGGGGGTCGTGGTCCAGGGTAATCCCCAGAGCGCGAGCCACGGCTTCTCCTTCGGCGATCAGCGCGTTGAACAACTCACCAGTGGGCGCAAACCGGGTGGCCGCTCCGTGATCCAGCCGCGTAAGCGCGCCGACCGGGTTGGTGGAGGCATTAAAGATCAGCTTGGTCCACTGCGCCCCGCGAGCGTCTTTCAAAGCAACGGTGTTCATCCCCGCCCGGGTGAGCAAACCAGCCAGCTCTTCCACCATACTCATGGGCGTGTGCGTGGGCTCGAAAGGGCCGATCCACGTGTCCCCTTTGATGTCGAAACCGATGTGTCCGGGGGTAATCAGGTGTCCCGCCGGGAAGGTGGTGCCGCGGATCACGTACTTCACCGATTCCGCCAGGATTTCCTCGTTGCCGACGCCGTTCTGGACCGAGCACACGGCGCTCGATTCGTCGAAGGCGCGGGCCGCCTGTGCGATGGCCGCGCCCGTGTGAAGGCTCTTGGTGGCCACAATCCCATAGTTGCAGAGCGGAAGCTCGCGCGGATCGCTTGTGGCCCGCAGTCGAGCGGTGAAGTCCGCCGCGCCGGAGATGCGCAGGCCATTTCGGTTGATGGCCTCGACGTGTTCTCCGGCGACGTCGTAGGCGTAGACCTCCACGGTTCCCAGCCGCGCCAGATGGGCCGCGAACAGGCTCCCGATCGCCCCGCAACCGATCACACAGATCTTCATGACGGGTTTACCTCATCGTTGACGCGCGAAACCCCACGCAACGAAGGCCAAAGCTACGGTTACCATCCCGGACCCGAGCATGGCAAGAGCCGTCGGCCACCAACTGCGGTCCACCACCTGGAGAATCACGCCCAGCGGAAAGATCACCGTGCCGGCCAGTAGAACTGCGGCCAGCTTGAAGCGCACGCGCTCCTCAAAGCCGAGGCGGTCAAAGATGGCACCAAAGATGATCAGGAGTAGTGCCAGCCCGCCCCAGTGTGAGTGCACGTCCACGTGACGCACATAAGCAAACTTGGTTTCTGCGTACGCGTTGATCGCCGCATTCGCTTCTGTCATGTTGCGTTCGGCGGCGCGCGTGAACGCTGTTGCCAGCGAAGCGCCCATGCCTTCGAGGTGCTGATGTTCGGCAAACAATGCGTACCAGAGCCCGTAGGTCATGGCCCCGATCGCCAGCGCCAGGCCACTGACCAGAAGTAGCTTTCGTGAAGCGCTCATCGGCCGGCTCCGGATTGGGCGTCGAGCTTGCCCGTGTGTCGCAACACGCCCACCAGCATCCCGCACAGGGCGATGATCACCAGCAGGCCTCCCACATCAGCGATTCCCCCGGCCACAAGCCCCCACTGGACCTCCAGGAGCACGAAAACGGGGAGCACCACCGAACCCATCAGGAAAACTACCACCCAGCGGCGTTTCCAGCGCTCACTGAGGAAGACGTACGATTGGATGAAGGCCAGCAGAATCGCCATCATACCGAACTCGATGATGTGGGAATGCGCCGCGATGTGTACCGCTTTGTTGCCTTGCAGTGCCCCATACTGGTTGACGGCGTCCGTCGCACCCGGAAGGTTACCGCTGGCCGCCCCATCAACCATCGCCTGGAGCAGGCCGGCATCCTGGGCCTCGTGGGGGTACAAGTACACTCCGGCGTAGTAGGCACCGTGCAGAAAGCCCGCCAGGATCAGTAGCGTGCCACCGGCCAGGAGTGTTTGCGCGGCCCAGCTTCGGTCGCGAAGCAGTTGCTCGCTCTCAGCCGCGGGCTGGTGCGAGCCGGCCAGATACTGATATACGCCGGAAAGAAATCCAATGCAGGTCAGAATCACCAGAAAGCCGCCCAGGTCCGCCGTGATGCTCGCCCACCCGACGAATTGGAAGGGACTGTACGCCAACCCGACATAGTGGATGCAAAAAACAGAAACCGGAAGCATAACCGCTCCGACCAGAAATAGCTGGGCCAGTCGCTTCCGGCGTTGTTCGGCGAAACCAACATACGGTTGGATCAGAGCGAGCAATAAGGCGAGATAGCCGAACTTGATGATGTGAACATGCGTATCCACCTTGGTGCCGCGGTTTTCAAGAAGATGGCCAATACGACCGAAGTGGGTGCTGATTGCCGCTGTGTCGCCGGCCGCAACCGCCTGCGTCGCAGCCAGCAAATGGCCGCCAATCCGGTCCGCATTGGAATGAAGGATGAACACCGCAAAGACGTCTCCAAACACCATCCCCACCAGGATCAGCGCAATCCCGCCAAACACCAGCAGACGCTGCGCACCCAGCGGAGCAAAGCCTCGCGCAAGGGAGGCAGTGACCCCGCCGTCGCGATTCACCCCGATGTCTCGCGTTGCCATGGTGCCGATTCGCTTCCTGTTCTGTTTCGGACCTCGGGAAGGCTACCACCTGCGCTTTTCGGCAACCCTTCAGCGCCCGGCCATCGCCGTTTGACCGGCTCCGCGGAAGGCGGGCATCACCTGCTGAGCGAACAGTTGCTGGGTTTTGATGGACTTCCAGTGTTCGATTCCACCGAAATTGGCAACGATGGCCAGCTCTCCAATGCCGCCTCTGGATTGGAGATTCTCAATCTGCGCGATCACTTTCTTCGGTGTCCCGATGAAGCCGATCTCCTGCTCCACGATCTCCTCATAGGTCAGCCTGGTGAGCGATTCCAGTGCGCCGCTGGCGTAAAAGCCGTACCCTTTGGCGCGCAGCTCTGCCTTCTTCTCTTCGCTTTGCAGGGATTCCACCGGCGAGGCGTTGAACGCCAGGAAGTTAAGGAGATACGGTTCCACCTCGCGACGTATCACGCTCTCGTTCTCCTCCAGGTATACCGGCCGGATATAGACAATGTCCGGCTGGTGTCCGCTCTTTGCGCAGGCGGCCTTGTAGAGATTCAGCGGTGCTTCCAGCACCTTCCAGGGCAGCAACGGCGGAACAAAAATCCCCCAGCCGCGCTCGCCCGCCATCTGGTAGGTGACGTCGCTGGTGCCACCGGTGAACAGCCGCGGGTGTGGCTTCTGGACTGGCTTGGGCACCACGCTCACATCCTGGAGCTTGTAGAACGTTCCTTCGAAGGAGAACTTCTCCTGCGTCCAGGCGCGGACCAGGATCTCGATGGCTTCGTCGTAGCGCGGCCGGCTTTCCTCCAGCGGAACGTTGTGCGGCCCGAACAGCCAGGCGTGGCCGCGGCCCAAACCACACTCCAGCCGCCCATCGGTGAGGATGTCCGCTTCCGCGATCATACCCGCCAGCCGCACCGGGTTTTCCAGCGGCAACGTATGCAAGGCCGTCCGGAAGCGGATGCGCCGTGTCCGCTGCGCCGCGGCTGTAAACATGGCCAGCGGGTTCGCAGAGATGGAAAACTTCTGGAAACAATGATGGTCAATGATCGAGTACACGTCGAAACCCATTCGGTCGGCGTGCTCAATCTGCGAGAAGATCTCCCAGGTCTGCTCGGCGTGAGACTTGCCCGGCGGCGTCTGCATCTCGGCGTAGATTCCGAACCTCATCGCGGCTTCTCCTCCCGCTGCGGCCTGGGCAACGGGACGGGCTACCCAGCCTTCTCAGAATTCAACCGCTGCGTGTGAGATGAAACGCTGCCGAATCGGGCAGTGCTCGGCCCGCGTCTGGGGCCCTCGAGGATTTCCTTCATCGAAACCTCAGAAGGTGAACCGCACGGCGAATTGGATTTGTCGCGGGTTCATGACAGCCCGCGGCGTCCCGTACGCAGGATTGGGGGAGCCTTCCTGGAAGAAGGGGCCCGGGCCGCAGACTGCCGCGCCACCCACGGGGCAGAAGTCCGCCGCGCCATAGGTGGTGTTGAAGAAACGAACGTTGAGATTATTGAACAGATTGAACGCTTCCGCGATGAGTTCTAGCTTCATTTTTTCCCGGATCGGAAAGCTTCGCGCCACTCGGAAATCCACCGCCTTCAGCGAATCTCCCTCAAACGTGTTGCGCGGCTCAATGCCCACGCGATCATTCACGCCGAAGACGTCGCCATTGGCGTCAAAACCGGCAAACTTAGTGAAGAAATGAGGCGATTCCAAAGTAACAATGAAGCTGAACAGGAAGTCGCGGGCGAGTGGATTCATCGTGTGGGGCGTCTGGAACTGCGCGTTGCCGGTAAACCGGTGCCGCGCGAAATCGGCCGACTTTGCCCGCTCCGCCCGGAGATCGAAGCTATCCTGCGGGATGAGTACGAAACTGGGGTTCGGACCGTTGTCGATTCCGTCCGAAAGCGTGTAGCTCAGGTTAAACGTGTAATACTTCCGCATGCGCTTGTTCACCGTCAGGAAAAACCCGTTATAGGACGAATCCCACAGCGAGTCCGCTTCGAAAAACACTGCCCAGCGCGGATCTCGCTGCCCCGGGAGGCCAGGTTGTCCGCAAACGGCCACCGGGCAAAAGTAGGTTTTCTTCGTGCCCGTGCGGCCCTGGGAATCGTGTACCGTGACCTGCCCGCTCGGGTCGGGCTGGTTGATGTTGAAAAAGCTGCCCAGCCGCAGCCCGCGCACGCGCAGATAGGAGAGGGAGACGTTGAACGACGGCAGCGGCTCAAACTCCAAGCTCAGGCCTCCCTGGTAGGAGAGCGGTGCCTGGTGATCCTTCGCAAACCGCACAATCGTCGCATCGCCGCCGCCGCCACAGCCGGACAAGAAACCGCCCGGGCATCCCAGGAAGGAAGACGCTACTGCATCGGGATAGCGGCCAGTTGTCGGGGCGGGGTTGAGCAGGTTCGGCCGGCCCAACAGGTTGGCCAGCGCCAGGTTGGTGATGAACGGTGCGCTGGCAAAGGCGAAGAGGCGCACCCGGGCGTCGAGGTCGTCCTCCTTGTTCTCGCGTCCCGGGTACTTGCCCAGCGTGCCGCCGCACGAGGCTTCCTGGCAGGAGATCAACGGCGAGGGAATCGTGCCGTGGTACATGCCGATGCCGCCGCGCAAAACCACATTCCACTTCCCGCCGATGTTGTAAGCAAAACCCACACGCGGGTCGAAGTTATTCAAGTCGGAATCCACGTAGCGCTCCGGCCAGGTCTCCCACTCGTAGCGCAGTCCCGCATTGATGGTCAGGCGGTTCGTCACACGGATTTTGTCCTGAATGAAAAAGCCGTTGTAGGTGTGGTCGAATACGCCCTTGGCCTGGTTGCGGACGGCGCTCGAGATGCGGCTTCCCTGGTAGATAGCGGGATCAATCGTCGGCTCCCTGAAGTTGCTCGAAGCGTCGTTGCGCTGGAAGAAGATCACGAATGGCGCTCCCGCTTGCATGCTGAACGGGCACTGCGCCGCAAGCAAGCAGCCAAACGTGGCCTCAAAGGGGTAGAAGAGGGGGAACGATTCCGTGGTGCGCACGAAGTTGAGATTGCCCCCGAAGCTGATCACGTGCCGCCCGCGCAACAGGGTTACATTGTCCACCAGTTCAAACCGGCTCTCTTTGTAAAACTCCGGGTTCCCCCGGTTCACTCCCACAGTGAACGTGTTGGCCACCTCCAGGTGAGGTTGGGTGGTGCGCGCAGGGAAATCAAAAGAGCGGCGGGCGTACTGCAGGCGCAGTTCGTTGACGAACGTCTCGGTAAACGCCGATGTCAGGTTGCCCACCAGGGACTGGTCCCGGAAGAAGTTGTCCTTGAAGGTGGAGGGCAGGTCGAAGCCGTCGTTTAAGGGCGAGACGTTTGTGTAACGCGCATCATTGAAGAAGTAGCGCGTGGAAAGATTGTGCTTCGGATTGATCTGATGGTCGATCTTGGCCAGCAGGTTGTCGCCATGGGAATCGCGGAGAACGTCCAGGTTTTCCGGGGGCAAGCCGAAGTTGGCCTTGAAGTCGTTTATGTCGTTGTTGGGGCCGGGACGACTCAGATTGCTCAGAATGACCGAGTTGTAGAACGGAGATTCGGTGCGGCGCTGCCCTTCGTAATTCGCGAAGAAAAACGTCTTATCTTTGATGATCGGTCCGCCCAGGGTGCCGCCGAACTGATATTGCTTGAGCGTGTCGCGTCCCGGAACCTGCAAAATGCTGCGGGCATCGAGAGCATCGTTCCGGAAGTAGCTGTAGATCGAACCATGGTACTCGTTCGTGCCGCTTTTGGTGATGATGTTGACCACACCGGCCGCCGACCGTCCAAACACCGTCGTGTATTCCGCGTTGATCACGCGGAACTCCTGCACCGCATCCTGGGAAGGGGTGGTCTTTTGAATGCCGGAGGCGGTGGACATATTGTCGGCACCGTCGATGGCCACAAAGTTGTAATGGATGTTCTGGCTGGCAAAAGAAATCTTGGTCACCGGTTCGACGATCACGTCCGTGCTGCCCGAAGTGGTGTCCCCAATTGACACACCGGGCGCGAGCAAGACGAAATCGATGAATTGCCGCCCGTTTACGGGCAGGTTGGCAATCTGCGCCGGTGTAATGACGGTGCTCACGGCAGAGCGCGTGGGCTCCAGGATGCCCACCTCTTCCTCAACCACAACCCGCTCGGTGACTTCGCCGGGCGCGATGGTGAAATCGAGTGTGGCAATCTGATCGATCTGGAGAGTGATCTTCTTGGCCTGCTTGGCAAACCCCGCCTTCTCCACGGCCAGCGTGTATTCCCCGACAGGCAACAGGGCGATTCGGAACGTGCCGTCCTCCTTGGTTGTGTCCGAGCGAGAGAACCCCGTTGCGGCGTTTGCCGCGGTGACTGTCGCCCCGGGCACCGCTCCGCCAGACGTGTCGGTAATCCGGCCTTCCACCGTGGCCGTAACAGTCTGGGCGCCTGCGGGTGAAGCACCAAAGAGAGCAAGAGTAAGGACCAACAAAAACAGGCAAACGGCAGTGATCGAACGAGTCATGGCAGGTATCTCCCTCTGTCGGCGGTCTTCAGCGTGAAACAGTTTGACGGACACGCCCATTGCACGGATTCAATCGCATGCAGAGTCCTATGTCAAGTGTTTATCACAGCTTTCGAGAATCCACCGAATCGTGCCCCAGCCTTTTTCTTGCTCGCGGGAAGTGTTTCTCTGTCGCAGATAGGCCCGTTGGCATCGCTGATAAGCGGCCGGCGTATCGAAGTCCTGCCAGATCGCCGAAGTGCTGACCTCAACCGCTTTGACGCGGCCGAGATCCTTCTCCACCACCTCGCGCGCGGAGTGGGCATGAGCCAGCTCACTGCGGATTGACCAGGAGAAGAGCACCGGGTGACCTCTCCGTCCGCGATACACGGGGACCACGATGGCGTGACCTGCTGGACGTCTCTTGAACGCCGAGACGAGTCGCCGGATCAGCCTCCCCGTCAGCAGCGGATAATCCACGGGGTACATCAGAAAGGAACCGCGCTTCGGCACCATCCTGAGCCCGGCCCGCAACGAACTCATCTGGCCCGCCCTCCATCCTCGATGGACCACCACCTTCACCCCGCGGGGCACCGCCGGGAGGATGCGCCTCACCGCGTAACCCAGCACGACAACCGGCTTGCCCAGGCCGGCGCAGTTGTTGACGGCAATGTTCAATGCGCTGAGATCCCCGAATCGTGCCAATGCCTGCGGGTAGCCCAGGCGTTCTGCGCTTCCCGCCGCCAGGATAATCGGAATCACTGGGCCACCCATTTGCCGTTTGCTGCGGTTCTTGCGTCGCCGCGCTTTTGAGCCTCTTCGCATGGTGCTTGACTTTGTTCCGCCCTGCGGGTAAGAGTGAGCGCGGCGCTCGACAGTCCGCCTCAGGGGCTCCCGCGACACCTGCATGATCAGCCAGGCCGAAGTCGAACGAAGATACCAGAATCTGCGCGCCCGAATGCAGGCGGAATCGGTGGATGCGCTGGTCGTGTGCGGGAATCAGTACACCGGGTTCGAGGGCGCGGTCCGTTACGTCTCCGGGTTCGAAATCGTTCATCGATATGTGTATTTACTGTTGCCCCTCGACGCTGAACCGACTCTGCTCTTTCCTGTGGAGGCCCGCTGGATCGGGGATAAGAGCAAGCCCTGGGTCCGGGATCATGTCTGGGCCGACGTGCCCGGCAAATGGCTGCGCCAGCATGCGGACGAGAAACGGTGGAAGCGCCTGGCGGTGTACGGCCTCGACTACATCATGACCGTTCGAGACTACCGAGAACTGGCGCAAGGGTCCTTTGAGTTGGTTCCATTTGACTTCCACTTCGACATGGCCCGCGCCGTAAAAAGCCAGGAGGAGATGCTGCACATCGGCGAGAGCACGGACATCATCCTTGATGGCTTTGCGGCGTTGCTCAAGGCTTACGAGCCCGGGCTGACCGAGGCTGAGATCATGGCGCCTGCCGTCGAACGCTTCTTCGCCCGTGGCGCCGGCCCGCGCATGATGAACATCGTGCTTTCCGGGGCCCAGGGCGAGGCCGAGGCTCACTTCAAGGTGCCGGGCAACCGCGTCGTCAACGCGGACGACTTGCTGCTGTACTCGCTGGAGATTGCAGGTCCGGAGGGATACTGGGTGGAGTTCTCACGTCCTCTGATCCGGGGGCCCCTTAGTCCCCGCACGGCTGCCATGAAGGATGTTTACCCCGAAGCATTGGAGGCTGCGCGCCGATGCATGCGGGAAGGAGAACTGGCGAGCACCGTCCACCGCGCCGCCGCGGAGACGTTCGCCAGGCATGGCTTTGCCCTGGGTCACCTCTCGGGTCATTCGATCGGTGTGACCATGATTGAGCATCCCGCAATCGGCGCCAAGAACCAGACCGAGTTGCGCGAGAACATGGTTTTCTCCTTTCATCCCCAGGTGGTGGATCAGGAAGGTCGGGCGTGCCTCTACACCCAGGATATGTATCGGGTGGGCAAGAAAGAGGGCGAGTGCCTGACCCCGGTTCCGTGGCGATTCTACCCGGGCCAGGAAGAGTACCGGCCGGTGAGAACCGCTATCGGCTTCTAGGGGCGCTTGTAGGGATGCCACGGCTCTCCCATCCGCAGCGCAAGCAGAACCCTGGCATTCGGTGAGCGCTCTGTCCAAACCGGTCAATCCGTCGTACCCCGCCGATGACCCGCCGGCCGGCGCCGGGCCCCACTGCAGCGCGGCTCCGAGAGAGAAGTCGGTCGCTTCCCTCCTGGCTGAAGTCTGCGACGGCTTACCGCTCTCACGTTCTCTGGCTTACCGCCTGATCCGTGCCAGTGATTTCGAGTTGCCGCCGTTGCTCGAAGCCGCGGCAAAGGTTCGCGCGCAGTTTAAGCCTGGCGTGATCACCTATTCGCGAAAGGTTTTTCTGCCGCTGACAAACCTGTGCCGAGACTATTGTGGGTACTGCACATTCCGGCGGGACCCCGGCGACCCCGGTGCGCACACCATGTCACCGGAGGAAGTACTTGCGGTGGCGTCGGCGGGTGAAAAACTGGGATGCACGGAAGCACTCTTTAGCCTGGGAGACAAGCCGGAACTGGCCTTTCCCGAGATGCGCGCGTGGTTAAAACGATTGGGATACAAGTCCACCCTCCACTACCTCGAGGCCATGTGCGAGCTTGTGTTGCGGAAGACGCGACTGCTGCCTCACGCCAATCCCGGGGTGCTGAGCCGCGTCTGGGTGAAGCGCCTCGCAGCGTATTGTCCCAGCCTGGGGCTGATGCTGGAGACAACCAGCACGGCGTTGCTCCGGCCCGGTGCCGCGCACGACCGTGCGCCGGACAAGATTCCGTCCCGGCGGATCGCGACGCTCCAGGCTGCCGGACAGGAAGGCACTCCGTTCACCACCGGCCTGCTAATCGGGATTGGCGAGACGCTGGAGGACCGTGTGGATGCGCTGCTCGTGATTCGCGAGCTGCATCGCCGGTATGGACACATTCAGGAAGTCATCATCCAGAACTTCCGTGCCAAGCCCACGATCCCGATGCGCCAGCACGCGGAGCCATCGCGCGGTGAGATGTTGCGCACGATTGCTGTGGCACGCCTGCTCCTTCGGGAGATGAACCTTCAGGCCCCGCCCAATCTTTCCGCTCCGGATTACGAGGCGCTGCTCTCCGCAGGAATCAATGATTGGGGCGGGATTTCGCCGCTGACACCGGACTTTATCAATCCCGAAGCGCCGTGGCCCCATCTTGCCGAGCTCGAGCGGCGCACGGCCTGTGCGGGGTTCCGACTGAAGCAACGCCTGCCGATCTACCCGGAGTTTCTGCCGGCCGTCAAAACTCGAGCCGGGTTGCTCGCCGAGAAGGTTCTCGCAGCGGCCGATGAAGAGGGTTACGCCCGGAGGGCGGCATGATTACCGTGCTCACCGGGGGCACCGGAGGAGCCAAGTTCCTTCAGGGACTACAGCAAGTCGTGTCGCCGGGCGAGCTGACCGCGATTGTAAATACGGGTGATGACTTGGAGTGGTGGGGCTTGCACGTCTCGCCGGACCTGGATTCCGTTACCTATGCGCTGGCCGGCATGTTGAGCCGCGAGCGCGGCTGGGGCATCGACGGCGACACGTTCCATTGTCTCGAGGCGATGCGCCGCTTCGGCGCTCCTTCCTGGTTCCAGTTGGGCGACCGCGACCTTGCCACTCACCTGTTTCGCACCCAACTTCTTACCAACGGCATGAGCCTGACCGAGGCCACGGCGAAAATCGCTCGAGCACTTGGAGTCGAGGCGTTTATCCTGCCGATGACGAATGATCGCGTCGATACGCGCATCGTGACTCCCAGCGGGGATCTAGCCTTTCAGGAATACTTCGTGCGCGAGCGATACCAGGTTCCGGTGCAGTCGGTCCGTTTCGATGGAGCTGCCGAGGCCGCCCCGGCCCCGGGTATTCTGGGAGCCATTCTCGGGGCCAGAGCCGTCCTAATTGCTCCGAGCAACCCGGTGACCAGCATCGGCCCCATCCTGGCTGTGCCTGGCGTCCGCGAGGCGCTCCAGGAGACGCGCGCGCCCATCGTGGCGGTCACGCCGATCATTGCAGGCGCGGCGGTGTCTGGTCCCGCCGCCGTTTTGATGCAAGCGCAGGGACTGCCCGCCTCGATCGAAGGAGTGGCCCGCGCTTACCGAGACTTTCTCGACGTGCTGGTGGTGGACGAACGCGACGCGGCGGCTGCGGGAGAGGTCGAGCGTCTTGGCATTCGCACGCTTTGCGCGCAAACTCTGATGACCACGACACCCGAAAAGACCGCACTCGCTTCGGCCACTCTCCACGCTGCTGGCCAGTGGCAAGCGGCGGGCGCATCCACCTGATCCATGGGGCCGGGCATGATCCTTGTTTCATTTAAGAATCTCCGCGAAGCCAAACGGCGCCTGGCTGGTGTGCTCGACGCCCGTCAGCGCGCGGCACTGGCCGCGGCGATGCTCGAGGATGTGTTGACCACGCTGGCGGCGTGGCCCGCGCGTCCTCCGGTGGCCGTCGTGACGGGCGATCCCTGGGCCGTCGAGACGGCGCACGGGTTCGGCTTTGATGTGATCCGGGATGAGGTGGACGGCGGCGAGACGAATGCGATTGAAATGGCGACGCGTTTCTGTGAGGCAAGCGGAACTGCCTGGACGCTTGTGCTGCCGGCGGACATCCCGCTGATGGAGGCTGAGGAACTGGCGGCGATTCTCGCGGCTGCGCCGGCAGAGGGCAGTGTCCTCGTCCCCGCGGGCGATGGCCGCGGAACGAACGCAGCGCTTCGCCGGCCGGCCGCGCTCTTCCCGCTGCGCTTCGGCGACGACAGCTTCTTGCCGCACCGCTCGGTGGCGCAAGCAACCGGCAAACCCTGCGTGGTGCTTCGGCTGGCGGGCATCGGACTCGATATTGACCGGCCCGCGGACCTGGCGGCTGTGCTGGAGCGGCCGGACAGGACACGCACGCAGAGGGTGCTGCGCGGCTGGAGTTTGAGCGAGCGCTTTGCCGTTGCGCATGGCCGGTGAAGAATGCGGGCCCTGCAGGCCATCCCGATCCGTGGCCTCGGAGAGATTCGGCCGGGCGATTCACTTGCCGACCAGATTCTCGGCGCTTTGCAGAAGCAGCGCCGCCGGTTGCTCCGCGGCGACATACTGGTGGTCACGCACAAGATCGTATCGAAGTCGGAAGGGCGGATCGTGCCGCTCGCCGGCGTGGCGCCTTCGGCCGCGGCCCGGCGCTGGGCGAGCCAGTATGGTCATGATCCTCGCCTCATCGAGCTGGCCCAGGCGGAGAGCCGGCGCATTGTGCGCAAGCGCCGGGGAATACTCATCACCGAGACCCACCACGGACTGGTTTGTGCGAACAGCGGTGTGGATCTGTCCAACGTGGATGGTGGTGCCAGCGCAGTCTTGCTGCCGAAGAATCCGGACCGGTCCGCAGCCGCTTTGCACCGCGCGCTGCGCCGAAGGTTGGGAATCGCGATCCCGGTGATCATCTCCGATAGCTTCGGACGGCCCTGGCGCGAGGGTTTGTGCGAGACGGCGATCGGCGCCGCGGGCATGAAGGTGTTCCGCGACTTTCGCGGGCAGCGCGACCCGCACGGGTACAAGCTGCGGGTGACGCTGGAAGCCGTAGCCGATGAATTAGCCTCGATGGCGGGGCTGGCCTGCCCCAAGCTTTCCCGCACGCCGGCGTGTATCATCCGAGGGTTTCCGTATACGGCCGGCGGGGGCAGCGCACGTGAGCTGGTCCGTCCGGCACGGCGTGACCTCTTTCGTTAAGATGGGGTTCCTGCTACAAGACGCGCTTCCTGCCAGGCTCGAAGGGCTTGGGACGTTGGACTGGTGTGATGTGGCAGGGCGTATCTCCGACGACGTGCGCGCTGCGCTGGAGAAAGTGCTCGAGACGCAGGACGGCAGTACACTCACCTACCAGCAGTGCCTGCGCCTGGCGGAGACGCGCGGCGATGACTTGCTCGGACTGCTGCTGGCGGCCAACCGCCTGCGTCGTGAGCTGGCAGGCGACGTGGTCACCTACGTCGTCAACCGCAACATCAACTTCACGAACATTTGTTTCATCGGGTGCAAGTTCTGTGCCTTCAGCCGGGGCCCACAGGAACCGGATGCTTACTTCCTCCCGTTGGAACAGGTCGCGCGGAAGGCGGTTGAGGCCTGGGAGCGCGGCGCAAGCGAAGTGTGCATCCAGGGGGGTTTGCCGAGAGGTCTGCCGCCGTTCTTTTACCGGGATATCCTGCGCGCGGTGAAACAGGCCGTGCCGGCAATCCACACTCACGCGTTTTCGCCCATGGAGATGGTCTACGGCGTCGAGCTGACCGGGATGCCGCTGCCCGACTATCTTCGGATGCTGAAGCAGGAAGGACTGGGCACACTGCCTGGGACGGCAGCGGAAATCCTGGACGACGATGTGCGTGCGGTGCTTTCGCGGAGTAAGCTCTCCTCGCAACAGTGGAAGGACGTGATCGTCACCGCTCACCGCTGCGGCATTCGCTCGACCTGCACGCTGATGTACGGCCATCGGGAGAGTCCGGTCCATTGGGTGAACCAGCTCCTGCTCTTTCGGCAGATCCAAAGCGAGACCGGCGGATTCACCGAGTTCGTTCCGCTGGGGTTTGTGCACCAGAATACGCTGTTGTTCCATCAGGGTCTGGCGCGGGCCGGCCCCACGCTAGAGGAACATTTGACAATTCATGCGCTTGCCCGCGTGCTGCTGGCGGGATCCATTCGCAATATCCAGGTCTCCTGGGTAAAACTCGGGCGCGCTGTGTCGCAGCTCTGCCTGCAGGCCGGCGCAAATGATTACGGCGGGACGCTGATGGACGAGAATATTTCGCGTCTGGCCGGCGCAACCGCCGGCCAGTATCTAAGTCCGGAAGAGTTCCAGCAGCGCATTCGCGAGCTTAGTCGCATCCCTGCGGAGCGCAACACTGTCTACTCGCAATTGCGATTCCCCGCTGAGATGCCGGCAGAACCGGCAGAGCGAGCGACGAGGCCGATTTGAGCCGTTCGATTGCGATTGTTGGCGGAACCGGGCCGACCGGGAAGGGTCTGGCGCTGCGCTGGCTTCGCGCGGGTGAGAGCGTCATCATCGGCTCGCGTGATTTGGGACGGGCGCAGGCGGCGGCGGCGGAAGTCAACCGTGCAGCCGGCGGAACCGACCGTGCGCGCGCTGCCGCGAATCTCGAGGCCGTCGCCGCAACGGATCTAGTTGTGCTGACCGTTCCGCTGAGCGGTCATGCGACTTTGCTGAAGCAACTCAAGCCAGCCTTCCGGCCGGGAACCATCTTGATTGACACCACGGTGCCACTGGCCACAAGTATCGGCGGACGCGCGACGCGAGTCGTTCAGCTCTGGCAAGGGTCGGCGGCCGAACAGGCAGCCGAGCTCGTTCCCGCGGGGGTGAGGGTCGTGGCCGCGTTTCAAAACCTCTCGGCCGAGCTCCTTCGCGGCGAGGCTCCGGTGGATTGCGATGTGATTGTTTGCGGTGACGACCAGCCGGCGCGGCAGGTGGCAATGGCTCTGGCGGAGAAGATTCCCGGAGTCCGTGCACTGGACGGCGGTAACCTCGAGAATGCGCGGATTGTCGAGCAGCTCACGGCGCTCCTGATCAC
>CAZHLD010000029.1:7947-31058 GCA_964533185.1 uncultured Acidobacteriaceae bacterium | reverse complement strand
CAACCCCTCGGCCACACTCCTCCGTCAAACTTCTCTTGAAATCTGAAATTTTGAATTTGGAATTCCCTTCTCTTCGGTGAGCTCTTTCCCTCTACTACATCCTGCCCCACGCTCCCCGCTTGGCCACACTTCTCCGCCCGCCTTCTTTCAAATCTCAAATTTCAAATCTGGAATTGCCTTCCCTTCGGTGAGTCCCTTCTCCCAACTACACCCTAACACCCTGCCCCACACTCCCCGCCCGGCCACACCCCTCCGCCACCTCTTTTGAAATCTGAAATTTTCAATTTGAAATTGCCTTCCCTAACCCGCTGGCAGCTTGCTACCCGCTCACTTCCACCCTCTTACTTCCAGCCTACCACATCCGCACCACTCATTATTCAGTCCGGACCATCTTTTTTCGCCCCCTGCCCCCGGTCATTCAGCCCCCCGAAGCCTTTGGTTGGGACGAGGCTCCACACGCCACCTTGTGGTGTGTTCCCTTTGCTCCACTCACAAAGCGGCGCAAAGAATCTTGGCGTTTTCCACCTATCTTCATGTAGGAGCTCGACATATCGTACCCCTCCGCCACCCCAACGCCTGCCTTGGAAAACTCTGCGGCGAGACTGTCGAAGCAAGGTGTCCGTCCTGCGGCTTTTTCCACTGACGCTGCTCCCGCCGGCATCCCGGCCAGCCTTCGGCCCTCTTCCCCCGTCCATGCTAACTAGAAATCTGTACGCGCCTCCTGGTGGGGAGTCTGCCTTCCGCGGAGCCGCGCCATTCGAGAGGATTTAAGAAGGAGAGGCCATCTCCCAATTCAATTCCTACATTGATAGAGACAAAGAATGCACACACGCGCGACCTAGCCCTTTTGACACCTCCTGCTGCTTTCAAATGAAAGAATCTCAACCAACTCTTTTGACAAGCGACCTGAATAGGTTGTATTTTTTGAGATTTTCAACCTCAACGGCAGCAAACAAAGAATTTTTGATGGATTCTGACTTTGTGCCCCCAAACCCGGCAAACCTCCTCACATACCAAGTAATTAGATCAAAAAAATCGTGGCCCTGAACTTGTATTCTAGGATCACTGGTTAATAGAGATCTGTTTTCCAGCGCTTGTTGTCTAATCCTTTCGCGTTCGTGATGCAGGTTGCTAGCATTCAGGCAGGCTTCCAAATATCTTTCTTGATCAAACTCAACCGACCTATCCACAAGGCTGCAGTATTTTTCAAAAGTGAGGAATCTTAGATTTAGCCCAAGCTGAAAGTTTGCAAGCCGCAAGAGAAAAATATCCTGGAGGGGACCCATAACGGCCCGAATCACACTGGTAGCATTTTCCGGGAAACCCTTCACAGCCAATTGGAGCGTTTTGGTGATCGGCCCTTCCTCAAAACAATACATCTCGAGCGACGTAAAGTCGGTATGCATCAAGGGATTGCAGCTATACGTTCTTCCTAGAATCAAATCAAAATCACCGTCAATGACACAAGTTGCAGATACGCTGTCCTCACCCAGTTTTTCCTTGAATTCATGCGCCAGCGCGACCAATAGCCCTCGGGTGCTTCGTTCAAAGCCAGGTCCTGTCAAAAGTTCAAATGGAACCTCAACTGAATCAATCTCCTTGACCGTAACTTGATCGAAACCCATTTCTGCCAAAAACCACTGCAGAAGGCATCGGTCAATCCTACCCTCCACGAAAACATCTCTGACGGAAGGTTCGAGTTGGTATCGAACAACCAACTCCTCAATTCTCTGGCGCTCCGGGCTCGCCATTTTCGTTCATGACTGGCTGCGAGCGTCTAGTTTCAGCACATGGTCCCTGTGGCGGGCAAGCAACTCGATTGAATGGGTTGCAAGCAAGAATTGAATCTTGGCATCCTTCGTGAAGTCCACAAGCGTGTTCACCAGATTCCTTTGCCATTTAACATTCAGTGATAGTTCCGGCTCGTCGATGATAAAAATACTGTTCATATCTCTAGCAACCAATATGTTGCAGAAAAGCAGCAAGAGCTGCCTCTCACCTGATGACAAGGCGGATGGGGCCAAGAACGCCCCTGAAGTTGCCTTAATTTCAGGCCCTTTTTTAAGGTCGAACATGATCTCCTTATCGCGATAAAAAGAGTTGATGATTCTACAGAAGCTGTCAATTGAGTCGTGAAGGTGCTGGAGCGCGTTAAGCCGGGCTTCAATGCCATCTATGTATGGATTGATTACATTGCTTATCGTAGTCAAGTCGGAATCGCGTGCCTGTTGAATGGCTGCAATTAGCGGTTGAATCTCAATGGCGTTAGTCAAACCGAACCGCGAATAGGCGAGGGTTCGCTGAGCCTCTCTTTGAAGGCTTTCGACAAGCTCTTCTTTTGAGCGTGAACCACTTGCTGCCGAACTCGGAACGACAGCAGTTGCAATACGCTGGATCACATCTGTATAGATTGCATGTGCATCTTCATTTCCCTTACTAGACCCTCTCAAAACCTGCTGCGTGGCCCATTCTATTGTTTGTCTGAGTGCATCTTCCAAAGGTTCCTCGCCATCAGCTTCCCGACTTACATCTCGGCCGAGATGCAAGTATTTGCGCAAAAAAACGGCACGCTCCGTTAATACGGCTGTCTTTTCTTCTTCGCCTTCCTCCTCCTTTTCCTCCGGATATCGGTTACTGCGGATTCTTCTGTCGTCTGAAAGAAGATAGAGCGCAATTCTCAGATTCTCCAGTTCCTGGAGGAGGATCCTGTACTTCTTGCGGTCATCACGGGCAACCTCGGGCTTGCCTTGTTCGTTGGAAATCCACCTAACCTGCGCCAAAACCTCCTTCCCTCTTTCAATCTGCATGACAAACGGACCAACCAAACTGTCTGTTCGCTTCGCAGACACTCTAATCCCGTTTCCAAGCTCAACTAGAAGCTCTCTGAACGGGATTTTGAATATGAACGAGCGGTGGCCGCTCTTGGTGCCGTGGCCAAGAAGGTTAAACACTAGCTTCAAGAGGGTTGTCTTCCCGGAGCCGTTATCGCCGTAAAGAATCAACAATCTGTTCGGCTCTGTAACGGGCAAAGACTCTAAGGACAGATCATATGTATATTGGCCGAAGAGATTTGCGACGTAAAGGTGCCGCACATAAAGGGAGCCACTCGAGGACTCGGTTTGGGTTTCATAATCGATCTTCATAACAGGTTTCCAATTCCCTTCTTGTGGCTGTACGCTAACCCTAGACTACCTCAATCAGCAATGATATCCAAACGCGCTCAAGGCAGAGGAGCTGGTTCGACTTTCACTCCCTTGACCCAGCCTTGGAGGGTGTCCCGCGTTTAGTTGAAGGTGGAGGCGGCGGGCGGAGGTGGAGAAGGTGGTTTGGCTTTCGGGGGATTTCTTTTCGCCGGGGAGGAGGTAGAAAACCATGCCCACAATGGCCAGTACAAGCGTGGCGACGCCGACCCAGCCGAGCACAATCCCCGCCGTGGCCATCCCGCGCCCGCCGACGCGTTGCGGCTCGCGACGGATTTCGCCGCGCGCGAGGTAGCCGAACACCAGCGCCAGGATCGAGCCGATCCAGTAAAGCCACAGGATGCCCAGCACCAGGCTGGCGATGGCAAAGCCGCTGGCCTGCGGGTACGGGGTCGTGGGCGTGGCTACGGCGCTCTCCGCAAGCGCAAACTGCGCGCCGCAGTGACGGCAGTAGCGCGCATTGTCCTGGTTTTCCTTGCCGCAGTGCCAGCAATATTTCACACGGCCTCGCGCGCGCCGCTACCAGATTGGCGTGCTGTTGACGTCAGCGGCGCCGTTGACGTTGGCGCGGATCACACCGGACTCATCGGTGAAGAACCGGCGCTGACCCGTGGTGCCAACAGTGGCCGGAACTGCAGTGACGGTGAGGGTGTCTCCGCGGCCGTCGCCATCTGCGTCACCCGCGGAGTAGGTGAAGGTATAGCCGCTCTTGCTGCCGGTGACAAGCACGGAGTCGATTAGGTCAGCCGTGACGCAGCCGTTGGCTGGCGGGCCCATCGCGTCCAAGGTCGGGGGGAAGCCGCCGCACTGGGTGGAGTAGTTGACTGCTGCGGTATGGATCGAACGAAGAGAACCCACAGCCGAAACTTCGTTCGCGGCCATGCGCGAGCGGAGCAGGTTAGGAATTGCGATCGCGGCGATGATCAGGATGGGGATGAGAGATGCCCACGTAGCCGAGGATGAGTCCTGCCAGCGCCATCCCCGCGCCCTTGAGGCGGCCGGTGCTGCGGCGGATTTCCGAGCGCGAAATGTGCCCCAGCACGACGGCCGTGATCGCAGCGGGTAAAAAGGCGAAAAGAATCCCGCAAATCAAGCTGCCGACGGCCATCCCGCTGGTTTGAGGCGGAGGTTCGCCAGGCGGCTGTGGCGCGGCTGGGCTGGTGGGCGATGGCGGCTGTGGTCCGGTCTGACCCAGCATCGACGGCGCCAGCGGCACGGCTTCTGCCGCGGCGAGCGAACGACCGCACATCTGGCAGAACTGCGCGTCGTCCAGGTTTGTACCGCCGCAGTTGGCGCAGGTCTTCATCGGAGGCCTCCGGCTATTCGGGCGACTGGTGGCCTTTACCTATCCCCGTATTCCTAATTTGTCAACTGGAAGGCCGCAAAAAGGCTCCAGAGTGGCGGGGTAAACCCGCCGCTACAAGGGCACAAAGGCGAGCGTTGCGAAACGCACTGGGTAAGTAGAGAATAGCCGTCCATGCGAAACAACGACTGTGTGGTGGTGGTCCTGGCGGCGGGGAAAGGGACGCGGCTGAAGTCGCAGCTGGCGAAGGTGCTGCACCGCGCCGGCGGACGCTCGCTGGTCGAACACGTGGTGCGCGCGGCCATGCCGCTCAAGCCGCGGGCAATCCACGTCATCGTTGGCTACCAGGCCGACGACGTCGCGGCGGTGGTCACCCCGCTGGGCGCAGAGATCGTTCTCCAGCAGCCGCAAAACGGCACCGGCCATGCCATGCTGGTCGCGCGCCGCGCCATCGGCCGCGCGAAGTACGCCATTGTCATCCCGGGCGACGCCCCGCTGGTCCGCACCGAGACGCTCGCCAACCTGCTGCGCGCGCACCGCCCGCCGCTGCGGGCCGCGGCCACCATCCTGACCGCGGTGCTCGCCGACCCTACCGGCTATGGACGCATCCTGCGCCGCAGCGACGGCCGCGTCGCCGCCATCGTCGAAGAAAAATCCACCGACGAGGAGACGCGCCAGATCAATGAGGTCAACTCCAGCCTCTACTGCTTCACGCTCGATAAGCTCTGGCCCTGCCTGACGAAACTCCGCCCGGAAAACGTTCACAGGGAGCTTTACCTCACCGACGCCATCGCCCTCCTCAACCAGCAGGGCGAAACCGTGCTGGCCGAGGTCGCGCCCGACCCACACGAAATCCTCGGCTGCAACACGCGCGCCGAGCTGGCCGAAGTGGACCGCCTGCTCCGCGCCCGCAAGCGCGCCGCCGTGATGGACGCCGGCGTGACCATTTACCTGCCGCAGACCGTGCTCATCGACCCCGAAGTCGAAATCGGCCCGGACACCATCATCGAGCCGTGCGTGCACCTGTTGGGCAAAACGCGCATCGGCGCGCGCTGCACGATCCGCACCGGCAGCATCCTCACCGACGCAGTGCTCGCCGACGGCGTCACCATCAAGCCGCACTGCCTCATCTCCGCCAGCCGCCTCGCCAGCGGCACTGTCGTCGGCCCGTTCGCTCACCTCCGTGATGGAGCGACGCTGCTGGCCAGGGCTCGCGTGGGCAACTTCGTCGAGGTGAAGAAGTCAGTTTTGGCGGAAGGGGTAAAGGCGATGCACCTCACTTACCTGGGGGATGCCAGAATCGGGGCGAAGACTAACATCGGCGCGGGCACGATTACCTGCAACTATGACGGAACGCAGAAGCACCCCACCTTTATCGGCAAACGCGTGTTTATCGGCAGCGATTCGGCGCTGGTGGCGCCGGTGCGGATTGGCGATGGGGCGTACGTCGCGGCCGGCTCGACCATCACCGAAAATGTGCCCGCCAACGCGCTGGGTATCGCCCGCGGGCGCCAGTCAAACAAACCCGGCTGGGTGCGCGCCCGCCGCCGCGAAGCCGCCGCAGCAGCGCGTTCGAAGCCCGCACGGAAACGTCGCCCCGTGCGCAAGCGCCGGCCAGCCGCGAAGCGCTCTCGCCCCCGCCCGCGGGCAAAGAAGCACACCGCCCGCCGCCGCAAGTCCCGCCGATAGATTAGCCACAGAGGCGCAGCGCCCACAGAGAGGAAAACCTGAAGAGGGATCCTTTCCGGCAGGGCCGGAATCTTCGATCGCTTCGCTCAGGATGACGGGCAGAGAGCGGACGAGCTCAATTCGACAAGCTGAGGGCCGGGTGCCGCCACGCGGACGGGCACGCCATGGTTCGGCTACGCTCACCACAAGTGGTGTGCCCATTCGTCACAGAGCGTAGCGGCGGGTTTATCCCGCCACGCGGTCATTGAGAGGGCCGCGCCGGGTGTGGTGACGTAAAGTCGCCGCTATTCGGGGGCGGTGAAGGGAGGGATTTTGCGGCCGTCGATGTCAGTGAAGGCGTACTCCTGGGCAATCTCGCCGACGAGGAAGGCGCGGCCGGACTTTTCCAACACTTTGGGGTCGGTGGCCAGCGCACGGACAGCGCGGCCGGTGTATTCGGGCGATTCGGTCAGGCTGAGGTCAATTTTTCCGCCGGGCCAGTCGCTCGCCGGAGTGGCCAGCACGCGTTCGGTGCGCATGAAGCCCGGCGCGAGCGCGATGGCGGCGACGTTGTGTTTGCGGAGCTCGTGCGCCATGCCGTAAATCATGCGGACCAGCGCGTGCTTGGGCAGGTCGTAGAAGACGGCACCCAAGAATTTGTCGTGGTCCCAGGCAATCGTGCTGACAATCAGCCCGCGCTTCTGCGGGATCATCAGCGGAGCGGCGAGCGTGCTCGCGTGCAAGTGCGCGCGCAGGCCGGCTTCAAAGACGCGCTGCCAGCGCTCGGCAAACGACGGCTTCCAGAAGGCGAGAAACGGGATTTTGCGGTGGTACTCCTCGTAGCCGCCCCACACGTTGTTGACGAGGATGTCGAGGCGGCCGTGGTCTTTTTTGATGCGCGCGAAGAGCGCTTCGACGTCGGCGTCCACGGTGTGGTCGCAGCGGACTGCGATGCCGTGGCCGCCGCGCGCGGTGACTTCTTCGGCGGTTTCATCCACCGTGCCGGGGAGGTTTTCTGTGGTGGCCGCGCCGCGCACGCTGCGTCCGGTGACGTACACCGTCGCGCCAGCTTCGCCCAGTACGCGAGCGATGCCGCGGCCAGCGCCCCGGCTGGCGCCGGTGACGAGAGCAATCTGGCCTCTCAGATCAGCCATCGCAACCTCCCGGAGAGCACGGTAGCCCGCGTCTTCAGACGCGGGGGTGTTTCTTCCATCGGAAAGGCCCCGCTCCGGCATCGCCCCGCAAGTCTGTCCGGGGCGCAGAATCCGCGCAAGCTATTGCCGGAGCGGGCTACATGATGCCACGGCTCCCGCTACCGCCGACGCTACTGCGGCGGGTCGAGGAGCATGGTGCGCCAGACGGCGCGCCAAGTGCCAGTCTCACGCGCGAACACAAAAATGTCTCGGCCGGTTTCGCGCGAGACTGTTCCTTTCATCTGGCAACAATATAGTTGGCGAATCATCCGAACTGCGCAATGCTGTCGGTGATGGTGACTGCCATGCCTGCCAGTTGGATGATATGACCGAGTTTGTTAAGCGTGAATACAAAAAGGGCGAAATAGACCGCGCTGGGACTATGCTGGTTCCGTGGTGGAATGACCCCCTTCTTCCAGCGACAGATGAAATGATGTCTGCCTACGCAGTTGTCGAAAATTGGCGAACTTCTCATGCCCTCCCCCTGAACGTGTTTCAGGCGGTGTTACGTTCACGCGCCAAAAGGATCGAACTCGATGTACTTATCGCCCAACGTCTCAAGAGATTTTCATCCCTGATGAATAAGTTGGTTCGGGAACCAACTATGAAACTGTCACAGATGCAAGACCTCGGCGGGTGTCGCGCCATCCTGTCAAGCGTCGATGTTGTTAACAGGCTATGGGGCGCATATGAGAGCGAACCGGCATTAGCATTAGACACCATTGGGGCTCCCAAATGTAATGACTATATTAGGAACCCCAAAGATGACGGCTACAGGGGGATTCATATCATCGGGCGTTATTATGCCCGCAAAAGCTCCCGTGAGCCGTGGAACGGTCAGAGGATTGAGATTCAGTTACGCTCTAGGTTGCAACACACCTTCGCCACGGCGGTAGAGACGGTGACTACATTTACAAGAGAACCCCTGAAATTTGGGGCTGGCCCCGCTGAATGGAGGCGCTTCTTCTCGCTAATGGGTTCGGCTTTGGCACTCCGCGAGGGCACCAAGCTGGTTGAGGGCACGCCGTCGAATACTACGGAACTAATTGACGAATTAAGGGTATCTGCGAAGGCACTTACTGTCCATCAGCGATTACGTGGATGGACGGAGGCTCTCCATGTATTACCCAGGCAGCAGATCAGGCAATTCAAATGGCTGTTACTGGTTCTCGACATCACCGCGAACACTTTCAGGGTTAAGGGGTATGTTAATCGAAAAGAGGCTTCTTCTGATCTTGCGGAACTAGAAATATCAAAACGCAAAGATATAGATGCTGTGCTGGTATGGGTTCCTTCGGCCACAGACCTTCGGGCGGCATACCCAAACTATTATGCTGATACCAGACATTTTCTTAATGTTCTGGATACCGCGTTGGCAATTAAGGCGGTTGGATGAACAAACTGACGAAAGAATACAACAGCATTTCTAGGTTGATGGAGAAACTGTTACGAGTTTCACATAGCGAGATCAAAGCGAAGTTGGACGCAGAGAAGAAAGCTAAGAAGCGGAAGAAATCTAAGAAATCTTCCGCTTCCCGCGTGGCAAACGACCGGGGCTAACTACACGTCGTACCCACCCTGCCTGTGGCTTCGGCAAAGGTGAGGCGCTTCCCGAAGATATGAGCGAGGACATGCTCGAATCGAAGTCCATCATGCAGCATCTTGCGGAAGTTGTACCGGAACACCTGTTCGTCCAGATACCGGAACAGGTGGAACGGCTCCACGCTGATATAGGTTCCCTTGAGGCCGCGCTTCAAGAGGCTCCAGAAGTTTTCGAGTCGGTTAGGTGGAAGTAGCGGTACAGGTCGTCGGTGCGGCCGCTGCGCCAGGCGTGGCTGATGTTTTGGACAAGCTTATGCAGCGCTTCGCCGTCGTCAGTCATTGCCGGAGCAGGCATGGGGGTTTTCCTCCGTCGCGCGGGAAGATACACCTATTGGCGTGGGCGGAAAAGCGGAAGATGCCGGGCTGCAGCCCGGCGCTACACAGAAGGAACGGTCAGCGGGCGGGGCGGCGCCGACGGAAAAGGCGATAGAGAAGAAGGATAATGACGGCGAGCGCGGCTGCAGCCGCGAGGCGAAGCGGCGTGCTGGAGACGGAGGCAACGGTTTCCAATGCACCGTCGGGTGTGATGCGCAGGATGCGCGGGCTACCGACCAGCCCGGCCAAGAGTGGGGGCAGCGGCCAATCTTCCATAACAAAGACCTCTCCTCCGGCGGTAGCGACGCCGGTGGGCCGCCAGCCCCAGGAACCACCGGTGATTCGGTTTGTGATTCCGGCCGAGCGATGGATTTCCTTTGCGCCTTCTGTGGCGTCGAAGCGGACGATGCGGCGGCGCGAGTAGTCCACTATATGGACGCGATGCGCGGCGTCCACCGCCATGCCCATCGAGTGGTTCCAGAGGCCGCCGCGGCCGGGGAGTCCGCCGGAAGCGCGGACGACGAGGTCGCGAGCAAGCGTGGAGACGTTGCCGTCGCGGAGGACGCGCCGGAGATGGCCGTCGTCCACAAGATAAAGGACACCATCGGCCGTGACGGCCATCGCTTGCACGTGACCCAAGCGGGCCTCCACGGCGCTACTATCGGCAAAGCCCCACGCGCCGCCGGCGAGAATTGTCACTGCTCCATCAGACGAGCGGCGCAGGATGCGCGAGGTGCGGCGGTCCTCCGGGTTTCCTTCCCAGGCGAAGGAGTTCCCCGCAGCGTCGCGGACCACCCAGATGCCTGGGTCGGGAGTCAGCGTGACGGGGAGAAGGTCGATGCGACGGCCGTCGGGCGCGAGCTTCCATACGCCCAGTTTCCCGCCAGCGCGTGAGCCGCCGCCGACGTCTTCGCCGTAGACGGCACCGTCATAGCCGGGAACGAGCGTGTGGCAATGAATGTGGTCGAGAAGGAAGCGAAGATGACCCTGCGCGTCAGCGTGCCAGACGCGGTCGCGGGTGATGTCGCTGAAGGTGAACCCGCCGCGGCCGTCGGGGGCGAGTCCCCATCCGGTCTGTGCGCGAGCGGCGCCGGCAGTCGCGAGCAATACCAGCGTGGCGTGCATCAATGTTCGAGCGCGGAATCGCATGTCTCTCTCTGCAGAAAGGACGCGTACGACGCCGGATTGTTAACGGCCTCTGCGCACCAGCCACTCTGGAAATGTTACAATGACCGACGATGAAATTTGGAGTCGTAGTTTTTCCGGGAAGCAACTGCGATCACGACGCGTACCACGCGATCGGCAAAGTGCTGGGCCAGCCGGTGGAGTTCATCTGGCACCAGTCGGAGCGCGTGGACGGGTTTGACGCCATTGTGCTGCCGGGCGGCTTCGCCTACGGCGACTACCTGCGCACCGGCGCGATTGCGCGGTTTTCGCCGGTGATGCGCGCGGTCGAACGGTTTTCCAAAAACGGCGGGCTGGTGCTGGGCATCTGCAATGGCTTTCAAATTCTGCTCGAGGCGGGGCTGCTGCCCGGAGCAATGCTACCGAACGCCGGGCTGCGGTTTATCTGCCGGCCGGTGCACGTTCGCGTGGAAACCACGGCGACGCCCTTCACCGCAGCGGCGCGGGCGTGGCAGGTGCTCGAAATGCCCATCGCGCACGGCGAAGGTAACTACTTCTGCGATGCGGAGACGCTCGGAGAGCTCGAGCAGAACGGGCAGATTGTTTTTCGGTACACCAAACCCGACGGGCGCGAAGATCCGGCGGCGAACCCGAACGGGTCGCTGGCCAACATCGCGGGGATTTGCAACCGCGAGCGCAATGTCCTCGGCCTGATGCCGCACCCGGAGCGCGCCAGCGAGGCGCGGCTGGGGTCGGAAGATGGATTGGTGATTTTTCGGTCAATGGTGGGGAGTTTCGCGCGGCGGATGAGCGTGTCGGCGTAAGTGGGTAGGAGCTCCCTTTTCCAGAAAAAGCCGCAGAGAGATTCTTTCCGGCCTGGCCGGAATCTTCGGTTCCGACAGGGTCGGAATCTTCGATCGCCCCGGCATCGCCCGCCGCGGCGGGCCGGGACTCAGAATGACACCCAGGAGACCTATGCCGCACATACAACGAGTGGCCTTGCTGCTGGCACTTTGCGTCGTCGCACTGCCCGCGCACGCGCAGGGGCAAGCAACGGATTGGAAACTGTACGGCGAGGAGGCGGTGGCGAAGCTCGGCGAGTACATCCGCGTGGACACCACCAACCCGCCCGGGAACGAGTCGCGCGGTGTGGCGTGGCTGGCGAAAATTTTCGACGCCGAGGGCATTGCGTATCAGACGGGCGAATCGGTGCCCGGCAGGGGGAACATCGTCGCGCGGCTGAAGGCCTCTACACCGAACGCTGAGCCGGCGCTGGTGCTGCTGAGCCACATTGACGTGGTGCCGGTGAACGCGGAGTTCTGGAGCGTGCCGCCGTATTCGGGCGAGGTGCGCGACGGCTTCATCTGGGGCCGCGGCACGCAGGACATGAAGGGCACGGCCATCGCGCAACTGATGGCGTTTTTGAAACTGCACCGCGACAAAACGCCGCTGCGGCGCGACGTCATCCTGATTGCCACGGCCGATGAAGAGGCCGGGGGCGAGTTTGGCGCCGGATGGATCGCGCGCAACCGCCCGGAGTGGTTTGCCGGCGCCGGTTTTCTGTTGAACGAAGGGGCGAGGTCGAGCGCGGGCACAGACAGCAAGCCGCTTTCCTTCGGCGTGGGGCCAACGGAGAAAACTCCCGCGTGGCTGAAGCTGACGGCCACGGGCACGCCCGGGCACGGGTCGGTGCCGCGTCCGGAGTCGTCGGTGAACCGGCTGATCGCCGCGCTCGAACGACTGCGGACGTGGCAGCCGCCGCTTGAAGTAACGCCGCCAGTCGCGCGGGCGCTGGCCACGCAGGCACAGTACGAAGCCGAGCCGTGGCGCAGCCGCTACCGCGACATCGCTGCGTTTGTCGCCCAGCCCGGCGCGCGCGTGGAGCTCGCCAAGCAGCCGCCGCTGCTCGCGCTGCTGACGAATACAGTTTCAATCACCGGCCTCGAAGGCACCAAGAAAATCAACATCATCCCGCCGGTGGCGTCGGCGCTGATTGATTGCCGGCTGCTGCCCGGGTGGACAATCGAGCGGTGGGTGGCCGAGGTGAAGCGCGTGCTGGCCGACGACACGATCAAAGTCGAGGTGGTGCTGAACTTCCCGCCCACCGCGTCGCCCATCGATACGCCGCTTTACGCGGCCATCGAACGCGCGGTCAAGACGCTGCATCCGGGAGCGGGTCCCGGCCAGGCCGGGGCAGGTGTAACGCAGTCGGTTTCGGCAGGCTTCACCGATTCGCATTTCTTCCGCGAGAAGGGGATTGTCAGCTACGGCTTTGGCGCGTTTGCCACGAGTGACCGCGAGGTCGGCCGCGCACACGGCAACGACGAGCGCATTGGCGTGAAGGCGTTTACGGATGGAGTGAGGCTGTATTGGGAAGTGGTGAGTGGGTTTTGCAGAAGGGAGTAGGGAGAGAATTGGGTCATTGAGCCATTGAGACATTGAAGATTGAGGAGAAGACGGAAAGTCCGAGAGGCATGGTGAGGTAGAACGTGCAAACCACAAGCGCGAGGAGGTTAGAGACGGACATCAGGGTGACGGCGGAGGTGGCGGCGGAGCACGGGCTGACGGTCCCGACACAAGCCGTCGGGATAAACTCCGGAGTACGCGCGGGACGCGAATAAGCAGGAGTAAGAATGCTGGATACTGAGACAAGAATCACAGCAGAGAGCGCGGCTGAACATGGACTAAGCCACGAGGAATTCCACCGAATCAGACAGATTCTCGGGCGCGAGCCGAACATTACCGAGCTGGGCATCTTCAGCGTGATGTGGAGCGAGCACTGCTCGTACAAGTCGAGCAAGGTGCATTTGAAGCGCCTGCCGACGCAGGGGCCGCAGGTGCTGCAAGGGCCGGGGGAAAATGCCGGCGTGGTGGATATCGGCGACGGGCTCTGCGCCGCGTTTAAGATTGAGTCGCACAACCATCCGAGCTTCGTCGAGCCGTTCCAGGGCGCGGCCACGGGTGTCGGAGGGATTTTGCGCGACATTTTCACCATGGGCGCACGGCCGATTGCGGTGCTGAATTCTCTGCGCTTCGGCCCCATTGACTCGTCCGACGAGGACGCGCGCAACCGCCGCATCCTCGACGGCGTCATTCGGGGGATCGCGCATTACGGCAACTGCTTTGGCGTGCCGACGGTGGGTGGCGAGGTGCAGTTCGAGCCGTGCTATTCGTCGAACCCGCTGGTGAACGCGCTGGCGCTGGGCATCGCGAAGAAAGACCAGCTTTTCCTCGCGCGGGCGCGCGGCGTGGGCAACCCGGTACTTTACGTCGGCGCAAAGACCGGCCGCGACGGCATCCACGGAGCGTCGCTGCTGGCCTCGGCCGAGTTCACCGGGGAGTCGAAACAGAAGCGGCCCAACGTGCAGGTGGGCGACCCGTTTTTGGAAAAACTGCTGCTCGAAGCGTGCCTCGAAGCGATGAAAACGGGCGCGGTGGTGGCGATCCAGGACATGGGCGCAGCGGGGCTGACCTGCTCGACGTGCGAGATGGCCTCGCGCGGCGGGCTGGGGATCGAAATCGAGCTGGACCGCGTGCCGCAGCGCGAGACGGGAATGACGGCGTACGAGATCATGCTCAGCGAATCGCAGGAGCGCATGCTGCTGGTCGCTGAGCGCGGGCGCGAGGGAGAACTGCTGGGCGTGTTCGCCAAGTGGGGCCTCGATGCCGTCGTGATCGGGCAGGTCACTGACGACGGCGTCCTGCGCGTGCGGCATGGTGGCGCCGCGGTCGCAGAAATCCCCGCGCATCCGCTGGCGGAGGACGGGCCGGTGTACAACCGGCCGATGAAGCAGCCACAGGCGCGGCGTGATGAGAGATTGTTTGAGTTTGCAGATGTAGGGACGCAGCATGTTGCGCCCCTACAAGAATTGCGGCTGGATCTGACCGACAATTTGCGGCGGGTGCTGGCGTCGCCGGCGATTGCGTCGAAGCGATGGATTTTCGAGCAGTACGACTACATGGTGCGGACCAACACGTTTGTCGGGCCGGGGGCGGGCGATGCGGCGGTGGTGCGCGTGAAAGGCACGAAGCGCGCGCTTGCGTTGAGTACCGACGCGAACGGCCGCTGGTGCTTCTTGAACCCGCGCGTGGGCGCGATGCACGCGGTGGCCGAGGCGGCACGCAACGTGGCGTGTTCGGGCGCGCGTCCCTGGGCGGTGACGAATTGCCTGAACTTCGGCAACCCGGAAAAGCCCGAGGTGATGTGGCAGTTTTCGGAATGTGTGGACGGCATCGCTGAGGCGTGCACGGCGCTTGGCCTGCCGGTGACCGGCGGCAACGTCAGTTTTTATAACGAGACGTTGGGGCGGTCGATTTATCCCACGCCGGTGATTGGCGTGCTGGGCGTGTTGGAGGAGGCTGAGCGGGCGCTGGAGATGGGGTTTCGCAACGAAGGCGACGTGATTGTGGTGTTGGACGGTCACGGAGAAGACCACGGAGGGATTCCTCGCTTCGCTCGGAATGACAATCGTCTGCAGCGGGAATTCTCGTCGAGCGAGTATGCGAAGGTAGTGCAAGGCGTGGTGGCGGGGGAGCCGCCGGCGATGGATTTGGCGGCGGAGAAGCGGCTGATCGAGTGTCTGGTGGCGCTGGCCCCGATCAGATCGGGGCTGGCGGCGGAAGGCGTGGTGCAGTCGGCGCACGACATCAGTGATGGCGGATTGGCGGTGGCGATTGCGGAGTGTTGTTTCGCTGGTGTAGGGGCGTATGGTCATACGCCCCTACGGGCGATGTTCGCGGCCGACGTGCAATTGCAGGGGGCGGAGCTGGCGGAACTGGCGCTGTTTGGCGAGCGCGGGGCGCGCGCGGTGATGAGCGTCGCGCCGGCGCAGCTTGCCCGGCTCAATGCGCTTGCGGCACAATATGATGTTGCGGCGCAGACAATCGGGCGCGTGGGCAGGCAGGACTTCCGCATCCAGTACAATGGCCAGACCGTGGTGAGCGCGCCGGTGGAATCTCTGCACGACGCCTGGGCCAATTCGCTCCAGCGCGTGCTGACATAGAATTGAGGGTGGCGGTGGTGGCGTCCGCCACGGCGGACGCCCCTACGTTCGTTCATGAAACATCGCGTGCACAATTCGGACGATCATTTCCACGATCACTGCGGGGTGGTGGGGTTGTACGGGGCCGCGGAGGAGCTGGGCCGTGCGCGACGGGCGAGCGATGCGGCGGGCACTCGCGCGGCGCGGCTGGCCTACCTCGGCCTCTACGCATTGCAGCATCGCGGGCAGGAGTCGGCGGGGATTGTCAGCTCGGACGGGCTTGATCTCTACGCGGGCAAGGGCATGGGGTTGGTCGAGGAAGTTTTCTCAGCCGAGGTGCTGGCGCGGCTCGTGGGCGATGCGGCCATCGGCCACACGCGGTATTCCACGGCGGGCGATACGTCGCTCGTCAATGCTCAACCGATCGTGATTGACTGCAACAAGGGCAAGCTGGCGCTGGCGCACAACGGCAACCTGACCAATGCCGCCGAGTGGCGGCGCAAGCTCGAACACCGCGGGAGCATTTTCCAAACCACCAGCGACACCGAGGTGATCGTCCACCTGATTGCGCGCAGCGCGGCGCGCAACCTTTCCGGCGCGATCGGCGATGCGTTGAACCAGGTCGAGGGCGCCTATTCGCTGGTGCTGCTGACGCGCGAAGAGCTTTACGCCATTCGCGACCCGCGCGGGTTCCGTCCGCTGGCGCTGGGAAAACTCGGCGGCGCGTGGCTGGTGGCGTCGGAGACCTGCGCGTTTGATTTGCTGGGCGCGGAGTACGTGCGCGAGGTGGAGCCGGGCGAAATGGTGCGCATCTCGCGCGCGGGCGTGGAGTCCATTCGCTTTGCACCGCCCAAGCCGCACCAGTACTGCATTTTCGAGCACGTCTATTTTGCGCGGCCGGACAGCCTAGTGTTCGGCCGGCCGGTGAACCAGAGCCGCGAGCTGCTCGGCCGCCTGCTGGCCGAGGAGCATCCGGCCGATGCCGATATCGTGGTGCCCGTGCCGGACTCGGGCGTGCCCGCGGCGATTGGCTATGCACACGAGTCGAAGATTCCTTTTTGCATGGGGCTGATCCGCAACCACTACATCGGCCGCACGTTCATCGAACCGGTGCAGGACATCCGTGACTTCGGCGTGAGGCTGAAGCTCAACCCAGTGCGCGGGCTGCTGGAGGGCAAGCGCGTGGTGCTGGTGGACGACTCGATCGTGCGCGGCACCACCAGCCGCAAAATTGTGCGCATGGTGCGCGAGGCTGGCGCGCGCGAAGTGCACATGCGCATCTCGTGCCCGCCGACGGTTTCGCCTTGCTACTACGGCATAGACACGCCCACGCGGGAAGAGCTGATCGCAGCGGTGAAGACGGTGGAGTGCATCCGCGAGTTCCTCGGCGCCGATTCGCTGGGCTACCTCTCGCTCGAGAGTTTGCGGCGCGCGGTGGAAGACACGGAGAAGCGCTTCTGCACGTCGTGCTATACAGGTGTTTATCCGACGGAGCTGGTGCAGCTCGAAGTCGCGCGGCAGCAGACGGAGCCGCGCGCGGCGGTGGTGACGCGTGAAGGTTGAAAGAACGGAAAAGACGGTGAAAGCCCCGCTGGCGTACCGCATCAAGCGCGAAGTGATCGCCTGGGCGTGGCTGCTGCTGATCTTTCTATTCATCCAGGGGACGCTGGTGCAGGCGCGGGTGATCCCGTCGGGGTCGATGGAAGAGACGCTGCTGGTGGGCGACCACCTGATTATGTCGCGCTTCGGCTATGACGCCGGCGTGCCCTGGCTCGACTGGCACGTGCCGCTGTGGCGGCAGCCGAAGCGGCAGCAACTGATCATTTTTCGGTCGGTGATGGAGCCGGGCACGGACCTGGTCAAGCGCGTCATCGGCCTGCCCGGGGACACAATTGAGATCCGCGAGGGCGTGCTGCATGTCAACGGCGCGCCGCTCGACGAGCCGTATCTGGCCGTGCCGATGGGGCGCAGCGAGCGCTTTGGCCCCGTGCAGGTGCCGCCCGAAAGCTATTTCGTGATGGGCGACAACCGCACCAACTCCTACGACAGCCGGTACTGGGGCAGCGTGCCGCGGCACAACATCGTGGGCGCGCCGCTGGTGATCTACATGTCGATTGACGCGCCGGAAACGGCCTGGCAGCCCGGGCAGCTCCGCGAGCGCGTGCTGGCCTACGTGAGCGCGCTCACACATCCGCGGCTGGTGCGGTGGAAACGCATCCTCACCACGTTCTAGCATGGCGCCGGCAATAAGCCTTTGATGCCATTCCGAGCGAAGCGATCGAAGATTCCGACCCTGTCGGAACCGAAGATTCCGGCCTTGCCGGAAGGAATCTGCTTTCTCCTCTGCGACGTGCCCGCAATGGGACCATCGCCCAGGCCATGAAATACGCCGACGCAGGAGTAGACATCCCCGCCGCCGACCAGGCCAGGCAGCGCATCGCGCGGCTGGCGCGGCGCACGTTTACGCGCGGCGTGCTGGGCGGGATCGGCAGCTTCGGCGCGCTCTTCCAGCTCGACAAAAAGCGCTGGCCCCGACAAGGTCGGGGCGGGCGTGAGGCGGTGCTGGTTTCGAGCGCCGACGGCGTGGGCACGAAGCTGAAAATCGCGCAGGCGATGGGCGTGCACTCGACGGTCGGCGCGGATTTGGTGAACCATTGCGTGAACGACATCCTCTGCCAGGGCGCTGAGCCGCTGTTCTTCCTCGACTACCTCGCGCTGGGGCGGATGGACGCGGCGGTGGTGGAGCAGTTGGTGGATGGGATGAGCCGCGCCTGCCGCCAAGCCGGCTGCGCGCTGATCGGCGGCGAAACGGCCGAGATGCCCGGCTTCTACGCGCCCGGCGAGTATGACCTGGCCGGGTTCATCGTCGGCGTGGTGGAGAAAAAGCGCATCCTCACAGGCGCGGCGGTGCGTCCAGGAGATGTGCTGCTGGCGCTGCCGTCGGCGGGGCTGCACACCAACGGCTACTCGCTGGCGCGGAAGCTGGTGTTTGAAGAGGCGGGGCTGACGCCTGAAACCTACGTGGCCGAAGTCGGGAACAAAATTGGCGCGGAGCTGCTCGCGCCGCATCGCTGCTATTGGCCTGTGCTGAAAAACATCGTCGCGCGCGGCTGGGTCTCTGCGCTCGCGCACATCACCGGCGGAGGCATCCCCGGGAATTTGCCACGCGTGCTGCCGCGCGGGACGCGCGCCGTCGTCGAGCTGGGGTCGTGGCCGGTGCTGCCGATCTTTCGCTACCTCGCCGCGCTGGGGAAACTCGAGCGGGACGAACTGCTGCGGACGTTCAACCTCGGCGTGGGCATGATCCTCGTCGTGCCAGCCAAACACCTGCCGAAGGTCGAAGCCGAGCTCAAGCGCCGCCGCGAAAAGTCCTACCGCATCGGCCGGATCGAGAAGGGCGCGGGTGGAAAATCGCCGGTGAGTTACAACGGAAGCCTGGCGCTGTAGGCCGGCAGCGCAGAGGGACCCTTCACTGAGTCCCGACTAGGGTCGGGACTCCGCTCAGGATGACCTCGGGGAAGCCCGGTCGCTACAGGCGGCCGGATTTGCGCTGGCGGGACCAGTACCACCAGTTGCGCTGCGCCGCGGGCAGACGCGGGTTGCGGGCCTGGGCGACGGCGCAGCGGAAGACGTCGAGCACACAGATGTCCTGCGGGCCGCGGCGGGCGACGAGCTGCTCGTACATTGTTTCCGGACGGCGGCGGGCCAGATCTTCGATGCTGCGGATGCCGAGCACTTCGAAGTCGCGCAGCATGGCGGGGCCGACCGAATCCAAGTCTTTGAGCCTGCGTTGGGGTTTCATGGTGGCTCCTGTGTTCGCTTTGCTTTCGCCTGCCGTGCATTCTACAGACTTGCCAGCTCGGAAGAAAACCAAAACATCAACGCAAAGGATGGCCGGCGCCCCGACAGGGTCGTGGCCGGCGCCGCTGGCCGCTACAAAAAACGGGCAAGTATGTTAACGTTTTGCGCCTATGGCGAAGCGCATTGGCGTACTGCTGAGCGGGCGCGGGTCGAACTTTGAGGCGCTGGCCGACAGCGTGGCCGCAGGCCGCATCCCCGAAGCCGAAATCGCCGTGGCGGTCAGCAACCGCGAGGGCGCGCCGGGGATCGACCGCGCCCGCGCGCGCGGCATCCAGACGCGCGTGATCCCGTCGAAGGGCCTGCAGCGCGAAGAGCACGACCGGTTAGTGGTCGCCGCGCTCGAAGAGCGCCGCGTGGAGCTGGTCTGCCTGGCCGGTTACATGCGGCTGCTCTCGCCCTACTTCATCCAGAAATTCCCGCAGCGCATCCTGAACATCCACCCATCGCTGCTGCCGGCGTTCCCCGGGCTCGAGGCGCAGCGGCAGGCGCTTGAGTACGGCGTGAAGTTCACCGGCTGCACCGTGCACTTTGTGGACGAAAACCTCGACGCCGGGCCGATTGTGGCGCAGGCTGTCGTGCCCGTGCGCGACGACGACACGCCGGAGACGCTCGCCGCGCGCGTCCTCGCCGAAGAGCATCGCCTTTACACTGAGGCGGTGCGGCTGGTGTTGAGCGGGAAATTTCGGATCGAGGGGCGGCGGGTGATTGCGGCGGAGCCCTCCCGCGCAAAAGCAACCTAGGCGTCGAGGAAGCAAAAGGGATTTCAACGCAGCGGTCGCCCCGACCAGGTCGGGGCAGGCGCCGGCGCAGAGAGAAGAGAACGCGGCGAAGAAAAGAGAATTGAGAATGGCGACGGCGGCAAAATTCAAACCGATGGATGAGCAACTGGCCTACCTACGGCGCGGTGCGGCGGAGATCGTCCGCGTGGAAGACCTGAAGGAAAAGCTCGCCCAGTCGCTGAAGACCGGCAAGCCGCTGCGCGTGAAGCTGGGCGTGGACCCGACCGCGCCCGACCTGCACCTGGGCCATACCGTCGTCCTGCGCAAGCTCAAGCATTTCCAGGAGTGCGGCCACACGGCGATTTTTCTACTCGGCGACTTCACCGCGATGGTGGGCGACCCGACCGGCCAGTCTGAAACGCGCCCGCCGCTTTCCCGCGAGCAGGTGGACGCCAACGCCGAGACCTACCTCGCGCAGGCGTTCAAGATCCTCGACCGCGAAAAAACCGAAGTGCGGCGGAACAGCGAATGGCTTGGCCCGTTGAACAGTTACGACATGATCCGCCTCTGCGCACACTATCGTCTGGCGCGGATGCTCGAGCGCGAAGATTTTCGCTCGCGGCTCGCGTCGCAGCAGTCCATCGCCGTGCACGAGCTGCTCTACCCGCTGCTGCAGGCCTACGACTCGGTGGCGCTCCAGGCCGACGTCGAGCTGGGGGCCACCGAGCAGAAGTTCAACCTGCTGGTCGGGCGCGAAATCCAGCGCGAGTACGGCCAGCCGTCGCAGGTGGCGCTGACCATGCCGATCCTGGTGGGGCTCGACGGCGAGCGCAAGATGTCCAAGAGCCTGGGGAACTACGTCGGCATCACCGATCCGCCGGGCGAAATGTTCGGCAAGCTGATGAGCATCAATGACGCGCAGATGTGGAGCTACTACGAGCTGCTCACCGACCTGCCCGCGGCCGACGTCACCAAGTTCCAACAGGCCGTCAGCGCGGGGAAGCTCCATCCCATGGACGCCAAACTGCATCTGGCGCAAAGCATCGTCGCCGAGTTCCACAGCGCTCCCGCCGCCGAAAAAGCCCGCGACGAATGGCGCCGCGTGTTCAGCGAACGCAAAACACCGAGCGAGATGACACAATACTTCGTGGATCCGTCCAGCAAGACAAAGCTGGCACGCCGACTGATTGATTGGGCAGGCCTCTCCTCCAAGGCGGAGGCTGAGCGGCTGATCAAACAAGGCGCTGTCGAGATCGACGGCGCGGTCATCAGCGACCCCGCGTACGAAATTGATTTGAGCCAGCCTCGAGAATTCACCCTCCGCGTGGGCAAGAAAACTTTCGCACGAATCATCGTGAAGTAGCGGGCATGGGAAACCCCTGCTACAGACTTGCAAACCGTACAGAGAGATCCTTCGCTTCGCTTAGGATGACACCTTACGCGGGCCGGTGTTCGGAGAGGGATCTGAGGCGGGCGAGGGAGGAACGGTCGCGGCGGGCGACGGCGTGGCGCATCAAGAGCCAGTCCCACACGCGCCCGAACCAGCCGGGCAGCTCGTACTCATCGCGCATGGTGATGCGCGTGCAGAGGGCCGGCGCTGAAGTGCCCGCGGGCGTCCCCTCTGCCTGTGACGCGACCGTCCCGCGCATCGGCTCGAGCTCCCAGCTTTGCATCCCGCGCACGCCAAACGCATCCTGGAAGCGCCATTCGAGCGCGCGCAACCACTCGTAGCGCGTCACCACGGCGGTCAGCGACACCTCGCGGCGCGCCAATCGCCCGGTGATGCGCATCTTCTGGCCGACGGCAAACTCCGCCGCGCCGCCCTGCACTTCGAACTCCGCCTGCATCTCCGCGGCATACCAATAGACCATCCGCTGCGGCACGAAAAAAACGAACACGCGGTCCACCGGCGCGGCAATCTCAACCTTGAATTCAAGGCGGGCCATTTCGGGTGCGCGAGCATATCACACTTCACAACGCGGCGATTTTCCGGAGGATCGCCGCCAGTGCATTGTGAATCCGCGCCGGGGCGCGCACTGCCGAGTATCAAGCTCTTTAAGTTCCAGTTGAGAACGACCTCGAATTCATGTACTGTTAGGAGTGATAACCGTTATCCCATACGTTTACGGTTAGAATCATGTTAGGGTCCGTTTTGCGATTGTGGGACGGCTAGCCAATTGTGCTAACCTCTATGCATATGTACATAGGTTATGTATAATAGAGCCGGATGGTTTTGAAGTTTAGGCGCGACACGCAGAGACAAAGAATGGCGACAACCAAAACAAACAAATCAGCTTATACGTTGATTGGCGATAGAGTGTGTGTGGACTTTGCGAACACCATCTACTTGCAGGTGAGATTCGGCGGGTCGATCGCCACGTGGGGGGAGTTGGTTGGCTTCCTATGCGCCACTAGGCTGGTAGGAGAGGAACAATACCAGCGTCTGATGGATTTAGAGGTTAGTGCGGCGAAGGCCGTGGAGGCAGCTTACCGCACGGCGCTGGAGCTGCGGGATGCAGTGCGCGAGGCGGTTGTTGCCATCGCGGAGCGGCGACCTGTTCCGGACTGGTGCGTGGAGGGTGTAAATCGGGTCTTGCGCTTTACCGAGGGCTACGAACAGCTTCTTCCGGACGGCGAGGGCTGGCGGCTGGGGTACGTCGAGGTGGAGAAGCGGCTCGAATGGCTGCTGGCGGCCATTGCCCGGTCGGCGGCCGAGCTGATTGCCGAAGGCCCCAAGGCCCCGGTGCGAAAATGCGGGCGGCCGGAGTGCGTCCTCTATTTCTATGACACTTCGCGGACGGGGAAGCGGAGGTGGTGCCAGATGGCGGTGTGTGGGAACCGGGCTAAGGTGGCAGCGTTTGTGCGGCGCAAAAATAAGAGGGAACACAGCTAAGCCGGAGAGGGGCCCGGTATAGGGGCCCCGACAGAATGCGTCGGGGTAAACTCCGGCTAGACGCCCGCGCGGAGAAAAAGCAACGGCTGAAGAAGGAAGAGGACAGGCTAAAGTGTGGCCACTTTTCTTCGTGGCTCTTCAGGCTGGATCGGGAAGCCAATGGTAGGGGCGTCCGCCGCGGCGGACGCCCCTACAGAGAAAAAGCAACGGCTGAAGAAGGAAGAGGACAGGCTAAAGCCTGTCCTACCGT
>CAZHLD010000029.1:2957-7847 GCA_964533185.1 uncultured Acidobacteriaceae bacterium | reverse complement strand
GAGAAAAAGCAACGGCTGAAGAAGGAAGAGGACAGGCTAAAGCCTGTCCTACCGTGCGGTTTGGGGGGCGAGCTGGAGGGCGCGGGGCGCCAGCGGCCCGAGCCGGCGGAGAGTGTCCTCGCGGGTGCGGCTCATCAGGTTGAACCACTCCATGCCCGGCAGCTTGGCGATCGTGGCGTCGATGCGGGCGGCAACCTGGGCGCCAAAGGAATCGCCCAGGATGAAGCGGTTCATCCAGTCCACCTCGGAATCGGGTTTGACGCCTTCGCCGACGGGCAGCCAGAATTTCTTCAGGATGAAGCTTGCCAGCCGCTGGGCATTGCGGTGGGTGAGCTGCTGCTTGGCCTTGTTGTAGTAGAAGGAGAAGTGGCGCCGCTCGTCTTTGGCCAGGCGGCGCAGGAGATCGGCGAGCACGGGATTGGCGGTGCGGCCGGCGAGGATGCCGTAGCCTTCGAGCGTCGTCAGCTCGGAAATCGCGCCCCAGGTGAGATAGACGCCGTGGAAGTGGTCGGAGATCTGGCAGATGATCGAGGCGCCGAGTTGCTCAAACCACTCGCGCCACGAAGTTTTTTTCTGCACCTCGACCACGCGATCCGGCGCCACCGGCACGCCGCAGGCCTCGAGCAATTGACCGATGGTGCGTCCGTGGAAGAACTCTTCGTAGGCCCAGCAGCTCAAGAACGCGGTGGTCTGCGGGTCGCGCACGGCGCAGGTGTTGAGGATGCCCTTCAGGTACACGATGGTGTGCGACTCGATGTCCATCATGTACGTCAGGCAGCGCACCTCGTCGTCGGAGAGCGGAAAGCGCGCCGCGGCGGCGAAATCGAGGCCGCCCACATCCACCTTTTTTGAGTGCTGCAGGTACTTCTCCAGATCAAAGCCTGGCAACTGCATTGCGGGTGCCTCCCAAGCGATTGGTGTCCGGTGAATATATACGACGGCGGGGCGCGATTGGATGAAAGCTGCGGGGCCGGGAAGAGCCTAGCTGATTTCCACCAGAACCAGCGAAATGTCGTCGGTGGGGGGGCCGTGGCGCCAGGCGGAGACTTCGTCGAGCACGGCCTGCTTCATCTCCGGCAGGGACTTTTTTGCATTGGCGCGGACAATCTCCTGGAAACCCTCGATGCCGAGCATTTCGCCGCGGTGGTCGAAAACCTCGGTGAGGCCGTCGGTGTAGAGGGCGATGCGGTCGCCGGGGTCGAGGTCTACTTCGACGGAGGGCTCGTCGGCGACGGCGCCTTCGAGCGCGCCGAGGACGGCGCTCTGAGCCTCGAGCAAGCGGACCTCACCGGATGGCGTGACCCAGATGGCCGGCGGGTGTCCGGCCCCGGCGAAGTGCATGCGGCGGCCGCGGGGACCGAGCTGCGCGGCGGCCAGGGTGAAGTAGAAGCCGGAGGTACGGATCTGGCGCAGCACAAGATCGTTCAAGCGGCGGAGCATGTCGCCGACGGGCGTGCGGCGCTCCAGCAGGGAGAGCGTCTCGGTGTAGATGCGGTTGGCCACCAGCGCCGAGCCGATGCCGTGGCCGGAGACGTCGCAAACGAACAGGCTGAGCGAGTCATCGCCGCGCGGCACCACCAGACCGAAGTCGCCGCCGATGGTGCGGACAGGGAGATAGAACGTCTCCACCGCCACCGAGCCCCAGCGCATGCACTGTGGGGCCAGGCTCTGCTGGACGCGCGCGGCCAGGGCCAGCTCGGTTTCGATCTCGTGCTGGCGTTTTTCGAGCTGGGCGTTGGCGGCGCGGAGTTCGGCCTCAGCGCGCTTCTGCTCGCTGATGTCGGTGAAGGTGACGATCTCGAAGCGGCGGCCATCGGGGTCTTCGATCACGCGCGAGCTGATAATCACCGGGGTGCGCTGACCGTCTTTGCGCGGGGCGAAGAGCTCGTAGCGATTGCGGCCGGTCATGTCGCCACGGCTGATTTGCTTCATGATGAAGACTAAGTCGTCGGCGGAATAAAACTTCGCGGGGGTGGCGCCGATGATTTCGTCGCGGGTGAAGCCGGTCATCTCCACAATGCATTCGTTGGCATAGAGGGCGGCGTGGCAGTCGTCAAAGATGATCACACCCTCGTTGAGGCCTTCGAGGATGCCTTCCATCTGCTGGAGCCATTCGGGTTTGGTGCCGTCCACGGTGGTTCCCTCTGCTGAAAAGGTGAACGGATATTGTACATGAGCTCCGGAGAATGGGAGGGGACACAGAGAAGCAGGCGTAGGGGCGTCCGCCGCGGCGGACGCCCCTACGAGGGAAAAAGAACCGGCGGGACCCCAGCGTTACTTCACATATTTGGGTTGTTCGCCTTTGGACCACGGGTCGTAGGTGCGGGCGAAGCGAACGCGCTCGGCGACGGGCGGATGCGTATAGCGCCAGTACTTGATAAAGGGGTGCGGGTCGGGGTCGGCAAGGGCAATTTCGCCGATAATCTGCTCCGTCTGCCCGTTCACCTCCTGCGAATTGGGGACACTGCCGTGGATGACTTCAAGGCCGTAGATATCGGCGTTGTGCTCCTGCCAGCGGCTGTAGCCATTGATGATCGGCGAGCCCAGGAAGAAAAGTACGGAGAGAGAGAGCAAGAAGACCGGCAGGGAGGCCCAGTCGTCCACCCCGCGGATGCCCCAGGCCGGGCCCCAGCGCACCACGGCCCACGTCATGCCGCGGTAGCCGATGTAGAAGAAGACAAAGAGCAGCCCGGCGAAGAAGAGGATGGCATTGCGGATGTGGCCCAAGACGTAGTGGCCCATTTCGTGGCCGAAGACGCAAAGCGTCTGCGAGGTGTTCATTTTCTGGATGGTGGTGTCCCAGACGACCACGCGCTTGGAGGCGCCCAGGCCGGTGACGTAGGCGTTGACGGTCTTGTACTTGGTGCTGGCATTCGACTCAAACATCCTCTCGCGCGGAATCTCTAGGCCGCTGCGCTTCACCACTTTTTCGATTTCGGAAACGAGCTGCGGCTGGGTGTTCTCGAGCGGGGTGAACTTGAAGAAGAGCGGGTCAATCACCAGCGGGGCGAGGAAAATCAGGAAAACGATGATGGGCAGCGTGGCCATCCAGAAATAAAGCCACCAGCGGCGCGGGCTCCGGCGGATGACGGCGTAGAGGATCCAGATCAGCAGCGTGAAGATAATCAGGCCGACGATCTCGCCCTTGACCCAGTCGCCGAACCATGAGCCCCACGACTGCACTGACTGGTCGTACTTGAGACCGAGCCACTGGCCGTAGATGGCCGTGGGCAAGCCGATACTGTCCACGGTCAGAACGAAGAGCGGGAGGAAGATGATCACCTGCAGGAAGCGGCGCGCGGAGGCGCGCTCGGCCAGGTCGCGGTACTTGGGGGCCAGGCGGAAGCGCAGGACCAGCAGCAGGATGAGCAGGCCGTAGGCCACGTCAATGAAGTAAAGCCAGTTGCGCGCGCGGGAAAGCTCGATGGCCTTCTGGAGCTTTTCCGGCGAGAGCGTGTAGCCCTGCACTTCCTTTTTTTCGGCTTGCTCGGGGGCCGCCGAGGGCTTCTCCGGCAGCGCCGATCCCTTCTCCTGCGCGGTCAGCAGAGGAGCTACTACCAGCAGAGCACACAGCAGGCAAAGCATCGCGGCCAGGCTTCGCCGAATCGTCATCGCAGCCACCTCGAGGGAAGAGTGTGGGGCATCCGGGGTGCCCCCGGGCGGTGACGGCGCGGAGTATGCGACAAAAACGGAGCGGCCGCAAGTGCGGCCCGCGGCGAATCAAACGATGTGTCGCGCTTTTGGTTTTATATATGTTGACAATATATCTTTACAGGTAGTATCCATCTCCAGTACTCACCCGCTACGCTCACAAAAGGAGTTTCCGCCATGGCACAAAACTTTCGCTTGGCAACCTTCAACTGCGAGAACCTCTTTGACCGCCCGAAAATCTTTGCCAGCTCTGCGGCTACCGCAAACAAACTCCTGGGCTATCTGGGGCAGCTTCAGGCGGAGCTACGGGAGGCAGTGTTTGATAAGAGCAAGATCAAGTCGCTGCTGGAGAAGTTGAAAGGATACGCAACTCTGAACGAGGTGCGCGGCAAGTACACAAACAAGGATGTCCAGGGAGCCAACGAATGGCTGGGCTGGATCGAGGTCACCCGGGGAAAGAATCCCGAGATCGCGGTGAAGAACACGGCCCGGGTGATCGCCGACGTGGATGCCGAAGTCATCTGCTTGATGGAGGTGGAGAATCGGATCACGCTACAACGGTTTCACGACCAGTTGCTGGTCAAGGAGTTTCTGCAACCGCAGAATAGGCAGGGTTACAAGTACATCCATCTCATCGATGGAAACGACGACCGGGGAATCGATGTGGCGGTACTGTCGCGCGTGCCCGTGGTCTGGCTGCGAAGCAACATCGAAGACACCACCACCTATCAGAACCGCACGGTGCGCACGTTTTCGCGGGACTGCCTGGAGGTGCGACTGAAGCTTTCGGGCGGCCGCGAGTTTCATCTCATGATCAACCACCTGAAGTCGAAGCGGCCGGCTAAGAACGATACGCTCAGCAACGACCGACGCCGAGGGCAGGCTACGCGGCTCGCAGAGTTAGTAGCCCAGCACAACCTGCAAAGCGAGTTGCTTGCCGTCGCCGGAGACTTGAATGACACGCCTGACGGCGGGTCACTCTCGCCACTGCTTTCCAACCCCAGTCTCTACAACGTCAACCTGGAACTGCCCGCGGACCAGCGCGGTACCTACAGCACGGGTAAACAGCAGCTGGACTACATTTTGCTGTCAGACGCGCTGAAGGCCGGCCTGAAAAACGTTCGCATCGAGCGGCGCGGCGTTTACACCAAGAAGTGGCCGATCTACGACACGGTGACCAGCAAGAAGACAGCCGCCTCGGACCACAGCGCTGTCGTCGCCGACTTTCAACTCTAAGGC
>CAZHLD010000029.1:0-2857 GCA_964533185.1 uncultured Acidobacteriaceae bacterium | reverse complement strand
AGCGCGCCGAGGCGCGGGTAGCGAGCGCCGAAAAAGTGGATGGCGTAGGACTGGAAGAAGACCAGCCCGGGCGCATAGACCAGCGCCAGCACGTAGAGCAGCGCGGCCAGGCCGAGTAGCCCGCCGGCAATGGCGAGCAGAATGGTGGAAATATTCCAGGTGAGCCCGAAGGCGCTGCCCAGCAGGTAGGCGACCAGGCCGACGATGCCCAGCGGAATCAGGCTGACCAGAATGACGAATAGATTGACGATGGCGAAGAGGATTTCGCTGCCCACCGCCAGCACGATCTTCATCAGCACGTAGACGGCGAAGCTGCCCTTCTCCGCGCGGAGCATCGGCAGGAAGCGCCGCCAGCCGTCCATCACGCCCACGTTTTCGAGCGCCATCACCGGGACGACAAAGTCGCGCGCCAGCAGGTCGATGGCGTAGCTCACCAGCAGCAGCGCGAGAAACACAAGGAACAGCAGCAGCCCACCGGCGAGGAGCACGCCGAAGTGCTCATCCTTATTGGTGAAGAGGCCCGCGCGCCACGCGATGAATACCGGCACGCCCACCAGCACTACCAGCGCAGCCAGGCTCACCGCAAGGAAGGCCAGCGTCCACAGGAAAAAGCTGCGGCCGGGCGTCTGCCAGCGGCGCCAGCCGGCACGAATGCTGCAGCGGCCGTGGAGCACCGACTCAAAGAGGACAAAACGAAAGACGCAGCTCGCGTAGAGCCAGAGGACTCCGAGGATTATCAGCGCGCCGATTCCCAGAATAATCCATGGCAGGTATTGCAGCCAGGCTCCCGGCGACGAAGTGGCGGCTGCGTCGAGGCTGGCGAGGAGGTCTTCCTTGCCGCCCCACTGCGGCGGGAGCGAAAAGTTGGACGTGCCGCTCCAATTGCCTGAAAGCTCGCCGGTCATCAGCGCGACGACGGCCAGGCGCGCCCAGAGCGACATGCGAAAGGGCTGAAACAGTTGTGCGCGCATGCGCGCAAAGGCCGGAGCGATGGCGTCTACGGCAGAAAGAGGTGCGGGCACAGAGCCGCCTGCGCCGGGGGAAAGTTGCCCGGCGCTGATCGGTTTACTGTAGGGGAAGTGATTGCCGGATGCAACGACGGTGAGATGTTCGTGGTCAGTTTTCAGTCATCAGCCTTCAGTGAAGAAAACTCGGGGCGGACAGGCCGCAGGGCCATCGGGGGCAGGCACCCCGAAAGGGTCGGGGTAAACTCCGGCTTGCCCCTACCAAGGATGGCCGCTGGAAGCGGCCGCTACAAGAAAGAGAGCGTAGGGACACGCGATGGGGTGCCCCTACGTCGAGACGCAAAGGCCGGCAAGATGCCGGCGCTATCCTGGAGGCGGGCGGTCAGTTGGTGCCGCCGAGGATGAGGGGCAGGCCGGACTTGCCCGCGCCAATCACCACCACCTTTGCGTTATTGCTGCTGGCGAGTTTTTCAGTGGTCTCGATGCCCTTCCATTCCAGCAGTTGCTGGCTGAGGCTCTGGGACACGATGCGCTGGAAGTCGGCGATGCCCTGGGCTTCGATGCGTTTGCGCTCGGCCTCCTGCTTTTCCTTCAGCAGGATGAAGGTCATGCGCAGCGATTCCTGCTCGGCCTGTTGCTTGGACTCGATCGCGGCCTTCAGCAGCGCGGGGAGCTGGATGTCGCGGAGCAGGATGTCTTCCACGATGATGCCGCGCGGCTGGAGAATCTTGAACAGCTCGTCACGGATCTGGAGGGCCACAATTTCGCGCGCGCCGGTGTAGAGCGCGTTGGCGGTGTGTTTAGTGGTGACCGTGCGCACGGCCGAGCGCAGGTTGGGCTCGACCACTACCTCCACGTAGCGCAGGCCGATGGTCTGAAAGGCTTCGGCAGCCTTGGTGGGGTCGAGGCGGAAGAGCAGCGAGGTGTCCAGCGTCATGATGAGACCCTCGTTGGAGGGCACGCTGGCGGCTTCCTTAAGGTTTTGCGTTCGAACGGACATTTCGTCGACGCGCTTGAGCGGGTTGATCAGGTGAATGCCCTCGGGCAGGGCCTGGCCGGTGACCCGGCCGAACAGCGTAAGCACGCCGACGTGGCCGGTGGGGATTCGGGTGACCGAACTCCACAGCAAGATAAGGAGCAGGAGCACGCTGAGGATTTTCCAGATGCTCCAGGACTTCCAATCGGGGATGGTAAAGGCGCGCAGCTCGGAGCCGGGGTCATCAGGGTTCTTGCGAAACGGACTCATGGGTTCCTCCACGGAACAGAGATAGGGTTGGCAGCGACCACAAGGAGATTGTACCTGAGTGGGGGATGTTCCGCTTTGCAACAGGGATACTACTAATTGTGTGTTTTTCCCTTGACACACCAGAGCCGCCAGCGCAGAATCCCGCCTACTTTTCCGGCTGCAGCAGCCGAAAAGTGTGGGGGTACCGTGCAGTACTTGCCCGGCTGGACCGTACAATGCATCAACCCGGAGTGTGAGGCCCGGGGGATGTGGCTGCGCGCCGCTGCGGTGCATTCGGAATTGTGCTCGAACTGCGGAGCGCACTTGCGCAACGTGCCGCCGCCGCTGGGGCCGCGCCTGAGGTTGCGGCCGCGCTCGCTCGGCTCCTACCGGCCGAGCGGACGTCCCCGTTGATGTCCCCGGCTGCCGCGCCGCCCGCCGCGGCGGGCGACCGGCGGCCTGGTTGGGTAGCTCGCCTGTCCCGGTGGTTCGCCACGGCGGACCACCGGGGCCGTCCCCGTCCAAGACGGGAAACTCGAAACTGGAAAATTGAAAGAGCCGACCAGGTAGAGAGATTTTTCCGCCCTGCGCGGCGCAGCGGTGGGACACACTCCTCGCTCCACAAGAAAAAAAGAAGGCCCCGACCGGGTCGGGGCCTTCGGCGTTT
>CAZHLD010000028.1:32098-33815 GCA_964533185.1 uncultured Acidobacteriaceae bacterium | reverse complement strand
CGCAGAAACACTTCCAATGCCTGGCGAACGTCTTCGAGCCGCAGTCCGCCCGGCGCGGCGTAATTGGTGGCGCGGAAATCTTCGGCGGAGATCACGTCCACATCGAGGTGCAGCACAAACTCGTGGCTGCTGACGTGCACGCGCTCGAGCGCGGTATCGGCCGCCGCCGCGGCTCCTTGACGCAACACATCTGCGGCCATGTAGCGGCGAATCGGCGAGCGCACCAGCATCGCATCTTCGGGAGGATCCAGGCGGTCCACCCCAAAGAGCGCCACATCCGGCTCGCGCACCAGCGGCGGTTCTCCCCAGAAGCGCACCAACTCCGGCGCGCCGCGACCAACGATGTGGGAGACCACCATGCCGTCCACGCAGCCCGAAGGCGTGGTGGCGGGGATGTTCATATCCGCGTCGCGATCCATCCAGACCAGGCTGACGTGGCGGAAGTAACGGCGCACACCGGAAACGGTCGCCAGCGCGATGGCGCAATCGCCGCCCAACACCAGCGGCAGCGCGCCGGATTTGACGGCCTGCTCGACCCGCGGCCTCAGGTCGTTGAGCGCGGCCAGCACTGCGGCAAGGTTGCGCGCTCGGGGATGTTCGTCATCAGGCTGGGAAATTTGGGTGCGGGAGTCGCCCAGGTCGGCGACCTCGTAGCCCACTTCCTGGAGCCGCGCGACCAGACCGGCCTCACGCAGAGCCGCCGGAGCGCGCTCATGTCCGGGCGACATCGCCGCGGCGCTGGTGGGCGCGCCAATCAGGGCAATCTTCTTCGGTTGACGGATGATCTTGACCGCCAAGTAGCTGCCCTCCGTTTTCAGGTCGCGAGTCCCGCCCGGGCACTGGGGAACCGGGTGCCGCGAGCCCCCTAGCCGCGATTGCCGGCCGGAGCGATCTGGGCCAACTCCGGCGGCAGCGTGAAGCGCACGTCTTCTCGGATCAAATCCAGATCGCGCTGGTCGGTGAAACCCAGGCCGGCCAGGCGCTCGCTTACTTGCTCAACCAGTATCTCCGGGGCCGAGGCGCCAGCAGTGAGCCCGACGCGGCGCACGCCCTCCAGCCACTCCGGCAGGACTTCGTCGGCGTTGTCGATCAACCGCGCGCGAACGCCGGAGCGCTCGGCGACTTCGACCAGCCGGTTCGAGTTCGAGCTGTTCTCTGACCCAACCACCAGGATCAGGTCCACATCGCGGGCCATCTGCTCGACGGCTTCCTGACGGTTTTGCGTGGCGTAGCAGATGTCGGCGGAGGCCGGGCCGAGAATTGTGGGAAAACGCTGGCGAAGGCGCGCGACGATCTCCTGGGTATCGTAAAAGCTCAGTGTCGTCTGGGTGAGAAACGCGAGCTTGTCCGGGTCGGGAACCTGGAGACGGTCCACGTCCTCGACGTTATCCACCACCACCGTGCGGTCAGGCGCTTCGCCTGAGGTGCCAATGATCTCCTGGTGGTCCACGTGGCCGATCAGGATGATCGTCCGGCCTTCGCGGGCAAACTTGAGCGCTTCGAGGTGGACCTTGGTGACCAGCGGACAGGTGGCGTCAATCACGCGCAGGCTGCGCGTGCGGGCCTCTTCGCGGACCGCCGGTGGGACGCCGTGGGCGCTGAAGACCAAAACCGACCCGGAGGGCACCTCGTCCACTGCCTCCACGAAGATGGCGCCGCGCTTGCGGAGCTGGTCCACTACGTAGCGGTTATGCACGATTTCGTGGTGGACGTACAC
>CAZHLD010000028.1:21367-31998 GCA_964533185.1 uncultured Acidobacteriaceae bacterium | reverse complement strand
GGGGCGGCGGTGCGAGCTGACGTCTCCCGCGAGGAAGACTGCCAGCAGATCGTGGCTACGGCGCGACAAAAGTTCGGCGCCGTCCATATCCTGGTGAACAACGCCGGCGACTACGGCCCGGTGAAGCCGGTCGAGGAGATCACGCCCGCAGAGTGGGATGCGGTGATTGCCGTGCATCTGCGCGGCGCCTTCCTGCTGACGCGGCTGGTGCTGCCGGAGATGTATGCGCGCGGCTCCGGAGTCATCCTCAATATCTCCAGCCTCTCGGCCAAGTCAGCCTTTGCCTGGGGCTCGCCCTACGCGGCCGCCAAGGCCGGGCTGCTGGGGCTGACTCGCGTCACCGCGGCGGAGGCAGCGCGTAAAGGAGTGCGCGTCAACGCCATCTGCCCGGGCCCGGTGCCCGAAACGCAAATGTCCAAGGAACTGGGGCGGGTGCTTGCTGAACGGCTGCAAGTGGGCCGGGAGGAACAGCTTGCCAACTTTCTTGATGGGATCCTGCAAGGGCGAGGGCAAACCGCCGACGAAATTGCGGCGGCCGCGCTTTTCCTGGTCTCCGACCAGGCCAGCGCAATTACCGGGCAGGCTCTGAACGTGGACGGCGGAGCAGCTTTCTACTAACTTCTTCGGTCATCGCCAGTGCAGCGACGCGCACGCGTTGCGTCCAGGCGAGGCCCCGGCCGCCGACTTTTCTCAACCCATAGACAGCCAGCGCCAACAATCCCAGCACAACAAATCCGAGCGTGAAAAGAAACAGCGCGGCGAGAAGTTCCTGCACAAAATACATCTGCGAGGCGACCAACACGGCCAGCAGCAGCCACATCCACTTCCGGGCTTTGTCGGCGTGGGGACCACATTCTGGTTGGGTTGATTTCGGGACAGAATTCGACGCGTGGGAGCGCTCAGCTTTCAGGGGCCGGGGGGGCATGGCTGTCGTCTCCTGGCTACACCGGGATAGATGCAACTCCCCTCCAAAAGATGCGCCCCAGCGCCGACCTCAAGATACTTCTAGACAACCAATTACGCAAGTGGGAATGGGGGCAGGTCTGTGGAAAAGGAGATTCCTTTACCGTTTCTGTGACCCGGCCTTCAGCTAGCGAAATGATTTGCAGTGCTCCACGTACCAGCGCATTTCAGCGCTCTGCTTGCGAATGACGTGGTTTTGGTAAATATTTGCGGCGAGAAGGAAAACAATTAGCACAGCTAGCGAAACGGTGAGAAATCGGCTAGGTTTCAATGGCCCCTCCCCAAGACACTCTATCGGGAGCGAGGCCTCCGCGAAACGCCGGATTTTGAACCCCGCCGCGTATCCCTCAACCGCGCCTCACCGGGTTTCTTCCGCGATGGAGGGGCTTTCGCCGCTCGCTGCCGGGCCGGCGTCGCCACTTCCTCCAGCAGACGGCGCACCAAACCGCTGCGCACCAGCCAGGCCAGCGTCTCGATAAAGAAATTGCGCGAGTAGTGCTCGTACTTTTCCCGCGGCCACTCGCGCATGGACTGATGCCGCACCATCACGGCCATTTCCTCCGCGTGGAAAACAAATCGCGGCGGCCGGTGCGTGAGCCAACGGATGTAATCGAATGTCTTCCGCAACAGACTCTCCGGCCGGGCCACCAGCCGGCGATGGAGCGCCCCGCCGGGCGGCGCGACGCAGACGAACACCAGACACTCCGGCGGCTCGGGTTTCAGGCAGGCAAGCTCGCGGCCGTCGGTGAGGTAGCCGACAAAAAATCCCAGCTTCGCCGGAGCGGCAATCGCAGGGGAGAGAAACCAGTAGCCGCGCAATGCACCGCGACGCCCGGCCACGGCGCGGTAGCTGCGCAGGTAAGGAGTGGCCAGCGGGCGAATCCAATCGGTCGAGAGGTTTTCCGGGCGCACGCCGGCTCAGCGGCCCTCAAACGGATAGCGGTCGGCGGCCTGCACGGCGTCGGCCACCCGCCGCCGCAGCGCAATCGTATCCACCGGCTCGCGCTTGGTGAAGCGCTTGAGCACCGCGAGCTGCGTGCGCAGCATGTCGCCCTCGGCGACGGCGGCCAGCACCGTCCGCGCCTGTTTTTCCAGGCGGTCGGCCGAATCGTACACCAGCGCGCGCATCGCATCGGCCTGCGGGCCGGTGTCGCCGCGCTTCGCAGCCGCTTTCTGCGCGCGGCGCAAGGCCGACTCCATGCTGTAGACTTCCATCACGACGTTGGCCAGCCCGGCGACGATTTCCTGTTCCTCGCCCAGCTTTTCGCGGAACTTCTGCATCGCCGCGCCGGCGGCCAGCAAAAGCGTCTTCTTGGCCCCGGCCACGGCGCGCTCTTCATCGGCAAACGGTCCCTCGGGCGTGTCGTCCATGCTCGGGCCGGCCAGAACTTCATCCATCAGCTTCATCGCCGCAGGGATCAGCGGAACAACGCCCTTCAGCGCGCGCTTCATCAGCATATCCACGATGAGCAGGCGGTTGATTTCGTTGGTGCCCTCGAAGATGCGATTGATGCGGCTGTCGCGATAGGCGCGGGCCACCGGATAGTCCTCATGGTAGCCATAGCCACCGTAAATCTGCACGGCCTCGTCCACCACGTAATCGAGCATCTCGCTGCCGTACACCTTGCTGATCGAGCTTTCGATGGCGTACTCCTCCAGCACTTTCATCAGTTGCTGCGTCTTGTCCTCCGCCGCGCCAGCGGCACTCATGGCCGCATCAATCATTCCCGCCGAACGGTAAATCATCGACTCCAGCGCATAGATGCGAATGGCCATCTCCGCCAGCTTTTCCCGGATCAGGCCAAACTGCCCGATGGACTTGCCGAAGGCGGCGCGCTCGCGCGCGTATTTCGCTCCCACCTCCAGCACCTTCTTCGCCCCGCCCAGGCAGTAAGCGCCTAGGTTGAACCGGCCGACGTTCAGCGTATTCACCGCGACCTTGAACCCGCCGCCGATTTCGAACAGTAGGTTTTCCTTGGGTACCTTGCAGTTCTCGAAAAAAATCGGCACGGTCGAACTGCCCTTGATGCCCATCTTCTTTTCTTCGGCGCCAATCGAGAAGCCCGGGTAGCTGCGCTCGACGATGAAGCAGGAGAACTTTTCTCCGTCCACTTTCGCGAAGACGATGAAGACGTCGGCGAAGCCGCCGTTGGTGATCCACATCTTCTGGCCGTTCAGGATCCAGTGCCGGCCGTCCGGCGAAAGCACGGCGCGCGTGAGCACGTTCTGCGCGTCCGAACCAGCCTGCGGCTCCGAGAGGCAGTAGCAGGAGATCAGCTCGCCCGTGGCCATCCTGGGCAGGTATTTCTTTTTCTGTTCTTCAGTGCCGAAATAGACGATGGGAATCGTCCCGATGCCCGCGTGGCCGCCGTGCGTCGCAGAAAACGAGGCGTAACTGGAGAGCTTTTCGGCCAGTACGGTGCTCGAGATCTTGTCCAGGCCCGACCCGCCGTACGCCTCGGGGATGCCGCCGCCCAGCAGGCCCAGCTCGCCGGCCTTGCGGACGAGCGAGGCCATCAGGCCTTCCTTCTTGTGCTCGAGCTCTTCGGCCAGCGGCACCACTTCCTTGGTCACAAACTCGTCGGCCGTCTGGCCAATCAGCTTCTGGTCGTCGGTCAGGTCCGCCGGAGTGAAAACTTCCTCGGGACGGCACGATTCGATCAAAAAGCTGCCGCCCTTCCGGGTGGTGCTGGGAACCGCTGTGGTGGCCATGGGAGCTCCATTCGTGCTCAGCTACCGTCGCCGAGCGATTCATGCAGTATGAGTTTCGACTACAGGGCCGTGAAACCCATCTTGTCAGCCGGCACCCGCCGCGGCTTTCACGACACCAATATACTCCTCGGGCAGGCCGTGCTCGCCGGCCCCGTCGAGGATGGTTTTCAGATAGTGCGTGGCAGGACGCAGACCCGTCTCGACCCGCGTGGCGATGTAAACCTGCGCCGGCACTTTCTTACCCGCAGAGTCAGTGACGTTCACTTCGATGCGCCGGTAGTGCTCGGGCGCGTTTTCGAAGCGGTCCAGGCTGCGGAAGGCCGCCTCGGGAATCTGATACAGAACGCCGTGGACAACGCGGCCGGGCGACAGGCGGATGTTGGCCGCGCCTGTGCCGCCGCGGGCTTTCTTATTGAAGATAAGCTCGTAGTTTTCGAGACGCGCCGGCTGCTCGGAGAGGACCGTGCCGGCACGAGAGCGCATCTGCGCTCGGCTCATGTTGCTGCCGTATGCAAAATACCAGGCGTGTGCTGTTGCCATTCGTCTTCCCAGGAACCTAAGGACCTGCCGGGAACCGCGGGCTCTTTATCTTAACGGGAAGCCGCGCAGGAGGCAATTGGCGTTGCGGCAGGGCCGGGCGTGAGCCGTCCGGGGCAGGGAGGGGGTCGAGGTTCTTCTCGCGGCATTTTATTGATAATACTATTTTTCTTGACAGCTTTAATTGTCTGTGGTATACAGGAAACCCATGACGCCCACCCAGCAAGTCGACCTCGTCCTGGACGCCTCCCGCGCCTCCGCCCTGCTCCATCCCTTGCGGCTGCGCATCCTCGAAGCCCTGCGCGAGCCTGATTCGGCTGCCGGTCTCGCCCGGCGGCTGCATCTTCCCCGCCAGAGGGTGAACTACCACGTGCGCGAGCTCGCCCGTTCGCACTTCCTGGCGCGCGCCGGCCGGCGCCGCAAACGCAACATGACCGAGCAGCGCTACGTGGCCACGGCGCGCAGCTACGTGCTCTCGCCGGAGTTGCTTGGGCGGCTGGGCCCGGATGCCCGCCGCATCGAAGACGCCTTCAGCGCCGCCTACCTGCTGGCGTTGACGGCTCAAGCCCAGGCCGAGCTGGGCCGAGCCGGCCGCGAAGCCGCCGCGCGGGGCAAGCGGCTCTCCACGCTTTCCATCAACACCGAGCTGCGCTTTGAATCGGCCGAACAACGCGCCGTGTTCGCCCGGGCGCTTCAGTCGGCCGTGGTGGACGTGGCTGGCCGTTACGCTTCACCCTACACGCGCGCTGACGGCACTGCCGGCGCCGGTCGGCCGTACCGCCTGGTGCTCGGCTGTTACCCAATCCCACCGCAACCCGACGCTACCCCTGGAGAAACCCTATGACCACACCTTCGCCCAAGTTCGAGCAGGGCGGCCGCATCATCCGCGACGAGATCCGCACCACCGCATCTCCTCAACAGGTCTGGGAGGCGTGGACCGACCCGGTAAAGATCGCGCAGTGGTTCACCGACCGCGCCGATGGCAAGCCGGAGGTGGGGACAACGTTCACGTGGTTCTTTGACAAGTTTGGCTACGCGCTCCCCTACACCGTCGTTGCCGCCGAGCCCGGCAAGCGCTTCGCGCTGAAGTGGGACCAACCCGGTTCGGGCTATCCGCCGGGCCTGCTTGAGATCACCATCCACCGCGAAGGCGGAGAGACCCGGCTCGAACTGGTCAACTCCGGCTTCAAAGAGAGCGCCGATTGGAACGACGAGTACGAAGGTATCGTCTCCGGCTGGCGGATGTCGCTGGCCATTCTGAAGCACTACCTCGAGAATCACTTCGGCCAGCCCAAGTCGCAATTTCTCGTAATGCGGCCGGCACAATTTGAGTACGAGCAGCTAAGGCCTTATTTTCTGCGCGAAGATTTCCTTGCCAAATGGCTCACGCGCTCCGGCGGCATCGGCGCACAGGGCGAGCGGTATACGCTCGTGCTGCGCGATAGCAGTAAAATGAGCGGCCGGGTGCTGGCTGTGACGCCTCGCGAAGTGACGCTCAGTTGGGAGGAGATGCGCGCCACGTTTGAGATGAAGGCTTTTGCCTTCGGGCCTGGCAAACGCATGGTCGGCGTGCGCGGGCCGTGCTGGGGCATGGAGCCGGCGCGCGCGCAACAGCTTGAAAACGAGATGACTCCAGCGGTCGAGCGGCTGGCCGCGGTGTTCGCGCCATCGGCCTCTGCCGCGAGTTGAGATTGAGGTCAAACGGCACTTCAAGCATTTTGGAACGATGATCAAAAGGAGGAAAGACCATGAAGCATCTCTGCTGGATTCTCTGCGTGGTGATTGCGGTTACTCTGTGGGCCGCGGGCGTCGCCTCCCAGTCGCCCGCGGGCAGCCAGCGCTCGCCCGGGTTTGAGGCCATGAAGAAGCTGGTGGGCGACTGGGAAGGCGTTGCCGACGACGGCAAGCCCATGGTCCTGACCTTCCGGCTGATCTCGAGCGGCACGGCATTGATGGAATCAAATGCGCAAGACGACCCGAGTTCCCCGATGATCACGATCTACCATCCCGACGGTGCCGACCTGATCGCGACGCACTATTGTCCCGATGGCGACCAGCCCCGCATGCGCGCTAAGATTTCGTCGGCCAATGCCGCTGAGATCCGATTCGTCTTTCAAGATGCCACCAATGCCTGGCGCACCGGCGGCCCGCTGATGCGCGGCCTGACGTTGCGCATACCGGACGCCAACCACCTCGTCCAGGAGTGGCAGGGCGTTGAGAACGGCAAGCCGTCCACAACCGTGATGAAGTTCACGCGCAAGGCGAGCGGAGCCAAGTGACGCCATGACCGCTGAGAAGCCCACTCGCTCGCCCGCCACGCGTCGCATCGAGAAGCAGATCGAGGTTGCCGCGCCGGTGGAAGCCGTCTGGAGGGCGCTAACCGACGCGCAAGAGCTCACGCGCTGGTTCCCCCTCGAAGCGAAGATCGAGCCCGGCGAAGGCGGCTCCATCTTTCTCTCCTGGGGTCCGGACTGCCAGGGCAAAGCGCCCATCACGGTTTGGGAGGTGAACCGCCGCCTGCAGTGGCGCGAGGGCGCGCCGGGCGGTGGGGAGGTCCCGGGCGTTTTCGTGGAGTGGGTGCTCGAGGCGCGCGGCGGGAAGACGCTCGTGCGCCTGGTCAACTCGGGTTTTGCTGCCGCAGGCACGGAGTGGGAGAACGAGTACTTCGACTCCACCAACTACGGCTGGGTCTTCATGCTCACCAACCTGCGGCACTATCTCGAGAGTCATCCGGGCATGCCGCGTTTGGCGGCGTGGTCGCGCCACAAGGTCGCGCAGCCCCGGCCGCAGATCTACGCGAAGCTCGCCGGGGCGGGCGGACTCTTTGCCGAAGGCGTCGGCACGCTGGCCGTCAGCGGCCGCTACACACTGCACGCCGCCACGGGCGATTCGTTCACCGGGCGCGTGCAGTTCGTCGTTCCGGATCGCGGCTTCTGCCTGACCGTGGACGGCCTGAACGGCGCGCTCTACTGGCTGTCGATCGAGGGCGCAGGCCTGGAGCACAACGTGCAGATCTGGCTCTCGGCTTACGGCGTTCCCCAGGCGCAGGTGGACGCGTTCAAGCAAACCTGGGACGGAGTGCTCGCAAAACTGCTCAACTGAGGAGGCTCGCATGAAATGGGTGCGGAGGATCCTGATAGGGATTGTGGCTGTGGTTGTGTTGGTCGTCCTGGGGCTGTGGCTTGCCGGATTCCGCAAAGGTGCAGGGATCAACTCGGCCACGATCGACATTAACAGACCTCCAGCGCAAGTCTGGCGGTACCTGACGAACGACGACCTGGTGAAGAAATGGGTGAGCGGCCTGACCGAAATCCGTCATCTGACGCCGGGCGTCGAAGGCGTCGGGAATCGCTTCGAGATGACCGTGGTGATGGACGGCGAACGCACCGACATGGAGATGGAGATCACTGCATTCGTGCCCAACCGGCAGATCGGCTTCAAGGTGAAGTCCATCGGTCATCCCTCGATGGGCTTCACCGAAACAGGTGAGTACGCGATTGTCGAACAGGACCGCAACACTTTGCTGACCCTCACCGGCAGAAGCAGGTACTTTCCGTTCTGGCTGCAATTGTTGGAGTCGCTGATCACTTCCTCTGCGCAGAAAAAGCTCGTGGGCGACCTGGCAAGGCTGAAATCTCTGGTGGAAGCAGAGCCGCGAATGGCCGCAACACCTTGAAGCGTTAGGGCACGATATATCGTGCCCCTACACGATTCCGCAACAACCCCTACGCGACGCGCTCGAAAATTCCCGCCGCGCCCATTCCCCCGCCGACGCACATCGTCACCATGCCGTAGCGCGCGTTGCGGCGCAGGAGCTCACGCAGGATCGTAGCCGTCAGCTTCGCGCCGGTGCAGCCCAACGGGTGGCCCAGCGCGATGGCGCCGCCGTTGGGGTTCACCTTTGCAGGGTCAAGCTCTGCAAGCTTCATCACCGAAAGCGATTGCACGGCGAACGCTTCGTTCAATTCGATTACGTCGATTTGGTCGAGCTTGAGGCCAGCGAGCTTTAGGGCCTTCGGAATGGCGTACACCGGGCCGACTCCCATTTCTTCCGGCAGGCAGCCGGCGGTGGCAAACGCAAGGAAGCGGCACATCGGTTTGGCGCCGATGGCGCGGGCGCGCTCGGCGCTCATCACCACGGCGGCGGCAGCGCCGTCGGACATCTGCGAGCTGTTGCCCGCGGTGGTCACGCCACGGGCATGGAAGGCAGGCTTTAACTTCGCCAGCGCTTCGGGCGAAGTGTCGGCGCGAGGGCCTTCATCGGTGTCGAAGGTGGTCTTGACCGTTTTGGCTTTGGGACGCGCGCCGTTGCCGTTTTCAACTGCAGTGACGCTGACCTCGACGGGCACGACTTCTTCTTTGAACTTGCCCGCGGCGATGGCGGCAAGCGCCTTCTGGTGGCTTGCGAAGGAAAACTCGTCGGCCTGCTCGCGCGTGATGCCGTACTTGCGCGCCAGGTTTTCGGCGGTGAGGCCCATGCCGAGGTAGGAGTCCGGGTAGTGGTCCATCAGCCAAGGGTTGGGCGAGATTTTGTTGCCGCCCATCGGCACCATGGACATCGACTCGGTGCCGCCGGCGACGATCACCTCGGCGTGGCCCAGCATGATGCGTTCGGCGGCCATGGCAATCGCCTGCAGTCCCGAGGAGCAGAAACGGTTGATCGTGATCGCCGAGGCTTCCACCGGCAAGCCCGCGCGCAACGCCGCGATGCGCGCGACGTTCATCCCCTGCTCGGCTTCAGGCATCGCGCAACCGAGGATGACGTCTTCGATTTCCTTGGCGTCGAGCCCGGGCACGCGCGCAACCGCTTCTTTGATCGCCACCGCAGCTAAATCGTCCGGACGCGTCGCCCGCAACGCGCCCTTGTAGGCCTTCCCTACCGCCGTCCGCACCGAACTGACAATCACCGCTTCTCGCATGGAGCACCTCTTCGTTTTCAGCAAACAGCTGCAGCAACCTATTGGATGCCAGCAGCGGACAAAAATCAACAGGGGGAACATCTCAGGTCTTTATCAGCAGCTCAAAGTATCGGTCGCGGCTGATGCGGGCAGTGCGCAAGATGTTCTTGATGATGAAGATAGGCAAGGGGTCGTAGCGTGGCACAACGACGGGCCGCAAGATGCTCGGCTTCGTGAAAATCATGTGGTCTCCTCGTTGCCGGGCCAGCACAAAGCCTTCTTTCTCCAACACGCGGATAATCTTTGAAAAGGAAATTGGAGTGAGGCGGGACATCGCTGCCCCTGACTACACGGTTGCGGGCACGGCCAGACGGATTGTCTCGCGGAGAATAATGCGATGACTGCGGTAGGTGTTTCCCTGCTTTCGAAAACCGGCCTCGGAGAGAATCTCTGCAAGACTGCCCTTGCGGGCCGCCTCTTCAAGAAACAGCGTGACGGCCTCGCGCAGGCGTACGCGGGCTTGGGTGGAGGAGTCTCCAGCGCTCGAAATATCCAGTTCCGGAGAATAGGCAACGTAGGCGGAGCCCTCCTTCCAAACCTGCGCGGTGAAGCAAATCCCGCGCGCGCGCGCGCGACGCGATGTGATCTTTCTCGCCATTGTCATCACCAATTCTAGGCTTCACGGCGAATCTCGTCAAACGATGCCGGGCATTGGAAGGCCAGCATAGCGGTTCGCTCAGGCTGCGCGCGGCACGCCCTCATAGCCCTCCTGTCGCCGTGCAGCCTATCGGGAGACGTGCTATGCTCCCGCGGCAAGACGGAAATGAGACGCCGCACGCTGATCACTTCTCCGCTCGAATGGCAAATGACCGCCGCGCCGGTGCCGCCTCCCGCGCTGCCGGTGGTTGCCGAGCGGGGCGGCACGCAGCTTCGCGCGCCGCGTCCCGTGCTGATTGTGGACACGCGGGAAAAGAACCCCTTCTCCTTTTCACGGTTTCAAGGCTGGTTTGCCGGGGTGGAAAGGAAAGCCCTGGGGCTGGGCGACTACTCGATCGCGGGTCTCGAGCAAGAATGTACCGTCGAGCGCAAAGACCTGGCCGACCTGGTGCACTCGTTCACCGCCGAGCGAGTCGCGTTTGTGGAGCGCCTGCGGCAGATGAGCCGGCTGCCTCACCGCCTGCTGGTGATCACCGCGCCGCTCAGCCAGGTAAAGTCAAAGTACTCGCACAGCCCGGCCAATCCCAACCAGATCACGCAATCCCTGATCGCCGCATTGGCGGGCCTGGGCGTGCCATTTCTGTGTGTAGAAACTCATGAGCTGGGCGAGGAAATCGTCGCCTCGTATCTTTACCAGGTGTTTCTCTACCACTGGCTGGAAACCAACGGCCACGACCGGTTCCTGGTGGACGACGATTTGTGAGCCAAATTAGTTGCGCAGGGGCTTGCCGGTTTTGAGGGTGTGGGCGATGCGCTCCTGGGTCTTGCGCTCGCCACACAGACTGACGAAGGCTTCGCGCTCCA
>CAZHLD010000028.1:0-21267 GCA_964533185.1 uncultured Acidobacteriaceae bacterium | reverse complement strand
ATGCGCTCCTGGGTCTTGCGCTCGCCACACAGACTGACGAAGGCTTCGCGCTCCAGATCGAGCACGTACTGCTCGCTGACCATCTGCGGAGCAGAAAGCGCCCCACCGGCCAAGATGTGGGCAAGCTTGCGGCCCACATGGGCGTCGTATTCAGAGATGAACTCGCCGCGAAACATCATGTGGATGGCGAGCTTCGCTCCGGCCAGGAACTGTTCGCCAAGCACGCGGACCTGCGTCGTGGCGGCGCCTTCAGCAGGGCTCGCCGCGGCAGGACGCCAGCCGGCTCGCACCAGCGAAAGCGCGGTGGCCTTGGCGTCGGCTACAAGGCGGTCGCGGTTCATCGAGACCCGGTCGGCGCGGCGCAGAAAGCCCAGATCGCGCGCTTCTTCAGCGCTGGTAGCCACTTTGGCCATGGCGATGGTCTCGAAGGCGGGCTTGAGCGCGCGGAACAGGTCGAGGTCTTCGCCACCCGCGGCGCGTTCGCCGGCACGAATCAACATTTCTTTGGTGCCGCCGCCGCCGGGGATCAGGCCGACGCCGGTCTCCACCAAACCGATATAAGACTCCGCCGCGGCGTGGACCTGCGCGCCGTGCAGGATGATTTCGCAGCCGCCGCCCAGCGCCATGCCCTGCGGCGCAACGACGACGGGGCGCGGCGCATACTTCAGCGCCAAGTTGACGTTCTGGAACTGCCGCACGGCCATGTGGATCTCGTCCCACTCCTGCTCCTGCGCCGCCACGAGCAGCAGCATCAGGTTGGCGCCGACGGAAAAATTCGTCGCCTGGTTGGCCACCACCATTGCTTCAAAGTCCGTCCGCAGGCGCTTGACGCCGGCGTGCAGCATGGCCACCAGGTCGCCGCCGATGGCGTTCATCTTGGAGTGAAACTCGCAGCACAGCACGCCGTCGCCCAGGTCGATGAGGCTGGCGCCGGAGTTGCGCTCGACTTCCTTCGAGCGATCTTTCAGCGACTTCAGATAGATGACGCCCGGCGGGTCGGCAAGCGGCTTTTCGCTGCGCGCGGCCAAATCAAAAAACGAACTCTCGCCGCGCTCCTGCTGATAGAACGATTTCTTGCCCGACGAGAGCAGCCCGGTCACGAGCAGAGGCAGCGCATTCCCTTCCTGTTCGAGCCGCTTGGCAAGGGTTTCGACGCCGATGGCGTCCCACAGCTCGAACGGGCCCAGCTCCCAGGCAAAGCCCCAGCGCATGGCGCGGTCCACGTCCACAATCGTGTCCGCAATCTCCGGGATGCGCCGCGCGGCGTAGAGGCACATGCCGGAGATCGAGGCCGCAAGGAACTTGGAGGCCTTGTCGCCGGCGGCGAGCAGGGCGCGGAGTCGCTCGCGCGTGTCGTCAATCGTCTTGCCCATTTCGATTGAGGCAAAGCGCGCCTTCAGCCGCGGGCGGTACTCCATCGTCTTCCAGTCGAGGGTCAGGATTTCCCGTTCGCCTTCTTTCTTCACGCGCTGGTAGAAGCCGCCGCCGGTTTTCTCACCCAGCCAGCCGCGCTTCAGCATGTCTTCGATCAGAGGGGGCACGCGGTAAATTTCGCGCGACTCATCGTTCGGCGCGTTCTCATAGATGTTGCGGACCACATGCACCAGCACGTCGAGCCCGACAATATCGGCGGTGCGGAACGTGGCCGACTTCGGCCAGCCGACGGCCGGGCCGGTGCAGGCGTCAATTTCTTCGATGGTGAGGTCCATCTCGCGCATCAAGCGCAGCACGTTGAGCATGGAAAAAGTGCCGATGCGATTGGCGATGAAGTTGGGCGTGTCCTTGGCAACGACCACGCCTTTGCCCACCTGCCGGTCGCAGAAGTCGCTGAGCGTGGCGAGCACATCGGGGCGCGTCTTGGGCCCGGGGATCAGCTCGACCAGCTTCATGTAGCGCGGCGGGTTGAAGAAATGCGTGCCGGCCCAGTGCTGCTGGAAATCGTCCGAGCGGCCTTCCGCGACAAGGTGAATCGGCAGGCCTGATGTGTTCGTGGTGACCAAGGTACCCGGCTTGCGGTACTGCTCAACGCGCTCGAAGAGCCGCCGCTTGATCTCGAGATTCTCCGCCACCGCCTCGATGATCCAGTCCACTTCGCCCAGCCAGGCGAGGTTGTCGTCGAAATTGCCCGGGGTAATCAGCCGCGCGCGCTCGGTCGTAAAAAAGGCCGCAGGCCGCGCTTTCTTCGCCGCTTCGAAGCCGGCCAGGACAATGCGGTTGCGCACGCGGGGCTCGGAGAGCGTAAGGCCCTTCGCCTTTTCATCCGCGGTGAGCTCAGAGGGGACAATGTCCAGCAAGTAGCAGGGCACGCCGGCATTGGCCAGGTGAGCGGCGATGCGCGCGCCCATCGTGCCGGCTCCCAGCACAGCGACTTTTTCGATGCGTCGGGTCATGGTGTCTCTCGTGCGACGGGTCCGCGTACGGTGCGGCAGAGGCAGGGGAGCAGGTTACAGAAGGGCAAGGAGCAGGTCAACCTGAAACCGGGCCCGCTGGGGCCGGCCCCTGCAATTCGCTGATTTCCACGGTGATGGGTTGGCCGTTGCCCTTGCCGCGTTTGGTGAGCCATTTGGCGAGCGCTGCGGCCAGACGCGCAGGCTCCACACAGAAGCTGGCCTCGATGCGGCCTTCGGCCAACGGCAAGGTGTCGTCGAATTCGGCCGCGCCGGTAAAATTGCGCATGCAGAAGGCATCCAGCCACTCGAGAGGGCATGGGCGGCGCTCGCTGCCGACAACGACCTCAACCTGGAGTTTGCGGGCGTACATGGAGGACCGAAGTATAACAGCCAAGAAGGCGGATGAGTTCGTGGGGTCACGAGGTTACGAGGTCACAACGGCACCAATCTGGCGCGGTTGCAAATGGCTGGCTCGTGTCCTAGACTGATGTTAGTCGCCGCGCGAAAGCGCTGCCGGCTGCGTTGGCACGTCAGCTCCTTCACCGCTGCCCGGCGGCATGCAAGGGTCGGATCAAACCTGGAGGCCCCTGTGCCTACTCCCCTTGAAAAATGGGTGGACGAAGTCTCTCGCCTTACCCGGCCGGACCGCGTGGTCTGGTGCGACGGCTCGGAGGCCGAAGCCGGGCGACTGAACGAGCAGATGCTGCGCGACGGCAATACCTTTCCCCTGAACCCGCAAACGTATCCGAACTGCTATCTCCACCGCAGCAACCCGAACGACGTGGCCCGCACCGAGCAGGTCACTTTCATCTGCACGCGCGAAAAATCCGACGCCGGCCCCACCAATAACTGGATGTCGCCTGAAGAGGCCAAAAAGAAAGTCGCTCCGCTCTTCGAAGGCGCAATGAAGGGGCGCACCATGTACGTGGTGCCCTACATTATGGGCCCGGCCGATTCCCCGATCAGCAAGATGGGCGTGGAGATTACGGACAGCGCCTACGTCGCCGCCAGCATGCGCATCATGGCGCGGATGGGCCGGGTGGCGCTCGAGCGCATCGGCAGTTCGGCCGACTTCGTCCCCGGACTGCACTCGCTGGGCGACCTCAACCCCGAGCAGCGCTTCATCCTGCACTTCCCCGAGGAGAAACTCATCTGGAGCGTCGGCTCCGGCTATGGCGGTAACGCGCTGCTGGGCAAGAAATGCTTCGCGCTGCGCATCGCCAGCTTCATGGCGCGCGAGCAGGGCTGGATGGCCGAGCACATGCTCATCCTCGGCCTCGAGTCGCCCTCCGGCAAAGTCACCTACATGGCCGCGGCGTTCCCCAGCGCCTGCGGTAAGACCAACCTGGCGATGATGGTCTCCGCGCTCGAAAAGCAGGGCTATCGCGTCTGGACCGTCGGCGATGATATTGCCTGGATGCAGATCGGCGCAGACGGCTACCTGCACGCCATTAATCCCGAGGCGGGCTTCTTCGGCGTCGCGCCAGGGACGGGCGCGCACACCAACCCCAACGTTATGCTGGCGCTCAAGAAGAATTCGCTTTTCACCAACGTCGGGCTCACTCCTTCGCAGGAGCCGTGGTGGGAAGGCATCGAGTCCGACCCGCCTGCGGGCCTGATCGACTGGAAGGGCGAGGCGTGGACCAAGAGCAAAGGCCCGGCGGCGCAACCGAACTCGCGCTACACCGTGCCCGCACATCAGGCGCCGTGCATCTCCCCGCACTGGGAAGACGCCGCGGGCGTGCCGATTTCGGCGTTCATTTTTGGCGGGCGCCGGGCGCGGCTGGCTCCGCTGGTCTATGAGTCGTTCAACTGGCAGCACGGCGTCTTTGTCGGTGCGACGATGGCTTCAGAGACCACCGCCGCAGCTACGGGCGCGGTCGGCGTCTCCCGGCGCGACCCGATGGCCATGCTTCCCTTCTGCGGCTACAACATGGCCGACTACTTCCGTCACTGGCTGGAGATGGGCAAGCGCATCCCGCATCCGCCGAAGATTTTCCACGTCAACTGGTTCCGCCGCGGTGCCGACCGTAGCTTTCTCTGGCCGGGGTTCGGCGAGAACGTGCGCGTGCTGAAGTGGATCCTCGAGCGCGTCGAAGGCAACGGCAAAGCCGCCGAAACGCCCATCGGCTGGGTGCCCACGCCGGATGCGCTCACCCTCGACGGCCTGAATGTCTCCCGCACGACGATGGAAGAGCTGCTGCGCGTTGACCCGGCCGACTGGGCCTCCGAGCTTGACGACACGCGGAAGTTCTTTGAGAAGTTCGGCAAGCGCCTGCCGCCCGAGCTGCTCGCCGAGCACGCTGGCCTGGCGCAACGCTTCGAGCGCACCGTCACCGCGCCGCGCTAGCAATCAGTTTTCAGTACTCAGATGCCGAGATGTATCCAATCAATGGGACAACCGCTAGAGGACTGACTGAATCTCCGCGTCGATCGAGACGTGGGTTTGCGGGAAGCCATTGACTGAGAAATACGGCGAGCCGACTTCGTTGGTGAAATGGAAGAAGCGGCTAATGTGGTAATCCTCGTCGAAGGCGCCGAAGACGCGCTCAATCTCGGCCGCGCTACAGCCGAAGTCAGCGAGGCGCACAGGGCGCCCGTAACCGCCGCCCGCGGCCAGATATTTTTCGACGACGACTCTCAACTGCATCGCGCTCCCCTAGCCACTTAGGCGATGTCATTCTGAGCCCCGACCTGGTCGGGACGAAGAATCCCTCCGGAGGGATGCTTTGTCCCGACAAAAACCGCCGGGACTCAGCATGACACCAACTTCCGCGACTCAAGCCAACCTGCCGGCAGGATGCCGGCGCTACCTCAGAACCAGACGTATGCGCCCGATTCGCCGTAGGGCGCGTTGATGTAAAACACGTTGGCCTCGTTAAACTTTTCGAGCGCGCTGCAGAGCCGGCGCGCGCCATGCCGCGCGCAAAGCCGCTCGCCCGCGCGGCGCTCAATTTCTTCAAAGTCGTCCAGGCTGGGCACCTGCTGGCGCGGAAGCCACAGCCATCGCCCCGGTGCGCTGCACTCTGTGCACGAGTCAATCGGCGCTGCCAGCCGCTTCTCGATAGCGGCGGCAACTTCCGGCATCAGGCCCGCAACCTCGAAGTCCGGCGCGGCCAGGAAGAAATACTGCGAAAAAGTTTCTTCGTGCGGCTCGAAGGCCACCACGCGGCCTCGGTAGGCGGCCAACTCGCTTTCGAGCACGCCGACCAGGCAATCGAGACACAGCGAAACTTCCGGCCGCAGCGGTTCACGCTGCGCGACGCCCTTGCCGCGCAGGTAAAGCATGTCCGGAGCGAGCGTGGCCATCCACGAGTGCTGCGTCTCCAGGTGGACGCACTCGGCCGGTTGGCCCACCAGTCGCGCCCACCAGTTGTGCGTGCGCCGGCGGAAGGCGATGCGCGGGTAAGCCTCTTCAAGCGAGACGCGGCCCACGATTCCTTTAGCGACCGCCTGCGCGCGCCTTGCGAGCGGCGGCGGCGCTGCCGAAACCCATCACGATATCGGCCCGCTTCGCGCCGGGACTCACCGTGACATAGGCGTAGCTGATGTTGATGCGCGCCCGGGCCAGCCGTCCGGCCACCCGGGCGATTTGGCCGGGCCTATCCGCCAGCCGGACCACCGCCACCGGCTCCTCGCTCACGCGGAAGCCGGCCGCTTTCAGCGTGGCCTTCGCTCGCGCGGCGCTCGAAACCAGCAGACGCACCGCGCTGCGGCCGGGCGCGTCAGAGGCGTACAGCCCGCTGATGTTGATCCGCTTTGCCGCCAGCGCCCCGGCGATTTTGGCCAGATTCCCCGGCCGGTTTTTGACCCAGATGGTGATTTGCTTTGCTGCCATAAACCCCTCCAGTCGAGCAAATTCCCTGAGAGAGATGCGCGTATGTTACCAGAACGGCCGCGAGGCGTTCCCGATTTCGCGCCTTGCCCGGCGGCGCTCGCCTCCCGCGCAACGTTTGTCAACCACGCTGGCATCCGCTATCATAGCGACTCCGAGACCGCAGGAATTGTTTGCCGGGTTTTTTTCACCCGAACCGATCAAGCGAACTGAGGAGGATTCATGCCGATTGCCACAGGACAAGCCGCTCCGGACTTCGTGCTGAAGGACCAGAATCAGAAGGAAGTGAAGCTCTCCGACTACAAGGGGAAGAAAAATGTCGTGCTGGTGTTCTACCCGCTGGACTGGAGCCCGGTGTGCACCAACGAGCACGCCTGCTTCGTCAGCGACATGAAGAAATTCGAACAGCTCGACGCGCAGGTGCTGGGCGTCAGCGTGGACAGCGTCTGGTCGCACAAGGCCTTCGCCGAAAAAACGGGCATCACCTACCCGTTGCTGGCCGACTTCCACCCGCGCGGCGCGATGGCGGACAAGTATGGCGTCTATCTGGCCGACAAGGGCATCACCGGCCGCGCCATCGCCATCGTCAACCAAGCCGGCAACGTGGCCTGGTTCAAGCAGTACGACATCCCGCAGGTGCCCGACCTCGCCGAAGTGGCCCAGGCCCTGGCTGGAGTGAAGTCCGCCACGGCGTAATCGCAAGCTGTCAGTCATCAGCCGTCAGCTTTCAGCAAACACCCGTACGTTCGCGTGCGAGAGGGATTTCCCACCCGAAACCAGAAATTAGAAACTGGAAATTCGCTTGGCACCAACTAGTCTGAGCAAGTTTCTAGTTTCTATTTTTAACTTTCGTTTCTTCTTATCTAGTGCTTGTGCGCCGGGGCTTTCTTTTCGGCTTCGGCGGGCCTCGCTGCGAAGGTCTTGACGTAGTTCACCAGCATCCAGCGCTGCTCCTCGGTCAGCGTTTTCTTGAACGAAGGCATCGGCCGGCGACCCTCAGTCATCTTGTAGTAGATTTCGCCGTCGGTCATCTCGCTCATCATGTGCGCGTCGGTGAAGTCGGCGGGCTTGGTCTTGTACATGGCCGCCTCGGTGCCGTCGCCCTTGCCGGTATCGCCGTGGCATTGCGTGCAGTACTCCATGTAAGTATCTTTCGCGGTCTTAAGCGTGGTCTCGTTGGCGAGGACCGGGTTGGTAACCTTTTTCGCCTCTTCCGGCACGGGCCACTCCTTCTTTCCGTGCGCGCCGACCCAGAGAGCCAGTCCCAGGCTCGCTGCCAGCAGCAACCTGCTTCGCCAGAGTGTTCCGCTGTGCTTCATCGCGGTCTCCATCCCTCCCGTGCGCGCCGATTCATGCGGCGCGAATATGGCCGACTATCATCGCATAAGATTCCGGCAGGCGCATTGGGGGTTCCTGCTGCTGCGGCTATTTGAGCAGGTCGCGGAAGATCATGTGGAGCAACTGGACGTTCAGCGCGATGATGCCCGCAGCGATCACCCACGCCAGCACGACCACCCACCGGCGATTGGCAAACTCGCCCATCTTCTTCCGGTCGCTGGTGAAGATCACCAGCGGCACCACGGCGAAGGGCAACTGGAAGCTCAGGATCACCTGGCTGAGGATGAGCAGGTTGGTCACCTGGCCCTCGCCCATCACGCCGATCACGATGGCCGCGGGCACAATTGCGATCAGGCGCGTAATCAACCGGCGCAGCCAGGGCGGCAGGCGGAGGTTGAGGAATCCTTCCATCACAATCTGCCCGGCCAGCGTGCCGGTCAGCGTGGAGTTTTGACCGGAGGCCAACAGCGCCACGGCAAAGAGCGTGCTCGCCAGGCTGGCGCCAATCACCGGCGTGAGCAGTTGATAGGCCTCGGAGATTTCGGCGACCTGGAACATCCCGCGGTGATGGAAGGCCGCCGCGCCCAGCACCAGGATCGAGCTGTTGATGAACAAGGCAAGGAACAGAGCAAACGTCGAGTCGATGACGGCATACTTGACGGCCTCGCGCTTCGATTCCTGGCCGGGTTCGATGGCGCGAGTCTGGACAATGCTCGAGTGCAGGTAGAGGTTGTGCGGCATCACCGTGGCGCCCAGGATGCCGATGGCGATGTAGAGCATTTCGCGGTTGCGCAGGATCTCCAGGGTGGGGACAAAGCCGCGCGCCGCTTCGAGCCACAGCGGCCGGGCGAAGAAAATCTCGTAGGCAAAGCAGAAACCGATCGTGGCGATTAACGTGATCACCAGCGCCTCAATCAGCCGGAAGCCGCGGCCCTGCAGCGCCAGCACCAGCAGCACGTCGAGCGCGGTGATCAGCACACCGGGCAGCAGCGGCAATCCGAACAGGAGCTGCAAAGCCACTGCCGAGCCCAGCACTTCGGCCAGGTCGCACGCGGCGATGGCGATTTCGCAGAGCACCCAAAGCGCGATGTACACCGGCTTCGAGAAATGGTCGCGGCAGGCCTGCGCCAGGTCGCGGCCGGTGACGATGCCCAGCTTGGCAGAGAGCGCCTGCAGGAACATCGCCATCAGGTTGCTCAGCAAAATGACTGAGAGCAGCGTGTAGCCAAACTTCGAGCCGCCGCCCAGGTCGGTGGCCCAGTTGCCCGGGTCCATGTAGCCGACCGCCACTAGGTAGCCCGGCCCGGCAAAGGCCAGCAGCTTGCGCCACACCGATGCGCCCGGGAGGATGGGGATGGTGCGGTAGGCTTCGGGCAGTGAGGGCAATCCGCCGGCGCGGCGCCAGCCGACCATCGGCTTTCCCGGCGCCGCGACCGGCGCGGGGACCCCGGAGGAATCGGCTGGGAGAGTGGGTGTTGTCATAGTTAAGCTAGCTAAACTCCAAGTATAAACTACACTTAATACGACTGGAAATCAAGCGCCGGTTTCCATCCGGGAACCTGCGCCCGGCAGTGCCAGGCTGAAACACTACAAGAGCGGGCAGGCCCCGGTTGCTTGTCCGGCGCTCGGTTCGACTTCGCGCCGCACAAATGGTACTGTCGCCGGTGCACTTCCCCGGCGACCGCCACTCGGGAGAACCTCCATGGACGAGCAGGCCAAACAGCAGCAGCAGGTGCAGATCAAGGCCGATGAAAAAGAACTGGTGGGCCAGTACAGCAACCTGGCCATGATCCATCACACCGCCGAGGAGTTCACCCTGCACTACATCTATCTGTTCCCCAACGCCCCTCAGGGCAAGCTGGTGGCCAGCGTCATCCTCAGCCCGAGCCACGCCAAGCGCCTCTGGCGCGCGCTGGGCGAAAACATCAGCCGCTACGAAGCGCAGTTTGGCCCCATCCGCGAGCAGCTCGAGCCGGGCCCCGAGCCCAAGGTCGGCTTTGTGCAGTAAGGCCGCGGCCGCAGGATCACCTCCAGGCAACCCTATTCCCTAACCTGCACCTAAACAGTAAGAGGTGAAGCGCCCGGTCGGCCGGGCTCATCCACCGTGCGGCGGACGGTCCCAATTCGAATCCTGCTTTTTGCGATGGCACTGGGTCTAGCTTCCGCTACGGTCGCTGTCGCTTTTGCGCAGCAGCCGCCGATCATCAATCCGCGCGTTCCTCCGCCGCCTCCACCGCTCGATCCGCCGCCCGCTGCACAACCAACGCCCCAGCCGGTGCCGCAACCCGCGCCGCAGCCGGCAGTTCCGCCCATTGCGCCGCAGCCGGAAGAAGCCAAGCCTGCGCCAATAGCGCCAGAGCCGATCATTCCGCCGCCCACGCTGCCGGCCACCGTCGAGATTCCCGCGGGTACGCCCATCGAAGTCGTGCTCGATACTCCGCTGAGCACGAAAATTACAAAGAAGGGTCAACAGGTAACCTTCCGCACCGCGCGCGCGCTGCCGCTGGGCGACCAGCTTGAGCTGCCTGAAGAAACGGCCTTCACCGGAAGCGTCGTCGAAGTGAAGCGCCCGGGCGGGTTCGGAAAGGCCGGTGCGATGCGCGTGCTGGTAGAGCGTGTGGAACTGGAGAATGGCCCGAGCGCCGCGGTGGTGGCGCACCTCGACTCTCCCGACATCAAGGGCAAGGGCCGGATCACCACAGACAACAGCCGCGCCACCGACCTCTACAGCCTGGCTACCTACACACTCCAGGGCACGCTGCTTGGTTCAGCGATCAAAGGCGGCAAGGGCGCAGCCGTGGGCGCCGGAGCCGGAGCAATGGCGGCGCTGATTATCATGATGTCGCGGAAGGGGCCGGACCTGTATCTCGAGCCGGGGATGCCGTTCGTCGTGATCCTGGACCAGAGCGTCTCGCTACCCGCGAAGGACGTCTACATCGCGCAGCAGACGCTGGCCCGCGCACGCGCTACTGCCTCCGCCAATGCCTCCGACCTCACCAACGCGGGCTCCTCAGGAAGCGAGCTGGAAGGCAACCCCGATAACGCCACGCTCGACCCCGACCGCCCCAAACTCAAGCGCCGCCCGAAGTAAACCATCCCAACCGCCTGTCGTCTGAGCCACGGGTCGTGAGTTCCCCGGCGCGGCGGGCCAGAATTTACGCCGCTGCACTCTGTCGGGGGGCGCGGCACCTTTCCCGCCATCTACGAGGCCAACCTCAGGATTCGGCCTGATTTTAGTTGACCCCAGCGGCTTGCGGTGATAGAAAGCCCGTCCGTTCCCTGGGGCCGAGGTCGGTTCAGCCATGCTCAAAAAAACCGTGGACCCTGTTTCAGGAGACGCATCTCTCGAGGAGAAAACATGAAAAATCGAAAAGTAATCTTCCTAGTGTTGGCGTTGCTGTGGGGTTTCACGGCCTTCGCGCAGCAGCAGATGCCCCAACCCCTTACCTACTGGTCCGGTTATGCGGTCAGGCCGGGCAAAGAAGACGAGTTCATGAACCTGGTGAAAACCGTCGGGGAACCGGTGCGCGACAAGCAGATGGCCGAAGGCGTCGTGCTGGGGTGGGGCATCGAGGTGCCCCTGCTGCGCTCGCCGGGCGGCTGGACGCATCTGATCTGGTATACCGTCGCCGACTGGTCTGGCACTGAGAAAGTCCAGAGTGCGATCCAGGCACAACTTGCCAAACTGGCCGCCGAGGAAGCCAAAGCAGCCGAAGAAGGACGCAAGAAAGGACAGAAACCCGGAATGACCACGGCGGAGCGGGTCCGTGAAGTATTTGACTCCAGCAAAACACGCGACTGGCTGACCCGGGACCTCGTGTTTGTGGCGGGCAGTACCATGCTGCCTGCCGGGTCGCTGCCCTACACCCGGTATAATTTCGGCAAGGTGAAACCCGGCAAGACCGCCGACTACCGCGCGGCCTGGGACAAGTACAACAAGCCTGTGCTCGACAAGCTCGTCGCCGACGGCGTGATTTTGGCCTATGGTCTGGCGGTCGAGGAATTGAAAACCGATGGTGATTGGACCCACTTCATCTGGTACGGCGTGAACAGCATGGATGCATTTGAGAAGGTGCGCAACGCTTTCGGCGCCGACCGCAATCGGCGGTCGCAGGAAGAACGCGACACGATCGCGGCCGCCTTTACAAATGCTACCGACCCGGACGCTGCGCGCCAGGAAGTTACTCGCGCCATAGTTTTCAAGCTGGCGGGGCAGAAGTGAACCGGTGATTCGGGGCTGACCAGAGTCCATTGGGGTGAGATTAGCCGGGTTGTTTTCTCACTTGCAGGCCTGACTTTCTCGGTCTCCCTACGATCGAATGCCGGAAAGGGGGCTGCTGTCCCAAGGCAGCCCCTTCTTTTCTTGACCGGTCGGAAGTTAGCAGCTTGTTGAAAAAAGCACCTGCTGCCGTCATTTCGAGCGCAGCGATCGAAGATTCCGGCCTTGCCGGAAAGAATCCCTTCGCCTCCTGTCATTCTGAGCGCAGCAAAGAATCCCTCCGCAAAAAAGCCAGGCAAAAGAGAGATTCCTCCCGCCTGCGACGGGCTCCTCGGTATGACGGGCTCAAGGGGTTTTTCAATAAACTGTTAGACGCAGGGCAAGGCTCACAACATCACAAGCAAGGTTGAATTGTGGGAGAGTAGCCGCAATTCGTTTCACCGGCAGGGTTCTGAAATCCTCCCATAGGGCGCGCCACTTCACCAACGCGACCCGCGGAGCACTATGCCCACCCTCGCCGATTGTTTTGGGCAATGTGGGAGGAAGGCGAGCGTGGGGCACCCGCCACGCTCGACCCCGACCGCCCAAAACTCAAGCGCCGCCCGAAGTAGACAATTCCAGAACTCCCATTGCAAGCAGAGGGATCGAAGTTCAAATCGGTCCAGGCGCCACGGTCATCGCATTTCACCTCAACCTCCGATCATCGGTTGCCAGGAGAAAAGCCACCCAGTCGTTTAGCTCATCCTGAACGGGACCGGAAAAAGGAAGTTTCGCAACCCACCGGCGACGAAAACCTCTTCAGCTCGCTATCGAGAGCCTGTCCGGGGTAGAATGTCTCTACCCACGGGGCATGTTGGCTGCCCCACCCCGGCCTGTGCGCAGGAAGCCTCCATCAGAGGGCGAACAGTGAAGCATGTTGAAGTAGTTCAGGCCTGGGGCAGAATCCTGCAAGGTTTCAGGCCGAATCTTTCCATCGAGATCACTCGCGAATGTCCGTTGCGCTGTCCGGGATGTTACGCCTACGAAGATGCGCATCTGAATACTGGAATCAATCTCAGGCAGCTCGCCGATCAAAAGGGCGACGCTTTGGTGGACGGCGTCCTTGCTCTGGTTCGGCGCTATCGTCCGCTGCATGTTTCCATTGTTGGCGGCGACCCGCTGGTGCGTTACCGCGAGCTGGAGATCTTGGTTCCCAAGCTTCACCGCATGGGTATCTTCGTGCAGGTTGTGACCAGCGCCTTCCGCCAGATCCCTTCTGCGTGGGCCACTCTGTCGCGCGTTAAAACCGTGGTCTCCATCGACGGACTTCAGCCCGAGCACGACGCCCGCCGCGCGCCTGCCACCTACGAACGAATCCTCAAAAACATCGCCGGACATCGCATCACCATTCATTGCACCATTACGGGTCAGATGATGAAGCGCCCCGGATATCTTGGAGACTTCCTCGATGTGTGGGCGCAGCGCGAAGAGGCTCAACAAATTTGGATGAGCATCTTCACTCCCCAAAAGGGAGCGGTTGCGCCCGAGATCTTGACGCCAGCGGAGCGCAAGCAGGCCGTTGCGGATCTCTTGCGATTGCGCCAGCTCCACCCCAAGCTGGAAATGCCGGAGGTCTTGATCAACGAGTTTCTCAGTCCGCCAAGCTCCCCGGACGAGTGCATCTTCGCCCAGACCACGCACACCATCTCGGCAGACCTCAAGACCAAGATCGTTCCTTGCCAGTTCGGTGGCAATCCAGATTGCTCGCAGTGTGGCTGCATGGCAAGCATGGCCCTGGCCGCTGTCGGGCACCACAAAGTCATCAGCCACTTGACGGCGGGTCAGATCTTCTTCAAATCTGCGCTGATCGGCAAAGCCTTCGCGAAGCTTCGCACAGACCCTACCGCAGCGCGACGTGATGGGGTGAATAGGTCGAATGTTGGGGCAACGCCCGGGTCTCAGCTATATGGCGACTGACCAGCAGAGTCCTGAAATCGTCACCTAGGGGCGCCATTCCTTCATCACAGGGTTTTCCCTCGTTTGTTTCAAGAATGACCACGTTGCCCGCTCCCCGCCGAAAAAGTACTATTTCTCCTCCCGAAACACCCCCTGGTCGCAGGCCCGGCGCGAGCGGGCTGCCGTGCTAGATTGGAAGGGATGCAGACCGCCTGCGTCCATTGCGGCACCAGCCACGTCCTGAACGACGCGCAGATAGGCAAACACCCGCGCGTGCAGTACCTGTGCTCAAAGTGCGGCCAGAAAAACGTCGTCGAGGTGCAGCGAAAGAGCGAGCAAACGCAGGTGATTTCGCCCCTGCCCTCGTTTGCCCGCAGCGGCGGGGGCGGCGTGCCGGGCATCGAATTTGGCGGCGAGCACGAGGGGCTGACGCTCCCCGCCGGACGCACCATCACGCTCTCGATGATTGGCGGGCCGGCCAAGGGGCAGGTTTTCCCCCTCAGCAAGCCACGCGTAGTGCTGGGTCGCAGCGAGGCCGACGTGGTGATTGAGGACCCGGAAGTCTCCCGCTGGCACTGCGCCATCGAAGTGAAAAACGACGTCATCCGCCTGCGCGACCTCGAATCCACCAACGGCACCTTCATCAACCAGGAGCGCGTCCGCGCCGCCGAGTTGAAGCACCTCTCCGAGTTCCGCATCGGCTCGACCATCGTGCTGCTCACTGTGACCGCACGCCTGGCCGGCTGATCCGTTCGCCTCTTCCCATCTCGATCACTCCAATCCTTGTGATACTGTAGGCGCGACCTCCGCACCGAGCGTCACCCGATCCGGATGAACCGCCTGACCGCGATCCTCATCACTCTCAATGAAGAGCGCAACCTGCCGCGGGCGCTCGACTCGCTGGCCGGCCTGCCCGACGAGATCCTCGTCGTGGACGCCGGCAGCATCGACCGCACACGCGAAATCGCCCGCCAGCGCGGCGCTCGCGTGATCGAGCACGTCTGGAAGGACTACTCCGACCAGCGCACCTTCGCCGCCGCGCAGGCCGCGCACGACTGGGTCCTTGCTATTGATGCCGACGAAGAATTGAGCCCCGAACTGCGCGCATCCTTGCTCACTTGGAAGCAACAGCCGGCCACGCACGCCGCATACGAATTCCCCCGCTGCGCGCGCTACCTGGGCAAGTGGATCCGCCACTCAGGCTGGTACCCGGACCGCAAAACGCGCCTCTACGATCGCCGCCGCGCGCGCTTTGTGGGCCCCGTGCACGAGGCCGTGCAATCCGATGGGTCTGTTGCCCGTTTGCGGGGCGATCTCTTCCACTACACGCATGAATCCCTCGACGTGCATCGCACAAAGCTGGAGGCTTATACAACAATCGCAGCGGAGCAGAGTTTCCAACAGGGGAAGCGGCGGTGGCTGCTGCCAGCCTTGCTCCTGCCTCCGTGGACCCTGCTTCAGAAGCTGGTTTTTCGCGCCGGATGGCTGGATGGTTGGCGGGGAATCCTGATAGCGTGGATGGCCGCACGTGGGGTGTATTTGAAATTCCGAAAGCTCGGAAAGCTCGTGAAGCGACGCAAAAGAGACCGGAATGATTCCGCTGTACGTTGATCTCGAGCGCGAGTGGCGCGGCGGGCAGAGCCAGGCGTGGCTCACATTGCGCGGCCTGCAGGACCTGGGACACAAGGCTGAGCTAGTGGCAGCACGAAATTCGCCGCTGGCACAGCGCACGGCCGCGGAAGGAATCGTAGTGCACATGGTTCCGCGGCTGGGATTGCGCCTGTGGGCTGCGCTTGCGATTCGGCGGCTGGTGGAAGGCGGCAGGTTCGCCCTCATCCATGTCAACGAGCCGCACGCACTGACCGCGGCATGGCTGGCCGGTGCCCACCGCCGGTTGCCGCTGCTTTTTTCGCGGCGCATCGGTTTTCCGCTGAGGCGAGGCCCGGTTTCTCGTGCGCGTTACGGTGCTGTGACTGAATTCATTGCGAATTGCAGCGAGGTGGCGCAAAGCTTAATTGAATCCGGGATTCCCACCGATCGCATCGTGGTCGTCAATGAAGGCGTGGAGGTTCCACCGCTGCCTACGCTCGAGATGCGACACCGTGCGAGAGAGCGTTGGGGTGTACGGGAGAATGAGTTTCTGTTTGGCTGCGTGGGCTTTCTCCTGCCGGAGAAGGGGCAGCGATACATCGTTCAAGGACTGGCACAGATTCGCAGAGAGTTTCCAGATGCGCGTTTGCTGCTGGCCGGTGATGGGCCTTGTCGCGAAGAGCTGGAGCAGCTTGCGCGAGATACAGGGCAGACGGGAGCGGTCCACTTTGCCGGGTTTGTGGAAGATGTCGCACAGGTGTACGCGGCGCTCGACGCTTTCCTCTTTCCATCCCTGTTCGAAGGCCTGGGAACTTCACTTCAGGCCGCGATGGCCTGGGGGCTGCCCGTGGTCTCGACGGCTCGGGGCGGCCTGGCGGAAGTCGTCGATAATGGGCGGACCGGCCTGGTAGTGGTACCGGATGAGACTGCGTTTGCCAGTGGAATGCTCCGATTGCTGCGGGACAACGAGTTGCGCCGTCAGCTCGGGCAGGCCGCGCGAGAGGAGGTCCAGCTACGCTTCTCCGCCTCGCAAATGGCCGCTAACACGCTCAGGGTTTACGAGAAGATCCGTACTAATGGAGGAACCAGGTGAACTCGGCTCCGGAACTCTCTGTGATTCAGCGCGCCGTCCTGCGCCACCTTAGATCCCTAAGCCTCCCGCCCGACGCGCGCGCGCTGGACGCTCCGTGCGGGGCAGGCGCACTCACGCTTGCGCTGGCGCGGGCGGAATTTGAGGCCTGGGGCGCGGACACCGATACCGAGGCCGCCCAATTGCTCGGAGAGCGCTTTCGCTCGGTGGACCTGAACACGGCTCTGCCCTGGCCGGACGGCGCCTTCGATGCGGTCTTTTCGATCGAAGGCATCGAGCACCTGGAGAATCCGTTTGCGTTCCTGCGCGAGGCCCACCGCGTGCTGCGGCCGGATGGGCGTCTCGTCGTGACGACGCCGAACATTCTTTCGTTGCGGTCGCGGGTGCGGTTCTTCGGAAGCGGCTTTTACGGGCGCGACCCGCGACCGCTCGACGAGTCCGGCCGGCACCCCCTGCACCACATCGCCCTGGCCACGTTTCCCGAGCTGCGTTATGCGCTGCACACTTCGGGGTTCCGCCTGATCGAAACAACCCACACGCACAGCAAGCCGGTAAGCTACCTCTACGCGTTCTACGCGCCGTGGATGTGGCTCTATACGGTGATTGCCTTCCGCAAGGAAAAAGACCCATCGCAGAGAAAGCGAAACCGGGAAATCCTCGCCGCGCTCTTCTCACCTTCCTTGCTGTTCGGGGAAAACCTGCTGCTGGTGGCCCGGAAAGTGTAACTCAGCCCTCAAAAAGCGCAAGCGCTCCGTCCAGCCAGGCTGAACGGAGCGCTCACGTCAATATTATTACATTGCGCCAGTTTTTTTCTTCCTCCCAATTCCTCCTATTCGCTTTAGTGATCTTCCTGAACGGCCGGCGGCTGGATCACCCAGCGTCCGGTCGGCTCAAGGAACTCGAGGCCGATGGCAAAGCCATCACCGCGCATCGGCTGGCAGTAGGCCACGCGGGCCGTTGCCTGGAAATTGCCCGGGAGCGTGGCCAGGTACAGGCGGTCGTTGATCCGCCAGCGGCGAATGGACGCCACGCGTGCGCCGCGCGAGCTGACGTTTTCCGTAAACGTAGTTTCCACGCCCGGGAGATTTTCATTGCCGGCGATTTGCACGCCCACTTCCATCGGGATTCGATCTTCGGCGCGCTGCATGGAAAAGCGTGTGTTCATCTCCACCCTCCGCTCCCCGCCTTACAGGCAGGCGGCAATGCGGGCCAGGGAAACTGTGCCGGTGCGCCGGCCTTTCATGCGGTAGAGGGCGCGGTCGGCCGAGGCGAGCAATCTCTCGATGGTCTCGCCGTCTTCGGGGAACACCGCCGCCCCGGCGCTGACGGAAAGGGGTGGCGCTTCGCCGTCGCTCGTGAGGCGCTCGCAGATGCGCCTGGCCACACTGCCCGCGGCCTCGCGTCCGGCTTCGGGAAGAATCAGCGCAAACTCGTCGCCGCCATAGCGCGCGGCCGTATCCATCGCTCGGCAGTGGATGCGCAGGACGTTGCCCAGCCGGCAGAGCGCACGGCTGCCCACCAGATGGCCGTAGCGGTCGTTGACCTGCTTGAGGCCGTCAAGGTCCAGCAGCAGGATCGAGAAGGGCCGCCCGGTGCGCCGCGAGCGCTCCACTTCGACGTTGAGCGCATCGAGCAGCCGACGGTAATTGCCCAGGCTGGTGAGCGGGTCGCTGATGGAGAGCCGCCGCACCTGTTCGAACAGGCGGGAGTTGTCCACCAGAGCGCCGCCCAGCACGACGGCGTAGCTGGTCACTTTCAGAAGCTGCGCGAAGGTGAACGGAGGATCGAGCAGCCGCTCCGACTGGGTGGCCGCCAGCAGTGAAGCCATGTTGAGCCAGGCCGTCCAGCACAGCGCGCGGTCAAAGGCGGAAACCGAGCCGCGCAGCCGTCGCTGGTAGAGGATCGCCGCCGCCAGGAAGATGGCCGCGGGGATCAAGTCCCACGGGCGAGAGAGCAGCGCGTTGGGCCGGATCAGCGGCTCGCCGGGCGCGCCCAGGTACACGGCGCTGGTGAGGTAGCCCACTGCGCCGACAATCAGCAGCGCGGCAGCAATCTCCTTGCTCGGCTCGCGCGAGTTGGGCAGGCGCTTTTCCACCACCAGCGCCGCCAGCAGGACCACGCCCAGCAGCGTCCGGCTGACCATCCAGGTGATCGGAACACGCAGTTGCATGTCCAGGCCGCCCGCCAGCAGGTTCGAAAGCCCAAACGTGGCGGCCAACTCGATTAATCCCGAGAGGATGAAACCGAAGGCCAGGATCAGCGAGATGCGGTCGTGCGTGCCGCGGAAGCGCACCAGCGCATTGGCCGCAAATGTAAAGCTCAGCAGCGTGCCGATGACTTCCAGGTAGGAGTAAAACAGCGGGTCAGACGAGGTGTGGAACTGGCGCAGCCAATAGAGCAGGGCCAGGAACACGACCGCGCCGGCCAGGCAGAAGACCCAGCGCATGCGCCCGAGAAAGCCGTTGATACTCCCCACTCCTCCCACGATTCCCCCAGAAAAACTGCTTCGCACCCACGCGAACAGACTGTGCAACTGCGCGACCGTAGTAACTGAAACGGGGAGTACTCCCTAAACGGCTGAAAACTATGGCGATCTGAATCTCTGCTGGGCAGCAGTGCAGGATCCTTGCGCCGAAATGGGCTGTCTGGCGGGAAGAAAAGTTACAGGTTGGGTCGGTCGTTACTTGCCTGTTTCATCTGGGAATGGACGCAGAACCGCATTCTTTGAACGTGTTTGGCCCCTGTCTAGGCTGCCATTTCGCCGGTTTTCTCCCTGGGGTCTTGGCTGTGATTCGACGGGCCCATCGGATTCATCCCCGCCACTGCATTGCGCAACAATGCCGTACAATGCTTCGGGTCATTGCTGTCTGGCCCACAGAAAGGGTTGGATGAACCGCCAATCCGTACCCGAAGGAAGTGCAACCAGCAGAGGTGCGAAGACGAAAGCAGCCCTGGGCTTCCGAGCGCACTCTGGCTGGACGGCGCTGGTGGCTGTCGCTGGACCAGCAGATTATCCAGCCGTGGTCGACCGCCGAAGAATCACACTCGCGGATCCCCAGATTCCGGGCTCGAAGCAGCCCTACCACGCGGCCGAAGGCTGGCCCCTGTCGAAGGCCACAGAGTATCTGGATCGCTGCGCCAGTAAGACTAGGGATCTGGCTCAAGAAGCTTTGCGTGAAATTGTTGGCGGCTTGCAATCGAAGGGTCACGACATCGTTGGTTGCGGCATCCTGACGGCCTCTGGCCGACCGCTGACCACCCTTGCGGCAACCCTAGCTTCTCATGCGCTGATCCACACCGCCGAGGGCGAATTCTACCGTAATGCCCTGATCGAGGCTTGCGAATGGTGCGGCCTGCCGGTCACAAGGGTGAGCGAGCGCGAACTGTTTGATCGTGCAGCTAAGGACCTTCGCACTCCTGCCGAGAAGTTGCGAAACCGACTTACCGAACTGGGGCGAACCATCGGTCCGCCGTGGACTCAGGACGAGAAGTACTCCGCCCTACTCGGCTGGATACTTCTCACTGGTGCGGCCAAACGGTCAGGCCGCTCGCCCAGCCGGGCGCAGTGAACGCATTTGCCGAATGCTCAACTCTGCGGCTTGGGGGCGGGCGAAGGCAGGTCGCGGGCGACCGCTTCATGGGTGAAGCCGACCCTGTTGTGCGTGTCGTCGCACTCCGGCTTACAATCTTGCTGAATCCTCTCCGAGCTTGATTTACCTGCCGATCTTCTAATCCTGTTGAGGTAACCTAGCGCAGGCTGGACGGCGGGCTTCTTACCGCAACGGATACTCGATGTGTTATGCGGCAAATTGGCTGTGACGGAGGATAGGTCAATGAGCAAGGTCAGTGCATTGCTTCCGGCGTTGCTCGCGGCGTTCATGCTGTTGAGCGTGCTGACTGCACCGTCCGCAAGGGAGCCTGCAGAGGAGGATTCTCGGCTGATGAAACAACACGAGCAAGACTATGGGAAGCTCAACCCCAAGGCACCTCCGGAACTATCTAGATTCGCCTTTCTTATCGGCAAATGGCGCTGTGACGCAAAACTAAGGCGAGAGGATGGGGCCTGGGAAATTCTCAACGCGACGTGGGAGGGACGCTACATTCTTGACGGGTATGCGATTGCAGACGAATACCGAATGACCACGCCCGCAGGCGAGCTTCTAGTGCTGGGACTAAACCTTCGCTCCTATGATGCAAAGAAGCAGACCTGGAACATGAAATGGCTAAACGCTTTGGCTGGAACCTGGGTGGACCTCGGACCGGAAGAACTGGGTGGCGTCAAGATCGATGAAAAAGCAATTACGTACAGCATGAAGGAGCCCGTTGCCCCCCACGCGTTCACGCGCGCTACCTACACCAACATCTCCGAGAACCACTTTACATGGCGAGGCGAAAGATCTAACGACGGAAAGGCGTGGGAAGAATTCTTGGTCATTGAAGTCTATCGCCGCAAAAACTAAGCACTCAGCCTGCGGGCTTGGGGGCGGGTGGCGGCAGGTCACGGGCGACCGCTTCGTCGGTGAAGCCAACGGTCTTGTGTGAGCCGTCGCAGAAGGGCTTGTTCGAGGAGTGCCCGCAGCGGCAAAGCGAAACTATGGTCCGTCCTGCCAGGCCGTACGGCTTGCCTTGCATATCCACAATTTCAAATTCGCCTTCTATGCGATACGGACCGTTCGTTCGCACGGTGATCTTCGTCGCTGCCATAGCTTCCCTCCTGCCAGCGCAGCCTAACGGATTCTCGCCCTCTGCGCAACCCGCGCAACGGCGCCCGTCTTCGCTTTAGGCGGTCAGTATTTCGGAACCGAAGGATCCACCTCGTCGGACCAGGCCAGGATGCCGCCCTTCAGGTTCCACACTTTGCGAAAGCCGG
>CAZHLD010000027.1:12958-34714 GCA_964533185.1 uncultured Acidobacteriaceae bacterium | reverse complement strand
TCGGCCGCTGTCCGCATCCCGATGTACTCGGCCAGCCCCAAGTCCAAGCGGCTCGAGTTCCGCCCGCCCGACCCGTCCTGCAACCCATATCTCGCGTTTGCGGCCATGCTTATGGCCGGCCTCGACGGCATCGAAAACAAAATCGACCCCGGCCAGCCGCTCGATAAGGACATCTACGATCTCGCCCCCGAAGAGCTGAAAAAAGTTCCCTCACTTCCCGGCTCGCTCGACGCTTCGCTCCATGCGCTACAGAACGACCACAAGTTCCTGCTCAAAGGCGACGTCTTCACCGAAGACGTCGTCCAGCTCTGGATCGACTACAAAATCAAAAACGAAGCGGACGCCGTCCGCATGCGCCCGCACCCCTACGAATTTCAGCTCTACTACGACATTTAGTAGGACAGGCTTCAGCCTGTCCTCTTCCCTACTCCGGCCCGCCTGCTCTCCGGGCCGGTCATTTTCCCCCTCTCCCCACCCTGGATTTTTGTTCCTTCGCCGGCTGTGTCATATCCACGCTGTTCCTTTCTGGCACATTTGATTTTTATCTGCATTCAAATCCCAGAAAAAACCTTGTTCTCTCTACTTTCTCGTCTTACGATGTGTCGTCCAAAGTTCCCGCAGGACCTAGACCAGGTCAATTCCTGTCTTGAAATCTGATTCCTCTTGGGAGGACGTGTCGGCACTCTCTTCCGGCACGGGTCGTGATGCTGTTGCCCTTCCGCTGCTCGCCATGCGTTTCCAACGGGCCTTTGCGCTTCCCGCTTCCGCCCGGCTCACACCGCAGTCTTTCTTTTGGGCCGCTCCGCAGCCCAAAAGCTCGGGCGCTCGTTCGTCGCGCAATTCACACGCTTCATTCTCCCGTTCACGTTCGCACGACCACCGGCCAAGACCATTCGCTTGAGCTGTCCCATCGTCCTTCCCTGAGAAATCCCATTCCAAAGGAGGCGTCCCATGCGTTGCCGAATTGGATTTGCCCTTTGCCTCTTTCTCGGTGCCACGCCACTGGCTGCACAGGTCCCGCCCGGCCAGATCAAAGAAGATGCGCCGGCGCCCCCGGTGTGCCGCTATATTGGGGGCAAGGACTTCAAAATCGATTGTCCCGATGAATTGCCCTGGCCTCCGAAGGGAATCTTCCACGTGCAGACATCGCAGGGACGGATCAAGGCGCGTGCGTTCCGCCGCGGGAATCGAGACCTTTGGCGGCCCGAATTCGCCTTCCGCGAGGTCGCCGATCGAGGTTACTGGCTGGCCGTTGCCGCCAGTATCGGTGCCTTCGTCCTCGACGTCGAATCCTCTCAATATGCACTCGGTCGCGGCGGCGCCGAAGCGAATCCCGTCTTCGGGCGCCATCCTTCGCGTGCCCGCATGTACTCCGTGATGCTGCCCATTAATACTCTGGGTAATTTCTTGCTCTATTTGAATAAGAAAACGCAAATGCAAAACGCTGCTCTCGGCCGCCCGCGCTCGAGGTTTTCCTGGAAAATCACCGCGCTGGTCTCTCCGGTCTTGCATGTGGGTGCGGCGGTTCACAACTTCAGGATCGGTCCGCAGCGGCGCGACAGGCCCTGATCTTTCTCAGCTCCCAATCGAAGGGGCCGCTCCCCGCTAACCCCTTCGGCTTCCCATCCGCCGACTCTTTGCCGCTGCTCCTCGAGGAGACTCGTCTTTCTTTCGCTGTGCTTCTTTGACAAGCCGGACGCTGTCTTGCTGTCGTGTTGCTTCTCTTCTCTCTTTCTTTCTCCTCTCAGTGTTTATCTGTGCTCATCTGTGGTTAAATTTTTCCTCTGATGGACGCCGCCTTCTCCAGCATCGCCTTTGCCGACCCCGCCCGCGCCGAGTCCAATCTCGGCCTCGTCGAGCAGCGCCTCCCGCCCAACCTTTGGGCCACGCTTCCCGCTCTTTTGGCCCAACTCCCCGACCCTGACGGCGCACTCAACTTCCTCGAACGCTTCCTCCGCCCCCACGATTCCTCTCCCGCTGACGAGCCCGCCGCCCGCCCCTCATCGTCCCAGCCATTCAACTATCTCAAGCGCCACCCGGCCGCGCTCCATCATCTGCTGGCGATCTTCAGTTACAGCCGTTTCCTTTCAGAGACGCTCGTCCAGCAGCCCGACCTCCTCGCCTGGCTCCATCGCCCGGCGCGTCGCGGTCAGGAGCACGCTCAAACGCTCGACCGCATGCGCTCCCCCGAAGACCTCCACGAAGAGTTCGCCCGCTTTGAAGCGAGCGGTGTTGGCGAGTCCCGGTTTACCGGGACCGTGTTCCAAAATCTCCCTCCCGCCCTCGTCCTCGCCCGCTTCAAGCGCCGTGAGTACCTGCGCATCACATTGCGCGATGTCCTCGGCTTGGCCACCCTGACCGAAACCTGCCTTGAACTCTCTCATCTCGCCGACGTGCTCCTCGAGCGCGCCCTCCGCATCAGCGAGCAAAAACTCCAGCACGACTTCGGCTCGCCCCAGCACACCGACTCCGCTGGCAACCGCCACATCGCCCGCCTCTCCATTCTCTCCCTCGGCAAACTCGGCGGCCAGGAGCTCAACTACAGCTCCGATATCGACCTCATCTTTCTCTACAGCCACGAGGGCGAAACCGCCGGCGGCACATCCGGCACCACCACCAACGCCGAATATTTCGTCCGCCTGGCCCAGTCCGTCCTCAAGCTCATCACCGAGGCCACGCCTGAAGGCGCCCTTTTCCGCGTGGACATGCGCCTCCGCCCTCAGGGCAGCGAAGGCGAGCTTGCCGCCAGTATTCCCGCCGCGCTCCATTACTACTGTTCCCGCGCCCGCGAATGGGAGTTGCAAATGCTCATCAAGGCGCGCTGCTCAGCCGGCGACGTCCAGGCCGCACGCCGCTTCCTCCGCGAGGTCCTGCCGCTGGTCTATCGCAGCGAGTTCCACCTCGCCGCCATCGAAGCTGTCCTCAACGCCCGCCAGGAGATCACCCGCGACCTTCGCCGCCTCGCCGCCGGTTCCGGTGCACATACCGCCGAGTGGAACGTCAAGCTCTCCCCCGGCGGCATTCGCGATATCGAGTTCCTCTCCCAGTGCCTTCAGCGTCTTTACGGCGGCGCCGACTCCTGGCTGCGCGCCGGCTCCACGCTTCTCGCCCTCCAACGCCTCCACGACAAGGGACACCTCAGCGGCCGCGACTTCTTCCGCCTCGGCACCGCCTACCAGTTCCTTCGCAAAGTCGAGCACCGCCTCCAGCTTCGCGACGGCCTGCAGCGTCACACTCTCCCCGAGGCTCCCGACGCCCTCGATCGCCTCGCCCGCCGCTCCGGCGTCGATCCAGTTCTCTCCGAAAACCGCACCGCCGGCCAGCAATTGCTCCATCGCCTCACCAGCCACTTCAGCGAAGTCCGCGAAATCTACGACCGCATCCTGGCCACCCGCACGGCCGCGCCCTCCGCCGACGACGACGCCGAGTCCGACCCCGCCGCCGGCGCCCTCCTGCGCCGCCTGCGCGTCGAAAATCCCCTTGTCGCCGAAGGCCTTGTCCAAGCGCTCGACGGTCTCGAACCCGGCGAGGAAGCCTATGCCCGCCGCGGCCTGACCCGTTTTCTCAGCTCGGCCATCCTCGATCCCGCACTCATGCCCGCTCTCGGCACTCACCCGGATTGGCTGGCCCGCGCCGCCCAACTTTTCGCCGCCAGCGACTTTGCCGTCGAAATGCTTGCCCGCAACCCCGAAGAAATCTCGCTCCTGTCTGATGTAGATCAAGCCAATTCCGTTTCCATGGGAATCTTTCCCGCGCGCGAAGATGATCTCGCCACCGTGCGCATCTCTTATCGCCGGCAGGTCCTTCGTCAGGTTGCGCGCGCGCTTCTGGGACACTCTCAACTCTTCGACACCTTCGCGATGTTCACTCGCTTCACTGATTTGGCTCTCGCGCACGCTCTTCACACCCTGGCCCGCGACGCAGCTCTCTTGCCCTCGACGTCTGATGACCTATCCTCCGCACCGTTCTCGGTCATCGCCCTGGGCCGTCTCGGTACGGCGGAGATGGACATCGGTTCCGATGTCGACCTCATTTTTCTCGCCGATTCCCGCCTCTCCAGCGAAGACCGCGAGCCCTGGCGCCGCCTCGCCGAACGCTTTGTCCACGTCGCCAGCAGCCACACCCGCGAGGGCCTTCTCTTCCCTATCGACACGCGCCTGCGCCCCCGCGGCGGCGAAGGCGAAATCCTGCCGACCACCACTTCCCTTCTCGACTACTTCCGCAACGACGCCGAAGCTTGGGAAGCCGCCACTTTCCTCAAGGCCCGACCCGTGGCCGGCAATCTCGCGCTCGGTGCCGAAGCCATCTGTGCACTCCACGCTGTTCTCGTTGATCGTTTCTCTGCGCCCGGCCCGCTCGCCGACCAGCTCTCCCGCACCCGCGACCTTATTGAAAAAGCCTCTCTCGAAAAGCAAGGTCCCGAATGGGGCCGCCTGCCCGTCACCAAAGGCGAATTCAAGCGCGTGGCCGGCGGCTTCTACGACGTTGAATACATCCTCGCCTTCTTGTTCCTCACCCGCGGCCTGCAGGCAGGAGCCACCCCCGGTGGCCACGTCCTCCGCCAGATTGCCGCGCTCGAATCCGCCGGCGCTCTAAATACAACCGTGGCCCAATCGCTCCGTTCCGCGGCGTTGCTCTACCGGGGCCTTGACCATGCCGTCCGTCTCGTCACCGGCCGCCCTGCCAATCAGCTCCCCGAGCCGGCCCTGGCCCAACGGATTGCTCCTCTGCTGGCGCGCTGGGGCACTCCCGTCGGCGAGCGCATCGAATTGGCCGTCGAAGCCGCTCGCCGCCAGACCCGCGCCCTGTATGACCAGTTCCTCCTATCGCCTCGGAAAACTGAGGACTGACAACCGGTGCCCGTTTCTGTTATCGTTCCTTGTTCGCCCGCCGTGCCCGAATCCATGCGAGGTACCCACTCATGAAGCAGTCCTACAACGGCATTCCGGTTCCCTCTGACGGCAAACCCATCCAGTATTCCGGCGATCGCTATCAGGTCCCCGACCGTCCGGTCATCCCCTTCATCGAAGGCGACGGCACCGGCCGCGACATCTGGAAGGCTTCGCGTCGCGTCTTTGATGCCGCCGTCGAGCGCGCCTACGGCGGCAAGCGCAAGATCGCCTGGATGGAAGTCTTCGCCGGCGAGAAGGCTTACAACCAGTTCAAGGAATGGCTTCCGCAGGACACCGTGGACGCCATCCGCGATTTCCGCGTCGCCATCAAGGGCCCGCTGACCACGCCCGTGGGCGGCGGCATCCGTTCGCTCAACGTCGCTCTGCGCCAGATCCTCGATCTCTACGCTTGCGTTCGTCCGGTACACTTTTTCCCGGGGGTTCCCTCACCGGTCACGCACCCCGAGCGCATGAACATCATTATCTTTCGCGAGAACACCGAAGACGTATACGCCGGAATCGAATGGAAATCCGGCACACCGGAAGTGAAAAAGCTCCTGGAGTTCCTCAACAACGAAATGCTCACGGGCACGGGCAAGCAGATTCGCTGGGATTCCGGCGTGGGCATCAAGCCCATTTCACCCACCGGCACCAAGCGCCTGGTTCGCCGCGCCATTCGCCACGCTCTGGAAAACAATCGCCCCCTGGTGACCCTCGTGCACAAGGGCAACATTCAGAAGTTCACCGAGGGCGCCTTCCGCGACTGGGGCTATGAGCTGGCCAAAGAGGAGTTCCGCCAGCACATCATCACCGAGCGCGAGAGCTGGATCGTGGACAACAAAGACCGCAACCCCGCCCTCACCGTCGAGCAAAACGCCGCTCTGATCGAGCCCGGCCTCGACAGCGCCACCGACGCCTTCAAAAACGAGGTTTACGCCGAGGTCCAGCAGGTGCTCGACACCATCTACGCCACCCACGGCCACGGCCAGTGGAAAAAGAAGCTCATGGTCAACGACCGCATCGCCGACTCCATCTTCCAGCAGGTCGTGACCCGCGCCGATGAGTACGCCGTGTTCGCCACGCCCAATCTGAACGGCGACTACCTCTCCGACGCTTGCGCCGCGCAGGTCGGCGGCCTCGGCATGGCTCCGGGCGCCAACATCGGCGATGGCTTCGGCTGCTTCGAAGCCACCCACGGCACCGCGCCCAAGTACGCCGATAAGGACGTCATCAACCCCAGCTCCCTAATGCTCTCCGGCGCGATGATGTTTGACTTCATGGGCTGGCCCGAAGCGGCTCGCCTGATCGAAGACGGCATCGCCCGCACCATCACCCAGAAGCGCGTCACCTACGACCTCGAGCGGCTGATGCCCGGCGCCACCAAGCTGCGCACCTCCGAGTTCGCCTCCGCCATCGTTGAAAACATGGAGGCCGCCGTTACTGCTGATTGAGTTTTGTCTAACTTGTTGTTCGCGGGATATTTCGTGCCCGATTTGCTCGGAGTGGAATCATGCCGCTGTACCAGCTGACACGCCAAAGAGTGAGGCGAATCCAACCTGACCAAGCTCGCCCCAAGGAAGATTTCATTCACCGCCTCATCGAAGACAACTTAGGGCACGTTTTTGAGGGACTTTCCCTCGTTGCCAGAAAACCACGGATAGGGGGCAAAGAGTTCGACACCCTTGCATTGGATACGGCTACAGGCGTTCCTGTAATAGTCGAATACAAGCGTGAAAAAAATCGTGGCGTAGTAGAGCAAGTGGATCTCTATTACGTAAGATTGAAAAACAACAAGGCAGACGTATTGCTTCTCCTGCAAAAGGCAAACGTCCTGGAAGACCTCGGACAAGTGGATTTTGACAATCCACAGATTATTGTTGTTGCAAAAGAGTTCTCACACGAACAGCGGGAACTTTTGACACTCAAGAAAAACTATCTGCGGTTGTTTCGGTATCAACTTTATGCCGGCGGAATACTGAGTCTTGAACAGGTGGAGCCCCTGGGTATCCCCTCAGATGTTGTCAGTAGCTCTCAAGCGGGTCCCCGAACCGTAGAGGGCCCATATGACCTCGACCATTTTGGAATGAGTCGGGAAACGCGTCTAGTTTACGAGACCCTTGACAAAGCGCTTGTGGCCCTTGATTCGCGGGTGAAGCCCGGAAAGATCAATAAATACTTTATCGGATATGGTGCAACTGGCTTCTATTTTTGCTGTGTCGCACCCCGCGTAAACTCACTTCGAATCGAAATCAAATGCGCACAGCGCCCAAGAAGTCCGAAAGGGCTAACCGTTCGACCGTTGCCGGAATACAAGCATTCTCCGATGACCCATATAATGCAGGTCTCATTACTCAAGCATGTGCGGCCTGCATTGCAGGTAATCAAGAAGTCTTTGGAAAACTCCCTCTGAAGGAGTGCAAGAATGCGCAAGAAGGTCACTGTCGTGGGCGGTGGGTTTGTCGGCTCCACCACAGCACAACGTATCGTCGACCACGAGCTCGCCGACGTCATCCTCACCGACATCCTCGAGGGCGTCCCCACCGGCAAGGCTCTGGACATATTCGAGTCCACGCCCATCACCCGTTCCGACGCCCGCGCCACCGGCATCTCCACCGCTACGGGAGACTACCGCGACACCGCCAACTCCGACATCGTCGTCGTCACCGCCGGCTTTCCCCGCAAGCCGGGCATGAGCCGCGACGACCTGCTCCGTGCCAACTACGACGTCATCAAGGCCGTCGTCGAGCAAGTCGTCAAGTATTCTCCCAACGCCATCCTCATCATGGTCACCAACCCGCTCGACGCCATGGCTCAGGCCGCCTACAAGCTCAGCGGCTTCTCCAAAAACCGCGTCATCGGCATGGCCGGCATCCTCGATTCGGCCCGCATGTCCAGCTTCGTCGCCCTCGAGCTCGGCGTCTCGGTTGAAAACGTCCATTCCTTCGTCCTCGGCGGCCACGGCGACGACATGGTGCCCCTGCCGCGCTATTCCACCGTCGCCGGCATCCCGCTGCCCGACCTGCTGCCCAAAGACCGCATCGACGCCATCGTCGAGCGCACGCGCAAGGGCGGCGCAGAAATCGTCAACCTCCTCAAGACTGGCTCGGCCTACTACGCCCCGTCGGCCGCGGTCGTCGAAATGGTCGAAGCCATCCTGAAAGACAAAAAGAAGGTCCTTCCCTGTGCGGCTTATCTGGATGGGGAATACGGCATCAAGGGGTTGTTCGTCGGTGTGCCGGTAAAGCTCGGCGCGCGCGGCATCGAGCAAATCATCGAAATCAAGCTCACGCCCGAGGAGCGCACCGCACTCGAAAAATCCGCCGCCTCCGTCCGCGAACTCGTCACCGTCCTCGGACTATAACCGCGCGGCTTCGGCCCGCCCGCTTCAACGCTACCGATACCTCTTCACCCGAGGCCAGACCTCGGCAATCGTCAATTTCGGCCTGCGCGCAACGCAGATGGGGTTGCGGTTTTCCCACGGCATCGCGTAGGGATGATAGGGACGCACTGCTTCAACGACTTCTGCAAAGCTTTTCCGCACATCTTCAGGCTTCTCGCCAACTGTAATCAACACCTCAGCGCCGCAATCGCGCGGTCCCCACAAAAAGTAGTTCTGATGGCCGCTGATGGCTTTCGGCAAACCGTACCGCCCGCCAAAAAAGTCTATTGCTCCGGCCTGTCCGTAGTTTCCCGCGAAGATGCATGCCTTCGCGCGCTCATTGGGCGGCAGACTCTGGTACACCGCTGCCACCTTCTCTACCATCTCCACCCATCCGAACTGGTCGGCCAGATGTTGCGGCAGCTCGGAGGTATGCGAGACCTCGCTTCGCGGCGGCGTGATCCCCAGTCCATGCATCAACTTTAGGTATCGCTCCGGCGGCAGCAACGGCAGCGTCAGCAGCGCCGATAGGACCCCGCTGGCAACGAGCAAGATTGTTGCTATGGCAAAGACCACCTTGCGCCGTTGGAGCAGCGGCTCCCACACCACACCGCCCGCGGCCATCAAAATCGGGTAATACGGTGCCACGTAATAATCCTTGGCCTCCATCAAAATGAAGGCCACCAGCAGCACCAGATACGACCATCCCAGCACGCGGTATCGCTTCTCCTGCGAGTCAAAAAAGAAAAACCAGAGTCCCGCCACCCACACCGGCAGCGTGAAGAAGTTCAGCATGAACGTCTGCCGAAAAAGAAACTGCTGCGGGCTCAGCACGACATTCTTTCCCGTCTCCTTAACATTTCGCAGCAATTCAATCGTCGGCCAGCCGTTCTGCACTTGCCAGATCAGGTTGGGCACAAAAATCAACAGCGCGATCGCCCCTCCGATCCAGATCCATCTCTGCGCAAACGCCTTCCGCCCCGGCGTGGGCAATAACCCCACAAACACGGCAAATCCGAAAAAGAGCGTCGAATGTTTCGTCATCAATCCCAGGCCGGCCACAACTCCAAACCACAGCCACAGCTTCTGATTGCCTGTATTGATGATCCGAATTACCAGGTACGCAGCGAGCGGCCACAGCACCTGCTCAAATGCATTCATTGAGAGGAAATTGTCAATCGCCAGATAAACACCACCGATCAGCACACAAAGTTGCGATAGAAACCGTGCCCTTCGTCCGCCGCCCAGTTCCCGCGCGACCAGTCCCGTCAGCCACACCAACACCGCGCCGGCCACGACCGGAAAGAATCGGATCGCAAAAAGCGAATCGCCTATCAGCCACCGGCTCAGTGCCGCCACCCACGCGACCATTGGCGCCATGTCCACGTATCCCCACGCCAGATGCTCGCTGCAGGCAATGAAGTAGAGCTCGTCGCGGAAAAATCCGTAGCGGCTGATCGTGAAGAAATGTAGCAATAGCTTGAAAACGGCGGGATAGAGCAGCAGCGCGTTATCGCTGGTCAATACTGCGCGGAAGGGGTTTGAAGTCGGCATGGCCTTCTGTTTCGGGGCGGGCGCGGCGCAACGGCCTGGCCTGCCCGCTCATGCCTTGTGGCTCTACGGCGTCTTCTTTGCAGGAGTCTTCGCCGGCGCCTTGGCGCGCGCGCCTTCAGGCGGATTGGCCGGCGCCGGCCCAACGCGCTCGACAATCGCCTTCTGGATCACCACGGGCGTCCTCGGCTTATCATTCGGCCCATGCGGCGTGCGAGCGATGGCCTTCACCACATCCAGGTTCTCGCACTGTCCCCAGATCGTGTGCTTGTTGTTCAGGTGCGGCGTCGGCACCTCGGTAATGAAAAACTGGCTGCCATTCGTCGCCGGTCCTGAATTCGCCATCGCCAGCCGGCCCGGCACGTCAAACCTCAGCGTGGCAACGAACTCATCCTTGAACGGAAACCCCGGCCCACGCGGCCCGCCCGTACCGTTGCCCAGCGGGTCACCGCCCTGGATCATGAAGTTGGGGATCACGCGGTGGAAAATCAGCCCGTCGTAAAACCGCTTGCCCCGCACTGTCTCCCCCGTGCGCGGGTCAACATATGATTTACTCCCCGTCGCCAACCCCACCAGCGTCCGCACCGTCACCGGCGCCTCGTTCTCGTACAGCTTGCAGGCGATCGAACCCATCGTCGTCTGAAACGTCATGTACAGTCCGGGCTCACGCGTCTCGGCCGCCGCCTGCCCAGCCGGCTGCTGCTGTGACCACACCGGCATTACGCCCACGCTCGTCAGAAGAATCAGTGCTAAAATGCTTTTCCGCATCCCGCCTCCTTGTTTTTTTGCTTACTTTGCTCAGTATCGCCGCTTACTTCCTACCCTGGCCATTCATTTCCCGGCTCACCCGCTCGACCTCTTCCATCACCCGCAGCAGGTTCTCGCCGAGTATCTTTCGCACATCGCGCTCGGAGTACCTCTTCCGCAGCAACGCCTCGCTAATCTTCGGCAATTGCGACACGTCCTCCATCCCCTGCGGCATCGTCGCCCCGTCGAAGTCCGACCCCAGCCCCACGTGGTCCACTCCTCCCACCTTCACCGCGTGGTCAATGTGTTCGACAATCTTCTCCCAGCTCACCACCGGCATCCGCCCCGCAAACTCTTTCTTCAGGTGATCATACTCCTGGATCTTCCGCGCTTCGTCGCCGGCAAACTTCTTGTCAATATCCGCTGTCCGCGCCGCCCGTTCTGCCTTTACGGCCTCTTCGGCGTCATACAGCTCCTGGCTGAGGAAAGTGTCCACGTAAGTGATCTGGATCACGCCGCCTTTTTTCGCCAGCGCGCGGATCATGTCGTCGGTCATGTTGCGCGGGTGGTTCGAAATCGCCCGGCACGAGGAATGCGACGCAATCAGCGGCGCCCGGCTCGTCTCCAGCGCGTCATAAAACGTCTGGTCCGACGCGTGCGAGATATCCACCATCACTCCCAGCCGGTTCAGCTCCCGCACCACATTCTTGCCGAAATCGGTCAGCCCGTCATTCTTCCCCGCATCGCCCGACGACCCCGCCCAGCCGGTTCCCTTGCTGTGCGTCAACGTCAGGTAACGCACCCCCAGCGCGGCATACATGCGCAGCGCACGCAGGTCGCCGTCAATCATGTGCCCGCCTTCCATTCCCATCAGCGCCGCGATCTTTCCCTGCCGGTGCGCGCGGCGAACGTCTTCAGCCGTTGTGGCCAGCATCAAGTCGCTCGGGTACTTCCGCACCGCTTCTCGCACCGCATCAATCAAATCCAGCGAGCGCTTCACCACCGCCGGCCCGGTCAACGACGTGGGCGCATAGATCGAAAAAAAGATCGCGTCGAGGCCCCCCTCCCTCATCCGCGGGATGTCGATGTGCCCCTTGGCGTCACGCTTCCCGATGTCGTAGGCCGGCTCAAACAGCATCCGCTGCGGCGTGTCGTCGTGCGTATCCAGCACAATCGCGCTGAAGTGCAGTTTCTTTGCGCGCGCAGAGATGTCGTCAGCAGGCAGCGTCGTCACCAGGATTGTCCCGCTCAGCAAGATTCCTGCCAAGGCCACAAAGAAAGGAGTTCGCATAGGTCTCCTAGCCGACCAGCCAGCCCGTCAGGGCCTGTTTGATTGCCTGCCGGTTCACGTCGGCTAGCGATTCCGTCAGCGGGATGCTCTTCGGACAAATCTTCACACAATTCTGAGCATTCGCGCAGTCGGCCACCCCGCCCGGCCCCATCACCGCCTCGATCCGTTCGCGGGCGTGCATTGCCCCCGTCGGGTGCAGGTTGAACAACCGCACCTGGCTGATGATCGCCGCACCGATGAATTGGCTGTTCCCATTCACTTGCGGGCAGACCTCCAAGCACGCCCCGCAGGTGATGCAGCGCGACAGCGGGTAGGCCTTCGCCTGCTTCTCCTGCGACATCCGCGGCCCGTTGCCCAGCGCGTATGTGCCGTCGATCGGCACCCACGCCTTCACCCGCTTCAGGTTTTCAAACATCACCGAGCGGTCCACCACCAGGTCGCGCACCACCGGAAATTTCGCCATCGGCTCCAGGCGAATGGGCTGCTCAAGCTGGTCCACCAGCGCCGAGCACGCCATCCGCGCTTTCCCGTTGATGACCATCGCGCAGGAGCCGCACACTTCTTCGAGACAATTCACCTCGTAGCTGACCGGCGTGGTCGCCTTGCTGTCGCGCGTGATCGGCCGCTCAGCGATGTCGCGCAGGCAAATGATCACATTCATGTACGGCCGCCACGCCAGCTCAAACTCCTCCCACCGCGGCCGCTCCTTCGGCCCCGCCTGCCGCTTCACCCGCACGATGACCGTCTTTTTCTCTGCCATCTTGCCTCACCCCTTCCCCAGGGGCATCTCTCTCCTGCCTTGGCGACCTCATGACCTCTTCATTTCGCCACGTCGTACCGCCGCGCTCTCGGCGGAATCAGCGACGTATCCACCGCCTCGTACTTCAATTTGATCGGCCCGTTCTCCCAGTGTGCCCGCGTCGTCTTCAGCCAATTCTTATCGTCGCGCTCCGGGAAATCGGGCTTGTAGTGCGCCCCGCGCGACTCATTCCGCGCCAGCGCCCCCAGCGTGATCACCCTCGCCAAGATCAACATGTTATACAGCTCGCGCACAAAGTTCAGCGTTTGGTTTGACCACTTGGTCCGGTCCGACACGTTGATCCGCTGATACCGCTCGATCAGCTCCTGCAGCTTGGCGTCCGCCTTCTCCAGGTTCTTGTTGTGTCGCACCACCGTCACGTGCTCGGTCATCCACGCGCCCATCTCCTTCCAAATGGTCAACGGGTTCTCTGTACCCTGCTGAACCAGCAGCCTCTCGTTGATCTCCTGCTGCCGCTTTTGTTCGCGCTCGAACACGTGGCTCAAAACGTTTTCGTGGCCCTTCTCCAGCCCGCGCGCATACTTCACCGACGCCGGCCCGGACACCATCCCACCCCAGATGCACGACACCAGCGAGTTCGCCCCCAGTCGGTTCGCTCCGTGGTACTGGTATTCACATTCGCCCGCCGCGTAAACCCCCGGCACATTCGTCGCCGCATTCTCGTTGTCAATCCAGATCCCGCCCATCGTGTAATGCACCCCGGGAAACACCTTCATCGGCTCTTCCCGCGGGTCCACGCCGACAAACTTCTCGTAAGTTTCCAGAATGCCTTCCAGCTTCCGGTCCAGCACTTCGCGCCTGATGTGCGTCAGGTCCAGATAAACCGCTGGCTCGCCCGCCAGCCCCATCTTCATCTCGAACACAATCTTGTGAATGGCGCGCGTAGCGATGTCGCGCACCACCAGGTTGCCGTATTTCGGATACCACTCTTCGAGGAAGTAGAACCGCTCCGACTCCGGGATCTGCTTCGGTGGCCGTGTATCCCCGGGCTTTTTCGGCACCCAGACACGCCCGCCTTCCCCGCGCGCCGATTCGCTCATCAGCCGCAGCTTGTCTTCGCCGGGGATGGCTGTGGGGTGTACCTGGATGAACTCACCGTTCGCGTAGTCCACGCCCTGCTGGAAGAGCGCCGATTGCGCCGAGCCTGTGCACACCACCGAATTCGTCGAGCGGCCATAGATCGTCCCAATCCCGCCGGTGCAGAAAATCGCCGCGTCGGCCGGGAACGTGCGCACCTCCATCGTCTTCAGGTCCATCCCACAGATGCCCCGGCAGACGCCCGCCTCGTCAATCACCGCCGAAAGAAACGTCCAGCCCTCGTACTTCTTCACCTGGCCTTCGGCCTCGAACCGCCGCACCTGCTCGTCGAGCGCATAGAGCATCTGCTGGCCGGTGGTTGCGCCGGCAAACGCCGTCCGGTGATAGAGCGTGCCGCCAAACCGCCGGTAGTCCAGCAACCCCTCCGCCGTGCGGTTGAACATCACGCCCATGCGGTCGAGCAGGTCAATGATCCCCGGTGCGGCCTCGCACATCCGTTGGACCGGTGGCTGGTTGGCCAGGAAATCGCCGCCGTAGATGCTGTCGTCGAAGTGTCTGGCGGTAGAGTCGCCTTCGCCCTTGGTGTTCTTGGCCGCGTTGATGCCGCCCTGTGCGCACACCGAATGCGACCGCTTCACGGGCACGATCGAAAACAGCTCCACCGGCACGCCGTGCTCGGCCACGCGGATCGCGGCCATCAGCCCGGCCAGCCCTCCTCCAACGATGATGACTTTCGGCTGTCTCATGGCAGATAGGAATTGAACGGATGCCAGCTAAAACGCAGCCCCGCCACCACCGCGAACCCCATCACGGTGAGCGTCACCGCAACCAGTACGCCCAAATACCCTGCCGCGCGCTGCGACTCCACCGACGCTGCCAGACCCCACTTACACATGAAATTCCAGATGCCCACTCCCAGGTGCACCGCGCAGGCCGTCACGCCAATCAGGTAAAACACCACGTAGAGCGTGCTCTCAAACTGGTGGTTCATGCTCGCAAACGTCGTCTTGCCGTGCTCCAGGATTCGCGTCGTCCATACGTGGAACCCAATGAACAGCAACGCCAGCAGCCCCGTCCAGCGCTGCACGGTGAACATCCAGTTCCCCACCCACGGGTACTGCGCAACGTTGGACTTCCCCGACCACCACACGTACAGCCCGTACAAGCTGTGGTAGAGGATCGGCAGACCCAGCACCGCAATCTCCACCGGCACGCGCCAGGGGATCGTTTGCATCCCCTGCGAGATTTCGTTGTATTTCTCTGGGCTGACCAGCGCGTAGCTGTTTTCCCAGAGGTGGACGATCAGGTAGACGCCGATTGGTAGGATTCCGGTCAGCGAGTGCAGCTTGCGCCAGTAAAAGCTGTGGTCGGTCGGAGCCTCGGTGCTAGCAGCCATGCACGTACCGTCCGTGTACTGTCATTGTGTTGTGAATTCCTGCCGGCGGGGGCGCCCGCCGTGGTGCCTTGCTTCCGCAGTCGGTGGCGCAGTCTCGCTGCAGACCGCTCAGTATAGGCATTTCACACCGCATTTTCAACCGACCCTCGGCCCGGCCTTTCGCCTTATCTTTCGCGGCATCGGCACAATCGCTCCCTCTTCGGGCCCAAACCTGAGCTAAAATAGAAGCTGCGTGGGCTCAGAGGGAGAAAAAACGCATGAACGCTCGCGTCGTCGCCGATCTCGAACAGGCACTGGATGTCCTTGCCCAGAACGCAACCCCGCTCGACACCGAATCCAAGGCTCGCTTCGCCGAGCAACTGGGCAAGGTGATCGGCGTCAAGCCCGATGAGGTCGGCATCCTTGTGCTCGTCGATAAGGGCCGCCTCTTGAAGTTCGTCGTCCCGGAGAAGCTTCAGGCCGTGGGCACTATTCCCTTGACCAGCAATTCGGCTCTGGCTGCTCGGACCGCGCGCGACAAACGCCGCGAAGTGATCAATACCTTCACGTCCGCGCGTCATGCCACCGTCTTTGAAGCTGTGCCGCTCAGCCGGCGCCGCGGCGAGCTGATCCACAAAATCATGAGCGCGCCGATCCTTGCCGAGAGCAAGGTGGTCGGCGTCGTCCAGATCTCCCGCAAAGGACGCACGCCTGCCGATGCCGGCCCCGATTTCTCCCAGCAGGACCTTCGCGAGCTTGTCGATCTCAACGACGTGCTTGCCCGCTTCCTCACTCTCTGTCAGGAGCCCTCTCCGTGATTCGTTTTCGGACCCTTCTGGCCCGTGCCGTTTTCTCCCTGCTTCTGGCCTTCGTTCTTCTTCCGCAGGTCACCGCACCTCAGGGTTCTCCTGCCGCGCCACAGCAGGTTTCCATCACTCTGCTCGGCACCACCGACCTGCACGGCAACCTCGTCCCCATGGATTACTTTGCCAATCGCCCCGCCAACCGTGGCCTGGCCAAGGTCGCCACGCTCATCCACCGTGTCCGCGCCGAGCAGCCCAATGTTCTTCTGCTCGATTCCGGCGACGCGATTCAGGGCACTCCCCTCGCTTACTACTTCGCTCGCAAAGAGCCGGACAAGCCCAATCCCACCATCGCCCTGATGAACGCTCTTCACTTCGACGCCATGGCTCTTGGCAATCATGAGTTCAACTTCGGCGTGGACAACCTCTGGCGCGCCAAGCGCGAAGCGAAGTTTCCCATCCTCGCCGCCAATGTGCGCCAGGAGTATTCCCCCGATAGCGTCTCGTTCTTCCGCCCCTACATCATCAAGAATGTCGCCGGTGTGCGCATCGCCATCGTCGGCTTTGTCACGCCCGGCATCCCGCGTTGGGAGCTGCCCGCCAACTACCGCGGCTATCAGTTCGAGCCTATCGTGGACGCCGCCCGCCGCGTCATCCCCGATGTCCGCAAGCAGGCCGACCTTGTTGTCGTCATCGCCCACTCCGGCCTCGAGCAGGACCCCGACTCCGGCAAGGCATTCGACCCCAACCAGATCCCGGGCGAGAACGCGATGTACGCCCTGGCCACTCAGGTTCCCGGCATCGACGTGATTCTCTTTGGCCACTCCCACCAGGAGCATCCCGAAAGGATTATCAACGGCGTTCTGCTCACCCAGGCAAGAAACTGGGGGCAGTCTCTGGCCCGCGCCGACGTCACCCTCGAGCGCGACGCATCCGGCTCCTGGCGCGTCGCGTCGAAGCGCTCGACCGTCATTCCCGTCACCGACGGCGTCCCGCCCGACCCGGAAATTCTTGCCCTCGCCAAGCCCTACGACGACGCCACCCAGAAGTACCTCGACACGCCGGTCGCCACCTCGGCGAAGGCCCTCGATGGCTCGACTGCCCGCTACGAGGACAGCCCTCTCGTTGACCTGATCCACCAAGTCCAGATGGACTACGGCCACACCGACGTTTCTCTGGCCACCATGTTTTTTACCGGCGCGCAGATTCCCGCCGGCCAGGTCACCGTTCGTCAGCTCGCCGCGCTCTACATCTACGACAACACGCTGTTCACCGTCGAAATGTCGGGCGCCCAGCTCAAAGAAGCCCTCGAGCACGCCGCCAGCTTTTTCTCCGGCTGGCCGCTTCCAGCCGGTCAGCCGCCGCGCCTGCCCGGCTACAACGCTGACAACGCCGCCGGCGTCAGCTATGAGATTGATCTCCGCCAGCCCGTCGGCCAGCGCATCCGCAATCTCAACTGGAAAGGCGCGCCGCTCGAGCCAGCCGCCAAACTCCGCGTAGCCGTGAACAATTACCGCTACGCCGGTGGCGGCCGCTACACCGTGCTACAGGGGCTGCCGGTGGTCTATCGCTCGCCGCAGGAAATCCGCGATCTCATCATCGAGTACGTCTCGCGCACCGCCACCATCCCCACCACTGCCGATGGAAACTGGCGCATTGTGCCCTCCGAAGCGCTGGCGGCCATTCTCGGCGAGGCCCGCCGTCTCCAGCAGCGCCCCACCTCAAGCGGCGCAGCGCATTAGTCGCTCGAGTCGTCAGACACCGTCTGGTTTCCGCATCGCGCATCCTAATCGGAAAATGCGTTGACACCGCAGGACCTTCCTGTTATTTTTCGCTGGCAGAAGATTTTCGCTCGCGTTCGCACCTCAATCCAGGAGGCACCGCAGCCCGGCACTGTCCATGGCCTTCGTCGCGAAGAAAATCTTTCTCACCAAGGGCGTCGGTAAACATCGCGAGCGGCTCTCCAGCTTTGAGTTGGCCTTGCGCAATGCGGGCATCGCGGCCTGTAACATCGTCCGCGTCTCCTCGATCTTTCCTCCCAACTGCAAGCTCATCTCCCGCAGCGAAGGCTTGAAGCACATCAAGCCCGGCCAGGTGGCCTTCACCGTCATCAGTGAAAATTCCACTCGCGAGCCACATCGCCTCATCGCCGCCGGCATCGGCCTGGCTCTGCCTGCCGACAAATCCATGTACGGCTACCTCTCTGAGCACCACTCGTTCGGCGAGCCCGAGGAAGTCGCCGGCGAATATACCGAGGAGCTTGCGGCGGAGATGCTCGCCACCACGCTGAACGTGGAGTTCGATCCGGACTTGTCCTGGGATGAGAAAAAAGAGGTCTACCGCATTTCCAACAAAATTGTCCGCACCATGAACATCACCCAGTCCGCCGTCGGCGACAAGCGCGGCCTCTGGTCCACCGTCCTCGCTGCCGCCATCCTCCTCGCCGAAGACGATTAGAGGTTTCTCTCTCGCGCACCCTTTCCTTTGGAACCTCTTTGGTCTTCGGTGCGTTTTTCATTTGCATCCGCGCCGCAATTGATAGTACAAAGTCGCGCGCAAAGCAAAACAGAACTCGCTTCATCTCTGAGGAGTTCGCTGGTGCTCAAGACCTATACGCTGGCTCCTCCCGACAATTTCGGTGCGCTGCCTGCTGAGTTCTCGCGCTACGACTCTTCGCGCGCCGTCGTCTTCCCCGTGCCACTCGAACGCACCACCACCTACATGGCTGGCACGCGCAATGGCCCCGCGGCAATTATCGCCGCCAGCCGCAACATGGAAACCTACGACGAGGAGTTGGGCCTCGAGCCGTACAAGCTGATCGGCATCGCCACTCTTTCGGCGATTGATACTCAGGACGGCCCTCTCGAAAAAGTTCTCGCCGAGCTGCACACCACCGAGCTCGGTCTTTTGGGCGACGGCAAATTCCCCGTCGTCCTCGGCGGTGAGCACTCACTGACTGCTCCTCTCGTCTCGGCCGCTGTACGCAAATTCGCCGATCTCTCAGTCCTCCAAATTGACGCGCACGCCGATCTTCGCGAGTCGTACCAGGGCAACCCCGCCAGTCATGCCGCCGTCATGCGCCGCGTGGTGGAGATGTGCCCCGCCGTGCAGGTGGGTATTCGCTCCCTCTCCGTGGAAGAGGCCGAAGCCATTCCCTCGCTGCGCACACAAATCTACTGGGCCAAGGACATCATACGAGCACCGCTCGACGCCTGGCTGCCCCGCGTCGTTGCGGATCTAACCGACCACGTCTATCTGACCGTGGACTTAGATGGGTTCGACCCGGCTTACGTCCCCGCCACCGGCACGCCTGAGCCCGGCGGCCTCGACTGGGTTCAGGTGACCTCGCTCATTCGCGAGGTCGCTCGCAAAAAGAAAATTGTTGCCATGGACGTCGTCGAGCTTCTGCCTCAGCCCGGCGACCACGCCTCCGATTTCCTGGCCGCCAAATTGATCTACAAAACGCTCGGCTACATCTTCTGCAAGAAGTAGCGATATACCCGGCAAGGAGCACACCCTATGCAGTTCACCATGACCCACTCCCTGATTGGCTGGATCCTGATCGGCCTTTTGGCCGGCTGGCTCGCCGGACTGATTTTGCGCGGTCGCGGTTTCGGCTGCCTGGCGAATCTTTTCCTTGGACTCATTGGCGCCATTCTGGGCGGCTGGATCTTTCGCAAGTTCAGCATTCCCGACGGCGGCCGCGGCTTTCTTTTCAGCTTGGCCGCTGCCACGCTTGGCGCCGTCCTGCTTGTCGCCGTGGCCCGCCTCTTCTCCGGCAGTAAAAACTGACCCCGCGACACCCCTCTCCACCTCTACTGTGATACGATTCCCTGCTGCTGGAGGACTACGCACACATTGAGTTCACCTTCTTCTCTATGGGCCATTCCCCTGGGCGGCTTGGGCGAGTTCGGTATGAACATGCTCGCCCTGCGCTACGGCGACGACATCATCGTCATTGACGCCGGCTTGATGTTTCCCGAGGCCGAGCTGCTCGGCGTTGATATCGTCATCCCCGACATCACTTACCTTAAGCAGAATCGCGATCTCGTCCGCGCCATCATCCTCACCCACGGCCACGAGGACCACATCGGCGCTCTGGCCTACATCCTGCCTGAGCTGAACGTCCCCATTTACGGCACACGTTTCACCCTGGCGCTGGTCCGCAAGCGGCTTGAGGAACATGCCCTGCTCGACCAGGCCGTCCTGCGCGAGGTCATCCCCGGCCGCAAAGTGGAGATCGGCCCATTCGAAATCGAATTCATCTACGTCACCCACAGCACGATTGACTGCGTAGCCTTGGCTATCCGCACGCCGCTCGGCGTTGTGATCCACACCGGCGACTTCAAGATGGACCCCACACCCACCGATCTCGTGCCCTTCGACCTGCACGCCTTCGCTCGTTACGGTCAGGAGGGTGTGCTGGCCTTGTTCTGCGACAGCACCAACGTCGAGCGCCCCGGCTACACGCCTTCCGAGCGCGCTGTGTGGCCGCGCATCGAAGAGCTGTTCCGCGCCGCCCCGCGCAAGGTGCTGGTCTCTTGCTTTGCCACCTCCATCCACCGCATCCAGCAGGTGATCGACATTGCCGGCGCAGCCGGGCGCAAGGTTGCTTTTGTCGGCCGCAGCATGGTGGACAACGTCGAAATCGCTCACTCCATGGACCGCCTGCGCATTCCCGACGGCATGGTGGTCCGCCCGCAGGATCTCAAGACCTTCGATCCCCGCAAGCTCGTTATCCTGGCCAGCGGCAGCCAGGCCGAGCCACTCTCGTCCCTCTCCCGCATCGCCGTGAATAACCACCGCATGGTCAGCCTCGACGATCAAGACACCGTCATCCTCTCCGCGCGCATCATCCCCGGAAACGAAAAGGCCATTTTCCGCATGATTGACCACATGTTCCGACGCCGCGCCCTGGTCTATTACGACAATGCCGGCGGCACCATCCACGTCTCCGGCCACGCCAGCCAGGAAGAGTTGAAGCTGCTGCAGAACCTGGTTCGCCCGCGCTACTTTATTCCCATTCACGGCGAGTACCGCCAGTTGTTCCGCCACGCTGCGTTGGCCCATCAGGTCGGCGCTGTTTCCGGTGAAGTGATCCTTCTCGAAGATGGCCAGCCCATCGAGTTCACTTCCGAGGGCGCCTTCCGCCGCGAACCGGTCGCCGCCGGTCGCGTCCTGGTGGACTCCGGCTCACTCGAAGAAATCGAAGAGGTGGTCATCCGCGACCGCCGCCACCTGTCCGAAGACGGCATCGTCGTGCCCATCATCGCCATCGACAAGCATACCGGCCGCGTGGAATCGCAGCCGGAGATCGTCACTCGCGGTTTTCTTCCCTCTGAAAACGGCGCCGAGGTCCTCAACGGCGCTCGCAGCGTCATCCTCCGCACCATCGAACAATCCAACCCCGAGGAGAAGATGGACTGGGGCGTCATCAAGGAAAAAATTCGTGCAGACCTGAAGCGCTATCTGAATAAACAAACTTCGAAGCGACCGCTGATCCTTCCCGTCATCCTGGAAGTGTGAGTCCGACCAAGTATTCCGTTTGGTGCCGCAGCAAATCGCGCTGCAGCGCTACAATGTGTCTCACTATGCCCCCGCACCTTCGACCTCTTGTTCCCGCCGACATCCCAACACTCTTCCGGATTGACCAGGTTTGCTTCGCCCGGGGCATCGCCTATTCGAAAGGCGCCCTTCGCTGGTTCCTTTCGCTTCCCGGCGCAATCTGTCTGGTAGCAGAAGTCGAAGAGGCGGTGGCCGGTTTCATCCTGGCGAGCCCCGATGCCGACCAGGCACACCTGATTACTCTCGATGTTCTCGCGCACCATCGCCGCCAGGGCCTGGGCACTCTTCTGCTCGA
>CAZHLD010000027.1:0-12858 GCA_964533185.1 uncultured Acidobacteriaceae bacterium | reverse complement strand
TCGTTTCGCAGTCCCTTTCTGATGGGCGCCATGCTGATTGTCGTTGGTCTGGTCATGTGGTGGGCCGAAAAGCGTTTCTTTCATACGCGTGCAATGGATTCTCTGTCTCTCACCGACGCCATGGTGATTGGCACGGCTCAGGCCATCGCCCTCGTGCCTGGCGTCTCTCGCTCCGGCGCGACGATCGTCGCCGGCCTCTGGCGCGGCATGACCCGCGAAGCCGCCGCGCGCTTCACCTTCTTGCTTTCCACCCCCATCATCGCCGGCGCCGCCGCCAAGACCATCTTCGAGATGCGCCACCATCCGCCCAGCGGCGCCCAGCTGGAAGCACTTCTTCTGGGGTTTCTCGTCTCGGCCCTCTCCGGCTACCTGGTGATCGCCTTCTTCTTGCGCTATTTGCAAACACGCACCCTCAAGATCTTTATTTACTACCGCATCGTCTTTGGTATAGTCATCCTGTTGCTCGCGTTCTTCCACATGGGTCACGCGCGATAGCGCCCGCGCCCCCCACTTGGCTGTCGAGCCTTCCCCAGACAAAGGAGCTTCGTGTGCGTATTCTTACGCCGACTGAAAATCGGCGCGTGAACGAATTGGTCGGCTTCCTGAGTGTTGTCGTGGCCGTTCTGGTGGCGCTGGCATTACTTTCCTATAGCCCTGTGGACGTCTCCCTGAACGTCTCCGGCCCGCCGTCCAACGCCGGGGCCGCTGCTGCGCAGCCGGCACGGAACTGGATTGGACCGGTGGGCGCACACGGCGCCGATCTTCTGTTCCAGGGTCTTGGCTACGCTGCATTCCTGCTGCCGGTCGGTATCCTCCTCCTTGGCTGGCAGTGGTTTCGCAGCCAGGCCGTTGCCTCACCGACGGCCAAAATCGTCGGCGGCGCGCTCCTGGTTCTCTCTCTCCCCGCGCTCCTTGCACTCTGGCACCTGCCCGAGGTGCGCGGTACGATTCCGCCCGGAGGTCTGCTGGGAACGTTGGTTTCGGACGGTCTGATCGCCGCATTCAACGCCGTTGGTGCTTACCTGTTGACCCTAGCTGCGCTCTTTGCCTCTCTCTTCCTGACGACCACCTTTTCCTTCCGCGGCGCCCAGCAATGGCTCAGCGGTCCAATTGGCAAGCTGGGTCTTGGCGAGCGCCTGCAGGCCCGCTGGCGCGCCTGGCGGGAGGCCCGGCAGCAAGCCCATCTGCGTAAGCGCGTCGAGCAGATCAGGATCGCCGGCCGCCCACCGGTCGCCTCGCAGGCAACTGCATCTGCGACAGCCTTGAAAAAATCCGCTGACGAGGTAGAAAGGGACGACGCCAAGTCTGGCCCCATGTTGGTCCGCTTGGAGGACTCGCTGGCCGCCAGCGCCTCGTCACGTCGAGGTTCAGAGCCTAAGATCGCCCGCGGCGTTACCAACTTCCGCCTTCCCTCCCCCAGTCTGCTGCGCATGGCCGAGCGCGGCGGGAAACTCGATGAAGACGACCTGAAAGACCGCGCCCGCGCCATCGAGCACAAATGTGCGGAGTTCGAAGTCGCCGGCCGCGTCACTCAAATCAACCCGGGACCAGTGGTCACGACCTTCGAGTTCAAGCCCGAGGCAGGCATCAAGTACAGCCGCATCACCAGCCTCGCCGAAGACCTCTGCCTTGCCCTTCGCGCGGAATCAATTCTCATCGAGCGCATCCCCGGCAAATCCACCGTCGGCATTGAAGTCCCCAATCACCACCGCCAGACCATCGCCCTGCGTGAAGCCATCGAGTCGCCCGAGTTCGTCAACTCGCCCTCGAAGCTCACCCTGACAATGGGCAAAGACCTGATCGGCCGCATCCGCATCACCGATCTCGCCCAGATGCCCCACCTGCTGATCGCCGGCGCCACCGGTACGGGCAAGAGCGTCTTCATCAACTCGATGATCATTGCGATGCTCTACAAGGCCACCCCGGACGAGTTGAAGGTGGTCCTGGTCGATCCCAAGCGGCTCGAGCTGGGTCTTTACGAAGACATCCCTCATCTGCTTGCGCCCGTGGTCACCGACCCCAAGGTTGCCTCCAACGTCCTTCGCAACGCCACCCGCGAGATGGAGCAGCGCCTGAAATTGCTTGCCCAGCGCGGCGTGCGCAACATTGACCAGTACAACCGCACCTTCGCCAAAGGGCAGTCTCTCTCCCTGTTCGACGAGGCCGAAGACCTCGAACATCGCCCCCTTCCGTACATCGTCATCGTCATCGACGAGCTCGCCGACCTGATGATGGTGGATACCAACAATGTCGAAGAGTCCATCACGCGGCTGGCCCAGATGGCTCGCGCCGTCGGCATCCACCTGATCCTGGCCACCCAGCGCCCCTCGGTGGACGTCATCACCGGACTCATCAAGGCCAACTTCCCTGCCCGCATCTCCTTCCGCGTGGCCAGCAAGGTGGACTCCCGCACCATCCTGGACGCCAACGGCTCCGAATCTCTTCTCGGTCGCGGCGACATGCTTTACCTGCCGGCGGGCTCCTCACGACTCCACCGCATCCACGGCCCGCTCGTCACCGAAGACGAAATCGTTGCCGTCTGCGATTTCTGGCGTGCGCAGGCCAAGGCTCACTACAACCAGAAACTCCTGGAGGCTCCAAAGGAGGAGACGTCCGCGGCGGAACAAGCAGCAGCCAGGGACGAAGAGATTGACGACGATCTTTATCAGGAAGCTGTGCGCGTGGTCTGCGAAATGGGGCGCGCCTCGACTTCAACTCTGCAGCGGCGCCTGCGCATCGGTTACGGCCGCGCCGCTCGGCTAATCGACATCATGGAGAAAGACGGAATCGTCGGCCCGCCCGACGGCACCAAGCCCCGCGAGGTGCTCAAGAAGAAAGACTGGATGAAGGAATTCAACGCATCAGTGAAGTAGCTCGCCGCTTGTCGCGATTTGCTTCCGTGCGGTGGGGTGTGATCCTTGCTCTGTGTGCACGGCCATGGTGTCGCCCTGCTCGCTTCCCTTCCTGCTGTTTTGACTTTCTCACCGCCGGACCGTAAAATCCTTGTTTCTCTCGGTGCCGGGGTAGCTCACCGGTAGAGCGCGGCCCTGAAAAGGCCGGCGTAGGCAGTTCGATTCTGCCCCCCGGCACCACTCAAAGTCGCACCGAATAGTTCCCAGGCAACCGTAATTCGATACCCCAGCGCCTCCGGTACTATGCGGATGCCGTCCCGGATCGAGGCGCTGAGCACGGCCTTCGCCTTTTCAGCGTCCGCTCGGAGCCGGCTGCGCACTTCAGCGAGCCGAGTTATTAGCCACTCACCGCAACCCGGGCGGAACCCACTCTGCGATGCTGCTGGCGTGCCTATCTCTGTCAATTCCGCCTCGATGCGCCGGAGCTCGCCTACCAGGTGTTCCGAACGCTCATCCTCCGCAATTAGCCGCGCGAGGCGTGCGGCATTGCGTCTAAGTTCGTCTCGACGTGTCGCGCTCGCCTGCGATGCCGAGCGACTCTGCCGGGCCTGCTGACGGACCATGTGCTCAAACCATCGCACGTACTTACTGACAGAATCCGGCGATAGCACTCGCCGCTCGATCCCGGCTAGCACTTCCTCTTCGAGGACCGCGCGCTGGACCACCAGCGCATTCTCGCAAACGCCACGCTCGCGTAGCGGACAACCGTATTTTTGACTCGCAGCACCGCGACCCTTACCGGCAACAATCACCATGCGCGAGCCGCACAGTTCGCACCGCAACAGTCCGCTCAACAGGTAGCCAGCGGCGCGGCCGCTCACGCCGGCAGCACTTCCACAGCCCAGGCCTCCGCCTATACCGCCACACACCGCACGCATACGCTGGAGCCGCGCTTGTACGGCCTCGAAGAGTTTATCGCTGACGATGCGCAAGTGCTCCGCCTGCGTCACAACCCACTCATGCGGCGGACGGCGCCGCTGAATCCTGCGGTTGGTTTCAGGATGCGGAAGCTTACGGGTGCGATTCCAGACCTGCCGGCCGGCGTATCGCTCATTGCGCAACATCACACTGACTGCACTTGCCGCCCAGCTCGCGTGGCGCTGACCCCGATATGGTTGTGGACTCGGCACGCCATCGGCGTTCAACGTTCGCGCGATCTTCTTGACGCTTACTTCCTCCGCGCTCATGGCGAAGATCCGCCGCACCACCGCAGCCTCCGGCTCAAACACCTCGAGCTTCTTCTCCCCGGCCGAGTCATTCGTCCGAAATCCGAAGCAGCGCCCGCCTGTCGCCAGCCCGCGCAGTGCCACGCCCTCCATTCCACGGTGCGTTTTCTCCGCCAGTTCCCTCGAATACTCCTCGTCGATCAGGCCATGCACACCCATTATCAATTTGGCTTGTTTGCTGATTGAGTCTACGCCTTGAGACACCGCGACCACGCGCACCCCGGCGAAGCTGCAATACTCGTAGAATCGAAGTGCGTCCGCCAGGTTGCGGCTAATGCGGCTCGTGTCGTCCACAAGAATGCAGTCGAAGGGGCGCGCGCCATTCGCGCTGACTGCCGCTAGCAACGCCGACAGGCCGGCGCGCTCCGCCGTCATCCCGCTGACCGCCTCGTCTACGTACACATGCTGCGGCAACCAGACCAGCTTGTTATCATCAGCAAAACGACGGCAACGCCGGAGTTGATCGTCAATGCTTGCCGGCTTCTGTCGGTCGCTCGAAAAGCGCGCGTAGGCTGCACACTTCATCCGATTGCTCCGAGGGATGCGCCCCGTTCTATTTTCTCCCCTGTGTCAAGCGACTCGTCCATCGCGTCGAGATATTCCTCTACCAGGCGCGGCAAGATGACTTTTTGGAGCAACTCGTCGGCTACTTCCTGTGGAATTTCGATGCGATTTATCGCTCGTGGCCAGTCAAGGATGCGCGTTTTGTCGTTGCTGTGCATCGTCCAAAAACCTAAAAATTCAGAAACTTTTCATTTCGCGGCCACGCGCGCGTGCCTTCCAGACGGTCAACCAGGCAGAACCCACAGAGATCTATGTACCCCTACCCTCACGATGCGCGGCGATCCGCCGGCGGAAGCTGGCCCCGCTAGTGTTCACCGCCAAACACAATTGGCCGATTCGGTCGCTGATTCGGGGGTCAAGCTTCCGGCTCAGTGCGTCAAGATCCATGTTGCTCGTGCAGACCAACCGCGGCTCACAATGGACGTAGGCGCGGTCGATCAACACGTCGAAGACCTCGCGGCCAAATTCGGAATACTTCTCGGCCCCAAGGTCGTCCAACAGGAGTGCGCCGGTCCCGCTGCATTCATCTAGAATGTGGCTCAGTCGTTCGTTGACGCGAAAAGACTCGCGGCAACGCAAGAGCAGCTCGCGCACACTGGTAAAATGCGCCCTATGGCGGCGAGCCATCAACTCCAACAGGGCCGCGCAGGCCAAGTGAGTCTTCCCAGTTCCAACCGGCCCGTGAATGTAGAGCCCGGCCGAACATCCGGCGCTGGCCCAGGCAGTCAGCGCCTCTAGCGCACGCTGTTGGTCCCGCGTGCGGGCCTGGAAGTTGCCGAGCCAACAATCGCGGAACCTTAACGGTACGCCGGCGCGCTCGAAATATCGCGCTCGATGCTCGATCACCCAGGCGCGAAACACCGGCTTGTATTCTTCCGGGTGCTCCAGTGCGCACTGCGCACACCACGCATCGAATTGCTCCGAGACGAGCGTGCCCCACGGCAGACCGCACTTCGGGCAGGTCGGACCGTCCGAGGACCACGGCAACCGATCCGTCGCGATCCGCTCCAATCTCAACACAACCGGATTTTTACTTGCCGACGAGGTAGACACACCGCCTTCCCCCGCACCGCTCCCCTGTTCCCCAGCACGTCTTACTTTTTTCAACACCTCACCAATATTATGAGGTTCATTCATGTCTGGAACTTCTCCCCTCTGGAATTGTCCTTCCTTGGGTTTCAAAAAAAAGAAGAGGCGTCGGCCTTTTCCTTTGGCCTATCCATGCACCGACGAAGGACGAGCCGTAGGCGAGTCCAAGTCGGTGCATGGATAAAGATTCTTGAAGCTCGCTGGTGTTGCTTGCCCTGTTCTGTCCTGTTTTCTTTGTCCTGTACTGTCCTGCATAAGAGGCCCGTAAGATGGCTCCCCTCAGCGAGTTAAGCGAAGCTGATAGCACGACAGTGTGCTAGCAGATAGCACGACGCTGTGCTAGCAGATAGCACGACGCTGTGCTAGCAGATAGCCCGTGGCGGTCGATCAGACTTGACATCCATGTCCAGCAGCAGCGTTCTGCGGTAGGACATCCATGTCCAGCAGTAGCGTTCTGCGATAGGACATCCATGTCCAGCAGCAGCGTTCTGAGGTAGGACAAATAAGGCCACCCCATCATCGCCCCACTGCTGTAGCGGCTTGTGGCTGGAGTGTGCGGATGACAGATTTGATAGGACCGTTACTTTTTTGCCACTTCTTGGAATTCAGAACCGTATAGCAATAGCCGTGGCCGGTATTTTCCATCTTGATGTAACCTTCGGCCTTCAGCAGATTTCGCCATCGCTTCACGGTGCGCAGGGAGCAGTCAAATTTCTTACTTATCTCATGGTCAGTTACGGGATGCCCACCCGCAACGATGCCCACCTTCTTGCCATCATCGCCAAGTTTTTCTCTCGTTGTCCGATCAACCATCCACAGAAACAGCCAGATGGCTTCACGCATCCTAGGGTAGTGGTCTAGGATTCCGTTCGAGACCCGGATCGGGTAAACTTTCTGCGCACCCTCTATCGACCGCGGACCTCCGTCGAGTGGGGGACCGCCGTCGCTTTGAATCGAATCAACTGACATCCGGGCATGACCTCCGAGATGGCACCAGACCTAGGTAGTCAGTCTCGAAGTGATCACCCAAAAGCTCCGGTGCTGGCAAAAAAGGCGATGATCTCGAAAAGCTCGCCGCCCCCTCTTACTGTTCACTTTTAGTCGTTTTTTTCGCTACCCGCTTGCCACTACTACCGGACTTTTACGCCGCGCCTTCCGCGGGCGAAGAGTGCGATTCGGAGCCGGCAACGGTGGCGGCATGGGCGGTTGGCGGTGCGCTAGGGCCGTACAGCTCGGCGATAACCCCGTCGATGACCGACCCGGTCGCCGGAGCGCCGACGCTGCGATCCACCACGCAACGCACGAAGCGCTCCAGCGGGCGGCGAATGTCCAGCACCACCGCCTTGTTATCGTCGGTGGCGGCCAGGGTGATGCCCGTGCCGACCAGATCGGCGGCAGCGGCCATGCCGGAGGCCACGTCTTGCTGGGCCTTGATGCGCGGAGTGCCATCGGTGATGGTGCCCATCAGCACGATGAAGCGCACGCCTTCGAATCCAGCCATGTCAATTGCGCCAGAGTTCTGTGCTGTGGTCCCGACGGCGACGGCATTCATCACCCTGTCCACGGATACGACACTATTTAAGTCTTCCATCTATCACCTCTTCAAAAGAATCAGCTAGAGCCGGCGTCCGGCCCTCCGCGAAGCGCTTTCGTCAAACTGCGCACCGCTACTCCTTTGAACTTTCCGCCGGAATCAGACCGTGCGCATTTGCCGGTCTTGCATCATGCGCAGCAACTCCCGCGAGTGCGCCCTGGACATCAGCGCGCTGATCTTCGCAACCGATCCAAAATCCGCCCCCCGGGCATCGATGTTGATTATTTGATCTTCCACTCTGCCGCCGGCCCGCAAGGCGTGATTCGGCACAATGTCCCCTCGCACGCGAGGCAGGAACAGTTCCGGCCCGCGCTCGCCCACCAAGAAGGAGCGTCCCGGCCCGACCGGCCCGCCATGCGCAAAGGGCTCTGGCGAAAAGGCGCCGGGGAAATTTGACGCGCCGATGTTGATTCCGCCCCCGCCACCAAACAGTCCCCCGAAAATGCTCCCCAAGAAGCCGAAAATCCCGCCGCCGCCCCCACCACCGCCCCCACTGCTTCCTTTCTGGCCGAATATACTTTTCATCAACGGCTCGATCACCAGCAACTGGAAGAACATGCGGGCCAAGTCTTGCAGAATCCCCTGTAACACGCTACGGAAGCTGCCCCCGAAAATAATCCAGTCGCCAAACATCTGCAGCGAGTGCTCCGCGAAGGCCGGCATGGCGTTCTTCAGGTTTGTGATCTCATCCGCGATCGGCCGCAAGACTTGAGATCCCACGACGCCAAGGCTTGCTAAAGTTTCGGCCGCGCCCTGTGTATTTTTCGCAAAGATGTCCATCTCCAGCGCCATCTCTTCAATTGCCTCGCTCAGGGCCTCCGCCCCGGCCGGCATCTCGAATTTGGGAACAATCGGCGTCGATTTTTGTAAATCTCGGATAGCGTTCAGGAAAAACAGCTTTCGACTCAGCTCTCGAATCGCCTGACTTTCAACTTCGTTCGCAGCCATCTGCGCCGCTTTGTAGGCATTGATGAAAACGATATTTTTACCAAAAGTATCGGCCTGCTCTTTGAGTCCCTTGATGAAGTCCTGGACTTTCTGCCGCCTTTTTTCATCCTCTTCGCCTGCGAGATCGCCCGGGAGGCGCCCTGGCCCGAGCCAGTCAAGTCGTTGCGCGATTCCTCTCCCTGGCGGCCCGCCGAACAGCTCTTCCAAATTCTTTGGCGCCTTCCAGCCAGTCAGTACGCGCAGCATCACTCGCTCGAGCTCTTCGTGCGCCTCCTTGGTTTTGAACACCTGCGCGCGGATGACCGCATAGATCACTTCAAGCTGTGTGAGTGAGCTAGAGGCAAGTTTCACGCCCCGCACAATCCCCTGACCCATCTGCTGCCCGCTCAACCCGCTTTCGCGCGAGAGCCTACCGGAAGTGTCCATGAATTGAATGAGCGTCGGCAGCAGCTCCGACGCGATCCCGTTGGCCACGCCCCGAGCTGCCTTGCCAATGTTCGAGAGCGCATCGTTGAACTGATCCGCCTGGCGCGCCATCCGCGTGCTGATAATCAGGCCCAGCCGCTCAGCCTCAGCGATAAGCTCCGTGATCCCCTTGCGACCCTGGTTTAAGAACGGGATCAGGTCGGCCCCGGACTTGCCGAACAGTTGCATCGCCAGCGCCGTCTTGCGCGCCCCGTCCGGCATCATCTGGAAGCGTTCGGCCAGATCGAGCAGCACGTCATCCGTCATACGTAAATTGCCCTGCTGGTCCCGAAAGCTAACGCCCAGCACGCGGGAGCCTCGTGCCGCTTCCGCCATCGTCTTCGAAAGTTTGGTCAGGCCAAGAACGAGCTGGTCCTGACTCACTTCACTTTGTTCCGCCGCGTGCGTCAGCCCCGACAGGGCCTCAACGCTGATGCCTGCCTTCTGCGCCAATGCGTTCATCTGCTCGGCATTATTGATGGCCTGTCTCGTCAGCAAAGCCAAGCCCGTTGCAGCAGACACCGCCATCCCAGCCACAGCCTTGCCGATGACCCCAAACGCGCGTTCGAGCTCTCTGGAACTACCAAACGCCTGCTTCCGGGCACTCTCAAGGCTCTTCGTAAAACTGGCCGTCGATAATGATAGTGCCACATATATTTCTCCGAGCCGGATCGCCATTAGATTTCGACCTCCGTTTCTGTGATCGCCATCGCAACCGACGAACAAAATTTCGCGCATTCGTAACCGGCTGCCTTCACGTCACAAATGCTCCGTTCCATCTCACCCTGGCGCGGAGTTTCCGCACGCGCTGCGATGTACATCTCCTCCAAGCCCGCGAGGAATGCGACAAAAAATCCGGCGCCTTCGACACTTTCGAAAAGTAGGGTCAACGTCGCCGCGCTCGGCCTCGGCTCCGGGCCTCGCCGGCGCTCCGCTTCTGCTGAGAGCTGCTTTTCGATCTGGACACAGCCATGCCGCACACCCCTTTTTACGGGGCGCAAGCTGTAGCGAAATTTCCGCGCCGTAGCTGTGAAGTTGCGATACAACTCGACGAGTGCTGCCGCACTCAGCCCCGCCAGATCGACGCCCAGGGCCCGGACCGTGATTCGTTCCAGACGTGTCGCATCGATCTCCCTGCCGCACAGTTGGACCATCGGTCTTTCTCCTTGCTCAATTCCGCAATTCGCTCGTGCGGGCCACGGCCAGCAAGACCGCTTGTGCCACACGCAAAGATTCTTCCAGAAAGGGCTTGGCCAGCGTGTCATCTGAACTGACCCGGCGGCGAAACAAATTTTCAAAGGTGGTGAATCCCGCTGTAACCTCCGCCCGAACCGCCGGAGTCAAGTCGGGGAACTCAATCGCGATCGGCGGGCCTGCCCGTTTTTCCCACCGTCTCATCAGCTCATTATGAAGTCCGTCAAGGACGACATCGATGGCATCGCCAAGCGGGCCCAAGCGCCCTGGGTACGCGGTTTTGTTCATCGTCAAACTGACGGCCAAATCCAGAAGCGCCGCCTGCGCTGGCGGACCTAGCCCCTGTGCCGGTCTCTGCCCCGGCTGCGCATTTGGCCCCTGGTCGAATGCCTCGACAGTCTCGGATTGCGCGTCCGCCGGCTCTGCGTCGAGCACAAAGTGGAAAATCCCGTCGCCTTCGTTCACCGTGATTATTTGGTGTCCTACCCCGCGCAACTCCCAAATTCTTGAGGAATACCGGAAAGCCACGAGATTGAGTTCCGAGTTCATCGCGCCGGCAGGCCCGCGTTTCCGCAAGAGAGCAAGAATACACTCGCGCTGTCCCGTTGCTTTTGCCGTCGCGCGTTCGTCGATCATGCCGTAACAACCTCGGCCGAAACCACGGGAACCGGACGCGGCACCACGCGGACGCGCGCGAAGAGCCAGCCGACCTCGGCATCGAGTGTGACGCACAGCCGCTCCTTCTCCTCCGCCGTTGGCTGCGCCCAGCCATTCACGAATCGATTCAACTTCACCGGATGAATGCGTGCGGCTTCCGCGCACGCCAGCTGGCTTCCAAACCGTTCGGCGATTGCCGTGCGCAAGTTATGAAGCATTGCTTGTTTCCTTTCCCTAGAAAGTTTCGTCTCGCATGGCCCAAAAAAAAACGCCGAGCCGATTCTCGGCCCGGTCTACAATCTCCCAGTTCGCCCCCCAGCCGGTATTCCATCCGCTGGCGCGCTCCGCTGCTCCGCCGCCGTCGCCCGTCGATCCATCGCCGCATTGTTCAGCACAATGAAGCCCTCGCTCCGCGCCGCTTGGCAGAGCCCGCAACGGTCGTGCGGGCGCAGCGACACCCGATCGCAACCTCGGCTCGCACATTGCGGCGACCTCTCCGCCGCAGTGTGACCGTCGCCGTGCGGCGCAAACAGCCGGTCGAAAGCATCTCGCCCCTTCATTTGCGTTCCCGATCGATATTCCCATCGAGCGCATGGACATAGGGGTCGTCTGGGCTTCGCCAGCCGTGCTCTCCGCTGGAGGGTTTGGCCCGGAGTCCCCGCGCCCGCGTTCGTCTGTTCATGCGCCGATTCTGCGGCCCCCACGACCCACTCGCGATGAAGACCGTGTACGTGTCCAGGCGGAGGGTGCCCCGGTTTGTAAGGGTCTTTTCACGGCCGATGTTCACCGGCGCACGCGCGCATGGACTCAACCTCGTGAGCTGCCAGCGATCCACAACTCGCCAGAAAATTACGCCCCGCGCTTTGATGCCGACCTTCACGGGGTCGGCGACTGTTTCCGCAATCTCGAACCGCACAAAGACTTCCCGTCTCGCCTGGCTTCATGCCTTACCGCCAGGCGATCTCCCCGGAAGTTAAACCGATCGCGGCCCCCGGCCCGCATCTTTCGCTTTCACTGCCCGCCCCTATTGACAATTGATAGGGTACCTGATACGGTTTCGCGTATGCAACGCAGCAAGAGAAAAGCCGTAACACAGCGTAACGGGCTGCCCATCCTCATTCCCTGCAAGGAAGGGAAGAAGGCCGACGGGTGGATGACGTTCGCCCCCGCTGCCGGTCTGAGTTACGTCAAGGTCTTCGGGGAACCCGATTTCCAATCCGCATTCCACTGCCTGGACGTGAACGGAAAGAAGGTCCTCGCTAACTTAGAGCTAATAGGGGCGGGCATCCGTCGAGGAGATAAAACGTTCGATCAGCTCCAGGCCAGCGCTGAGTCGGTTTTTCCTCCCGAATCCCTGCAGAAGGCCGTGCGGGAAGAGTTTCCGCTCGGAATCGCAAAGGTAACTGCGCGCCAGCAGGCTTTGATGGGCGCGTTCATCGCCAGCGCAGACCCGTTCATTGCATTGAGCACTGCGGTTTCTGCGAACCTCCAGGAAGCATGCCTTGTACTGTGGTGGAAAGGCAAGCCCCCGAAGCGCGGTTGGATGGTAGCAATCGGAGCCGAAGGCAAGCCGGTCTCCAGATATCGGCGCGAGATGGAACGGCACTATCAGCGCCAGCGAGGGGCGAAGTTTGTCCCAGCCATTTTTTGTCTCAGCATGAGAAGCGCTTTTTATGCCTACCTGTTTTTCGGTTCCAGATCAGCCGCCATCTGCCCGGAGTGCCAAGCTACTTTCAAAAGGAAGAGACCGGACCAGACATTTTGCTCTCCGGCCCACAGGGATGCGCACCGCGTTCGACGCTGGAGAAAGAGAAGGCGCGCCGCTGCCAGATCCATCAGCCGGGGAAAGAAAAAATAGCTGGGCAGTAGGGCGAGTCCTTTTCTTGCGAGACCATGCTAGAGTCTTGACGGGCCTCTAGCTCTTCGCCCCGGACGGGCACTCAGCAGCACGACCAGACGGCCACACGCAGCCCCTCACCCCGTTCCCAAGCCTGCGCCTGACCTCATCGTTAGCCAAGGAACCTTTCGGCGGTAGTGGCGCGCCGGGTGAGCGCTTCCATCTCCCGGCGATAATCCCCTACACCTCGTTCCTTATCGAGTTCGGCGACCACCTGCTTGAGCCGGTTGGTGATCTTGGCCAGGCAGGGCCGGCAATAGCCGCTCGAGCCGTGCGGGCGGCTTTTCCTCTCACACTTTCGGCAGCCGAAAC
>CAZHLD010000026.1:0-36234 GCA_964533185.1 uncultured Acidobacteriaceae bacterium | reverse complement strand
CGGCTGAGGCTCGGTCCTCTTATGAGAAAGCTCTGGCGCTGACCCAACAGGAACCAGAGCGGCAATTCCTGCAAGAGCGGATTCGGCAGTTGAAATAAATCAGAAGCCGATGCGGATATTGAGATGACAAGGCGCAAAGCATAGTTCTAAAGCGCGGAAGAAGCAAAATTTCTTGGACGATTTGTCGAATTCCGGTCCGGCCGTTCGACTATATCGTGAAGGCAGGGCAACCGGCCCGCCCGAAGACCGTTACAGGAGAATGGAGAAATCATGACGCAGTATTTGGTTGCTATTCACCACCCCGACGACTACGACCCGTCCGCCGAGACCGAAGCGATGTCCCGCGATATCGACGCGCTCAACGATGAGATGGTGGCTGCCGGTGTCAGGATTTTCGTTGGCGGCCTCTCCGCGGCCAGCAGCGCGAGGTCGCTGCGGGCGCAGCCCGATGGTAAGGTGCTCATCACCGATGGGCCGTACCTGGAGACCAAGGAGCACATAGGCGGTTTTTGGGTGCTGGAAGCCGCTAACCTGGATGATGCACTTGCGTGGGGGCGCAAGGCTGCCATCGCCTGTCGGGCGCCGGTCGAGGTGCGCGCGGTTTGGAGGCCCGACTGAGGCAACTGAGCGGCAGTGACAACACTGCCAGCGATGTCGGCCTGACGGGCCGGTGTCGGGGTGCCGCGAGCCGGGTCAGCAGCCCTGCTTCCAAGTGGCATTACCTGGCTCATCGAAAACCGGGGACAGCCGTAAATTAAACAAAATCAGATAGGACTCGAAGGAACTCAGTCATGAGAAAAATTATTGTGCTTGAACATTTCTCCCTTGATGGAGTCATACAAGCTCCGGGCGGGCCGGAAGAAGATACAGGCGACGGCTTCGCGTATGGGGGGTGGGCAGCGCCATATGATGACGACATCCTTGGAGCGGCCCTGCAAAAGCAGATGAACATGCCGTTCGACCTGCTGTTAGGACGCAAAACCTTTGACATTTGGGCGCACTTCTGGCCTCAACATGGGGATGTATGGCCGGGCGTCAACACGGCAACCAAGTACGTCGCCTCGAATACCAGGACTTCCCACGAATGGCAGCCGTCCGTGTTTTTGAACGGAGATATTGCAGAAAAAGTCGCCAAGCTCAAGCAAGAGCAAGGGCCGGATCTACACGTTTGGGGAAGTGGCAATCTCCTTCAGACGCTTATCAAGCATGATCTGGTCGATGTGTTCTGGCTGATGATATATCCGCTCACGTTGGGCGCTGGAAAGCGGTTGTTTGCGGATGGCACGATCCCGGCGGCCTTCAAGGTGACGGAAAGCATAGTCGGCTCGAATGGCGTCATTATCATGAATTACGAGCGTGCAGGCGCAGTCTCAATCGGAAGTCTATAAACATTCGCGCCGGGTTGGGCGCCCTGTCGATTTTCTCAGTGCGCGACGACTATAGGATGAACGATCCAGCGCGCAAGGTCAGGACAATCAAATGAGAAACGTAATCTTCGCAATCAACATTACCCTGGATGGCTGCGTCGACCACACCAAACAAATTGGCGATGATGAAACACATGAATATTTTACGCACCTCATGCGAAGTGTTGACCTGGGCGTCTTTGGGCGCAAGACCTATCAATTGATGGTTCCTTTTTGGCCTGAAGTCGCAAAAAACCAGTCGATGTCAAAAGCATCGAACGAATTTGCCCAAACATTTGTCTCCATCAACAAAATTGTTTTTTCACGATCATTGGAGAGCGCTGAAGATAAAAATACGAGAATTGTTCGTACGAACCTTCACGACGAAGTACTTAAATTGAAACAAGAGCAAGGCAAGAATATTTTACTCGGTGGTGTAAGTATTCCTTCGCAACTTATAGAGCTTGGTCTGGTTGATGAATATCGTTTTGTCGTTAACCCAATCGTTGCAGGAGAAGGGAGACGGTTGTTGGAAGGTGTTAGCCTGCCGGAGAGATTGCAACTAAAACTTGTTGAGTCAAAGATTTTCAAATCAGGTTGTATTGCGCTTCGTTACTTGAAACAGTGACAGAAAAATCTGCGACAGCTGTGCCGCTGGCTCCGACCAGGAGGAGAAGAACAATGAAATACATCTGTTTGGGATACATGGAGCCAGGAAAATTCGAAGGGATGACCGAGGACGAGCAACACGCAATGTTCGACGAATGCTTTGAGTATAACGACCGTCTGCGCGCCAACGGACATGTTGCTACCGAAGTACCTCTTCAGCCTCCGGAGACCGCCGTGACCCTGTACTGGAAAAACGGCAAAGTCGCGACGACCGACGGCCCCTATGCGGAAACCAAGGAACAGCTCGCCGGCCTTCTCATCCTTGAGGCGCGAGACCTCAATCATGCCATTCAGCTTATCTCGCAGCATCCAGGCATGAAGTTAGGAACGAATGAAATACGGCCGGTTGCGGATTTGAGCGAAATCATAAAGGAGAGCGAGCGGCGACGGAGAAAGGATGCCTCGCGATGAGGGCGCCCACGAGGGAAAGCACGAGAGAAAGAATGATCAGTATCATGGCCAGGGGCAGCACGATTATGGTCCTGGTAATCGGCATCTGTTTCCTTGTGCCGAAGGCGGCGGCACAGTCGGATAAATATCCGAAAATGGCGCCTGTTGACCAATACTTAATGGAAAGGAATGCTGAGATTCTGCTGGCGCGGAGCGCCGCTCCCGATTCCATATCCAGCGACGCGACGATCCTGGTCCTGGGACGGCAAGGCTATGAAACATCTGTCCGAGGAAAGAATGGGTTTGTCTGTATGGTGGAAAGAAGCTGGATGGCGGCATTTGACTCGCCTGAGTACTGGAACCCGAAAGTGAGAGGTGCCGAATGCCTGAATCGCCAAACTGCGCGATCGATATTGCCAATCGCTGATCTGCGGACGAGGATGGTGATGGCCGGCCACTCTAAGGCGGAGATCGTGTCGGCCGTTAAGGCGGCGTTCGACAACAAACAACTGCCAGATCTCGAAAACGGCGCTATGGCGTTCATGATGTCGAAGTCGGCATATCTATACGACGAAGGGGATCACAACGGACCACATCTGATGTTCTTTACCGCGCTCAAGGACGGCAAGAATTGGGGGGCTGGCGCATTGGGCTCGCCAGTTGTCTCCGGTCCTTACTGGTTCTTATCGTCGAAGGAACCGTCCCAGGCGAAAGGGCTGCCGCCGATTCTTGTGTTCGCAGTCGAAGTTGCCAAGTGGTCCGACGGAACAGCCGCACCCATGCATCAAGAGTAGATTGACCACTACGCAATCGAGACATCCCACTGAGCTCCGGCATGGCAACGCGAGTGGTCTGCCCAGCGAATTGTTGGCAATCCGGAAACTGGCTCGTAGGACATTCTCGACCTGTTTGCAAATACCTTCTTGGGTGCAGGATTGGGTGCAGTTAGAGAGGATTGAATGGCTCCGACGTTCTTGTAAGCGACACCAGATAGGGCACTTAGATTTTTGACCTCCTCGGCTGTTAACCGAAGGGTTGCAAGTTCGAGTCTTGCCCGGGGAGCCAGCCTTCTCAATCAGTTGCGGGGCAGTACGCCTTCTAGTCCAACCGGGTGTGGTGCCGTTACGGTTTCCTTTCGGCCCAGCAACATCGTCAGTTGTAGGCGCAACACGTAAATTGTATGCGAGTCAAAGCGGTGGACTGTGCTGGAAGCTCGTAGAAAACCTGTCAGAATCCTTTTCGCACAGTGACCCCTATCACACGCCATCGATCCCTCAGAATCTAACGTAACGTTACGTTGCGAGATAAGCGTTGGTCACAAACATAGCTTTCCGCGGCGAGTAGAATGGATCCGGTCCAAACCGCGGAGCGTGCCGCACGGCAACTGTGCCCATCGGGAATTGTCTCAACCGAGGGGTTCATGCAAAACTTAGGAACAACTTGGGAACACTAACGCCCGAATACGAGCTAAAACGGGCTTCTAAAACGCAGGTAAAGGCAAAGCGAGCCAACAGGATAACGAAATGAGATAGGTTTCCTAAATCACGTGTCGGGAGTTCGACTCTCCCCAGGCCAGCCACCGAGCACAGATTCACAGCCCTGGGCTGTGATGTAGACTTCTCCCACTCGCTGGTACAAGAACTCGGCCCGGTCACCCCACACGCCCTAGTCAAAGAACTGAACCAGGACATGGGAGCCCCCGTCCCCCATCAGTCTGAAGGAGTCTTCGTGACCCACAACCACTGCGACTTTGAGCTGGGCCGCCAGTTTCAGTCGTTGGGCATCGAGGGGCTGGTCGAGGAACATGACCATTCGAGGCGGTTCCTCAAACCTGACATGGGCGTACTCCAACAACTGGCCCAGTGCAGTGCGGAAGGCCTCAGACAATGAGAGGTAACGAGTAACCTTGATTTCGCCGATGTACCGCTGCCCACTGAGCTCGAAGGACACATCCAGGTAGTCCCGCTCAAACTCCGGCCGCAAACCCTTCTCAACAAGAAATCGTTGGAGGCGAACCTGATAATTGTGATGTTCTGGGACAACTGTTCTGTCGAGGGTGCCCAGCGCATAGTGAAATGCTTTCTTGAATTCGCTCAGGTCGACAGGATTCCGACCGGCTCGTGGCTTCCCAGGCTTCATTCTCTGGCGGCGTTTCGCATGGCCGAACGTGAGCTCCAACAAAAGTTCATCGGGTAGTGAGACCTTCAATCTCCAAGAATAGGACTGTTGTGTTTCCTGACGTGACTTGCCGGGAATCTCGCGATGACGGTCGTACTCCAACTCTCCCGCGTAAACGAAACCCTCGCCCGGGCTGTTTCGCACAAAAAGGGACACACGCGTGTCGGGTTGTCGGAGCCGAACGTAATCCTCATGTCCTTCCCCGCGACCCCGGCGAGTAATCCAAAGCAAGCGGTCAGAGTAAAGTTGGTCGTCATAGTCCTGGGTTGGGGGATAGCTCTCCTTGTTCAAGGTTATGAAAAGGATGTAGCCCCCATCTGGGCAACGTGGTGATAGGCCCACTATTTGGCTGCGGTTCTGCGCAGAGAATCTGATGCCTACCGCACCGTAGATTTCGTGCCTGCTGTAGCGCTCGTGAACGGTGAGCGGAAGAGCTGCCGGGGGCTCCGCAGCCCCTCGTATCCCAAGCCATTTGCGGCCAGCTACCGAGTCCACTCGTAACCATCCTTGGTGTGGAAACCGGAGGCCATCGGGCTTCGGGATGCTCATCCGTTCGACCGGCGAAACCTTGTAGACCAGGCAGAATCCGCGTCCATGAGCGTCGTTGAAGTAGTGCTGCTTCCGGTCGAATGGGCCGAATTTCCTTTCGATTTGGTCCCCGGCGTCTTTCAGGTCGTCATATTCGAACTTATCCACAACCACGACTCGGGTCCGCCACAAAATCTTGCCCGAGGAAGCTTCGTACCAGTAGAGGATGTCTCCGACGGACACCATCTTGTACGGCCATAGTTTCTTCTGCCACAGGTTGAAGAAAACCCCCTCCTCCATCTCGGAAGGGGTGCTCGCCACTTTCGGGCGGCTGGTTATGTGCTCCATTTGTGCCTCGTTCGTATGGCCGACAGGAGTAACCCATCGTCCGTTATACTCATTTTGTCGGGGAGTCTAGCACGGAGAAGATTCCCGCACACCAACACCCGGCTGGCCTCGATTTATTCTCCGGCAGCGAGCGCGCCTTTCTTCTTTAGGCACCGGGGTGGCCCCGTGCATGACACACGCCTGGCGGCGTACTCTCCAAGCTCACTCTTCAGGGGCTGTTGCTGAAGGCCGGTTCGAGTTAGACTGTCCTTTTGATGCCGTGGGCCTGTAGCTCAGATGGATACAGCAGTGGTTTCCTAAACTCGGTGTTGGCGGTTCAAGTCCACCCGGCCCTACCATTACACGCCAAGTCGCATCATTCCTTGCACGGCGACCATCCGGCTCTCATCCGCTCGCCACCAGCGCGCCCACGGTAAAGATGGCGAAAAGGCTTCGTTGTCAAACGCGACTTGCCCGCCGGATGCGCTGACAGGCGCTGCTGTGCTAGCAACGGAATCGGTGTGCATCTCCCGGTCGTAATGGGGATGTTCGACAAGCGTGTAATTTTGTTTGTGTGGCGCAACTTCACGAAAGACAATAAGTGCGAGCGTCAAACCAGTCAGAATAGGTTTGCCGTTCATGGAATCATTCTACCACGCGGCGCGCCCACGATGCCTTCGGTCTGTGGGCTCTTTGTCTCTGTGGCTATCTCTTCAAAGCCTGGTCTGCTACACTTTTCCTCGCAGGAGGGACGATGAAAAATGCGCGATGTTTCGCGGTCGGGGGCGTTCTGCTGCTAGCTGCCTCGCTTACGAGTTCGGCTATCGTCAAAGCAATCGAGGCGGCCAGAGAAACACAGCCCGGCGAGTCAATCTCGGCCATGACGTTTCGGCATTGCGATGTTCACGTCGAGCACACGGTACCCGCACCGGAATCCCGAATCGACGTGAATGTCCCGGCAATCACCGGCGCTCAGAAGGTCGACGTAAGCCATAGCGTGGATGCGTGGCACGCCTTCGCCGCCTGGAGACAGGGTTCCGCCTCAAGAAAAATTCTGCGTTGATTGATTCCACCAGAATGGACAGGAGCGCAAATTGCGATGGGAGCACAGGCCTTGTTGTAAACACGCGACCGCCCCGCACTGATGAAGACCTGCGGAATGCAGCCGGAAATATCTACTACGAAGTTGAGATGCTGTGTAACGTGCTCGCTCTTTGGCTGTTCTTGCCCCTGCTCAACCCCGCTTTTCGCAACATGGCTATTGAGTCGTTCCTCGTGCACTTCCGCAATGTTCGGGATTTCTTGTATCCAACGCACGGACAACGCCAACCAGACTCCAAGAGCCCCGACCGCTACGCCGTAGCCCTCGATAGCGTCTTGGCATTTGATTTCAACCCATCGGGATGGAACTTCGAAATCACTGACTGGATAGAGGTAGCGCCCGACGAGCGCAACCGGATAAACAGAATGCTCTCGCACGTCTCATACTCGCGTTCCAGTTACGCCAAGGAATGGCCGCTACAAAGGATGGGTGAAGAGTTGACCTCTCGTTTCATCCAATTCTTGAAAACCCTGACACCTGGGAGGAAAGACCTTTTCGCACAGTTTAGGTTCTTGCTTCCGCAGGCATTCCAATAGGCGCCAACGGGGGCACGGCTGCGGGCCACGCGGCCATCTTGCGGATACAATCCGCCTTGTATATGTGGCCGGGCTGGGGGCGGTTCCCTGTTTCGGTCAACTGGCTGTCACCGTCCACACTGACATTTAGGATATTCAGTTCCAGGCTGCGCGGAAGCCTACCACGGGCCTTCAATTCGGTAAACGCCTTTGGGGTCATCAGCACGATGGAGTCGTATCCACTGGCTAGGGCTGCTCGCTTCATCCTTGCGTCTAGCGCCCACCGCTCTTCCATCTTGATGTCCTCCCTGGAGACGCATCGCCCAAAGAGAGCCTTCTCGATAGTAGCCTCGTCACCGAGTAGAGGGTGCGCGACCTTCACCTTCTGCGGCTCGTCAAGCGGACGGCCCCAAAACTCAGCTTCAGCAAAAGTCGACGCCAGAAACTTTCCGCGTCTGCGGTAGGCGTCTGGGTCAACCGGGGGGACGTGCCACCAGTCCTTGCGGTTCACATGCGCTACGAGCTTCTCGTAGTTGGGCATCCTCTTCATCGGTCTCATTCTACTCCTTGACTCGATTGGTTGGATTCACATATGAAATCCTCACCTGATTCACGATAGGCCCGAACGACCTGAGCGCAGGGGCGAGCTCGGCGAATGAGGGCTTGAGCTTTACTCGGACTGATCCCAGACCCACGAAGAAGGAAATATGCCAGGGCTGGGCTCCTGCAGATTCCGTGGTGGCACATGACGAAGAGCTTGGAGTTGGCCCGCCGCATAGCGCGTAGGTAGAAGCGGACGGCGCGAGAGTAGAACCAAGCCGGGCGGGGCTTCTTGTCATCTTTGAACGGGAGCCACAGATGCTTGAACTGCTGGGCCCTCTTGTTGTTTGTGCTGCGGCGGAGGTTGATGACGTGGGTGATACCCAGGGCTCGGAGCTGTTCCACGTGGCGCCAAGTCTTGATCGCGCTGCCGAACGCCAACCGGTCATTTACAAAGAACGCCTTCATAGTTCCTGTCGCGAGCCGCAGGGACGCTTCAACCCGTTGCCCTCCCTTCGTTTGCAAGGCCAATTTCTGTGACCTCTACCTCCCCTAGGTAGAGGTCTGAGCCACTTCTTCACGCTTCGCCCCTTTCGCAAGCCGCCTAAACTGAACTACTTGCCCTTTTTCCGTCGCACGGCGCTCCGGCTGCATTTCCACCGGCGTAGCGGATTTCGTAGCTGTTTCGGCCCCATTTCGACCGGCCAAAAGCAGCTCAACCGCCTTTTGTTTCAATTCGTTGCCGGGGTGGGTATACCGACGGGTCATAAGGATCGAAGCGTGACCGGCCAGGTCCTGGATCACAGGCAATGGAACGCCAGCGTTGGCCAACCGAGTACAGAAAGTGTGGCGCAGCTGATGGAACGTGATAGGTGTAACGCCGGCGAGCTTTAAGGCCTGGCCGAAGGCGTGTTTGATGTCGCGGATGTGCTTCGCTGCTTTGTCCGGCTCTTGAAACCTATCAGGTGACGGGAAGATCCATTCGCTCTCTGCCTTCTGACGCAACGTCCAGAGCAACTCCCTAAGCACAGTGTTCAGATTTACGCGCCGCCCCTGTCCTGCGGCGGTCTTCGATCGCCGCACGATCAGGAGATTGTTATCGAAATCGATGTCCGCCCAGCGCAACCGAAGGATCTCTCCACGGCGCAGCCCCGTGTAGAGAGCGACTAGGATAATCGCTTTCAGGTGAGGAGCCCGACCTCGTAATTCAGGTCCTTCGCAAGCCGCTAGCAGCTTTTCTTCTTCCTCAAAGGACAACACGCGGTCTGAAGGAGGCTCGTCCAGCTTGAAGAGCTTTGCTTCCCGAGTCCCATTCTTATCGACGTCTCCCCATTTGACCGCGGTGCTCAGCATGGATTTGAGTAGGCCGACTTCGCGGTTGATTGATGATTTTTTCAAACCCTCGCCCAGGCGCTGCTGCTTGTAGTTTTCAACTAACTTCGCACCGATTTCGTTCAATCTGAATTTCCCAAAGAAGGGAACTAATGCCTTCGGGACGTAGTAGCGCTCCACTCCATAGGCCGGTTTATTTGCTTTGCTGTAGTCAAGGTAGTGGTCTGCGAAGTCAGCGAACCTTGGAACTGCCTTAACTGGGCCCAACCCGTATTTCCCAAGAGCGAGTTGCGCCTTGTGGATAGCTTCCATCTTCGAGGCAAGTTTTCGGCTGGTGACTTTCGTTCCCTGCTGTATGTGCTGCCCCTCGAACCAGAAGCTGTACCACCAGTGGACGCCTCGCTTATAAACGCTCATTTTCTCGTGCCGCTGGAAGCTGCCGTTGCCGTTCCACGTACTCTTCAAGGTCGCCCATCGTGAAACGTACGAGGCGACCAATCTTGCGATGCGGTACGCGCTTCAAGCTGACCCACAAATACAGGCTCTGCTCCCGGACGCCTAGTAGCCGGGCGGCTTCGCGTACGGTTAGTAGGCGTTCCACGGGTAGCCTCCCGTAGCCCGCCGCGCGGGGGGCCCCGTAGGGCGGCCCGCCCCGGCCCGGTACCCGCCTACGGGGGGTACGCCCGCCCGCAGGGGGCCGGGCAGTAGGCGCCAGGGCCCCCGCAGGGCCCCGTTTAGGGCCGGGGTAGGGGTACCCCCTAGCCGGGGGCCTAAAACGGCCCCTGGGGCCTGGCAGCCGCGCTTGCAGCCGTTTATACCCGTAACCCATAGTAAAATAAGGGCTTGTTGCCAATTCACTGCCACCCCTAGCCTACTACGTTTATGACTAAAAGTAAAGTAGTATTTTCCAGAATTGACCACGGGTTATATCCCTTAGCTATTCCGCTCCGAGGCTGCTTTTCTCTTCGGGTAGGCGCGAGCGGGTGCAGCCTGAACCCATTCGCACCTAAGTTAATCACCTGGTGGCCCTCTCAGTCATCGCGCGGTGGAAAGAGTGACCGTGAGCCTTGGCGAACTTCTTGCGCTTCTTTCGGCTGATTTCTTGTCTGCTTTCCAGGCACGCATCGAGTACTTCGAGAAAGTTCATGTACTCAAGGGGCCAGAGGCCGAGCGTTGCTATTTGCTCCCTGTTCACGCCGAATGCGAGTCGCCGATCCGGCGCTCCCTCGATGGAGATGTCCAGCAGCTCCCGAGGAGTGCGGGCCCACATTCCGGGCGGCACCGGGGGCAGATGTGATACTTGAGAAAAATTATGCCGGTACGCCAGCGGGGTAAAAAGCCCCGGGACCCTTAATCCTCTTCCGAGAAAAACGGCGCCCTACTCCGGCACGGCCATTTTTCGGGAACAACCTTGCTTACCTGGTGGGAAAGACTGTTCTTGCAGGCTTTCAGAAAACATGACGTGACTTGTCCGAGAGCGATCGGATACGCTTCCGAACCGTAGTTGTCTCATTTTCCGGAAAGCTCGTTATACAGACAAGTGGATTACTTCCGGGTACGCCGTCATCCGTTCAAGTGGACAGAGCGTTGTGGCGGAGAGCGATTCCAAACGCTGGGCCACCCGCGCGTTTTTGACCCAGCGAGGTTGCTTTGAAGAAAATCGCACCCAATCACGGAACTTGTGCTATTCAAGTATTGGGGCAGAGTTGCCTGCTTGCGGAGGCAAACTGAGATGGCGAGTAAAGTTCGCAAGATTGATCCCAATCTCCGTCTGGGGCTGCATGAACTCGCCAACTCAAGGAAGGGGCGCGATTCGTTCAGATTCCAACTCGCCTTTGCGAAGGAGCAAACCAAGGACATTCTGTCGAACCTCGACAATCTCGTCAAAAATACAATCAATAAGGCCCCGGAACGTAATAAGGACTTCTGCTTGGATCGCATGACGAATCCTCCGCTGACACACGAGGAAGATAAATGGGAACGGGAAATGTACGGGAAGTGGGGACCCACAGGCTCGGACGAATACGTTCCAGTCTGCAACCGCATTCAGGCGTATCAATATCCCTTACAGGCCTCTCGCAAAGACAAATACTGGGGCAAGATCGACCTGCTCGGCATCGGAACGGACTTTCTGCCAGTGCCAAACGAGCTGAAGAAGCACAATTCCAATGAATCTCCTCTTAGAATGCTGGTGGAAGTAGCAGCCTACGGATTCGCAATCCGCAAGGTCTGGCCGAAACTCAGAGACCACTGGGTCGAGGCTGTGCGTTGGTTTGGAGGGTCTCCCTCGGAATTTCCTGCGACCTTGGACAAGGTAACCTTGGTCGGTGTCGCACCGGATGAATACTGGTCTAGCTGTCTGGGGCTGCACGCCGGGGCATTTCCCTCCGAGGCTTGGCCGCCATTCTGGAAACTGGTCGATGCTCTTGGAAGATGGTTCGACATCCATTTTGTCGCTGTCGAGGGGAGCTGGGACGATGCGGCAGAACTGCCGACAATCACCGGTGCGCGGGTAGTTGAACTCCGGTCTCTCAGCGGCAGACAGTCCTGATTCGGGGCAGTAATTCGAGCGAGCCGTGATGGCCTGGTGGATGTGTTTCAGACAGTCCACCACTCACCATCCTTCCGGCGCTGAGCATTCCCGAACAGTTCCTCGAACCGATCGGCGTTGACGGTATGAATGGGCACCACCGGGGCGTTCGGAAAGGCGAGTCGCAGTCTCACCAGGTCCTGCACCGCAGCGTGCCCTGACGTGTGGCACTCGTTCAGAGGAATCCCGTGCCGATGGAGCCATTCCCGAAACGGCTTTGTCTTCGCATCCTTCAGATAACCTGACCAGAGCGAGTATATGAGCCTGGAGCCCACCAGGCACGAAGCTCCCTCGACGTCTTTCATCATGCTCGGCCTGAAAAGCATTACGGAGGTTGCAGCAGCCTGAGCAAGCTGCTCAGGAAAGATTCGCCAAGGGCCGTAGCTTTTGGCGAGGTCGAACTCACTTCGCCGGATGATTTGCCGTCGTTGAGCGCTCGGCAGGAACACTTTGATGTGATCCCACCCCGCCTGGGGCAGTTGTTGGCTGCCAGTCGACCGCAGGACATGGGCGGAGTACATGTCGATGATGAACTGCCGTCCTGTCTTGATGCACGCCCGCATTACGGTCACGAGCCTGTCGATGTTCTGGCCGGAACACCAGACCAGCGGCATTCCCGCCGTCTGCTGAAAAAGCTCCACGAAACGTTGCTCCAGAGCCGCCTCTGTCGGGAACGCCTGATTGTCACGACCGATGGTTGTTCCCTCCATAAGCAGCACATCCACCCGCTCGGGCGGTTGACGAACGAGCTTCTCGAAGAGCGCTCCTTTGCGGCCGTGCGCTCGCAAGTCACCCGAATAGAAAAGCCGCTTGCCATCTGCCTCAACCAGGACAGCGTAGGCGTCATAGGCCGAGTGATCCACGAGAAACGGCGTAATAGTGAATGGACCGAGCATGATGGGCGTTCGATCTTCCAGATACCCCACGTTTCCGAATGTGGTCCCGCTTGGTGTGAACAAGTCCGCTGCCGCCAGAATAGATTGGGCGGCCTTGCCGATGAGAAATAGCGTCTGATCCGGCAGACGGTATGCTAGACCGTAGTGGTCTGGGTGGGGATGCGAGATAACAACACCGAGCAGCGACGCATCGGGTGTCTCGAAACCGCGGATTGAGTGCAGCGGCATCTCATCTGGAGTAGTGACATCTAGCGGCAATCCAACATCCAGGACGATACGTGTGTTCCTTGATTCAATCTCAACGCAGGTGCCCCCGATCTCTTTCGTTCCCCGATGTATACAGACCCTCATCGCACTGTTTCCATTCCGCAGCCCAGCGTCGGGAGTTATTGTTGCTTCGCTGTGGCCGCCGGGAAGCGGTCGTCACCCTCATATTACAGGAAGCCAGCAGGTAGACCCGCCGCGACACCTCACCTTGAATCCTGCTAATCCCTAATAAGCTGAAGGCCACTTCAAGTATCGATCCGACGGCCACATCGACAATTCCGCCTGCAAGGTCGGCTCCCCTTCTATTGGCCGTACAACGCACCACGTTTAGAGTGGGCGAGGCGATTGAGAACGGTTGGTCGCGCACTCGGAAACTATCGTGGGAATGAACGCTTTGCCGCCCGGCCAGCGGGCACATGTCCGTGTAGTCGCCTTCTCGGAAGCTGGCCGCCGGCCAACATAGATCTGGTGTAACGCGGCAGTGTTGATCCAAGTGGAGCAAGACCTCCCTTTCGGTCAGAGCGTAGCAAGTCCGCTTTTCGGCTCGCGGCTCGGACGGGCATTTCGGACGCCGCGTCGGGCGCGGCGTCCTCGACGCAGCCCTTGTCACCGGCACGGGCAAAGATCTTGTTGAGGCAGTTGCCGCTCACGTTCTGGTTCAGCGGTTCGGCAATTGCTCTGAGAGCGCACACTTTCCCACGCTGCTCGGGCAGGCGTTCGTGGCAGCGGGATTGTGCGCGGTGAAGAAGCCCAGCCCTACTGCGGAAGAACAGATGGACTTTGCCCTATACGAGCTGGCTTGTGCTGTTAACCGACTGCGAAATCGAGAGGGTACGGGGCACGGCCGACCCTTTCTCACAACGGTTACGCAGACGCAGTCGCGCACGGCGGTGCAGAGCATGGGGCTGGTCGCGGCGCGATTGCTAGATGCTCTGTCGTAACGGCCCTGTCTAACAAGAGGCTGCACCCGACGGCCGGGAGGGCGTGAACGGCCGGAGGTGGAGCGGCTGAGCGGCGAAGCTGGACTGCGGATAATGCAGGATATCTTGCATGACGAAGTCCGGCAGCGGGTGGTTAGTCTGCCGCCGGATCGCCGAGGCGTCCGACGATTTTCGACCACTGGTCCTCGTACTGCTCGACGTCCGCAACGGTGACGTTGTCGACCCCCTTGGACGGGTCTGGCTGCTTCCCGTAGCGTGCGAAGTACTTCTCCGCATAGGGCTTATTTCGCGCCTCTTGCGCTGTGCAAATTTCTTGGTGCGTCAGGACGAAAAACCGCTCCTTGAACGTCGCATTTTGGTCAGGCAGAATCTGAAACAGCACCCAGAAATCCGGGGCGTGCGGATAGTTAGCCAAGCGCTTCTGGGCGATGCTCGTGACGAAGTTGTCTCGCTGGCTCGTCTTCACCTCGATTTTGAGGGCACGCTCCTTTCGGTCGCTGATGGCGTACACATCGACGCCTTTCCGATTACCGTACGTCACCGTGGCGAAGACGCCGCGTTTGTTCAGTTCGCTGCAGATGCGATATTCTCCAGCCAAGTTAAGGAGGTAAGAGGGTATCTTCGCCATGGCAGGCTAACTCCTGTTTAGGCTGACCTGGATAGAACCGGTCCTGGTCGGCATCTGACGAAACCTCCCGGCGGCGAGCTGGGGCGGCAACCCATTGTTGCTAATGACTTCTTCCGCGTCCACGAACTTTCCTCTCTGTTTTAGGCCGACCGCAGGGTCAGGATAATCCCTCCGCGCTCGCTGAACGCGGCATTCCGCAGGCGGGACTAGCAGCTTGTGAAATGTCGGGGCGGCTCTGCGTAACCGCCGCGTAACCAAATGGGGCGTTTTGAGCGTTTTGGACGCTTTTCTCGTTTCTAGCGATTCTGTGAAACCAACAACTTACGTAAATTCAATGTGGGCAGTGGGTTCGAGTCCCACCGCCGGCACCACTGTTTTCAAGCAGTTACAAGCACTCAAGAAAAGCACTCTGGGCCCTGTAGCCACATTTGTGTCATCGGCAGCTTTCCAGCTGAATCACTCTTTCAGAGACTGCAACTGAGTTTTTTACTGGATGGCCGCGGAAGATAGAAGACCCAGCTTTGCTCTCCCCCCGGCAAAGACAATCTGAATCAGACATTAGATTTCTTATGGCAGTCAACGCACTTGACGGGCGACCCTTTGCCCTTGGCATTCTCTGCCTTGTGGCAGTCAATGCAGGTCCCGGCAGTTGCCGTGGGATTGTGAAATGCCATCATGCGGTTCGTCTTCATCGGGGGTGTGGCCGGCATGGTGTGGCAGGTCCCACAAGCCTGTTGCGCAGCGGCCAAGGGCTTCTGCGGCTTGGAAGGGTGGTGGCAGGTTTCGCATTTGATGTCGCGAACTTCGGCGTGAAGCTTATGTTCCAGCTTCACTCCGCCAAGCGGTCCGCCTTTCAAGATATAGGTGTCCTGCGGCTTCGTCTGACCGGCAACATGCAACGCCAGCACCGGTCCAAGTAATAGTGTGCTCAGAATCGACAAAACAAGACTGCCTCGTCTGGCTGACATCGTTCCTCCGCTGCCCTCGTGATCTTATACAGAGAGATCAAGCAATCCTCAGTGCACCGCAAAAATTATCCTCTCTCGATTGAGCGGGGCGACAAGCCTGCGGGCACGGCCTCACCCACAAAGGCGACTCCCGCCTCGAGCGCGCGGCGGTCGATCTCGAGAAGGTCAGCGTTCTTCACCGTTGCCTCGAGCACGGCCACCGCCGTGGCTGCCGGTAAGCAGCCGGTCAGCCCCAGTAGCGCGCCCAGCATGAAGACGTTGGCGGCTTTGGTCGCGCCGAGCTTGTCGGCGATTTCGAAGGCGGGGACACACATCACTTTCACGTCCGGCGCAGAAAACGCCGCCGGCAGGGACTCGGCGTTGTAGAGGATCAGCCCGCCTCTTGGCATCTGTGGAGCGAACTTGCGCAGGGAGATCTCATTCATGGCCACGAGTACGTCGGGGTGTTCGACGAGCGGCGAGCCGATACGCTCCTCGGAGAGGCAGACGTGACAATGGGCACTGCCGCTGCGCATCTCCGGTCCATAGGAAGGCAGCCAGCTCACTTCCAGCCCTTCGCGCAATCCGATTTCCGCAAGGATCTGCCCGAGCAGGAGAATCCCCTGCCCGCCGAAGCCGGCTACGATCATGGTCAGGCTCTTGCGCTGTGAAACTCGCGACGTGCGTTGCTGCGCCAGCCCGGCGGCACTCTCGTTCAATCCGAGCACCTGCTCAACCGGCCGCTGTGGAGGTGCGGCATTGCCGGGCGCGGGCGCGCGAGCGTCGCGGAAGTTACCCAGCGGAAAAATGGGGACGAGTTTTTCCTGCACCCAGTTGCGCGCTTCGACCGGCGTCATCTTCCAGATCGTCGGGCAGGGCGAGAGGATTTCAACGAAGGAGAAGCCCGCGCCCTCGCGCTGCAGCTCAATCGCGCGCCGGACAGCTTTGCGCGCGCGCATGATGTTCTTGTTGTCGCAGAGCGCGACGCGCTCGACATAGACCGGCGCCTGAAGGGTGGCCAGTAGTTCGGCCATGTGCAGCGGGTAGCCCTCGTTCGCGGCGCGGCGGCCGAAGGGCGTGGTGGTGCTCACCTGGCCGATCAGCGTGGTGGGAGCCATCTGGCCACCGGTCATGCCGTAGATCGCGTTGTTGATGAAGAAGACAGTAATCGCTTCGCCGCGGTTGGCGGCGTGCAGGATTTCGGCCGTGCCGATGGCGGCCAGGTCGCCATCGCCCTGATAGGCAACCACGATGCTTTCGGGGCGCGCGCGCTTGAGCGCCGTGGCCACTGCCGGTGTGCGGCCATGCGCGGCCTGAACGTTGCCGACGTCAAAGTAATAGTAGGCGAAGACCGAGCAGCCCACAGGGCTGACGAAAATGGTGCGATCCTGCAAGCCCAGGTCGGCGATGGCTTCGGCGATCAGCTTGTGGGCCACTCCGTGGCCGCAGCCCGGGCAGTAATGGGTCTGCTGCTGGAGCTCGGACTTGCGCTCGTAGGTCTTGTAGAAGACCGGCGACTTTGCCAGGACAAGCTGATGGTCCGCCATTGCGCCTCTTCTTTCCGGACGCCAACCGCTGCAACGGGCGTCCTTACACGGCCCACTCGGAGGCCGAGACAACCGGGGCGAGCAGCCGGGACAATAACTCCTCGGCAAGCGGCACGTTGCCGCCGACCCGGCCGTAAAACTCAACCGGCACGCGCCCGTCGAGAGTGAGCCGCACGTCTTCTACCATCTGGCCCGTGCTCATCTCCACGACCAGGACGGACTGGCAACGCCTTGCGGCGTCGCGGAGGGCCTGTGCCGGGAAGGGCCACAGCGTGATCGGGCGGAACAGGCCAGCGCGGAGCCCCTGGCGGCGGGCCTGGTCCACCGTCGAGCGCAGGACGCGCGAGACGATGCCATAGCCCACCAGCAGGACTTCGGCATTTTCGGTGCGGTAGAGCTCGTGCCGCGCCTCACGCTGTTCGGCCTGTTTATATTTCGCCTCGAGCTTGCGGACGTGCGCCTCGAGGACATCAGGCTCGAGCTGGATCGAGGTAATCAGGTTCAGGCGAGTGTCGCGCGTGCCGCGGACGGCCCAGGGCTTGTCCGGCGCTTCGAGGACACGCGGCTCGAGCTCGAGCGGCTCCATCATCTGTCCGATGAAGCCATCGGTGACGACGACGGCGGGATTGCGGTAGCGGTCGGCCAGCTCAAAGGCGAGCATGGTGAACTCGGCCATCTCCTGCACCGAAGCCGGGGCCAGGACGAGGTTGCGGTAGCAGCCGTGCCCGCCGCCCTTGACCAAAGCGAAGTAGTCGCTCTGCTCCGGCGCGATGTTGCCCAGCCCGGGGCCGCCGCGCATCACGTCCACGATGACGCACGGAAGCTCGGCCCCGGCGAGATACGAAATGCCTTCTTGCATCAGGCTGACGCCCGGGCCGGAAGAAGCTGTCATTGCGCGCTCGCCGGCAGAGGCTGCTCCATACACCATGTTGATTGCAGCCACTTCGCTTTCGGCCTGGAGAAAGACGCCGCCGACCTGCGGCAGGAAGAGCGCCGCGGCTTCGGCAATCTCGCTGGCCGGCGTGATCGGGTAGCCGTAATAGGCGCGGCAGCCCGCCAGAATGGCTCCCTTCATGACCGCGACATTGCCTTTACAGAGCTGCCGCACAGTGGGCCTCCGTTTCGGTCGTGGTGGGGACAGCTTTGGGAGGAGGCGTTCTGCGATACACCGCGATCGCGCCGGGCTCCGGGCAGACATAGAAACAGATGCCGCAGCCGGTGCAGTCGGAGCCGGTGTAGCGTACCGGGTGAACGCCATAGGCGCTCAGTCCCGGCGCAGACTCGAGGCACTTCGGCGGGCAGGCCTCGATGCACAGCCCACATCCCTTGCACTCTTCCACGTCGATCGTGACATAACCGCGGGCAACGGCCATCGCTCACCTCTTTATCAGGTCGGCTTGCAGCTCGACTGCGCGATCGGGACGCTGCAGCCATTTGGTTTTCTCGCAGTACTCATAGAGCGGCTCACGGAAATTCGGGTGGGCAATCTGGATCAACGCCTCCGCCCGCTGGCGGATCGAGCGGCCGTGCAGGTAGGCCACGCCAAACTCCGTGGCGACGTAGTGGATCGAAGCCCGCGAGGCCACCACGCCTGAGCCGGGCGTCAGCACCGGGACGATGCGGGAGATGGTTCCGTTTTTGGCCGTGGAGGGCATGGCGATGATCGGTTTGCCGCCCTTGGAGTGCCGCGCGCCGCGGATGAAATCCACTTGCCCGCCGAAACCGCTGTAGAAGTACTGCCCGATCGAGTCCGAGCAGACCTGTCCGGTAATATCCATTTGCAGCGTGGAGTTCACCGCCACCATGCGGTCGTTCTGGGCGATAACGAAGGGGTTGTTCGTATAGGAGATGGTCCGGAACTCAAAAATGGGATTGTCGTGGACAAAGTCAAACAGCCGTTTGCTGCCCATCACGAATCCAAGGACGATCTTGCGCGGGTGGAGCGACTTCCGCCGGCCGTTGATGACGCCGGATTCGATCAGCGGGATGGCATTGTCGGAAATCATCTCGGTATGGATGCCCAGGTCATGCCGCCCCGTCAGCTCCAGCAGCACGGCATCCGGGATGCCGCCGATGCCGAGCTGAAGAGTGTCACCGTCCTCGATCAAACCGGCGACGTTGCACGCGATGGCACGATGCAGGTCAGTGATGGGCTCATGCGGCAGCTCGCTGAGCGGGCGGGAGACTTCGACGACGGCGTTGAGGTGGCTGACGTGAATGAAACTGTCGCCAAAGGTGCGCGGCATCTGGTCGTTCACCTGGGCAATCACGGTGCGGGCTGTCTTGGCGGCGGTCAGCGTGGTGTCCACACCCACGCCGAAGCTGCAGAAGCCGTGGTCGTCCGGCGGGGAAACCTGGATCAGCGCCACGTCGAGCGGCATCTGACCGCTCTCAAACAGGCCCTCGATCTCGCTCAGGTAGATGGGCGTGTAGTCCGCGCGGCCGTCGTTTACGGCCTCGCGGACATTGGCGCCGATGAACATCGCGTTGTGGCGGAAGTGGCCGGCCATTTCCGGAGCGATGTAGTCGGCCCGGCCCAGGGTGAGCAAGTGGACAATCTCGACGTTGCGCACGGCCGGCGCGCGCTCGATGAGCGCCTCCACCAGCGTTTCCGGCTCAGCGCAGCCCGGATGGATGTACACGCGCGAGCCGCTTTCGACCGCGCGCAGGGCCTCCCGCGGCGTAACAATTTTGGTGCGGTACGCTTCTCGCCAGGACATGGGTCTCTCGGCTTCTTGCTTCCGTCAATCCAACCGGAAGCGAACCGTGACATAGAGTTGCACGGAGACCGGCTCTTCATTCAGATACGTGGGCTGGTATCTCCACTTGCGCAACGCTTCCACTGCCGCCGGGATCAGAAGTGGATGTCCGGAAACAACCTGCATCTGCACGACGTTGCCCTGCGTATCGATGATCGCGTCAATCACCACCTCGCCTTGAATCCTGGCCTGCTTCGCCAGGGGAGGATAGACGGGCTCGGGCGTGGAAATCGGCTTGGGCGGCATGACACGACCGCCCACCCGGATCGGAGCCTTCGGAGTCGGCGCAATCGGGATATAGGTCCGCGGAGCGCCCGAAATGATTCCGCCAATTACTCCGCCGGCCTGCCCTCCCGGCACGCCGCCGGGAACTCCGCCGACGATGCCGATGCCCACATCCGGTGGCAACGCGTCTTCCTTGATCATTGCGATCTTCTCCGGGATCACTGTAGGTGCCAGCAGCTTGCCATCGGTCATGAAAACGCGCCGCGCCGTGGCGCGCACTTTGAGAACAACAGGGGCCGCCGGCGGCGCGGGAGGCGGGGGCGGCGGCGCCACCAGAAACGTCTGCGTGAACTGCTTCAAGTCAATCGCCTCGGTAAAGTAGAGCGGGAGCAAGATGAACGTGGCGATGAACAGTGTGTGCACCACCAGCGACGCCACGAAGTCCAGCGTGCGCCGACCCGGGCGCGTACCGCTCAATTCCATTAGCGAATCTGCGAACAGTTGCCGCCGAAGTTCTGCTGCGCTCTTGTTCCAGTGGAGCGGAGGCAGATGCCTGCCGTGACCCTCCGGCGCAGTTGGCGAGGTTTCCCGACCCTCTTCGGGTGGTGCAAGGGTTGAATGGGGTGCCATGGTCGTGCCCTCCGTCTTGTTCAAGGGCACGATGGGTACCAGCCGACAAGATCGGCTCTGCCATCTAACCCCTTGCACAAAAATGGGTTAACGGTTTGGGTGAACCTCTTGGGTCGCCTGCCTGCGCCGGTTAGCGCAGTTGGAAAGCACCCCTGCGTTACCTAGCCCACGTCAATATTCAAGCGGGGAAAGCAAGATAGGGACGGCCGGGCTGACCCCGGGGACGGTCAGAAATTTGTGGCGGGCAGCCTTGCCCCCGCCTGTGCCGCACACGTGGCGCAGAAGGAAGACTCTTTCAGGTCGATCCACTCCACACTGTGGGAAGGAGCCATCGCGCAGCGAAAGTCTTCACAATGACGCAATCCCAGCGTGTGGCCCAGCTCATGCACGGCCTCTTTCCGCAGCCGCTCTTGCAGCAGACTCTTATCCGCGGGCAAGCCGTAGAACTCCTGCCGCAGGCGGTGCGTGGAGACAACGGCGCAGCGGCCTTCCAACTGCGCCTCGCCGAAGACAAACGTCAGGATGGGGATGTACAGATCCACCGGCGTCACGCCGAGCAACCTCCAGGTGGTCGGGGCCGCGAGCGCGCGCAACCGCTCCAGGAGTTCGGTGGAATGGTATTGCTGGCGCTCGGCGTGGAAGGCAAATTCCGGATCGAGCCGAAGCGGCAGGACTTCACAGCGCCACCGAAAGTCATCAGCCAAATCCGTATGCAATCGTTCGAGCAAGTCTTCTCCGAGTGTGCCAATTTCCACCAGATGCAGGACGCTCATGGGCGCCATCTATTTCTGGGCCGGGACTGGCCGCTTCCAGCCGTACCTCTTCAGCTTGTTGTAGAGGGTCACGCGGTCGATATCGAGCGCCTCGGCGGCGCGCGTCTGGTTTCCTCCGCACTCCTCCAGGACGCGCAGGATGTGCGTCCGCTCTGCGTCCTCGAGCGTCCGCGAGCTCGCCCCGCTCCGGTCGAGCTTCAGCGTAAAGTCTTCGGGACGCAGCTCGGGGGCCTCTCCGGCCGGGCTGGCCACCACCATCGCCCGTTCCACGGCGTTTTCCAGTTCGCGCACATTCCCCGGCCAGTCGCAGGACTGCAGCAAGGCCATCGCCTCCGGCGCGACGCGCACAATCCGCTTGGCCATGGCCTGTGAAAACTTCCGGACGAAGTGGTCCACCAAGGGAGGGATATCCTCGCGGCGTTCCCGCAGTGGCGGGATGTCGATGCGGAAGACGTTGAGGCGGTAGAAGAGGTCCGGCCGGAAGGTGCCCTCGGCGATCAGTTTTTCCAGGTCCTTGTTGGTCGCCGCCACGCACCGGAAATCCACGCGGATCGGCTGGGTGCCGCCCACACGAGTGATCTCGCGCTCCTGCAGCACCCGCAGGAGGTCCGTCTGCGTCTTCAGGCTGATGTCACCGATCTCGTCCAGGAAAACGGTCCCGCCCTCGGCAATCTCAAACTTGCCCTTCTTGCGGTACTGTGCGCCGGTAAACGCTCCCTTTTCGTGGCCGAAGAGCTCGGATTCCAGCAGCGTTTCCGTCAAGGCGCCGCAATGGATCACCACCAGGGGGTGGAAGCGCCGCGGGCTGGCCGCGTGGATGGCCCGGGCGACCAGCTCTTTACCTGTGCCGGAGTCGCCGGTGACCAGAACGGTTGCATCGGTCGGCCCCACGGTTTCGATGGCCTCGAAAACACGCTGCATCGCCGCACTCTTCCCGATTAGCTCGGCGGGACGCGCCACTTCGGCAACCGTCTCGCGCAGGCGCACGTTCTCCTGCCGTGCCCGCTGGTGGGACAGTGCATTGCTCACGGTATGGGCGATGTCGTCCGGGTCGAAGGGCTTGGTGACGTAGTCGTAGGCGCCGTTCTTGAGCGCTTGTACGGCCGTCTCCACCGACGCGTAACCGGTCATAATAATCACGGCCATCTCCGGGTCGATCTCCTGCATGCGACGCTGCAACTCAATGCCGTCGGTACCCGGCATCTTGATGTCCACCAGCGCCAGATCCCAACGGCGTTCGGCGAGGCGGGTGAGCGCCTCGGCGGCGCTTTCGGCCGAGCCGACCTCATACCCCTCTTCGTGGAACCATTTGCTCAACGAGTCCCGGACAATGGCTTCGTCGTCCACAATCAACAGGTGACCCTTATTCCTCACGGCTGCTCACCTCGCTTTCGCAGGTTCTTCTCCGGCGACAGGCACCGGCCCCGGAACACGGGCATCGCGCGGCAATGTCACAGTGAAAACAGTTCCCTGGCCGGGCTCGGAGTGAACGGCAATCCGGCCGCCGTGCCGCTCCACGATGGTGCGGCTGACGGCCAATCCCAGACCCACGCCCCGGCCGCGTTCTTTGGTGGTGAAGAAAGGCTCGAACAGGTGCGGGAGCACCTCGGAAGCAATCCCGCTGCCGTCGTCCTTCACCTGGAGCTGCACCTCCTGCGATTCCGGCAAACCCTGAAGCCGGACCCAAAGATTTCCACCGCGCGGCATGGCGTCGATGGCGTTGAGCACCAGCGCGAGCAGCACCTGCTGGATGGCGGCCGGGTCGCAATAGACCTTCGGCAGCGCCGGGTCCACCTCAAGCTGTATCTGGATGCCGGCCAGGTTCGTTTGGTGCTGCACCAGCCGCGCCACCCTTTCGACGACTCCCTGTAGGTTTGCAGCTTCAAAGTGGATGGGCGCCGTCCGGGAAAAGGTCAGTAGGTTTTTCACGATCTCGCCGCAGCGGCGGCTTTCGGCCTCGATCAACTCGAGCGAGCTGCGCACCTCTTCCCGCCGCGCCGATTCCCATTCGCCGCGCTCGAGCCATTTCCGCAAGAGCTTTGTGTAGGTGAGTATGCCGGCCAGCGGGTTATTAATCTCGTGGGCCACCACGGCCGCCAGCTTGCCCACCGAAGCCATTTTTTCCACTTGCAACATGTGCTCGTGAGCGCGCTTCAGCTCGCGCGTCTTCTGCTCCACGCGCACTTCCAATTCGCGCGCCCAGGCCGTCAGTTCAGCTCGCGCGCCGGCCAGCTCGCCAGTCATTTTGTTGAAAGAGGCGGCCAGGCCGCCTAATTCGTCGTCGGTGCGCACGGCCAACCGGGACTCCAGGTCGCCCTGGGCCACGCGCCGTGTTCCCTGGGCCAGCTCGCGGACCGGCCGGTCGATCACCAACCAGACAAACAGCACGCTCACCAGCGAGATCAGCACCACGGCTCCGCCTGAGAACGCCATCAACCGCCGCTGCTGCTGGGCCAGTTGCGCATCCACGGTGCCGAGAAAAAGATCCGCATCGATCACGCCCAGGATGCGGCGGTCGGCGGGGTGGGCGTGGCAGGCGGCATTCGAGCAGGCCGTCTCATTCTCAATCGGCCGGATGACGCCCAGCACCCGCTGGCCCTTGCTGTCTGTGAAGATTCGCGCGCGGTCGGGCCTGGCCAGGCGGGTGAGCGGCTGGGCCTGCGCGTGGCAGGCGTAGCAGGCCTCGGCGCTCTTATCGACCAGCGTATTGACTTCGGCCGGGTCCGTGGAGAAGCTGATGCGCCCTTCCTCATTGAAGATGCGCACGCGGCGGATCCCCGGCTCGTTCCCGATGGTGGTGATGACCTGGTAGAGGGCTTCGCGGTCGTTGCGCATCATCTGGTACCGCGTGCTGCGCTGGATGACGTCACTGATCCGCTCGGCGCTCTGCACCAGCAATTCCTCGGACTGCCGGCGCTGCAGACGCAGGTTCAGGTAGCTGAACAGGAGGAAAAAGGCCGCCGTGCTGGCGACCAGAGGCAGAGCGAGTTTGACCGCCAGGCGGTTGCTCCAGCGGCCCGGCGCACGCGCGCGCTGGTCAAGAGGCGACATGGGAGTGCTCGGTTTCGGCAGCCTCTTCCGAGTGCCGGGCTGCTTCTTCCTCGGGGAAGATCGGCAGGTACTTGGCCGCCAGACCAAAGATGGCAAAGCCCGCGGCAACGATTCCAGCGGTGACCGCGAGCTCGGTCCACTTCGGCAGGTAGCGCACGCCGGCGGAGGCTTCCATTCCGGTGATGCTGACGTTCAGGCGGTTGGTGATGAACCCAAGCACGACCAGCACCGCCGTGACGTATAGGCCCGTGGGGCTCTTGCGGACACGCTGGCTGAGCAACAGGGCAATCGGCAGAAGCAGACCTGCCAGCACTTCGAGCAGAAAGAGTGACGATTCATAGCCGGGCCGGAAGGCCAGCCGGAGCGCGTCGCGGTGGTAGAGATCCTGCAACCGCAGCGCCGAATAGACAGCGAGCACTACCACCAGGATCCGTCCGAGATCCTGCAACAAGGGCAGTTCGAGCTGCTTCCGGAAATACTTCGCGCTCATCGAGGATTCGAAAATCGTCATCGCCAGGCCGATGGCAATTGCTGAGAGGAAGAAAAAGACAGGCAGCAGCGGCGAATACCACAGCGGGTGCAGCTTTTCCGGAACGATCAAATACAGGCTGCCCAGTGAGGATTGGTGCAGCGTGGATAGGATCACGCCGGCGATCACCAGCGGGATGGAGAGGCCGCGCAGGATACGCAGCGGCCGGCCCATGCGCAGCCGCTCGAACACGATCGGGGCAAACTCCAACCCCAGCACCACCGTGTAGAGCATGACGCACCAGGCCACCTCGAACATCACCGAGCGCGGGTTCCACATCACCAGCGGGTGCCAGATGCGGTAGCTGCGGCCGAGGTCGAAGAGCAGGGCCATGACCACCAGCAGGTAGCCCAGAAACGCGGTCAGCAGCGTGGGCCGGATGATGGGCTTGAAGCGCTCCACGTTGAAGATGTGCACGGCAGCGGTGAGGGTGAATCCGCCCGCCGCGAGCATCACACCGCAAAGCACGTCGAAGCCGATCCAGAGTCCCCAGGGAAACTGGTCGCTCAGATTGGTGGAAGCGCCCAGCCCGCGTGTGAAGCGCACCACCGTGGCATAGAGCGCCGCGACCATCGCGACGCCAAACACAATCTTCCACAACGTCAGCCTGGGCATCGAGATGCGCATGTCTGCCTCACTTCTTGCCGGATGTTTCGTGCGACTCGGCCGCTTCGGCTGCGGCTACCTGTTCGCGGCGATGTGTGATCCACCAAATGCCGCCCAACAGCACGCTTCCCAGCCCGACCAGGTCGGGGATGCGCGAGAGGACCCGGTAGGTCAACAGCGGCAACGGCTCGTGCATCAGGTCAGTGCGGTAACCGAAATCTGCGAAGGGCACGCTTGAAAGCAGCAGAACCGCTGTGCCGCCCACCTCCGAGACGCCGAAAATGTGGTTCACGTACTGCTCGGGATGCTCTCGCAAACGTCGCTCGGCCACCTGCAGGAGTTCGGCGCGCTCGCCGAACTTGGTGGCGCCGGTAGGACAGATCTCAGTGCAAGCCGTCGGGCGCCCAGCGGCCACGCGGTCTGCGCACATATCGCACTTGCGCACGCGTGGCAGGACTTTGTCCCATTCGTACTTGGGCACGCCGAAGGGGCAGGCCAACATGCAGTAGCGGCAGCCGATACAGCGTTCTTCTTCATAGACCACCGGTCCAGTGGCCGTTTTCCGGAAGGCGCCCACCGGGCAGACCGAGACGCAGGTGGGATCCTCACAGTTCATGCACAGTCGCCGCATGAACTTGTCGCCGTGGGTGAGCACGACCGTAAACTTGTGCGCGGATTGCACGGTTTGCGCGGCAATCTTGTCGTCGTAGGGAAGCTGGTTGCGCTCGGCGCAGGCCTGCTCGCAGAGCTTGCAGCCGATGCAGAGGGTTGCGTCGTACAGGAGGGCTTTAGTCATGGTCTCGACTCCAGGGACCACCAAGAGAAGTGCTCGCAATCGGCCTTCCACGGCGGAATCGACTGTACAGAATCGCAACACCGAATAACCGCTTGGGGCTCAGCCTCTTGAGTCAAGGTAATCGACCTCTTCCGAGGGTCACGATTGGGGTACGGAATGTCGCTGAGAATTTCAGCGCAGCAGGTGGGTGCGCTGGCGAACTGTCCTACGACGGCACTGCTCGTCGAATTCCAACCATTGTGCATCCAGAAATCCAGCGTCCCGGTCGAATCGCAACCGGGACGCCGTGCGCACTCATGGGGAGGTGCATTGATCATCAGCCCAGGAAGAATTCGCGTGTCAACTCGCTCCACCCCGCATCCGGCAAATGCTCGGTCAGGTTCTCGACGGCCAGACCGCCGTCCTGCAGCGTGGCTCCGGCCAGCGCCGGCATGCGCAAGCGCAGACGGGCGGCGGCTTCTTCCAACCACTTCCGCGCCACCGCACCACCCAGCAGGTTGCGGAAGTTCGTCTTCGCATCAGGCGACTGCACGGTCAGCAGCCAGCCCTCCCCGTAGGGATCGCGCCGCGCGGCGTTGGGGTCCTGCGCGAGGGCCGGATTGACGTCGGTGACCATGCCTTCGATGGGCGAGACCATCTCCGTCTTCTGACCATCGCGGAACAGCGCAATGATCTTCTGGCCCTGCCGCACCCACTGACCACGTTGCGGCAGCGCGATTCGCTCTACTTTGCCAGCCAACCGGGCGGCAAAGTCGTCGATCCCGATGCGCACCAGGTTGGGGCTTTCGGCCAGCGCCCAGGTGTGTCCGAGGTGATAACGGAAGTTTTCGCGGAGGCGGAAGCCGGCCACGACGTCCGGCACCGCTGCGACAGACCGCGCCATCTGCACTGCGGGCACAGCGGCGCGCTTCTTGCTGTAGAAGTAATCGATCGTCAGGAACAGAACAAATGTGGCGAGAATGAGTAGAACGGTCATAACGCACCTCCCACGTTCAACTTCAGGTCCGGCGCCGCGGGCTCTTCTTGCCTCTCTGCCCGCGTTCCGTCCTATCTAGAGGCAACTGCTCTGCCACAACCGCATGCGCCAAGCGGCGTCGCAGTGGGCGTCGCGATCACCAAGCAGAATCAGGACTTGTCGCTGAAGAAGAGAAAGGTGTGCGGGAAGTGTGCGCGGGTGTTTTCAACGCGCCCTGTTGAGGAACGCAACGTGCGGAGCACCTCGAAATGCAACATCAACCCCAATCGCGCAGAAAATCAGCAACTTGCGCCGCATTCGGACACGCTGAATTTCACAACGCGGCCTGCAAAGAATCGCAACATGGGTTGCAATGCTGCTGACACGGGAATGGAAAAGCTGCGGAAAAATTCTTAGCGAGTCTTTGATGGATCTGCCGGCGGCGGCACATCTTCTGCTGGCGCGGCAGGGCGAGCTGCCTGATTTGCAGTAGGAACTTTTGCTGGGTCTGGGGAACTTTCGGTCTGCGGGTTGTCGTCCATCCTGGGCTCGCTGCGGACCAGCTCGAGGTAATAGGCGGGCCGGGTGTGCTTGAGGTGGTCGGCCGAAGCCTTGCCGGTCAGCCAGGCGCGATCCATCGGATAGACGTCGGGATCGAAGATCACCATGTAGAAATGCCAGATGAGGATTGAAAGCGTGGCCAGAATGGCTTCGTAGAAGTGGATCGCGGTCGCTGCATCACTCACCCACTTCGGGAAGTATTGCAGCGTGAAGTTGTTGAACCAGAGCAGCAGGCCGGAGACGGCCATGATGACCGTTCCCCAGATGAAGGCCAGGTATTCAATTTTTTCCGCGTAATTGAACTTGCCAAACTGCGGCCGGGCGGTGGCCAGCCCCAGGTTGTAGCAGACCACGCCCCACAGCTCCCAGACGTCTTGCACGCCGGGCCGCATGTATCTCAGGATGCTGCAGTCGCGCCGGGAAATCCCCAGGTGCACGACGTGGTAGAGAATCGATGCGATCAAGACCACGCCGGCAATGCGGTGCACCCAGCCTCGGAAGGCAAACTGGCTTTCCCAGTGCAGCAGCGGCGCCGCCCACCACGACTCCGGGAACTTCAGCGCAAAGCCGGTGAGCACCAGCACCGGGAAGCTAACGACCGCCAGCCAGTGGGCGATGCGGAAGTGCAGGTTCATCCGCGGCACCTGCTCGCCCGAATCGACGCGTGGACCATGACGGATGAGCTTGGCGAAGTAGTCCAAGGCGTTGTGCAGGAGCATGAACGCAATCGTCAGTGGGATGAGCAGATAGTAGGCCCACCGAATCCAGCGCACCGTGGGATGCTCGCTGGCCGTTGCCGGAGCCACGTGCACCGGCCCGATGGTGAACCGCTCGCCTGCGCCCGGGTGGCAGGTGCCGCACGTGCGGGCCAGGTTGGCGCGGTTCACGGTCGAGCGTGGGTCGCTCGAGGGAAGAATGTTGTGCACGCCGTGACAGGAGGCGCAGTTGGCCACCGTCTGTGACCCCGCGCGCATGGCCAGGCCGTGGTAGCTGTTGGCAAAAGATGGCACACGGTCGCCCGGCAGGTTGTAGCGCTGCTCCAGGCGTTCGTCGGCATGGCAGCGCCCGCAGGTGACGCTGGAGACGCGCGCCGGATTGACCAGGGATTGCGGCTCCGAGGGCGCCAGAATCGAGTGCTCTCCGTGGCAATCGGTGCAGACCGGCGCGTCTCGCGCCCCGCGTTTCACTGCCTGTCCGTGGACACTGGCCAGATAGGTGTTCTTGATGTCGGTATGACAGGCCCCGCACGTCTCCGGAACATTCCAGTGGTTGATCTTGGAGCGCGGGTCGCGCCCCGGCACGATGGCGTGACTCGAGTGGCAGTCGGAACAGGAAGGAGCCGTCTGATTGCCGGCAGCCACGGCGCGCCCGTGGACGCTCAATCGGTAGGCCTCCACCGGCCGCGCAAACGGAATATTGTGCCGGGCCAGGAAATCCGGATTGGTGTGACAAGAGCCGCAGGTATCGGCCAGATTCTTCCTGGTGACCAGTGAAGCCGGGTCGACCGCGGCTCGAATCCGGTGCGTGGGCCCATGGCAGGACTGGCACGTGGCGCCATAGGAATCGCCCCGCTTCCGCGCCCGGGCGTGAACACTAGCCTGATAGTCGCTGACTTGCTCCGCATGGCAGGCGGCGCATTGCTGCGGCGTGATCTGCGCGGCACGCTGTATCTGATGCGCGCTGCCGTGGCAACTCGCACAAGCCTGCGCCCCGAGCGCGGAGTGGATGCTCTGTGCCACCTGCGCGGGCGCCTCCGCATGGCAGCTTGCGCAATTCACCCGTGGCATCGGCTTCGGATGTGGGTATTCTTTGACTCCCGCGTGACACGCCGAACAGCTCAGGCCGCCGTGGACGCTGCCCGCCTGTTTCGCTGCATCCACGAAGATGCTGCGACGCTTCTCGTCCTGCATGCCCTGCTGGCCGTGGCAGGCCAGGCATTCTTCGTTCTTGGCCGTCGCCGATTTCTTCGAGGCTTGCGGAAGGGCCGCTGTGGCCGCCGGTAGACTGAACTGGGCGAGCGCCACCAGGAGTCCGTACGACCCAATGAGCAAGTTCTTTTTCATCCCTAGTCCGCCCGGCCACGGACGGTCGCGCACAGCTATTTGATCCCCAGGTCAGTGAGGATTTTCGGCTTCGGGTCTTCCACCGCCAGCAACGTGTGGCAAGCCGAGCAGTCCTGAGTGATGACGCGGCCGTCTGCACTCGTATGATTGCCGTCGTGGCAGCGGAAGCAACCCAGAAAATCCTCGTGACCGATGTTGTTCGGGTAGGTCCCCCAGGTCACCTTCATCTCAGGAAAGATGTTGCGCAGGTAGATCGCCGCCACCTGCCCGGCGGCCGTCTCGACCAAGGCGCGGTGCTGGCTGAAGACTTGAGGATAGTTCGTCCGGTAGAAGTCAGTCAGCCCGGCTGCGATCCTTTGCCGCGCGGTGTCGCGATCCGGAAAATCCACGCGCAACAGCTCGACGGCCTTTTTCTTGATGAACGGGAGCTGCGGGCTGATGCGGCCCTCGTTCAGAGCACGATCCACGGCGCGCTCGGGCAATTGAAAGGCGTGCGTCGGCCGGTTGTGACAATCCATGCAATCCATGGTGCGGTGCTCGCCGCGGTCCAGTTCTTCGCGCGAGGGCTTGGCATCGCCGGTGACGTACTCCACAGTCTTTCCTGAATCGTCCGAGTAGCTCACCCAGGGGATCACCTGACGGCGGCCGTCAGTAGAGATGTAGCGGATGCGTTCGGTAGTATCCAGGTGCCGGCCGTGGATGCCCACGCCGCCCTGTCCACTGTGACCGCCAATCTTGAGCACCAGCACGGTGGTCAGCGGGGTGTTCTTCTCGTCATCCGAGTACTTCGTTCGCACCAGAAATTTGTCGCCGGTGAACTTCTGCGGCCAATGGCACTGTTCGCAGGTTTCGCGGGCAGGCCGAAGCTCGCGCACCGGCGAAGGAATGGGATGGGAATAGGTTTTGAATGTGACCGCGAAAACTTGCCGGACTCCCGAGAGCTTGGAGCGCACAAACCAGCCTGCACCGGGGCCGATGTGACAATCGACACAGGCCACCCGCCCGTGCGGCGAATTCTGGTAGGCGGTGTACTCGGGCTGCATCACCGTGTGGCAGGTTTGTCCGCAGAACTGGACCGAGTCCATGTGCTCCACCCCGCGGTAAGAGGCCGTGCCCAGAATGGCCGCATTCAAGAAGGTCAGTGCCACCACCCAGGAGAAAGCGCGGCGCAGAAGCGGCTTTCGGAAATCAATCTGGGGATAGACCGTGGGCAGCTCACCACGGGCGTACAGCTTCCGCCGGCGCCAAAACGTCCCGATCGGCATCAGGATCAGCCCGGTCACAAACACTCCGGGCAGAATAAGGAAGAAAACGATCCCGGCATAGGGGTGGATGGGCCCGCCCTTGACCACCTCGAAAACCCAGAAGGAAAGCAGGGTGAGGGCAGAACTCGTGGTCAGCACTGCGCCCAGCAAGGTGATGGGATTATGTCCGAGGTAGAAGGCAGGCCGGAGCCAGGAATCAATGCGACTGCCGATGGTCATCTCGTCAGCGCCCTTCGAATGGAGTGATTCGCCGGGCCCCAGAGGAGATTGGCCTCGACCAGGCGAGTGGGAAAGTTTCGGGGACTACGCAACCTGGGCAGCGACCACAAAGCGCGGTTCCACCTGCACTGTGGCGCGAAGCGACCGGCTGATGAAGCAGCTCTGCTCCGCCTTGGACAGGACCTTGCGGGCTTTCTCCGCGTCATCGGCGGCAATTCCGATCTCCGGCGCCAGCGTGATTTCGGTGAAACGATACCCCTCGCCGGGGATTTTTTCCAGCCGCGCCGTGGCTCGGCATTCGAAAGAAGCCACAGGTAGCCGCGAGAGCTCGGCGATCGCAAGATAGGTCGTCATCAAACAGCTCGCCGTGGCTGCTACGAGCAGGTGCTCCGGTGTCCAGACACCTGGGTCGCCGGCGAACTCCGGCGGTGCGGAGATCGTAATCTCCGGGAGACCCTCGACGGTCACCCGCCCCGCGCGGCGTCCGGTCCATTCCACCTGAGCTTCGTATAGATAGGAGTCGAGTAAAGACATGGCTTCCTCCCAGTTATTGTCGCGGCGCGCGGCTCAGTGACGGCCCAGGCGGCGCCGGGCAACGGCGACATGCGATTTCTTCCGGTGCCAGGCCGCAGCCCGAGCCTTCACCGGTCCGGCCGCATGCATGGGGTTCCAGCAGTGGCGGCACTGATAGCCTGCATCATGCTCGGCGAGTACCGTCTCCACAGGTGATAGAGGCCGACCGCAGATCGGGCAGTTTGCAATCATGTTCATCCTCCTTCGGCGACGGAGCGAGCGCAGCGGGACTCCAGCGCGCGCGTGACAATCCGAGCCAGCTCGTGAGAATCCAGCGGCAGGCCGACGCAATCGAACGCGCCGCGCCGCATGGCCTCAAGATACAGGTCCACTTCCGGCCAGGCGGTCACTATCAGCACAGGTGGGGCCGCCGGCCGGGCTTGCAGCCAAGTGAGCAGCTCCAGCGGCTCCACGAAACCACCGCCCAGCCAGCTCACTACGAGGTCCGCGGTTTCGGAATGGATTGCTGCACGAGCGTCCTCGGCCGAAGCAACCGGGTGGACCTCGAGCCCCAGATCGCTCAGTTTCTGGCGCAGCACTTCCAACCCATTTTCGGGGTCCCCCCAGACCACAACGCGGGCACGAGGAAGAGACATCAGCACACCGCCTTTGCCGGGAGCCGCCCGGTCAGGTGATGGACCGCTCCGACAATCTCGGCCACAGGGAAAGGCTTTTCGATCACGAGGTCAAAGCCGCAAGCGCGCGCCTGATCGGTGAACTCACCGCCCGACTCGGCAGAAATCAGGATGGCCAGCGTCCGGGGAGACTTCTCGCGAACCCGTGCCAGGATTTCGCAGCCAAAGTGCCCTTCGGGTAGCCGCCAATCGGTGATGACCACATCAAAGGACTTCGCGCCGGCGAGGGCGATGGCCTCGTCGGGTGATTGCGGCGCGGAGACCATCCAACCTTCATACTGAAGGCTGCAAGTCATCCACCAGCGCAGGAGCCGGTTGTCTTCGACCAGGAGAATGGTTGGGCCTGTCATTGCCTTCCTGCTTGTCGGGGCTAAGCTCAGCCCCAACCATGAGACAAAGCAACCGCCGCGCCGAACCGTTGCTGGTTCATGGGGGTCACTTAAGGCTCGCCAATTGTTGTGGTTGTCGAACGCCAAGCCGGAGGTAGTGCTTCGCCTAGCTGACGCAGATGCGGGAAATTCGGCCCAGGGGAACCGGGGTCTGCGCGATATGGCCCAAACCGGTAAGGATCATGCGCTTTCGGAAGAGTGCAACAAGCTGAAGAAAAAGAGCTTGTGAAGAATTCAACAGTTGGTCTTGAACGTGCGTCTAGGGCTGCGCACGACCTGGGGACTGCCCGAGATGCCCTTACGTTTGTGGTTTCCCTGTATTCGCAGTACGCGATGGCTCTTCTCCGTGCGGACCGGAATCGTCCTGCTGATTCTGGTTGGGATTGCCTCGGCGGCGGGCACGCTCATCCTGCAGCGTCCTCAGACCGAGCCAGAAAAACTTACCGCAGCCTATTCGGCGGAAACTTTGCGTTGGCTGGAGCGGCTTGGGCTCACCGACGTGTTTCACTCCTGGTGGTTCGCGGCGCTGCTGCTGCTGCTCTCGGTGAACCTGGTTTTGACCTCGATTGAACGGTTCCCGGCGGCGTGGAGCTACGTCCGACGGCCGTACCGTCGCCCCGAACGCCATTTCCTGAGCAGCCTTCCCTTGCAGCGAGAGATCCCGATTCCCAGTGCGGACGCCGGCCTGCATGCAGCCGAGAATGCCTTCCGGCAAATGGGATTCCGCCCGCGGCGCGTGGAGGGCAAGGAAAGCGTCTCGCTGTTTGCTGAGCGCAACCGTTTTTCGCGGCTGGCCGCGTACGTCGTGCACGCGAGCCTGCTGCTGATTTTCGGCGGCGCGCTGGTGGACGCGATCTGGGGCTATCGCGGCTATCTCGCGCTGACCGAGAACGAACAGGCCAGCCAGATCGAGCTGCGCAAGGGCGCGCGCAAGTCGCTGCCCTTCACGATCCGCTGCGATGCCGCGGGCCAGGAAAACTATCCCGATGGCACGCCGCGGCGCTGGTGGTCGCGACTGGCGGTGCTCGAGGGCAACCGCGAGGTGCTTCGCAAGGAAATCGCCGTCAACGACCCACTGGTGTACGGCGGCCTCCGCTTCTTCCAATCCGGCTACGGCTCAACCGGCGAGGTCGCGGCCGTCGAGCTGCGTGTGGCGTTGAAGTCGAATCCGACCCAGACGAAGAACATCGTCCTGCGCCTAGGCGAGACGCTGCCGCTGGACAATTCTCATTCCGTGACGCTGGCCGCCTTCTATCCGGACTTCTACATCAACGGCACACTGGTCGGCACACGCTCGAACCAGCCCAACAACCCGGCTATACAACTCCAAGTGCAAACCGCAAGCGCCAGCGGCCCGTTAGCCACGTCAAAGGCGTGGCTCTTTCCGAACTATCCGGCGCTGGCTGATCCCGACGGCTCGGCTTATACGTTTGAGTTCCGTGATTTGAGGATGGGCTATTTCACCGGCCTGCAGGTCTCCTACGAGCCCGGTCAATGGGCCGTCTGGGCGGGAATCATCCTGATGGGGATCGGGCTGGCCGCAGCGTTCTATTTTGTGCACGTGCGGGTGTGGGCCGTGCCGGTGGCCGATGGCCGCGGTCGGCTGGTGCTGTGGGTGGGAGCATCAGCGAGCAAGAACCGCAGCGAGTTCGAAGATCGCTTTGCCCGGCTGGTGACAGAAATCGAGCGCAAACTGAGCCGCAAGGCCGAGGCGCGGATGGCCTGGTTCCGTGAAGTGGCGCCGGTGAAGCCGAGTACCGAAGGGCTGATCGGTGCTGAGGCCGGGGAAAAGGTGAGGACATAGCCGATGGCGCGAGCGATGGCGCAGAGCCGAATCGAAAGCCGGGCCGAACAGCTTTACCCGGGGACCGGTCGCTGGCTGCTGGTTCTGGTCGGGGTGGGAGTCGCATTCCTGCTCTTCACCGCATTTCTTGCGGCGGTGAAGAGCGGCGTGCTGTTCACGGAGGAGAACCTTCTCTACGCCGCGTTGATTTTCTACGGCGGGGCGGCCGTACTTTATATCGGGTTTGGAGTGACCGGGGCGGAGCGAGATGGGCGCTTTGCCACGGCGGCAACGGTGATCGCCTTTCTCCTGACTACGCTGGCCGCCGGGCACCGCTGGTACACGGCCGGGCATCCGCCCTTTTCCAGCATCTACGAAATGCTCTTGAGCTTTGTATGGACGCTGGCGGCCCTGACGCTGTTCGTTGAGTGGCGCTATCACGTGCGCATGATCGGAACGATCACGCTGCCACTGGCAACGCTCAGTGTCTTGTTGATGCAGTTGATGCCGGCTTCGGTCCGACCGCTGGTGCCGGCGCTGCAGTCCACCTGGCTACACATCCACGTCTCCCTGGCCATGCTGGCCTATGCCGCCTGCGCGCTGAGCTTCGGCCTGGCGATGATGTTCCTGATCCAGGATCGGGTGCGCACGGAAACGTTCCTTGCCGCAACCAGCGGGCTGATGGCGACCATCTACGCGGGCATCGCGACGCGCTTTGATCCCTCCGGCGGACTGCGCGTGGTGGCCTGGGATCCGGCCAACCGCCAGGAGATCTTCTTCGCAGAGAAGACACCGCTACTGGTGGTGATTCCGTCGGTGGGCTGGCTGATGTTTCTGGTACTGGCTTCGGCGCTGGTGCCGCTGGGGCTTTACGCCTGGGCCATCTGGAACCGGGAAGAAAAAGCGCTGGCCTGGGCCAACCGAGGCTTCTTTGTTTCAACGCTTCTCCAGGCCGCAGCACTGGGGATCTTTGTGCTGCGGGTGGGAGAGGGCGCTTACACGTCACCGCAAACCGAAGGACTTTTCGCGACCAACCTCGCCGCCAGCCCATTTCTGCTCACAGGGCTGGTGAGCGCGCTATTCGCTTCGTTGCTGTACCTGCTGCTCCTGTGGCGCCGGCCAAACCTCGAGCGCATGCTGCCCAGCGCCGAAACGCTCGACCGGCTCACCTACAAGACCATCGGCATCGCCTTCCCGCTATTGACGCTGATGATCGCCGCGGGAGCCTACTGGGCCAACCGCACCTGGGGCTCCTACTGGAGCTGGGATCCGAAGGAGACCTGGGCGCTCATCACCTGGATGGTGTACGCCGGTTACCTGCACATGCGCATCACCCGCGGCTGGAGGGGCCGTCGCGCCGCGTACTTTGCCATACTGGGATTTGCCATTGTGCTGTTTACGTTTTTCGGTGTGACGTACTTGCTGCCCGGCCTGCACGCCTACGCCTGAAACGACGCCGCGGCCGCCGGGAGAGGAAATCGGTCATGAAGTTGACTCTGTGGGCATCCCGCAGGTTGACTGGGGAGTGGGAATGAGCGATAAAGTGATTCGCACCGCGCTTTGTCCGGGCGGCAAGGAGCGGATGCGACGGTTGCTGCGCCTATTGGAAACCGGTCGCG
>CAZHLD010000025.1:0-36774 GCA_964533185.1 uncultured Acidobacteriaceae bacterium | reverse complement strand
TCTGGCGCTGCGGGGCGAGCTTGGCGAGACCGAAGTCGAGGATCTTGGCCTGGCCACGCTGGGTGAGGAAGATGTTGGCGGGCTTGATGTCGCGATGGACGATGCCGCGGGCGTGGGCCGCGGCGAGCGCGTCGGCGAGTTGAATGCCGAAGTCGAGGATCTCTTCGACCGGAAGAGGCTGGCCCTGAATGCGGTGCTTGAGCGTCCGGCCCTCGAGCAGCTCCATGGCGATGAAGGGGCGGCCATCGTGCTCGTCAATATCGTGGACGGTGCAGATGTGGGGATGATTGAGGGCCGAGGCGGCGCGGGCTTCGCGGCGGAAGCGTTCGATGGCCTGGGGATGAGAGGAAAATTCATCTGGAAGGAACTTCAGGGCGACGCTGCGACCGAGGCGGGTGTCTTCGGCACGATAAACAACGCCCATGCCGCCCCCGCCCAGACGTTCGAGGATGCGGTAGTGTGAGACGGTCTGACCAATCATGAGACGCAAGTCCCGAGCATGAGGCGTAATCCTACGATGCGAGTGGGAGGCAAGTCAAACGGGGGAATGAAGAGGGAACACAGATAAGACTAGAGGCCGGAGATTTGAGGTTGGAAAGGATGGAAACGGGGCAGAAAGAGACGAAAAGATAACAAGAGAGGGAGAATAATGAACACAGATGGAAAAAAACTAACGCAGAGACGCCCCGACCAAGTCGGGGCAGGCGCCGGACGCAGAGGAGCGCAGAGACAGGCGAGAGAGAGGTGAGTTGCGCGGGGGAGGAGGGGTGGCCTAAGATGCGCGTCCTGGAAGTAGGAAGTGAGAAGTTGGGGGTTGGAGAAGAGGACAGGCTGAAGCCTGTCCCACCAAAGCGCACTCCAAAGGGCTACAGGGAGAATACGATGAGGTTTGACACGATTGTGAAGAATGGCGTGATTGTGACGGCAACGGACATGCACGCGGGGGACATCGGGATCACGAGCGGGAAGATTGCGGCGATTGCCAGTTCCCTGCCCCAGGAAGGCGCCGGGAAAGTGATTGACGCGGCGGGGCGGATGGTGATCCCCGGCGGGATTGATGTCCATACGCACCTGGACATGCCGTTTGGCGGGACGACGAGCGCGGACGATTTTGAGAGCGGCACCATTGCGGCGGCGCACGGCGGTACTACAACGCTGATTGATTTTGCCATCCAGTACAAGGGGCAGTCGCTGCGGCAGGCGTTTGAGGCGTGGATGAAGAAGGCCGAGGGCAAGGCGGCGATTGATTACGCGTTCCACTGCATCATCACCGACCTGGGGACGGCCCAACTGGAAGAGATGGGCGCGCTGGTGCGCGAGGGCGTGTCGAGCTTCAAGCTGTTTATGGCCTACCCGGGCGTCTTCATGCTGGACGACGCGACGATTTTCAAGGCGATGTCGCAGGCGGCGAAGGTCGGCGGGCTGATTTGCATGCACGCGGAAAACGGCGGGGCGATTGACGTGATCGTGCAGCGGGCGCTGGCTGAGGGAAAGAAGTCACCGAAGTACCATGCGCTGACGCGTCCGACGACGGCCGAGGCGGAGGCGACGTCGCGGGCGATTGCGCTGGCGGAAATGGCCGGGGCGCCTGTTTATATCGTGCATTTGTCGTGCAACGAGGCGCTCGAGAAGGTGCGCGAGGCGCGGGACCGGGGCTTGGCGGCGTACGCGGAGACGTGCCCGCAGTATCTGTTCCTTTCGATTGAGAAGATGGACGCACCAGGGTTCGAGGGGGCGAAGTACGTGTTCACGCCGCCGCTGCGCGAGAAGTGGCACCAGGAAAAGCTCTGGCAGGGGCTGGCGCGAGACACGCTGCAGGTGGTCTCGACCGACCACTGCCCGTTCTGCTTCAAGGAACAGAAGGAGCTGGGCAAGGACGATTTCACGAAAATTCCCAACGGCGGGCCGGGGATCGAGCACCGGTTGAGCCTGGTGTACACGGGCGGGATCCACGGCGGGCGATTCTCGCCGAACCGGTTTGTGCAATTGGTGGCGACGGCGCCAGCGAAGCTGTTTGGCCTCTACCCGCGCAAGGGGACGATTGCGGTGGGGTCGGACGCGGACCTGGTGGTGTGGGACCCGAATGCTGAGGAAGTGATCAGCGCGCAGACGCACCACATGCGCGTGGATTACTCGATGTTCGAGGGGATCAAAGTGAAGGGCGTACCGAAGACGGTGATGAGTCGCGGAAGAGTGGTGGTGGAGAACGGAAAGTTCGTGGGGAAGGCAGGGACGGGGGAGTTTTTGAAGAGGCAGACTTTTGTGAGAGTGTGAGAAAACCTTTTGAAACCACAGATGAACACCGATAAGCGCAGATGAAAGAAAAGATTCGAAGGAGACGTTACGGCCGGTCTGAAACCTCGACCTCCCACGCTTCCACGCGACATAGCTAGAGCCGCGACCGCAAAAAGTACCCAAGAGAAAACTTTTAGTCTTTGCGATAGACGGCGAAGACCCAAGGGATGCCGACCAGTCCTTCCTGCACCTGGACGATGACCTGGTCGCCGCGCTGGAAGCGGAGGAAGTCGTCGGGGTCAACGGGGACACGCTCGACCTCGCCGGGGTTGCGCCAGGAGCGGACGACCAGGCGATTGGTGCGGAGAAAGCCGGGCGTACTGAATTTGCCCACGACAGTCGCAATGGGGCGCGTGGGAGGAGCGGTGTCGAACCGGCCGTTGATGAACAGCAGAACGGTGAGAAGCCAGGGAACGGGGAGAAAGCCGAAGTAGATGCGCTTCATCAGCTCGACTTCCTGGCGACGGCGGGCGCGGAGGTCGATCCAGAAGCCAAGCCCGAGAACGAGAAAAAACATCACACCGACAAAAATGAGGATGGGGTCGCTATCGAGTGGAGGGTAGAGGCGGCTGACGGGGATGAAGAGCACGGCACCGAGAAGAAACCAGGCGGTGCGGCGGAAGAGGCGGCGGCGGAGGAGAACTTCGGCGGCGGCAGAGGTGAGTCCGCAGGCGGAACACTGGTCGGCGGTGCGAGGGGAGCCACAGTCGAGGCAACGGGTCATGGGCTGGCCAGGCCGGAAATGAGCGCTTCCACGCGGGCGCGAGAGTCGTCGTCGGACGGAGTGAAGGAGATGCCCATGCCGCCGGGCTGGGCACGGCGGACGGTGCAGTCGACGGCGACGGGCAGTTGGAGCAAGAGGCGCGCCGAAAATTGTGCGCCGACCCAAAGGGCGTCGGGGAGCTCGATGTGCATGCCGTAAAGGCTGAGGTCGCGGACGCGGCCGGGCATCTTGGCCGAGCCCCATTCGATCTCGATGGAGAGGTCCACCGAATAGCGGGGTGCGCGGCGGCGGTTGGGGCCGGAGAAGGCGACAGGCTGTGGCATGGATACCCCCGGGAAGATGCTATGCAGGGCGAAGAAAGGAGTCAAGTTGAGAAGAATAGGTGGCAGGTGGTGGGTGGCAGGTGAAAGTTCATCGTTGCGCGTTTTCCGTTATCCGTTATTCGTGATTCGTAATACGTGAGGGAAGCAACTAGGAGGAGTGGCGGCGGAGTATAATGTGGAGCATGGAGCTGAAAGAGTTTTTCCTGAAGCAGAAGCAGGCGATCCGCGGGCGAACGCGGCAGGTGACGGCGCTGGTGCGTGCGGAGCAGATGGACTGGCGGCCGGAGAAGGAAGCGCTGAGTATTGGGGAGCTGCTGCGTCATCTGTGGGTGAGCGAAGAGGGCGTGCGGCGGGCCGCGCTGGAAGGAAACTTTGCCTATTACGAGCGGCGCATCCCGGAAGGGCTGCGGGCAGTGCTGGGCGCGCCGCGGAGTCTGAAGGTTGAGCTGCGCGACCTCGAGCGCGTGCACGAAGAGACGCTGCGGGCGGTGGCGGATTTTGCGGAGGAGCGGTGGGAGGAAGAGCGCGTCCATGAGGGGCTGGGCTACCGGCGGAAGGTGGGCGTGATCCTGCTGGGGATCAACGAGCACGAGATCCATCACCGGGCGCAGTTGATGACGTATCTGAGGATATTGGGGACGCCGGTGACGGAGATGATTAACAGAAGGTGACAGGTGGCAGGTGTTAGGTGGAGCGACGGCGGAGGAGTTCGGCGCGGAAGTATTTTTTGAGGTTGGCGGGGAGCGAGGAAGTTTCGGCGAGAGACTCCAGGGCACGCAGCGGTACCTCCTGAAGAAAAGTGAGGCGGAGGGCAAGAGGCATCTGCGGATGGCGGAGCAGAGCGAGGCGGACGTCTGCCCGCGCGGACCATTTGGCGTGGCGGGCGACGGCTTCGACGATGCGGGCGGGGAGTTTGGCGGACGCGAGCGCGCGGAGGATCTGAGTTTCGGTGAGGAAGGGGTTTTCAAGGGCGATGCGGGCGACGCAATCGTGTCCTTCGGCGAGCAGAGCGCCAGCAGCGCGCGCGGAGGCACGGCGCGCGAGGGTGAGCTTCTGTCCGAGGGGGAGCTGCGGGAGGCGAGCGACGAGGAGCTCGTCGGCAATGCGACGAAGCTCGGCAGGGACCGAGGGGAGGAGACTGGCCTGGACGAGGTCCATCAAATAGAGCTGGCGAAGCAAGCGCAGGGCGATCATTCGCGGGGTGCGCGGATGAAGGGCGAGGCCGCGACGCACAGAATACTCGGCGAGCCATTTTTTGTGGCGAGAGATTTCATCGAGGAGGCGGGAGGAGAGGTCTTTGCGTTCGAGAAGGATTTCAAGATGGGAGAGGTCGAGGCGGGGATTTTCGAGAAGGGCGAGGAGGACGTCGGCGGAGGCGTCGTGGAGGAGGGCGGGAATGGCGTCAGCGGGGGCGGAACGGGCGAGTTCTGCGGCGGAGGGCATGGTCAGGAAAAGATTAGCAGATGAAGGAAGAAAAACATTAACGCAGAGATCGCAGAGGAAGAGAAGCGAGGACGCAGAGGCAGAGGGAAAAGCAGATTCCTCGTTCCTCGACTTCGCTCGGGGCTCGAAATGACAGCGCCGGGAGGGCGGACGTTAGGTAGCCGAGAGGCGGAGGGCGAGGCGGGCGGCGCCGAGTGCGGGCGAGTCGCGGAGGTCGAAGAGAGTGGCGGCGGGAGCGAAGTTGACAAGCAGGGCGCCGAGCTTGGCCTCGAGGTGGGCGCTGTGGCCGAAGACGCCACCGGACTTGGCGAGGGGAAATTTCTCCTTGCGGAGGCCGAGCGAGATGATGACGCTGCCGGCGATGCGTCCGAGCGCGCCGGCGGCGGTGTTCAGGATTTTGCGGGCGACTTCGTCGCCTTTGTCTGAGGCGCGGACAACGAGAGGGAAAAGATTGGGGAAGACGGCGTCGGGATTTTTGGCGATGCGCTCGATGAGCTCGCCCCAATCGGAGAGTTCGAGCGCGGGGAGGAGTTGCTCTTCGAGGAGCGTGGACGGTGCAAGCGCGTCACGGGCGTGAAGGACGGCGGAGACGGCCTGGCGGCCGATGTCGTAGGCGCTGCCCTCGTCGCCAACCCACGGGCCGTAGCCGCCGGCGCGGGCGAAGCGGCCGTCGGAGTTGCGTCCGAAGGCGCAGGAGCCGGTACCGGCGATGAGCACAACGCCCGGGCCGTCGCCGGCGGCGGCTTCGAGCGCGACGGTGAAGTCGGCGGTGACGTGGACCAGCGCCTGCGGAAACATTTTCTGAAGGAACGGCTCGACCAGTTTGATGACGGCGGGGCGTCCGGCACCGGCAAGGCCGGCGCAGACGGCGCGGACCTGCTCGGGCGCGGCGCCGGCGATGCGGAGGATTTCGCGGGAGGCGAAAGTGAGCGACTCAAAGGCGGCATCGAAGCCGACGCGGAGAGGATTGGATGGGCCGGAAAGGGCGCGGGCGAGCTCGGTGCCCGCTGCGTCGAGCAGGATGGCTTCGGTCTTGGTGCCGCCGCCATCGAAGCCGAGAAAGACGTTGTCAGGCATCCGTTGTCCGTCGTCCGTTTACCGTTATCCGGGGGCAATGGAAGGCTGATAGTTAACAGTTGAGAGGCGAGAGTCAAGAGGAAGAATTGAGAAGACAGAGGCGGTGGGGATTGCTTGACGCGGGAGCGGCGGGGTGCATAGTATCGCGCGATTTGCGTGCTGAGCGGATGACTCGAGGGGCGGATGCGGATTAGCTGGGTGGATGTGGGGATTATTGTGGCGTACCTGGTGGGGATCACTTGGTTCGGGGTGAGGTTCCGCAAGGGGCAGCAGGACATCCGCGACTATTTTCTGGGCGGGCGGACGGCGCCGTGGTGGGCGCTGGCGATGTCCATCGTGGCGACGGAGACTTCGACGCTGACGATCATCGGCACGCCGGCACTGGCGTTTGCCAGCAACCTGGGGTTTCTGCAACTGGTGATCGGCTACCTGGTTGGACGGGTGCTGATCGTGCTGCTGCTGTTGCCGCAGTATTTCCAGGGGGAGTTTTATACGGCCTACCAGGTGATTGAGCAGCGGTTTGGGCGGCGGACGAAGTCGGTGGCGGCGGCGACGTTTCTCGTGACCCGTGGACTGGCCGAAGGCGTGCGCATCGCGGCAATTGCGCTGGTGGTGAGCGTGGCATTTGGCACGGGCCAAAAGGCGTCGGTGGCGATCATCCTGGTGCTGACGCTGATCTACACGTTTGAAGGCGGGATGAAAGCGGTGATCTGGACGGACGTGATCCAATTGGTGCTGTACCTGGCGGGGTCGGCGGTGGCGTTTGGGCTACTGCTGGGGAAAATTCCGGGCGGATGGGCGGAGGTGACGCAGGTGGCCGCGGCGGCAGGCGGGAAGCTGGGCGTGTTCGACTTTACATTTAGTTTGACGAAGACGTACACGTTCTGGTCGGGGTTGATCGGCGGGGCGTTTCTGACCATGGCCAGTCACGGGACCGATCAGACCATCGTACAGCGGCTGCTGGCGGCGCGGTCGGAGCGGGACGGGCGGCTGGCGCTGCTGGCGAGCGGCGTGATTGTCTTTGTGCAGTTTGCGCTGTTTCTGGTGATCGGCGTGATGCTGTACGTGTGGCACGGCGCGCCAGCGATTGTGCCGGGGCAGAGCTACGACCGCGTGTTGCCGGAGTTTGTGGTGACGCAAATGCCGCCGGGAGTGGCGGGGCTGGTGCTGGCGGCGATCCTGGCGGTGGCGATGTCGAATGCAAGTGGGTCGCTGAACTCGCTGGCGGCGTCGAGCGTGGTGGATTTTTCGGTGCTAAGCGGGAAGGAGGCAGACCCGGCGCGGTTCCTGCGGCTTTCGCGAAGGATGACGCTGGTTTGGGGAGCGGTGCTGCTCGTGCTGGGGACGTTGAGCTGGGGGCCGCTGCTGGAAGCGGGGCTGACGATTGCGTCGATCACGTTTGGGAGCCTGCTGGGGCTGTTTTTGCTGGGGCGGCTGAATCCGCGGGCGACAGCCAGCGGGGCGCTGGCGGGGATGGCGGCGGGGCTGGCGGTGATGCTGGCGGTGAAATTCGGGACGCCGCTGGCGTGGACATGGTATGTGCTGGTGGGGACGGCCACGACGTTTGGGGTGGGGTCGGCGGCGAGTTTGTTTGAAAAACAAATGGAACACAAATGAACACTGATGGAAAAGAAGAAAAGGATTCAACACAGAGGTCGCGGAGGGAAGATAAAGAGGAGGTCGCAGAGAAGAGCGGGGTGGTGGGTGGCGAGTGACTAGTGGGGAGTGGTGAGAGGCGCAAAGATTGCGGGTGGCATCTGAAGGAGTGAGATGAACAGCAAACCGGCGGAGCTGGTGAAGGGGCTGGGGGCGGCGGCGGCGATGGCGATGGTGGTCGGACACATCATCGGGACGGGTGTGTTCCTGGTGCCCAGCTCGATGGCGCGGGCGACGGATTCGGTGGGTCTGGTGTTTCTCGTGTGGATCGTGGGAGGGCTGCTGTCGCTGATGGGTGCGCTGACGGTGGCGGAATTGGGCGCGGCCATGCCGGAAGCGGGCGGGCCATACGTTTATTTGAAGAGAGGGCTGGGGCCGCGATGGGGGTTTCTCTTTGGGTGGATGAATAATCTGGTCGGAAAGCCGGCTTCAATTTCGACGATTGCGGCGGGGTTTCTGATTTTTCTGAGCTACTTCTTTCCCGGCGTGCGGACGCCGGTCTTTACGCTGGACATCCCAGTGCCGTTTGCCGAGCGGACGTATGAGTTTGTGTTCATGTGGGCGCAGCCGCTTGCGGCGGCAGCGATTGCGTTTGTCACCTTCATCAACTACCTAGGAGTGCGGCTGGCGGGGCGCTTACAGGTGGCGCTGACGATCGTGAAAATCAGCGCGATTCTGGCGGTGGTGGCGCTCGGGTTCCTACTGGGGGAGGGCACGAAGGGCAGCGGCGGGCCGCTGTTTCCGCACACATTTGAGCTGAGCCTGCTGGCGGGCATTTTGACGGCGATGGTGGGGGCGCTGTGGGCGTATGACGGGTGGATTGATTTGACGTTGGCTGGGTCGGAAATTTGGCAGCCGCAAAGAAATATCCCGCGGGCGGTGGTGGGTGGAACGGTGATCGTGGGAGCGATTTATCTGCTGGCGAATGCGGTGTACTTCCACACGCTGCCGCTTGAGGCGGTGAAGACGGCGGCAAATGTGGCGTCGGAAACAGTGCGGGCGTTTGCGGGAGAAGACGCGGCGGCGTGGATCACGGCGGCGATGGTGATCTCCGCGTTTACGACGCTAAATTCGTCCATCCTGACGGGCGCGCGTGTGCCGTATGCGATGGCGCGGGATGGATTGTTTTTTAAGGTGGCTGACGGCGTGCACGCGAAGTACCACACGCCGGCACGGGCACTGGTCTTCCAGGGCGTGATGGCGAGCGTGATGGTGCTGACAGGGCAGTTTGAGGATTTGTTTTCGCTGTTCATCTTCGCGCAGTGGATTTTTTATGCGCTGACGGTGGCGTCTGTGTTCGGACTGAGGAAGAGAGAACCGGACCTGCCGCGTCCGTACCGGGCGTGGGGCTATCCGGTGCTTCCGGCGATCTTCGTCCTCGGCGCAACGGCGCTCACAGTGAACCTCTACATCCAGCGCCCCTGGCGCTCGACCATCGGCCTCGCGCTCATCCTCTCCGGACTCTTTTTCTACCGCCGCTGGCACACGCAGGCTGCTGCCCGTTAACGCCCAATTCCTTGGGCGCTGGCCGGTGCTGCTCTCTCTGCGCCATCCCGGAGAAACGGCAGCGTGCCGATGGCCAGCGCGACTCCCGGAATCACGACCCACCCGATGCTCGTTCTCAACAGCCAGCTCACCTGGCGGTGCTCCGGAAAACTGGGGTCACCGGACAGCATCGCCACGGCGATTGGGAGGAAGAAAATCACCAGGTGAAGTGCCAGGGGAAAAGTTCCTGAGAGGAAACGGGCAGCAATGCTACCGCCTGCCTGGCGCGACCAGTAGGCTCCGAGCGCGCCGAATACGAGATACGAGAACAGCCAGATAACCAGGAGATGCACAGGCGGTTTCGGACCGACCCAGGCGGTGGGCGGGACCAGCCGGGGCATTACAAGAAGCAGGACCAACGAGAAGATCAGCACGCTCATTCCCGGCAGCCAGAGTGTCTTCGTGGTGTGACTCATCGTGTCCTCCTCCTGCCCGGCGCGGCGGATCTCTTGCGCCAGGCACTTCCAATCGGGAACCTGTTCGTGGGCACATGCAATTGCGGCTTCAGGCGAAAGCCCGCATTGCAGTGCGTCCTGGTAGGCGTCTTCCAGGTGTTCGGCAAGCTCTGCACGGATTTCTTCCTCGCGCGCGGCGTCTAGGCCGAGGCGGCCGACTCGCGCGCGGACGTATTCCAGCCAGTCAGGCATGGGTGACCCCCGCCAGGCGATGGAGCGCGCGGAAGAACTCTCCCCACTCTTCGCGCAACGGGGCGAGTCTCTTCTTCCCCGCGGGAGTCAGCCGGTAGTAGTGTCGCTGGCGGCCGGAGGGCGCCGCTTCCCAGCTCCCCCGGACCCAGCCGCGTTTTTCCAGCCCGTAGAGCACGGGGTACAGCGAGGCCAGGGTGAAGTGCAGGACGCCTTGCGTTTGCAATTCAATCTGTTTGGCAATTTCGTAGCCGTGCGACGGCCGGTCCCGGAGCACAGCCAGGATTGCCAGTTCGGCGCTTCCCCGTTTGATAGCTGGGCGGATATTCATCACCTCAACATATATAGGATTCCTATATGTCGAGTCCAGGGAGATCCTGCGGGGTGCTGCGAAAGTGCTAGTGCCTGGCCATTTCCTGCCGGAAGCCCGGGCCGAGGAGGATGGCGCCGGGGCGGGCGGAGGTGTGTTTGCCGTCGGCGATGACGACTTCGCCGTTGACGAGGACAAAGCGGAAGCCATCGGCGTAGGCATGAGGTTTGGTGAAAGTGGCGCGGTCAGCGACCTTGGCCGGGTCGAAGACGACAACGTCGGCCCACATGCCGGGACGGATGAGGCCGCGGTCGGTGAGGCGGAAGCGCTGGGCGGGGAACGAGGTCATCTTGCGGACGGCCTCTTCGAGTCGAAGTGCGTTTTTGTCGCGGACGTAGAGGCCGAGGACGCGGGCGTTGGTGCCGTAGCTGCGCGGGTGGGGGACGCCGCGGTCCATCTGCTGGATGCCGCCGTCGGAGGCGACCATTGAGTAGGGGAATTGCAGGATGCGGACGACGTCGCGCTCGTCCATCGAGTGATAGACCATCTGCGCGCCGCCTTTTTCGACCATGTCGAGGACGGTCTGAATTTCGGCGTCCAGCTTGCCCTTCCTTCCCTTCTCCCTATTGATTTGCGAAATGTTTTTCCCTTCGAGCGAAGGGTCCCAGCGGCAGGAGGCGACGAAGGCGTAGTCGAGGCGCTTGCGGCCGTTGCGATTGCGGATGGACTTGCGCATCTCCGCGGCGATTTTGGCGCGGGTGGCGGGGTCGTTGAGGCGCTTGTTGCGCTCTTCGGTGCCGCCGGCGTGCGCCCAGGAGGGCAGCAGGACGCCGAGGTTGGTGCTGGAGGCGGTGTAGGGATACTGGTCCACGGTGACGTCGAGGCCTTCGGCGCGGGCTTTTTCCACCAGGCCGATGGTGCGTGTGGACTGGCCCCAGAGTTTTTTGTTGGAGATTTTGAAGTGGGAGATTTCGACGGGCATTTGGGCCTGACGGCCGATCTCGATGGTTTCAGCGATGGCGGCGAAGACGCCGCCGTGCTCGTCGTCGCCTTCATTGCGAATGTGAGAGGCGTAGACGCCGTTGTATCTCGCGGCGGCGCGCGCCAAGCCGACGACTTCCGGCGTTTTGGAATACGTACCGGGGATGTAGATGAGGCCGGTGGAGAGGCCGACAGCGCCTTCGCGCATGGCCTGCTCGACGAGAGCTTCCATGCGGGCCTGCTCGTCTGCGGTGGGGTCGCGCCGCTCGGAGCCCATGACGGCGCGGCGAACAGAGTTGTGTCCGATGAGCGTACCGAGGTTGACGGAGATGCCGGCGGCGCGAAGCTCGGTGAAATACTTGGCCAGCTCGGTCTCGGAACCGCCGCAATTGCCGGTGATGAGCGAAGTGACGCCGTCAAAGAGAAAATTGTCGCCGGTGGGGATGCGACGGATGGAGTCTTCGACGTGCGTGTGAACGTCAATGAAGCCGGGAGCGATGACGAGGCCGGAGGCGTCGAGGGTGCGTTTGGCGGGACAGGATGCGAGACCGCTCGGGCAGAGGCGGCCGATGGAGACGATGTGGCCGTCGCGGATGCCGACGTCGGCGACGTACCAGGGATTGCCGGTGCCGTCGATGACGCGGCCGTTGTAGAGGATGACGTCGTAAGTGGATTGGGCGGGAGCGGGGACGGCGAAGAGAATTAGCAAACAGGAAGCAAAAAGTAGTTTTCGCATGGCCGGAATGTAACGCTGGGAGGCTGTGGAGTGCAAGAGGCCGTTTGAAACCACGGATGCAGACGGATGGACACGGATGAAAGAGAAAAGATCCAACACAGAGGTCACAGAGACACAGGGATCATAGTGGCAGAGAAGAAAGAGTGCTGGCCTGAAGGCCAGCGGTACATGAACGGCGCGGTGGAGCTACTTGTAGAGGAGATACTTGGAGCGGAGGGAGCGGAACCGAGCGAGAGAGGGAGACCAGGAAGAGAGGATGGAGCGGGGAGGGACGCCGCGGCGGAGAGCGTCGAGGGTGGAGGCGGAGCCGAGCAGGGTCATGGTTTTATCGAGCTTGAAGTGCTGCGGGTAGAGTTTCCACAAGGCGGAGACGATTTCGAGCCCGAGAGTCATTGAGCGGAGGCGAGCGCGGTCTGTGATTTCAATGGCGAGGCCTTCGCAGAGCTGGTCCTTATACAGGCCGCTGCGGGGCGTGAAGCTGAAGGGGCGGAAGCGGACGCCTGGGATGCGGCGGCGCTGGAGCTCGTCGAGTAGCTCGCGCGAGCGGATCCACGGGGCACCGAAAAGCTCGAAGGGAGTGTCTGTGCCGCGGCCGACGGAGATGCCGGCAGATTGCAGGATTTCGATGCCGGGGTAGAGAAACGCGGCGCGGAGAGTGCGGAGGTTGGGCGAGGGGGTGACCCAGGGTAGGCCGGTGGCGTCGTAGTACATGCCGCGGCGCCAGCCCTGCATGGGGATGACGTGCAGGTCGGCGCCGATTTTGTTTTCGGCGTTGAACATGCGAGCGAGCTCGCCATGGGTCATGGCGATGCGGACGGGCATGGGGAAATAGCCGACGAAATTGAGGCGGTCAGGGTCGAGCATGGGGCCTTCGATGATTTCGCCGCCGAGAGGATCGGGGCGGTCGAGGACGAAGAAGGGGATTTTGCGGCGGGCGGCTTCTTCCATGGCATAGGCCATAGTGGTTTTATAGGTGTAGAAGCGGACGCCGGCGTCCTGGATATCGAAGATGAGGGCGTCAATGCCGCGGAGCATATCGTCAGTGAGGCGGCGGGAGTCGCCGTAGAGGCTGTAAATGGGCAGGCCGGTGGCGGGGTCGGTGGAGTGGGCGACTTTTTCGTCGAGCTGGCCGCGGATGCCGTGTTCGGGGCTGAACAACGCAACGAGAGTGACGCCCGGGGCGCGAGCGAGAAGGTCAATGGCGCTGCGACCGTCGCGGGTAACGCCGGTGTGATTGGTGATGAGGCCGACGCGGCGGCCACGAAGGGGAGCGAAGTTTTGCTCGACGAGGACGTCAAGGCCGGTCTTGACGCGGGCAGTCTGGGCGGGAGAGGAGGGAAGAAGCCACAGATGCACACAGATAAGAACAGAAATTAGAAATTGGAAATTGGAAACTAGAAAGCGGCTTGCGGGGCGGGGGTAAGGAAGTCGTGGAATGAGTTTAGTTGCCATTTTATGAGTTTCTATTCTGGCACGAAGCGCGCGGTGGATTGGTTGAGAAGTGGCAAGGCGTGTGCTATATACAGCCGCGAGATGCAGGCGTCAACTTGGGACACGGCACGACAGTGACGGCACGACGCTGGCTCCTGCTGCTGACCGCCTTCCTTTTCATGGCACACACCGGCCGCACGGCACGTCCTCCCGCGAAAGGCAAACCCCGCACAAGTGAAGGCACGGCGCAGAGCCGCGCGGCGGCAACGGCGCGTCCGGCCTCGGCGCAGAAGCTGCCCAAGGACGCAGAAAAATGGGTGGCAAAGGCGCTCAAGAAGATGACGCTCGAGGAAAAAATCGGGCAGGTGATGATGGTGTTCATCTTCGGCGGGTTTATCTCGCGGGAGAGCCCGCAGTACGCCGAGCTGCTGCGGCAGATTGAGCAGAACCACGTGGGCGGGATCGTGGTGGGGACGCGCGTGCAACCGCTGGGCGTGGTGCGAAGCCAGGTGTACCCGACGGCGGAACTGATCAACGAGCTGCAGGGGCGGGCGAGGGTGCCGCTGCTGGTGGGAGCGGACTTTGAGCGCGGGACAGCGATGCGGTTGGAAGAAGGCACGGCACTTCCCTACCCCATGGCCGTGGCGGCAACGGGGCGTACGGAAGATGCGTACACGATGGGGAAGATTACGGCGCTCGAGGCGCGGGCGGCAGGGGTGCAGTGGGTGTTCGCGCCGGTGGGGGACGTGAACAGCAACCCGGACAACCCGATCATTAATACGAGGTCGTTTGGAGAAGACCCGCAGCGAGTTTCTGAGCTGGTGGCGGCGTTTGTGCGCGGGGTGGAAGAAAACGGCGCACTTTCGACGACAAAGCATTTCCCAGGGCACGGCGACACGAGCACGGATTCGCATGTGGCGATGCCGACGATCACAGGCGACCGGGCAAGGCTCGAACGGGTGGAGCTGGCGCCCTTTCGCGCGGCGATTGCGGCCGGGACGAGCACGATCATGACCGGTCATCTGGCGGTGCCGGCGCTGGAGCCGGAGACGGACGTGCCAGCGACGATGTCGCACAAGGTGCTGACCGATTTGTTGCGAAAAGAGATGGGCTTTGAGGGGTTGATCGTCACCGATGCGCTGGATATGGGCGGCGTGACGGGCAAGCCGGCGCCGGGCGAGGTGGCGGTGAGGTCGTTCGAGGCCGGAGCGGACGTGCTGCTGGTGCCGCCAGTGCCGGATGCGGCGATGCTGGCGATCAAAGAGGCGGTGGCCAGCGGTCGAGTGCCGATGGCGCGTCTGGATGAGTCGGTGAAGCGGATCCTGCGGGCCAAGGCGCGGCTGGGACTGCACAAGCAGAAACGGGTGAGCCTGGAGGCGCTGGGAGAGAGCTTTCGGCGGCCGGAGTTTGTGGCGGCAGCGCAGGACGTGGCCGACCGCGGGGTGATCCTGCTGCGAGACGAGGCCAAACAACTGCCGCTTGATGCGACGCGGCCGCTGCGCGTGCTGCTGGTGTGCGTGGCGGGCGATCCGGACCCGTGGCCGTGCGAAGACCTGGAAAACGAAATCCGCTGGCGGGTGGACGCGCTCGAAGTGGTGCGCACGGATACGAGGTTTGCGAAAGTGGAAAACGTGAAGCTGCCGGCGGCGGAGAAGTACGACGTGGTGATCGCCGCGCTGGTGGTGCGTTGGGCGGACCGCAAAGGAACGGTGAGTCTGCCGGCAGACCAGGCGGCGCTTGTGGAGCGATTGCTCGCGGGCGAAAGTCCGGTGGTGGTGGCGGCGCTGGGGAGTCCGTACTTGGTCGAGCGGTTTCCGGCGGCGAAGACGTGGGTGGCGGCCCTTTCGACGTTTGACGTGGCGCAGCGAGCGGCAGCGCGGGCGATCTTCGGCCAGACGGCCATCGGCGGGCGGATGCCGGTGAGCGCGCCGGGAGTGGCGAAGCTGGGCGATGGGTTGAGCCTGGCGGCGAACCCGATGAAGCTGCGAGCCGCGGGGCCGGAGCTCGAAGCGCGGCTTAAACCAGCGTATGACGTGGTGGAGCGCGCAGTGGCGGACGGCGCGTTCCCGGGCGCGGTCTTGGCGGTGGGATACAAGGGCGAGCTGGCCGTGCGGGCGTTTGGGCGGCAGACGTACGAGGCGAAGTCGGTTGCGGTGACGCAGGAGACGATTTACGACGCGGCGTCGGTGACCAAACCGGTCGTGACGGCGACGCTGGTGGCGATGCAGGTGGCCGCGGGGCGCATACAGCTCGACGCGCCGATTGAGCGGTACCTGCCTGAATGGGCCGCGGGGCCGAACCCGGAGTGGCGGAAGCGCGTGACGGTGCGCAACCTGTTGACGCACACATCGGGGCTGCCGGCGTACATACGGTATTTCCTCGAGGTGAAGGGCAAGCGAGAAATTCTGACACGAATTCTTGTTGAGCCGCTGGTGGCCGAGCCGGGGACGCAGACGACTTACTCGGACCTGGGGATTATTCTGATGGGAGAGATTGTCGAGCGGGTGACGGGAAGGCCACTCGACCAGCTTGCGCGAGAGCGAATTTTTACGCCGCTGGGGATGAAGGACTCGATGTACAACCCGCCGAAGAGTCTGCTGGCGCGGATTGCGCCGACGGAGAACGATGCGGCGTTCCGGAAGCGGCTGGCGCACGGCGAGGTCCACGACGAGAACGCCTGGGCGTTGGGCGGAGTGGCGCCGCACGCGGGCCTGTTTACGACGGCGCCGGACCTGGCTGTGTTCTGCCAGATGATGCTGAACGGCGGGATGTACGCGCACCAGCGGCTACTGCGGCGGAGTACGGTGACGCTGTTTGCGACGGCGGAGAAGATCGCCGGGGGGACGCGGACGCTGGGTTGGATGGTGCCGACGGAAGGCGGGTCGAGCGGGAAGTATTTTTCGGCGCGGAGCTACGGGCACACGGGGTTTACGGGGACGTCGGTGTGGATTGATCCGGAGAAGGAATTATTTGTGGTGTTGCTGACCAACCGCGTTCACCCAACGCGGGAGAACAATAAGATCCGCGAAGTGCGACCGGCGGTGCATGATGCGGTTGTTGAGGCGTTGCAGAAGAATTGAGACCATGGATGCAGATGGATGGACGCTGGGGATGAGAGGGAGTAGGGGTCGGGGAAGAGGCAGGGACGATAGAAAAACACCGCATGTGAAAGAATCTCAAAAACACATCAGAGTGACGGAGCGGAGGAACCCGAGGTCGCGGGGGCTGCACCGGAAGAGCACGCGCGAGGTGCTGCGGATTATCAGTCGCGACGACGCGCAGGTGACGCGTTCGGTGGCGCGCGAAATCCCGGCGATGACGCAGGCGGTGGAGGCGATTGTGCGCGCGCTCAGGCGCGGCGGGCGGCTGATTTACGTCGGCGCGGGGACGAGCGGGCGGCTGGCGACTCTGGATGCGGCGGAGATTCCGCCGACGTTTGGCGTATCGTCGAAGATGGTACAGGCGGTGATTGCGGGAGGGCAGCGCGCGCTGACGGAGGCTGTCGAGGGCGCGGAGGATTCGGCGGCGGCGGGCGCGCGAGATTTGAAGGCGAAGCGGGTGACTGCGCGGGACGTGGTGGTGGGGATTACGGCGAGCGGGACGACTCCCTACGTACTGGGGGCGCTGGGGTACGCGCGGCGGCGCGGGGCGGTGACGATTGCGTTGACGGCAAACCGCGGGACGCCGGTGGGGCGCGCGGCGCGGATTACAATTGCGCCGCAGACGGGGCCGGAGGTGGTTACAGGCTCAACGCGCATGAAGGCGGGGACGGCACAGAAAATGGTGCTGAACATGCTGAGTACTACAGCGATGGTGCGGCTGGGGCGGGTGTACGATAACTGGATGATCGGCGTGGCGCTGACCAACTGGAAGTTGCGCGAACGGGGAGTGAGGATTCTCTGCCAGGCGACCGGGGCGAGTGTGGCAGAAGCGGAACGGGCGCTGCGTCAGGCAGGAGACAGGCTGCCGGTGGCGTTGGAGAGGTTGAAGAGGAGGGCTCAGGCTGTAGGGGGTAGGGTGTAGGAAGCGATCTGCTGTCAGCATAGAGCGAACCACAGAAGAAAGGGATTCAACACAGAGGTCGCAGAGGGAGCTGAGGACACAAAGAAGAAACATCCGGGAGTGAAATGGATCGTTTTCTCATCGAAGGCGGGCGGAGGCTGGAAGGGACAGTGCGGATCAGCGGGGCGAAGAATTCCGCGCTGCCGGCGATGGCCGCGGCACTGCTGACCTCCGAACCGGTGTGCCTGAAAAATATTCCGCTGGTGCGGGACATCATCACGATGGGGAAGCTGCTGGCGTACATCGGCGCGCAGGTGGAGACGCCGGAGGTGCCGCCGTCGGACGTGACGATCCAAGCCGAGAAGTTGACCGACGCCGAGGCGCCGTACGAGCTGGTGCGGACCATGCGCGCCTCGATCCTGACACTGGGGCCGCTGGTGGCGCGGCTGGGAAAGGCGCGGGTGTCGCTGCCGGGAGGCTGCGCGATCGGAGCGCGTCCCGTGGATTTGCACCTGAAGGCGCTCGAAAAGCTGGGCGCGGAACTCGTGACGGCGCACGGATACGTGGAAGCGCGCGTGCCAGGGAGCGGGCGGCTGCGCGGCGCGCAGATCGTCTTCGAGAAGATCACTGTGACCGGCACGGAGAACGTGCTCATGGCGGCGACGTTGGCCGAGGGTGAGACACGGATCGAAAATGCGGCGCGGGAGCCGGAAGTTACCGACCTGGCCGAGCTGCTGGTGAAGATGGGCGCGCAGATTGAAGGCATCGGCTCGGCGACGCTGCGAGTGCGCGGAGTCGAGAGGCTGCACGGCACCGAGCACGCGGTGATCCCGGATCGGATCGAGGCGGGCACGTTCCTGGTGGCGGGTGCGATCACGGGAGGTGAGCTGTTGCTCGAGCAATGTGCGCCGGAACACCTGACCGCGGTGATCGCGAAGCTGGCGGAGACGGGCGTGGAGATCCTCGCGGAAGGCGAGGGGCGGCTTCGGGTGCGCGCGGCGAAAGAACTGGTGGCAGCGGACGCGACGACCGAGGAGTACCCCGGGTTTGCGACGGACATGCAGGCGCAGTACATGGCGCTGGCGACGCAGGCGGAGGGGACGTCGGTGATCACCGAAACGATTTTCGAGAATCGCTACCTGCACGCCAGCGAAATGGTGCGGATGGGCGCGAACATTGCGATCGAAGGGCGGCAGGCGATTGTGCGCGGGCCGACCGCGCTCGAAGGAACCGGAGTGATTGCATCGGATTTGCGGGCCAGCGCGTCGCTGGTGCTGGCCGGGCTGGTGGCGCGGGGCGGAACGGTGATCGAGCGCGTCTATCACCTGGACCGTGGCTATGAGCGAATTGAAGAGAAGCTGACAGCGGTGGGGGCGAGGATCAAGAGGGTGAGCGAAAGAGGCGGTAGTGAGGGAGTAGGGGCCAGTGGCTAGTGGTGAGTGAAGAGAGAACCGTCCGGGGGAGCACAGGAAGCTTGACAGGGGCGGGGGGAAGTGCTATTCAGCGGTCATCTAAGGGGTGTTGGGCGGTTGGTGCGGGGGGGTCCGCGACGCTTCAGGGTCTGAGTTCAGGAACACCGCATCCATAGCCGCCCGAGTCTTCGCTCGGGGGAAAACATGAACAACAAGAGGATGATGCAAGCACTGTGCCTTGCGATCGCTGCGGTGTGGCTGACCGCGGGAATGGCCGCCGGGCAGACCGGGACGTCGCGCGTGACCGGGATGGTCACGGACCCACAGAGCGCGGTGGTGGTGGGTGCGAAAGTGACCGTGGTCCACGAAGGAACCGGGGTTGAGTACAAGAGCGAGACGACCGATGCAGGCACATTCGTGTTTGACGCGCTGCCGCCGGCCAGCTACACCGTTAAGGTGGAGATGAGCGGGTTCAAGACGTTCATTTCGAGGAAGAACATCTTGACGGTAGGCACGCCGCTGACCGTCAATGTCAAGCTAGAGCTGGGGGACGCCGCAACAGTAGTGGAGGTCGCGGAAACCTACGAGCGGGTCCAGACCGCCACTTCCGGAAACACCGGCGCCGTCGTGGACCAACGCACACTCACTGACCTCCCCCTGGGGTTGGAAACAGGAACCGGCGGGCGCAATCCCTTGATCTTCATCCGGCTGCAGCCGGGGGTGAACACCGGTGCCAACACCGGCGGTGGCTCACACGTGAACGGGGCCAGGGATCGCGCGTTCAACTACACGCTCGACGGGATCGACATCAACGAGAGTAGCGCAGGCGGATCGGAGTTTTCGCCGCTGCGGACCAACCCGGACTCGCTGCAGGAGTTCCGGGTGATCACCAGCAACGCAACCGCCGAGTACGGACGCAACAGCGGCGCGCAGGTAGAGCTGACTACGCGCTCCGGCACGAACGAGATCCATGGAACGCTTTTCTATTTCCACCGGAACAGCGCGTTGAGCGCGAACGAATGGTTTAATAACCAGCGAGGGGTGAACGCACAGGGAGCACTGATCTCGCCGCGACCCTTTCTGCTGCAGCACCAGTACGGCGGGAGCGTGGGCGGGCCGATCCTCAAGAACCGGACTTTCTACTTCTTCAACTTCCAGGGTCAGCGGCAGACCAGCCCGTTCACGCGCACGCGAACTGTTTACACGCAGGCGGCCCGGCAAGGAAGCTTCCGCTGGCGCGTCGGAGCACAGAACGGCAATGCTGCTTCGACCAATCCGAGCGTGGATTCGCAGGGGAATCCGCTCTTCCCGGCGTGCGCGCCGCCCTCGGTGTTGACCAACTGCATTGCCAGCTACAACATCGGGACCAGTGACCCGCGCGCCCTGGGACTAGACTCAACGATCCAGGGCGACTGGATCGGAAAGACCCCGGTGCCTAACGACTTCAGCGCCGGGGACGGCCTGAACACGGCAGGCTTCACCTTTAGCGGTGGGCGGAAAGATCCGCAGCGCGATTTTGTCTTCAAGATCGACCACAAGTTCAACGACAGTAACCTCTTGTTCGTTCGCTACGCCTGGGGACGCCAGGATACGGTGAACGACACGACCAACGACGGCGAACCGCCCTTCCCCGGCCTGCCGCCCACGGTGAACACGGAGCGGAAGCCCCGGAACCTGGCTGTCAACTACCGCCGAGTGCTGAGCCCGCGTCTGGTGAACGAACTGGTGGTCGGGGGCAACCACTTTACCTTCGATTTTGTGGTGCCCACAGCCGGAGACGTGTTGCCGTTTGATTTGAGCAACGTGACCGACCCGCTGCTGAACGCACGCGGGAACCTGCGCACGATCAACACCTACCAGGTGGTGGACAACCTGAGCTACCACCGAGGGGCACACGCCATCCGCGGGGGGATTAATTTCCGCTACCAGCAGCATCGCGACGTGCGTGGCTCGGTGGGCGGTGAAAACTCAGAGTTGCTGCTGAACTTCGCGCAGACGGTGGTGGCCACATGCGCCACCGGGAGTTTCGGCACCGGGACAGTAGGAGTGGTAGGCGGACAAGAGCGTTTCTGCCTGCCGGGAACGACCGCAGGCTCGTTCCTGGTGATTAATTCGACCGACCGCTCCAGACTCCAGCAGTCGATCAACGAGCTGCTGGGTCGCATCGGGTCCATCCGCCGCGGCTTCGTGGCGGAAAACGACCTTCAGGCGTTCCAGGAGGCCGGCGCGAGGTTTATCAATGATGCGCGGTACCCCGAGTATGACTTCTACATCCAGGACAACTGGAGGCTGAAGCCAAACCTGACCGTGGACCTGGGGCTGCGGTGGGAGTTCAAGCTGCGTCCGCGCAATCCGGACAACCGAATCTTCCATCCCGATGAGCCGGTCGTCCTAGGCGCGCCTGCCAGCACCAACTTAGAGTGGGTGCGCGGGCAGCTCTACGGCAGCGACAACAACAATCTCTCGCCCAGCATCGGTTTCGCATGGGACCCGTTCAAGAAGGGGAAGACGTCGATCCGGGGCAACTACCGGCTGGCGTTCGACCGCATCAACACATTCGTCATCTCGTCGCAGATTTACAACACGGTGCCGGGCCTCGCCACGGGCGTGATTAACCTGACCTTTGGGCAAAACGGGGGGCCTGGTGGCACGGGCGGGCGCTGGCGTGACGGGATTCCGGCGCTGGCGCCGACCGGGACGCCGCAGGCAAACACACTCCCGGTGAACCCAGCGGGCATCCCCTTTGGGACGGGCACGATCGCGGTGGTGGACCCGAATTTCCGCGCCCCCAAGACAAACATGTGGCAATTGAGCGTTCAGCATGAGCTCTGGAATGGAATCGTGGTAGACGTAAGTTACCTCGGGCGGCGCGCCAACGGGCTGTTCGGTGCCTACGACGTCAACCAAGTGGAGATTTTCAGTAACAACTTTCTGAACGAATTCCGGATCGTGCAAGCGGGAGGTCAAAGCACCCTGATCAATCAGATTTACGGGCCGGATACGCGCCGTACTTCGGGCCAGACCGGTTCGGACTTTGTTCGGAGCCAGTTCCCTAGCTCAGTTCTGAACGGATCGGTGGCCAGCGTCGCAGCCGACGCGGCATCGCGGGTGCAGAACAACATCCCGCTGCTGCAACTTGCCGGGCTGCCACTCACATTTTTCCGGAGCTTCCCGCAGTTCGGTGTGGTGCGCGTGATTGACTCGAACGATTTTTCAACCTATCACGCATTGCAGCTGGTGGTCTCGCGGAAATTCGTCCGCAACCTGAGTTTCCAGGGGTCGTACACGTTCTCGAAGTCGCTGGATACGCGGTCGTTCGATCCGACGTTCAGCGTGGTGAGCACGGGCGCAGTGCAATCGGCGTCGAGCACACCGTTCGACCTCCGCAACCGCCGGCTGAATTACGCGCGTTCCGACTTCGACCGCACGCACATCCTGATCGGCTACGCGATCTGGGACCTGCCGTTCGGCACCGGCCAGCGGTTCGCAGGACCGGAAAACGGCTTTTTCTCGCGGCTGATTGGGGGCTGGCAAGTGAACGGAATTCTAACCGTTGAGACGGGCCGGCCGTTTACGGTGTATTCGGGCTTCAGCCAGTTGAGCAACATTGTGAACTCCCCGGCGAATTGTACCGGCTGCCCACGGGGCATGGGCGGCGTGAGGTCGAACGATCCGGCGTTCGCCGGCTTTCCGAGCTACTTCACCGCTGAAGAGAGGGCTCAGTTCAGCCAGCCCGGTCCGGGGACCCTGGGCAACACGGGACGCAATTTCTTCACCTCGCCGGGGTTCTTCAACATTGACATGGCCATCCTGAAGCGGACGGCCATCAAAGAGCGGATGAATCTCGAGCTGCGGTTTGAGTTCTTCAACCTGACGAACTCACCGTCATTCGGGCTGCCCTCCTCGGTTATCCCACCCACCGGTGGCACGAGCAGTTCCTTTGGGCGCATCAGCGGCACAACCAGCGAGGCCCGCAAGATCCGCGTGGGTGCGAAGTTCAACTTCTGACGGGAGAGATGCGGATGGCGTAATTCAGCACTGATGGAAGAGACGGCCCGCCAGGAAACTGGCGGGCCGTTTTGCTTTTGATACCTGAGAAATGTAAGGGCGCAGCATGGTTCGGCTACACGCTCACCACAGGTGCTGCGCCCCTACAAGCGCAAAGAGGTGGGCAGGCCATGGTTTGGCTGCGCTCATCACAGGTGGCGTGCCCATCCAAGAGCAAAGAGGGATTCTTCGGGCCGACAAAAACCGTCTGCGCTCAGAATGACACTGCTGGAAAAGAAAAAGGGCGGGCACCGAGGCCCGCTCCTACGAGAGAGACAAGAGGACGGGCGGAAATGCGTGTCCTCCCAAAGAGCAAGAGCGGGGCCCCCAAGCGACACGAGCGGTGAAGAGGACAGGCGGAAGCCTGTCCTACTCGGTGCCGGTTTCGCGCTTCTGTTTTTCGCGTTGATCGCGGAGCAGGGCCTTGCGGGAGAGGCGGATCTTATTGCCCTCGATGGCCAGCACCTTGACCATGACCTGGTCGCCGAGCTTAAGCTCGTCGCGGACGTCGCGGATGCGGTGTTCGGCGATTTCGCTGATGTGCAGCAGACCGTCGGTGCCGGGGAAGATTTCGACGAAGGCTCCGAAGTCGGCCAGGCGGACGACCTTGCCGAGGTAGGTCTTGCCGAGCTCGGCCGAGGCGGTGACCTCGCGAATCATCTGCAGCGCGGCCTCGGCGGAGGTGCCGTTGTTGGCGAAGACATGGACCTTGCCGTCGTCCATGACGTCGATCTTCACGCCGGTGGCTTCGATGATCGAGCGGATTTTCTTCCCGCCCGGGCCGATGAGGTCGCGAATCTTGTCGGTGGGGATGGAGAGCAGGAACAGGCGCGGGGCGTAGCTGGAGATGGCGGGCCGCGTGGCGTCGAGGGTGCGGTCCATGGTGTCCAGAATCTCCAGGCGGGCCTTGCGGGCCTGAGCCAGGGCTTCGCGCATCATCGGGATGCTGATGCCGCCGACTTTGATGTCCATCTGGAGCGCGGTGATGCCGGTGCGCGTGCCGGCGACTTTGAAGTCCATGTCGCCGTAGTGGTCTTCGGCGCCGGCGATGTCGGTGAGGATGGCGTAGTTGGAGCCTTCGACCACCAGCCCCATGGCGATGCCGGCGCAAGCGGACTTGATGGGCACGCCAGCGTCCATCAGCGCCAGCGAACCGCCGCAGACAGTGGCCATCGAGGAGGAGCCGTTGGATTCAAGAATGTCCGAGACGAGGCGCATGGCGTAGGGGAAGTCAGCTTCGGGCGGAAGCAGGTTGGCGAGTGCGCGCTCGGCCAGAACGCCGTGGCCAATTTCGCGACGGCCCGGGCCGCGGAGAAACTTCACTTCGCCGACGGAAAACGGCGGGAAGTTGTAGTGGAGCATGAAGCGCTTGAAGGCCTCCTCTTCAAAGAGAAGGTCGAGGCGCTGCTTATCTTCCTTGGTGCCTAGCGTGAGCGTGGCCAGAGCCTGCGTTTCACCGCGGGTGAAGAGCGCGGAGCCGTGCACGCGCGGGAGCAGGCCGACTTCGCAGGTGATGGTGCGAATCTGGTCGAAGGCGCGTGCGTCGGGACGGCGATGTTGTTTCAGGATGTCGTCGCGGAAGTAATGCTCGCGGAGGCGCTCGAAGGCGCGCGTGGCCAGGGCGCGGCGGTCTTCGTCTTCCTCCGGGACGGTCTCGAGGATGGCGGCCTTCAGGGCATCCACCACGTGGTAGCTTTCTTTCTTGGGATGCTTGGCGGTGTCCAGCGCATCGTGGAGGCGCGCGCCGTATTTCTGTTCGATTTCCTTGTAGAGAGCTTCGTCGAAGGGCAGCGGGGCGACCTCGACCTTGGTGGGCTTCACCATGCCGTGAAGCTGGCGGATGGCCGAGACGATTTTCTTGATCTGGTCGTGGCCGAACTGGAGGGCGTCGGCGACGGTCTCTTCGCTGACTTCGAGGGCGCCGGCTTCGACCATGACGATGGCGTCTTCGGAGCCGACGACGACGATATTGAGCAGGCTGGTCTTCTGCTCGACGGTGGTGGGGTTGGCGACGAGCTGGCCGTTCAACAGGCCGACGCGGACGGCGGCAATCGGCGTAGTGAAAGGCAGGTCGGAGATAAAGCAGGCAGCCGACGCGCCGGTGATGGCGATGACGTCGGGGTCGTTTTCGCTGTCGGCGGAAAGAACCATGCCGACGACCTGAGTCTCATTGCGCCAGGCTTCGGGGAAAAGCGGGCGAAGCGGGCGGTCAATCATGCGCGAGGTGAGAATTTCGCGCTCGGAGGGACGACCTTCACGCTTGAAGAAGCCGCCGGGAATTTTTCCGGCCGAGTAGGTGTACTCGCGGTAGTCCACGGTGAGAGGCAAAAAGTCTTTGGGATTGGTTCGGGAGTCCATGCAGGCGGTAACGAGGACGACGGTGTCGCCATAGCGGGCGACGACAGAGCCATTGGCCTGTTTGGCGATTTTTCCGGTTTCGAGGGTGAGGGTGCGTCCGCCAACTTCAACGGTGACCTGATGGGGCGCAGACTGCGACATAACTTAGGTTCCTTTCGCGTTCCGGCATGGCCGGGACGCCGTACGGTTGCAAGATGGAGATCCGAGATCTCGTGTGGAAGAGAACCAGGCGAGAGAGCGCGGAGCGGTGCCGGTCAGAAAAAAAGCGACCGGGCCAAACGAGCGGCCGGTCGCCGGACGCACAGCAGAATCCGCGCGGAGGCAGAGGGTCGAACCGTGTGACGGCCAGCCAGTGAGGCTGCCGCGTTACTTGCGCAAACTAAGACGTTCGACAATCTCGCGATACCGATCCGGGTCACGACGGTTGAGGTAGTCCAGGAGCCGGCGGCGTTTATTGACCATCATGATCAAGCCGCGCCGCGAAGCATGGTCCTTGACGTGAGACTTGAGATGAGTGGTCAGGTAGTTGATGCGCTCACTCAACCAAGCGATCTGAACTTCCGGCGAGCCTGTGTCCTTGGCATGAACCCGGTATTGTTCGATCAACGCTGACTTGGCTGCGCTCAAGCCTCTTCCTCCTCCCCCTGTCGTGCCCTGCTCTACGCTGTTCATGTTCTCTTCGACGGCAAAAAGCGTAGCACAGGGGGAGGAGGGATGTAAAGAAATTGTAAAGGCAGGGGACAGGTGACAGGGGAACAAAGAGGGCGTGCGCTGCACGCCGCTACGGAGACAAAGAGCACAGACAAGAGTGTCAGTGCTACCGAGCCGACCACTACAGATGCGTGGCTCGGGGGCGGATGAGAGAGAGGAATTCGTCGCGGGTTTGCTTGTCCTCGCGGAAGGAGCCGAGCATGGCGCTGGTGACGGCCTGGGAGTGCTGTTTTTCGACGCCGCGCATGACCATGCAGAGGTGGCGCGCTTCAATCACGACGCCGACACCTTCAGGCTCGATCTTCTGCCAGATGGCCTGGGCGATCTGGCTGGTCAGCCGCTCCTGGATCTGCAGGCGCCGGGCGAACATGTTCACCAAGCGCGGAATCTTGCTGAGGCCGATGACTTTCTTCTGGGGGATGTAGGCAACGTGAGCTTTGCCGAAAAAAGGCAACAGGTGGTGCTCGCACAGGCTGTAAAGCTCGATGTCTTTGACGACGACCATTTCGTCGTAGCAGACGCTGAACATGGCGCCGTTCCAGATTTTCTCGGGGTCTTGGTGGTAGCCGCTGGTCAGAAACTTCAGAGCCTTTTCAAAGCGCTCGGGCGTTTTCTTCAGGCCATCGCGGGCCGGGTCTTCGCCGATGAGGGCGATGATGCGGCGCATCAAATCAGCGACGGTTTCGGCCGGCTTGTCCCGCAATAGGATTTCTTCGGCGCGCTTGGCGGCTTCGCTCATATTGTGCTCCCTAGGGGTTCACCCGAGTATTCAAAACTGTTCAGACCGGTTTCTTCAATGCGGATGCGTTCGAGCCGCGCGGCCGGAAAGGCGCGGAGGCGGCAGTAGATTTCGACGCAGAGATTTTCTGTGGTGGGGACATGGTCGCGGAAGAGGGGAACCTCTTCGTTGAGGTAGCGATGGTCAAAAGCGTCGAGGACTTCGCGCTGGACGAAGCCATCGAGGTCCACAAGATTGGCGACCATACCGGTGGCCGGGTCGGGCACGCCGGAGACAGTGACTTCAACGACGTAGTTGTGGCCATGGCCATAGGGGTTGTTGCACTTGCCGTAGACGCGGTTGTTCTCGGCCTCGCTGAGCGCCGGGTTGTGCAGGCGGTGCGAGGCGGAAAAAGAGTAGCGACGAGTGAGATGAATGTTCATCGGCTAGTCTACTCTGCCCCGGGGCCTGCCCCGCGGCCGGTGCCGGTGCCGTTTGGTTCGCCGTAGCAATCGACGAACAAATCGAGCGTCTCGTAAAGGCGGACGCGGTGCAGCTTCCCTTTCGATATACGAGGTTCGAGCAGGCGCCAGATGACGGTGGCGATGTTTTCGCAGGTGGGGATTTGGCCGGCCAGCTCGGGGACTTCGTAGTTGAGGAAGCGGTGGTCCATGCGGTCGATGATTTCGCACTGGAGGATTTCTTTCAGCTCCTTGAGGTCGAGGACCATGCCGGTGGCGGGGTCGGGGGCACCGGCGACGGTGACTTCGAGCGTGTAGTTGTGGCCGTGGCCGTGGGGGTTATTGCACTTGCCGAAGACACGGCGGTTCTCCTCCGGGGAGAAGGCCGGGTTGTGGTAGAGGTGAGAGGCGGAGAACTCGATCTTGCGGGTAATGAGAAGCATGAGCGTTGTCCGTTGTCCGTTTCCCGTTATCAGCTCAGAGTTGAGAGTAAGGAGTCATGAGCAAGACACCTTACAGCACAAAGCGGCCAGTGCAAGGCCGACGCGATTTGGCGGGCACCCCGACCAGGTCGGGGCAGGCACCGGCCCGCCCCTACAAATCCCAAAGGCCGCCGGGGGCGCTGACGACGTATTCTCTGCCTTTCCAGATGACGGAGCCGCGAGCGTAGCGGCGGGCCGAGGCTAAGAGCGCCGCGGCGTAGAGAAACACCCCCACTAAGTAGTATTGGATGCGCGCGAGCGGAAAACGATTCCGGCGAAGGACCGCGGCGTAGGCGGCGTGGCGACCGGCGAGGAGAAGCAGGCCGAGCACGGCCAGGACAGGGCGCCAGAAGCCGAGGGCGAGTAGCAGAAGGGGAATCCAGGGCACGACGGTCGCAAGCTCGCGGACAAGGCGGACGGGATTGGCGCCGACCAGCGGATAGAGGTTTTTCGTCCAGCCCTGCCACATGGCGGCAAAAGAGCGGTACATCCGCGCGCGGACAATTCCCTCCCCTGAGGCGAAGTGGATGCGGTGGCCTGCAGCTTTGGCGCGGCGGGCCAGGGCGACATCTTCGAGGATTTCGCCGGCGACGGCGCGATGGCCGCCAATGGAGTCGTAGGCGTTGCGTCGGATGAGGAGAAACTGGCCGTTGGCAGCGGCGACGGGGGAGGCGGGGTCGTTGACTTGCTCGAAGGAGAAGAGCGAGGAGAGGCGGCCGAAGATGAAAGGGATAAGGGCGCGTTCCCACCAAGAGTGCGTCTCCTGTGCGGGCGAGTAGGAGACGAGGGCAGCGCCAGAGGCGGCAGCGTCAGCCAGGGCGTGAGCGGCGGAGTAGGGGAGATGGAGGGTGTCGGCGTCGGTGAAGAGGAGCCAGTGGCCGGTGGCACGAGCAGCGCCGAGCGAAAGAGCGTAGGTCTTGCCCACCCAGCCGGAGGGAAGCGAGCCAGCGTCGAGGATGCGCAGGCGCGGGATGCGCACGGTCAGATCGGCGAGGATGGAGGCGGTCCGGTCGGTGGACTGGTCGTTGACGACGATGATTTCAGCGATTTCGGGCTGCGCCGCGAGGGATTCGACGGCGCGAGCGACCAGCGCTTCTTCGTTGCGGGCCGGGACGATGGCGGAGATTGTGGCGTCAGGAGTCATCAGGAAGTGTACGGCGATTCGAGTCGCGCAGACTCGGGCGGAAGCGCTATTATAGCCGGCGGAGCAGATGCCTTGCTGAGAAAACTGATGACCGGGATCGCGCTGGCCGGCGCGGTGGGGCTGGTGCTGCTGTTTGCTTCGCCGAGCTACAGGCAGGGCGAACCGAGCCTGGCAGGGAGCCGTGCGCCGGGTTTTGCGTTTACGCTGGATGAGAAACCGGCAAAGCTGGCCGATCTGCGGGGACGCGTGGTGGTGCTGAACTTCTGGGCGACGTGGTGCGCACCCTGCGTCGAGGAGATGCCGTCGCTCGAGCGGCTGCACCAGCAGATGGCAGGGCGGGGCGTGATGGTGCTGGGCGTGAGCGTGGACGAAGACGCTGCGGCGTATGAGAAGTTTTTGCGCGAGCGGCAGATTACGTTTCCGACTTTTCGGGACCCGTCGAAGAAGATTGCCGCGTCGTATGAGACGTTCATGTACCCGGAGACGTACATCATTGGGCCGGACGGGCGAATTGCTCGCAAGATTATTGGAGCCCAGAATTGGGATAGCTCCGAGATGATGCAATACCTTCTGCAATTGATGAAGTAGCTCTTCGTGGATAGCGTCAAGTAATCAGCCAACAATATTGGAAGATGCCAGGTAAAGCCGCCGCTACAGTGGCCGGCAGGGAGTCGGCCGCTACACGAAGAAAACCGCCGGCTGGGAGCCGGCGCTCCGGCAAAGCGACGGCATCCCTCGACTGCGCTCGGGACAAGAGCCGCCGCAGTCCAAAGCGCTACTCGTAGCGGAGGGCTTCCACGGGGTTGAGGCGGGAGGCGCGGATGGCAGGCCAGAGACCGGCGGCAAGGCCGACAACGGTGAGGATGGCTGTCGAGGCGATGAGTGTGGCCCAGTCGATGCGGAGGAAGAGGTCGGCTTCGCGAGCTTCTTCGCCGAAGATGGCGCTCCAGAGCGGCAGAGGGCCGAGGACAGTGGTAATCGTAAAGGCGAAGATCATGCCGAGCAGGCCACCGGCGAAGGTGATCAGCAGAGCCTCGGCGAGGAACTGAGTGAGGATATGGCGGCGGCGGGCGCCCAAGGATTTTTGGGTGCCGATCTCGCGGGTGCGCTGCATGACGGAGACGAGCATGATGTTCATCAAACCGACGCCGCCGATGGTGAGCGTGAGGGCGCCTATAAAACCGAGCAGCACTTTCAGCGAACCGGTGATGATGCCGACTTCTTCGAGGTCTTCCTGAACGTCCCAGACGCCGAGCGCGCGGCGGTCGGTGGGACGGAAGCCGAGACGCTCACCGAGGCGAGTGCGGATCTGTTGGACAACCTGGACATGGTCGCCGCCGGCTTCGGATTCAATTGCGATCATGCTGAGGTACTGGGTGTCGCGCAGTTGGGACATGGTACTGAAGGGAATGAAGACGCGGAGGCTGTCCGGCTCGTCGGTATCCTGGACTTTCTTGCGGAGGATGCCGATGACTTCAAAGCTGATGCCGCCGATGCGCACGGAATCGCCAATGGCGGGGCGGCCGGAGAAGAGACGCTGCTTGACGTCGGCGCCGAGGACGGCGACGCGGGCGTGCTCGACGAGGTCGGTGTCGTCGAGCCAGCGGCCTTCGGTGATTTCAATGTGGCGCATGCGGCCGAAGACGGGATAAACGGCACTGACTTCGTAGCTCTTTGAGCGGGAGCCGTAGGCCAGCTTGTACTCGCCGCTGACTTCGGGGGAGACGGCCTTGATGAGCGGCACGGTGGACTGGATGGCTTCGGCGTCTTCGAGCCGCAGACGGATGAGCTTGCCGGCTTTTTCGCCGCCGGCCTGCTGCGAGGTGCGGCCGGGAAAAACGTAGATGACGTCGGTGCCGAACGCGCGAAGGGCCATCATGACCCCGCTTTCGAGGCCGGCGCCGTAGGCGAGCAGCAAAACGACCGTAGCAATGCCCCAGGCAATGCCGAGCATGGTCAGGACAGAGCGGCGGGCGTGGAAGCGGAGCGACTTCCAGGCTTCGTTAAAAAGAGCGGGTAGAGAACTCATGGCGGGTCAGACCTCCTGCCGAATGGCTTCGGCGGGCGGCAGTAGTGCGGCGCGGCGCGCAGGGATCATCGAGGCGCCGAGTGCCACTAGCGCCAGAACGATCATAGCGAAGATGCCCAGCGGCCAGGTGACTGTGGGCGGGGCAAAACCTTCGGGGAACGGAAGTCCCTGGAGCGACTGCGAGATGCCCCAGCCGAAGAGGAGGCCGAGTCCGCCGGAGAAGACGGCGAGGACGAGGCCTTCGAAGAGGAATTGCAGGAGGATATCGCGATGGGTGGCACCCAGGGCTTTGCGGACGCCGATCTCGCATGTGCGCTCGCTGACGGAGACGAGCATGATGTTCATGACCCCGATGGCTCCGAGTCCGAGGGTGATGATGCCGACGGCGCCGAGGAAGACGTCCATGGCGTCGAAGATGGCGTTGACGCGGCGGAAGTTTTCGATGGTGTCCCACATCTCGATGGCGGTGGGGTCGTCGTCGGTAAAGCCGTGGCGGCGGGCGAGAAAGGTGCGGAGCTGGCGAACGGCGTCGCTGTGGAGGTCGGCGGTGAGGGGTTGGACCATGAGGAAGCCGACGGCGTCGGGATACTGGCCGGAGCGGAAGTGGGGAAAGGAGCGGCGCATGGTCTCCATGGGGATGAACAGGCGGGCATTGGTGCCGGAGTTCCCTTCCCTGCCGATGCGGGTGATGGTGCCCACGACTTCGAAGGGGACCTGATTGAGGCGAAGCTGTTGTCCGACGGCGCGAGTTTTGGGGAAAAGCTGCTTGCGGACTTCTTCGCCGAGGATGACCACGCGGCGGGCGTTTTCGTTGTCTTCGTCGTTGAGCAGGCGGCCGGTGGCAAGCGGAAAGTGGCGAATGCCCTGGTAGTTGGTCCAGATGCCGACCACTTCGAAGGCCACGTTGTTTGTGTCGGACTCCGCGCGGATGTTACCGCGGCCGAGCACCGGTGTGCAGGCCCGGATCAGCGGGGCCTGAAGCGGAAGCAGGCGGCAGTCTTCCACGGTGAGTTGGACGAAGCGGTCGGTCTGACCGCCGGAGTCGGAGGAGACGCGGCCGGGGAAGACGAAGATGAGATCCTGGCCAATCTGCGCCAGGCGCGCGCGCTGTCCAATTCGGAAGCCGGCGCCGACCGAGCCAAGCAGCAAGAGCGACATGACGCCCCAGGTAATACCGAACATGGTCAGGAAGGTACGGAGCTTGTGGGCCCAAAGAGTTCCGAAGGTCTGGGAGACGACGTCACGGAGATAGAGATGTGCGGGCACAGTCTACAAGTAATACGGAATCGAGAGTCGAAGTGTTCCGGAGGCGGAGCAAGAAAAGAGTGACGGGGGTGGCGGCGTCAAGCCACCGCTACGAGGGCGGGCACGGAGGCCCGCCCCTCGTGGGGCGCACCGGGGCGTGGACTCGGGCGGAGGACAGACGTAGCATCGGGGCAACCTGAGGAATCTGGAAGACCGAGCGTGCTCACCCTGCGTCCCCTGGGGGCAGGACTGAGCACCCCGCCGAAGGAAGGAGGCCGACGATGGCATTCTACCTGGTGCAGGTGACGTACACACCCGAAGCGTGGGCGGCGATGGTCAAGACCCCGCAAAACCGAATGGAGAGTGCAGTGCAGCCGGTGGCCGAAAAGCTGGGTGGCAAAGCGGCGGGCTGCTGGGTGGCGTTTGGGAAGTACGACACGATCGCGATGCTGGAGCTGCCCAACATTGTGAGCGCGGCGGCGTTTTCGATTGTAGCGCCGGCGGGAGGGACGATGAGGGCGATTAAGACGACGCCAGTGATGAGGTTTGAAGAAGGAATGCAGGCGATGAGCAAGGCAGGGAAAACCAGTTATCAGGCGCGGCAGGGTGGGCCGGGAGGGCAGCGGCACCCGTAACGGAAGACGGAGACGGGGTGGAAAGAGAAGAGAAAGAGAAGAGGACAGGCTGAAGCCTGTCCTACAAAAAGGGCTACTCGTAGCGGAGGGCGGTGACAGGGTCGAGTCGCGCGGCACGGACGGCGGGGATCAGACCGGCGAGAACTCCCACCAGCACCAAAACCACGACGGAAATTGCGACAGTGATGAAAGAGATGTTGAGGTGAATGTCCACCTTGCCGGAGGTGTCTTCGTAGGCGGGCCCGAGGAACGGGAGTGTGCCGATAACGGCGGCGATGCCCTGGGCCAAGAGGATGCCGATGAGCCCGCCGAGGAGAGTCATCACCAGGGCTTCGGCGAGGAACTGGAGCTTGATGTGGCGGCGACGGGCGCCGAGAGCGCGGCGGAGGCCGATCTCGCGGATGCGCTCGTCCACGGAGACGAGCAGGATATTCATCACGCCGACGCCGCCGATGCCGAGGGTGAGCGCGCCGATAAACAGCAGCAGGGCCTGAAGGCCGATGGTAATGCCCTCGATAATGGGCTTGAACTCTTCGTGGCCGACCATGGTGATGGCGCGCTTGTCGTTGGCAGAAAAGCGCTGGCGCTTGGCGATGGCGGCGCGGACCTGTTGCATGGCCTGCGCCTCGAAGCGCGGGGCGACGGGAACGAAGACGATGACGCTGGCGTTGCGGGTATCCCAGATATCACCCGCGGCGGAGTAAGGGATGAAGGCAGACTCATCGTCGCTGGTGAAATAGTTGATGTCCTGAAATTTGCGGTCCATCGAGCCGACGACGGTGAAGCGCAGGCCGGAGACCTGCACGGTTTCGCCGACGGCGGGGCGGGTGCCGAAGAGTTTTTCGCGCAGGCGGGCGCCCAGGAAGATGACGCGGCGCCGCTCCAGGAGATCTTCGGGCGTAATCCAGCGGCCGTCGCTGGGGACTTCGTTGCGCAGTTCGCCGTACTCAGGGCAGACGCCGCGGATGGCGGTATTGGCAAGCGCGGCCTGATAGGAGATGGGGAGGAAGCGGACGGTTTCACGGCAGGCCTGCCGGACCAGGGTGGCTTCGTCAAGAATGGCCTGAAGGTCTTCCTCTTCAAAGCGGACGCGCTTGCCGGCGCGCTCACCGCCGGCCTGCTCGCTGGTGGTGCCGGGCCAGGCGATGACGACGCCCTTGCCGACAGCTTCGAAGGTGTACATGAGGATGAAGCGGAAGGAGGAGCCGTAGGCGAGAAGAATGGTGACCGCAACAATGCCCCAGACGATGCCGAGCATGGTCAGGAAGCTGCGCGTTTTGTTGCGCCATAGCGCGTCCCACGATTGACGGAGGATTTCTTTCCACATCTCTTAGCTCTCAGCTTTCAGCAGTCAGCTTTCAGCAACCAGGGCGGGCACAGAGGCCCGCTCCTACGAGATGGCCGGCACAGAGCCAGCCGCTACAACAGCTAGCCGCCGGCTTCGTAGCGGAGGGCCTCGATGGGGTCCACCGCGGCGGCGCGACGCGCCGGGTACATGGCCGAGAGCAGAGCGACCATGCCAAGCAACAAGAATGAAACGAGGCCGGTCTTCCAGCCCGGCAGCAAACCGGCGAAAAACGGCGGCATGGGAATCAAGTTGACCAGACCACAGAGGCCGTAGGCGAGGCCGAGACCAATGCCGCCGCTCAGAAAGACAACGATCAGCGTCTCAATGAAAAACTGGCCGAGGATGGAGCGCCGAGTGGCGCCAACGGCTTTGCGCACGCCGATCTCGCGGGTGCGTTCGCGGACGGCGACGAGCATGACGTTCATCACGCCGATGCCGCCGAGGAAGAGGGTGACGACGCCGACGGCGCCGAGGAAATAGTTCATGCCGTCGATGATGAGCATGAAGGCCTTGGCGTTTTCCACGGTGTCCCAAATGCTGGCGGCTTCCTTGTCACGGGGATCGAATTTGTGGATGCGGCCGAGAGCGCGGCGGACCTGGAGCTTGCATTCTTCGTGCTCGGCCCAGGAATTGGGCACGACCAGCAGGCGGTCCACGCTATCGGCGGGCCAAGGCTCGCGGTTGGGGATATCGCGGATTATGGCGGTGAAAGGGATGAAGACTTTGCGGATGTCGAAGCCATCGTAGCTGGAGTTTTGATCTTTTTCGCGCATGACGCCGATGACGGTGTAGGGGATGGAGTTGAGTTGAATGGTTTCGCCGACGGGACTGCGGGAGCCGAAGAGCTGCTTGGCGGTGTCGCTGCCGAGGAAGGCGACGCGGCGGGCTTCGGCGAGGTCCTGATCGTCGTAGAAACGGCCCTGGGCGACGGGCAGAGTGCGGACCTCGGCAAAGGGCGGGTAGGAACCGGCAACGGTGTTGTTGCCGCTGTTATAGAGGCTACGAATTGCAGCGTTGTTGCCGAGCTCGGGGATGACGTATTTGCAGGCAGTGGCCTCGGCAGCGACGGCTTCGGCATTGCCGTTGAGCCAGATCACGCGCCGGCCGGCGCGAATGCCTCCGGCCTGAAGGCTGGTGCGTCCGGCGAAGACGATCATGATGTCTTTGCCGAAATTAGCCTGCTGTTTCTGCTGGCCTTGACGAAAACCTTCGCCAGCAGCAACCATCAGAGTGATCGAGACGATGCCCCAGATGATGCCGAACATGGAGAGAAAGGTGCGGAGCTTGTGCGACCAGAGGGTGCGAATGGTGTCAGAGATGAGGTCGCGGAGATTCATTAGCAGCCGTCAGCTTTCAGCCTTTAGCTATCAGCTTTGAGCAATCAGCTATCAGCAACCGCTGGACCGTAGGGGCGACGTGAAGCCGCCCCTACTGCAGGATGACTTTCTGTTTTTCGTTGAGCCCGGCGAGAAGCTCGGTCTTGACGCCGTTGCTGATGCCGAGCTTCACCGGCACTTTCTTGCGGCCCTTTTCGGCCTTCGCGTCGGGGACCTCGATCGAGGCGCTGCGGTCCTTGTCATAGACAATCGAGGCCTCGGGGACGATGAGCACGCCCTTTTTTTCTTCGAGGATGATTTCAGCGTTGGCGCTCATGTTGGCCTTGAGCTCGCCGCCCGGGTTGCGAATGGAGACGCGGACCTCGAAGGTGGTGACGTTGTCCTTTTCCTTGCCGAGCGGGGAGATTTTGGTAACCGTACCCTCGAACTTCTTGTCCTTGAAGGATTCGACGACAATGCGAGCGGGCTGGCCGAGGAAAACTTTGCCGATATCGGCTTCGTCCACTTTGCCGAGGACGTAAACATCGCTGACGTCGCCGAGGGTGAAGAGGAGCGTGGCCTGCGAACCGAGAACGAGAATGGAGCTGACGGCGTCGCCGACCTGAACATCGCGGGAGAGCACCAGGCCGTCAATCGGGCTGGTGATGGTGGAGTTACGCAGGTCCTCTTCAGCGCGTTCGAGAGCAGCCTGGGCCTGAGCGACATTGGCCCTGGCGCGGGTGACTTCAGCGCGGGAAACGGCGGTGTTGCGCTGGGCGGTCAACTGACGATTGAGGCCGAGCTGATAGGCCTTGTCGGCGTCCTCGAGAATGGACCTGGAAATGAGGCCATCTTTGAAAAGTTGCTGGGCGCGTTCGAGACCGGACTTGAGAAAGGGCACGTCGGGGCCTTCGGCTTCGACCTTGTTACGCTCGTAGGTGGCCTGAGCGGCCTCGAGGGCGGCTTGCGTGGCTTGCAGTGTGGCCTGGGCCTCGCGGACGCGGGCCTGCAGCTCTTCCTTATCGAGCTCGGCGAGGATTTGGCCCTGCTTGACGAAATCGGAGTAATCCGCGAGGAGCTTCTTGACGATGCCGCTGGCCTTGGATTTGACCTCGACCTTGGCGAGCGGCTGGATTTTTCCGGTGGCCACGACACTGCGGGCCAAATCGCCGCGGTCAACGGTGGCGAGCTTGGAGTCGGGGATTTCGTTGTCCGGGCGCAGAGCCGCCAGGACGCCGTAGCCAGCGCCGATCAATACCAAGACGACGATGACGATGATGATGATGCGGCGACGCCGCTTGCGACCGTTCTTGCCGTTGGTGTTCATGCGTAATGCCCCCGTCAGGAACTGAACCTACTTCCCTACCCCCATATACGCAGCCAAGCCCCGAGATTGTTCCATAGCCAGGGGGCCAGTGGCCCCGCCGAGGCAGGCAGAATTGTGAGAAATGATCGAGCCGCGCCCACTCGGGCTACTCCTGCCCGTTTAGACGCGGAAAAGAGGGAAAAGTCGCAGGGGGCAGGCGGGGCGCGACCGGGGCAGGGGTCGGGCTTGCGCGCCGGGGCGTTTACAAGTAAACCGGGTCTGACGTAGGACAGGCTTTAGCCTGCCTACGGAAAATGAGGGAGAAGAGAAAGAGGACAGGCTAAAGCCTGTCCTACACAATGAGCTACTACGAGCGGCATCTGCCACACTGGCAG
>CAZHLD010000024.1:21513-42228 GCA_964533185.1 uncultured Acidobacteriaceae bacterium | reverse complement strand
GCGTCTGGCTACGAACCAGAAGGTCGGGAGTTCGAATCTCTCCGGGCGCGCCACTCGCCTTCATGTACTTCGTCTACGTTCTTCGCAGCCTAACCACGGGCCGGCACTACGTAGGGTTTACGTCCGATCTTGTTCAGCGCCTTGGCCAACACAACCAGGGGATCACCAAGTCCACGAAGAACCGCGGCCCGTGGGAACTGGTACATCAGGAGTTCCTTGCAACGAGGGGGGAAGCAATGAAGCGCGAGCGGTTCCTCAAATCGGGGCAGGGTCGCGAAGAGTTGAAACACATCCTCGCTTCGGTCGGCGCCCGTAGCTAGCTGTCCGCCGAAGGCGGACGCCTCAGGCGGAAACCAGAAGGTCGGGAGTTCCCCGCCGCGGCGGGTCTCCGGGCCCGCCACTTCACTTTGGCAGTTCTTTTCTTCAATTCTTTCTTATACAATCCGCGTGACTACTTTTCCTGGTGAGGCTGCTCCACATGAAACGAACGCTCGCGTTTGTGCTGTCGGCCCTACTCTTTGCAGTCGCGGCTGGCTCTTTACTGAGCCAGTACACCCCGCAGCCTCAAAGCGCAGCCGCCTCCCCGCGCGCCAAGAAGTTCACCATTCAGCGAACGCCCGCACGACTCGCCCGCGGCAAATACGTTGTCCACTACGTCGCCGATTGCTTCGGCTGCCACTCCCAGGTGGACTGGAAAAATACCGTTATGCCCATCCCCGGCACCGAGGGCGGCGGCGGCGAAATTCCGGACGACACCACTACCTACAAAGTCCATCCGCCGAATATCTCCCCCGACCCCGAAACAGGTGCCGGCAATTGGACCGACGATCAATTCATCCGCGCGCTCCGCCAGGGCATTGGCAACGACGGCCGCACACTCATGCCTTTCATGCCCTACCTCATCTTCCGCAACATGTCCGACGAAGATCTCTACTCCATCATCGTTTACATCCGCTCCATCCCGCCCGTCCGCCACAAAGTCCCGCTCACCGCCTGGCCAAAGCAGATCACCGACCACTGGAAGCCTCTCCCGCCTCTGGCTCCCATCCCGCCGCCCGCTTTGTCCAATCCCGTCAAGCGCGGCGACTACCTCGTCAATGCCCTTGCCGATTGCTCCGGTTGTCACACACCCTCTAATGCTGTGTTCGAACCTCTCCCCGGTCTCAACTTCTCTGGCGGCCTGATGCTTCACGGCCCCTGGGGCAAAGTTTCTAGCGCCAATCTCACTCCCGACCCTTCCGGCATTATCCACTACGACGAGAAAATGTTTCTCCAGACCGTCCGCACTGGCAAGGTCGGCGGCGTCCGCTCGCTCAATAACATCATGCCCTGGCAACATTTTCGCCACATGACCGACGCCGACCTCAAAGCCATCTTCGCCTATCTCCGCACCCTCAAGCCTGTCCAGCACCGCGTGGACAACACCGAGCCTCTCACCAATTGCAAGCTCTGCCGCGGCCTCCACGGCTACGGCGACCGCAATTAGCAACCTCAGCCAGGGTGAAGAAAAGACGCTAATCGTGAGCGGAGCCTTGCACCCCGCGGTGCAGGGCGAAGTCGAGGGATACGCGCCCATGTCGCGCTGGGCAGAACTTGTCCCGAGCGGAGTCGAGGGAGCCCGGCATCTTCGTCAACCCGCTTTTGCCGCTCGCGCATCCTTCTTTCTTTTCTCCTGGCCCCTTGAGGTGTAGAGTACCCGCCCATGCGACGCGCCACGCGTTATTTTCTCTTTTTCGCGCTCACGGCCTCCGCTGCTCTGGCCGCCTCTCGTCTCGCTCCCGACCCTGCGGCACAGATGACGTCCAGCGCCCGCAATCTTCTTGACTCGCTCTCCACCGACCAGCGCGCGCGTATCTCCATTTCCTTCGATGACCCCGAGCGCCTCAACTGGCACTACATTCCCCGCCAGCGTGCCGGTCTTCCCATCAAACAGCTTTCCGACGACCAGCGCCGCCGCGCCGATTCGCTCCTCCGCTCCGGCCTGAGCGACTCTGGCTTCACCCGCGTCCAGAACATTCGCTCTCTCGACCAGGTGCTCTTCGACGAGTCCCGCAACCCCGTCCGCGACCCCGACCTCTATTTCTACTCGCTCTTTGGGCAGCCGGGCGCCGCCTGGGGCTGGCGGCTCGAAGGCCATCATGTTTCTCTCAACTTTACACTGCGCGGTTCCCGCGTCGTCTCCGCTTTCCCGCTCTTCATGGGAGCCAATCCCGCTCAGGTCCGTGCGGGTCCGCGCGCCGGCCTGCGCACGCTCGCCGACGAAGAAGACCTGGGCCGCCGCCTGTTCCTCTCCCTGGACGCCCCGCAGCGCGCCCGCGCTCTGATTGCCTCCGCCGCCCCGGACGAGATCGTTACCGGCAATTCGCGTCGCGCCGCGATTGGTCCTCCCGCCGGAGTCGCCTGGTCGGAGCTCGACTCCCGCCGGGCCGCCCTGCTCTGGCAGTTGGTCGAGCTTTACGCTCGCCGTCTCCGCCCGGAACTGGCCGAGGCCGAGCTCGCTCGCATCCGTCGTGCCGGCATCGAGAAAATCCACTTTGCCTGGGCTGGCGGCCCCAATCCCGGCCAGCCGCACTACTACCGCGTCCAGGGGCCGATTTTTCTCATCGAGTACGACAACACACAGAACAACGCCAACCACATCCACACCGTCTGGCGCGACCTCGAACACGACTTTGGCCTCGACCCCCTCGCCGCCCACTACGCTTCCAGCCCCCACCATTAGCCTCGCCGCCTCCGTTGCTTCAAGGCTGGTGGTTGAGAGACACGTTCTCTCAAATGCTCTGCGGACAGCGTGGCATGGTCCGTCGCCGACGGGAGCGGAAATCCTGCTTGACTCGTCGGAGGTTTCTCCGGTACGGTGTCGTTCATGATGAGTCCGCGGGTCAAGCTCTACTGGTATCGCTACCGGCAGAACTGCGCCCGCGGCCGCTGCGATAGCTAACGCACTTCAGCTCTCAACAGCCCGCTGGCGCAATCGGCGCTAGCGGGCTTTCTGTTTTTAGGAGGTCTCACACCATGGTTGTCGTCATGCAGGAAGGAGCCAGCGAAGCGCAGATTCTGCACGTAACCCATCGTCTCGAAGCGATGGGTTTTGCCGTTCACCGTTCCACCGGCGCCCGCCACACAGTTCTCGGTGCGGTCGGAGCCAAGCTCGATTTCGATACCCGCGATCTCGAGATGCTCGAAGGCGTCCGCGAGGTCATCCGCATCAGCGCCCCGTACAAACTTGCCAGCCGCAACTTCCGCCCCGAAGGCTCGCTGGTGGACGTTGGCAAGGGTGTGGCCGTCGGCGGCACGGAGGTAATCGTGATGGCGGGTCCCTGTTCAGTGGAAAGCCGCGAACAGATCCTCGCCATCGCCGAAGCCGTCAGCCGCACCGGTGCGAAGGTGCTCCGCGGCGGCGCATACAAGCCGCGCACCTCGCCCTACAGTTTCCAGGGACTCGGCGAGCCCGCCCTTCGCTGGCTGCGCGAGGCCGCCGACCGCTTCGGGATGGCGGTTGTCAGCGAGGTCATGGACCACACGAAGATTCCCCTGATGGCCGAATTTGTGGACGTCCTCCAGGTGGGCACCCGCAACATGCAGAACTTCGACCTGCTCCGGGCTCTGGGCAAGGTGGAAAAACCGGTTCTGCTCAAGCGCGGGATGTCCGCCACCATCGAGGAGTGGTTGCTCTCCGCCGAGTACATCATGCATGGCGGCAATTATCAGGTGATCCTGTGTGAGCGCGGCATCCGCACCTTCGAGGACTACACCCGCAATACCCTCGACCTCGCGGCCATTCCCGTGGTCAAGAAACTCTCGCACCTGCCCATCATCGTGGACCCGTCCCACGGCACCGGGCGTCGCGATAAAGTGGCGCCGATGGCCCGCGCCGCGGTGGCCGCCGGCGCCGACGGCATCATGGTCGAAGTCCACAACGACCCGGAGCGTGCGCTCAGCGATGGCGCGCAGTCGCTCTATCCGGACCAGTTTGTTCAGTTGATGAACGAGCTTCGCATCATCGCCCCGGCCGTCGAGCGCCGGGTGGGTTGAGTGAGGGTACCCCGCAGTTGTGCCGTGGCGGCTTGCGGCGGAGGTCAGTCCTTCTTCGCGGCGTTCCGCGCCAGCATGGTGGCGAGGTCGCTGCCCACCTGCGTCTTGCTCTGGTCAATCTCGATGCTGCCCTTGAAGTAGGCTCCGTCTTCAATCTGGATGCGCGCCGTGGTCAGGTCGCCGGTCACGTGCGCGTTCTTCTTGATTTCGATGCGGTCCCGCGCCCGAAGGTCGCCGTGCACCTTGCCCTGCACCACCACCTCGCGCGCCACAATCTCCGACGACAGTTCGGCGCTCGCCCCTACCGTCAGACGGTGGCCGCCCAGCGTGATCGGCCCTTCCACTTTTCCATCGACGTGGAGGTCTTCGTCGCCCGAGATCTGACCCTTCACCTGTATCCCCGGTCCCAGCCACGCTGTCGAGCGCACCACCGGGCTCCCCGCCCGCGGCGCCTCAACAACGACGGGCACCGCCGGCCTTACTCCCGGCACAGAATTCCCCGTTGAGCTCGCCGCACCGGGCTGAGCTGGCTTATCTCCCCACATGGCTCCTCCTTCTTGTCTGCCTTTTTCCGCGCACTCCGTCGGCTTTTCCGTGCACTCGGTCGAGTCCCGTTTCGCTTCTCTGCCTTTACTCTAGACCCCTGCCCCAAACCGGTGCAATCCCAATCTCCTCCCGCCTTGCCTCTTCCAGCAACCTCCTTTACTGCACTGTCAGCAGCTACCTGCTCATTCCATGTTGTGCTGCCCCGCAAGGCAACATCTGAAGGATTTGTCCGGGAAGAAGATTTAACTCGGCAGAAAGCCTCAGCGAAGCTCGCCCGAACCGTTGTTTGGATCTCTTGCGGTCTGTTGTACCGGAACCACGGAGCGGAAGCTAGGGTCTGTTTGCAATTGCTGGGGGAAACTCTCGACGTACAACTTCAGCGGCTCTTGCTCCAGGAGCAGTTTAGAGCCCTCCTGCCAGGCCTGACGGAAACTCCACCGGCGCCGGCGCCACTTGGATAGGAATTGATCGGGGTCCAAGTCCGGATCGTAATGATACTTCTCCATCTCTTGGAGTGCCTGCCCCGGCGTCCAGTTCTGTATCGCCATGCGATACGCGGCAACCATTACTCCTGTTCGGTCGTGCCCGGCCTGGCAATGGGCGAAAATCATCTTGTCCGCGTTCGAACGCATCAATTCCAGAAACTCCGCCACTTTTTTGTTTTCCGGCGCTAAGGAGCCGTAGAGCGGAATATTGACAAATCGTATACTCAGCGCTTCAACTGTGCGGCGTTCCTCTTCCACGACGCTCTTGCTGTTCCTGAAGCTGACGACGATTCCGACGCCCAACTGTTTCAGTTGGGGATAGCTGCTTGGCTGGGGCTGGGCACCACGGTCGAGCGTCTGCGTCACCTGGGCGAAGTCTCGTATTCTGTAGGGCTTGGTCTGGTGGGCTGCATGCCGGGCAACTTGCTCGCTCCCTTCCCGGATTTCGAGATAGGCAAATGTCGCCCCCATTGAGGCGACAATTAATATTGCGGAATAGCTCAGACAACGCTTGATCATCATGAGGTGCCTAGGTCTGATCCTCCGGCTTGGAAAAACGAGCAGCGTGAGAACGACGAAATAGATCTGGGTTCTCGATGTACATCATGAGCAAGGACAATTGATGTTCTAACTGGTGCAGTCTCTTTTCTTGATCGCGCAGGGAGCTTTCCTCTCGCTCGATGATGTTGGCTGGAGCACGGCTACGGAAGATCTCGTCGCTCAACCGCTGCTTCTTCTTCTCAATATTTTTGGCAATCTCCTCGATATTCTTCCTCAGGCGGGGAATCTCGCTCCCTGCATTTACGCCAATCTCTGTGATGGTAGGCGCCTCCCCATAGAGAACGCGGACTTCGAAACTAGGCGTTTTTCGAACAGGGCCGTAAACGGGATTTAAGTCACCGACGTAGTATTCAGTGATTGTGACCCCAGCGAGTCGTTCAAGGAAGGCTTCGTGTTTTTTCACAAGATTCTTTAGAGCGTCATCTTGAGAAGCGAAGTGACCTGAAACCTGGAGTCGGGAGTTTAGTTTCAACTCAGCGCGAATGTCCCGCAATTCGCTGATCACATTCTTCAGTTGGTCCATCTCCTTTTCGGCCGTACCATCCCACCATTCCGATGACGGTTTCGGATACTGCTCCAGAGAAATGGATCTTGCACCTGACCGCTGTGGCAGTTTGTGCCACAGCTCCTCGGTCAAGAATGGCATGAACGGGTGCAGCAGCCGCAGCGCCGCCTCAAACACAGCAAAGATGTTTTTCCACGCCGCCGTCGCCGTCTCGCGGTCCGTCGCACTCAGCTGCGGCTTCACCCACTCGATGTACCAGTCACAGAAGTCGCCCCAGAAAAAGTGGTACACCACGTGTGCCGCCTCATGAAACCGGTAGCCTTCGAGCGCCTCGTTCACCTCGCGCGTGACGTGCGCGAGCCGCGAGAAAATCCATCGGTCCGCCAACAATACTTTGCCTTCTGCACCGTAAGGCGCGCCCGTCCGCGTCTCCGGCGACGCCAGCTCCTCCAGCCGAGCCCCTGTCGCCTCAAACTTCTCCAAGTTCAAAAACAAAAACCGCGCCGCATTCCAAATCTTGTTTGCAAACGCGCGATAGCTCAGGATCCGCTCTTCGCTCAACGCAATGTCCGTTCCGGGGGCAGCCATAATCGCCAGCGTGAACCGCACCGCATCGGTCCCGTACTTCTGATTCACGTCCATCGGGTCAATCACGTTGCCCTTCGACTTCGACATCTTTTGCCGTTCGGCATCGCGCACCAGCGAGTGCAGGTACACCTGCCGGAAGGGCACCTTCCCGGTGAACTTCAGCCCCATCATGATCATCCGCGCCACCCAGAAAAACAGGATGTCGTACCCGGTGATCATTAGGCTCGTCGGATAATAAATCTTCAAATCCTCCGTCTCGTCCGGCCACCCCATTGTCGAAAACGGCCACAACGCCGAGCTGAACCATGTGTCCAGCACATCCGGGTCCTGCTCGATCTTCGCCGCACCGCACTTCGCGCACTTCGCCGGCGTCTCCCGCGCGACGGTCACGCCGCCGCACGCCGCGCAGTGCCACGCCGGGATGCGGTGTCCCCACCAGAGCTGCCGCGAGATGCACCAGTCGCGGATGTTGTTCATCCATTCGAAGTACACTGCGCGCCAGTTCTCCGGCGTAATCGCGATCTCGCCCCGCTCGACCACTGCAATCGCCGGCTCGGCCAGCGGCTTCATCTTTGCAAACCACTGCGTCGAAAGCCGCGGCTCGACCACCGTCGAGCACCGCTGGCATGTGCCGACCGCGTGCGTATGATCGGTCACCTGTTCGAGCAGCCCCTGTGTCTCCAGGTCATGCAAGACTTTCTTCCGCGCTTCAAACCGGTCGAGCCCCGCATACCTGCCCGCCGCCTCGCTCATCCGTCCGTCATCGGTCATCACGTCCACTTCGGGCAGTTTGTTCCTCTTGCCCGCCTCGAAGTCGTTCGGGTCGTGCGCCGGCGTTACTTTCACCACGCCGGTGCCAAACTCGCGGTCCACATACCCATCCGCGATAATTGGAATCTCGCGCTTCATCAGCGGCAGCAGCACTTTCATCCCGACCAGCTTCGCGTACCGCTCGTCCTCCGGGTGCACCGCCACGGCCGTATCGCCAAGCATCGTTTCCGGACGCGTCGTCGCCACCACCAAAAAATCCTTTGTCCCCACCACCGGGTAGCGGATGTGCCACAGGTGTCCGTGGCGCTCTTCGTGCACTGTCTCCAGGTCGCTGATTGCCGTGCCGCACCGCGGGCACCAGTTCACAATGTAACGGCCCCGGTAAATCAGCCCTTCCTCGTACAGCCGCACAAACACTTCGCGCACCGCCCGCGACAGCCCCGGGTCCAGCGTGAATCTCTCCCGCGACCAGTCGCAGCTCTCCCCCAGTGCCTCCATTTGCCGCGTGATCGTTCCGCCCGACTTCTCCTTCCACTCCCAGACGCGCTTCTCAAACGCCTCGCGTCCCAAGTCCTTCCGCTTGATCCCCTCGCTCTCCAGCAACCGCTCCACCACTCGCTGCGTCGCAATCCCCGCGTGGTCGGTTCCCGGCAGGTAGAGCGCGTTGTACCCGCGCATCCGGTGCCATCTCGTCAGCAGGTCGATCTCGGTGTGGTTCAGCATGTGCCCCATGTGCAGCGACCCGGTCACATTCGGCGGCGGGATCACAATCGAAAACACCGGCCCGCCCGCGCGCGCGTCGGCGCGGTAGAGTCCCTGTTCCTTCCACTCCCGCGCCCAGCGGCGCTCGATCTCCTGCGGCTCGTACGCTTTGGGGATTTCTCTCGGCATCTTTTTCGCTCGCTGAAAACCTTTACTATACGGGCCGCCTCTGGGCCCGTCAATTCGCGCTCCATTCGTCTGTTCGTGTTAAGCGCCGCTTCCTCGACGTGGGTCATCCTGAGGCTATCCGACAAGGATAGCCGAAGGATTTCAGCGTCTAAACTGGCAGGGAACTCAAACAGGGCAGGGAATTGCCGTCTTCAAATCGGCATGCAGCTGCTATCTCTTCTTCTCCAACTCCCGCCGCACCAGCGCCTCGACCACCGGCCGCAGGATCTCTTTCCTCACAACTTCCATGATCTGCGGCTGCATCCGCTCGATCACGCGTTCCACCACCTCTTCAATCGCCTGCGGGCTGGGCATTGGCGGCGCGCTGAAGGTCTGCACTGCGCTGCCGGTTCCCACCACCGGCACAGCCTCTTTCGCCGCGGCAGTCGGGCTGGTCACTCTCTCAATCGCCGGCAAGACAGGCGGGACAATCTCCGCGGGCGTCTCCGCCACCGGGGCCACTGGTCCCGGCCACACCCCGCTCGCATCACGGAACACCTGTTCCGCCATTTCCTTTAAATGGCCGGACAAGAACTCACTCGCCGCATGCGTCTCCGGCACGCTTTCAATCGGTGCCGGGCTATCCACCGCATTGGTTGCCGGTTCCTCGGCGACGCTCTCCGCTCCGAACGGGTTCGCCTTTGCCAGGAAGCCGGGGTAGCTGGGCATCGGTTCCAGCTTCGCTTCGGCAGTTCCCGGACTCTCCAACACGCTCGCTTCGCCGGCGCCGCTCTCCCGCCCTGCGGGCGGCACGATAGGCATCCATCCGGCGTTACCCGGTTCCGCTTCCGCCGGGGCCACGCTATCCAATTCCTGAGTTTCTTCCGCGCTCATCACTTGGGGCAACCTAACTTCGTCGCCTTTCGGCAGCAGCGACTCCCCGCGCCCCCACGCCGGCTCTTCGCTTTCTTCATCCATCGTCTCTTCCGCCTCAGCCGGCTGGTCCCACATGCGCGACTCTGCCAAACTCGCATGCGCATTCGTCGCAATCTCCGTCTCCAGTGCTGCGCCCATTGACCCCAGCAATTCGCGGAACGCCAGCGGCTGCTCGCCCACGCCAAGCTCCACCCGGCCGGGTCGTGCAAACTCTTCCCTCACGCCCGCATCCTCGACTGGCGGCTCAACCACAAATGGCGCGCTCCCCTGCGCTGCCATTGTCGCCAGTGCTGGCACCGGCGTCTCCACAGGCACTTCCCGCTCGCTGGCTGGCTTGTGAGCGGCCAACCCGGCCAGCAGGCTGGTCACCATCCCGATCAGCGGGTCCGGCGGCACAAACGGCTTCTTCAGCACCCCGTCCGCGCCCACCCGCTGCGCTTCGCGCTCGTCGAACGGGTCAAACACACCCACCAGCAGCACCACCGGCACGTTCGCATGCCGCGGATCGCTCTTCACGAACTCGCACACCTCATACCCGTTGCGCACCGGCATAAAAATGTCCGCCAGCACCAGGTCCGGCTTCAGCTCGGTGAACTTGCGGATCGCCGCCTCGCCGTTGCCCACGGCAATCACTTCGATGCCCTGGTCTTTCAGCGCCAGCGCCACCATCTTCTGAATGTTGCTGTTGTCGTCGGCCACCAGGATTCGCGACACCACAACCCTCCGGTTCGCCCCGACCACTTCAATTCCGCATCTTGCTATTGGTAACACCTTGACCGGGGGCAGTCAACACGAACACCTCGCCCCTGTGTCGCACTGAGACAGTCTGTTGAAAGGGAAGCACTACCAGGGGATGAGCTTACGCAGGCCCTTCTTCTTCTTACTGGTGGATTCCTTCTCGTCCTTTTTCTTCTTGTCCTCGGTCTTCTTGGCAGGGAGCGCCTCGGTCTCGGGCTTTGGCTGTGGATCTCCCGGCTTCACTTCACCGCTCGTCCCCTCCGGCTTCGGCGCGTTGCCGGTCTCCGTTCTGCTCGACGGGCCTGCCGGCACCACTTCGACGATCGTCGTATTCCCGGACGAATTTCCGCCCGTGCTGCCCCCGACCGTATTGTTCCCTCCGCCCGATAGCGTCTGCGTCGGCGTCTCGCTCGGCGGCGCCATTTGTGGCTCGCCCACCTTCGCCGCCATTGCCACGTTCGGCCGGACGCTGAACATCCCTTTCGCCTTCCCGATAATTCCCTGCCGGTCTTGACCCAGCTCCTTCTGCTTTTGCATCCGCGCCAGCGCCACCGGGTCTGGCTGCGGGATAGGCACCCCGAGCCCGGTCAGCCGCTCCGTGGCGTCCGGCACCAGTTCCGAAAGCGGGTATTCACGCACGATCTTGCTGTAGTACTGCGAGGCAATGTCGCCCTTCTCGGCCTTCTCATACGCATTCCCCAGCAGCCACAGCGCCGTGTCCGCCTGGCTGTAGAGCGGGTAGCGGTTCACAATCTCCTGCAGCCGTGCCGCCGACGCCCGCATCGACCCCTTGATGTAGTAGAACCGCGCAATCCGGAAGTCGCCCTCGGCCAGCACTTCCTGCACTTCCCGCAACCTCTGCTTGGCCTCCAGCGCCATCGGGTGGTCCGGGTACTTCTGCAGGAGAATCTGGAATTCTTCCTCGGCCATCCGCGCCGCAGAACGGTCCCGGTCCGGCTTTTCCATCCGCCGGAAGTGCGCTTTGCCTATTTGCATTTGCGCGTAGGCCGCCTCTTCGAGGAAGGGGAAAAAGGTCAGAAAATCTTTGTACTCGGCCACCGCTTGCGTCAGCCCCGACGTGCCGCCCTGCTTGTAATAGGAATCGCCCATGGCCAGCTTGGCCTTGGCTACGTACTCGCTGTCCGGGTAGGTGTTCAGCAATGTCTGGAGGGAAAGCCGCGCCACGTCATGGCGCCCGCGGTCAATGTCCTTCAGCGCCGATTCAAACAACACCTTGTCCGGCTCGGCCGGATCTCCGGCCTTGGCCTTGCTTTTCTTCCCGCCGCAGCCCGCAATCAAGAGGCTCGCGACCAGCGGGATCACCAGATACTTTAGACTCTTTCGCACAGACCTTTTGCCTTCAGACCTTCTGCGCCAGCGCTTCGCTGGCCAGGTGCTTCAATCGGCGCACCGCTTCAGCCGGGTCGGGTGTATGGAAGATTGAGGTGCCCGCCACCAGCAACTCCGCTCCCGCGCGGACCACCTCGGAGACATTTTCCGGTCCGATCCCCCCATCCACCTCGATCCGGAAGCCGTCATTATACCGCGCCCGCAGCTCTTTGAGCTGCCTGATTTTTCCCACCGTCTCGGAGATAAACTTCTGCCCGCCAAACCCCGGGTTCACGCTCATCACCAGCACGTAGTCCACCTTGTCCAATACTTCGCTCAGCGTGCTCACCGGCGTAGCTGGGTTGATCACCACCCCCACCTCTCGTCCCATTTCGCGGATCATCCCCAGCACGCGGTCCAGGTGCGGCGTCGCTTCTTGATGCACGGAAATCATGTCCGCACCCGCCTCGGCGAAGGCTTCCACGTACCGGTCGGGGTTCTCAATCATCAGATGCACATCCAGGGTCAGCCGGGTTGCCTTCCGCAGTGACCGCACCACCGGCACGCCGATCGTCAAGTTGGGCACAAAGTGCCCGTCCATCACGTCCACGTGCAGCAGCGTGGCGCCGCCCTGCTCTACCGCCCGGATTTCATCTCCCAGGCAGGCAAAGTTGGCGGCCAGTATGGATGGAGCGATTTCGACCTTCACAGCTCTCCCCGTCCGCCCAGGATTTTAGCACACGCCCGGCAGCACGCTGCACTCCGGATTCGGCCCGCCTCACTCCGCCACGTGCAGCTCAACGTCCGCGCTCTTAGCCACGCGCGTTCCGTGCCGTGGCGTCTGCTCTACCACTGCCCCGTGCGGCCACTCCGGCGCTGAATAGAACGTAATCTTGCCCAGTCGCAGTCCTGCCGCGCTCAGTTGCTTCTGCGCTTCAAGGAGGCTCAGCCCCACCAAGAACGGCATCACGTACGCCGCCTCGCGCTCCCCCAGCGACACCAGCAGGCTTACCCGCGGGCTGACGTTCCCGCCGCTCCCCGGCTTCGGGTCCTGCAGCACCACCGCGTCCACTGCAAACTCCGGCAGGTACGCGCTCGAAATCTCACCCACCTGCAAGCCCGTTCGCAGCAGCTCAATTCGCGACGCCCGCAGGCTCTTTCCCTCTAGCGCCGGCACCTCCACCTTTTTCTCCCCCAGGCTCACCAGTACGTGCGCCTGCTGCGACACCTTCATCTGCATCCCCGCCGGAGGGCTTTGCCGCACGATCGTGTCCAACGGCTGGTTGCTGTACGCTCGGTCGGCGATCCGCATCCGCAGGCCGGCGACCGCCAGCGTCTTCTGTGCCTCGGCGACACTCTTGCCCACCACGTTGGGCATCGCCACCTCGCGCCCGTGGATCGCAAACCGGATCGTCGTGATTGCGCTCAGAAACGCCGCCGCGGCCAGGATGAACACCAGCAGCGCCATCCGCAACACCCAGTCGAGTTTTTGCCGCCACTCCATTTTCGTCTCGCTCGAATCTAGCACGCGCTCCCTCTCTGCTTCAATCCCGCTCCAGCACCGCCGCAAAAAATGCGTCCGTCCCGTGCTCCCGCGGAAACGTCCGGAAGAAGCCCCTCCCGTCGAAGAGCTGCTTCACCGCTCCCTCTTCCGACAACTGCGGCCGCAGCGCCTCCTCACCCGAAACACATCGCATATCCGGTCGCCCGGCTAGAACCTCCTCCACCACTCGCTCGTTCTCCTCCGGCTCGAGCGAGCACGTGGAATAGACCAGCCGCCCGCCCGGCTTCAATTGTTCCAGCGCGTTGGAAAGCAGCTTCACCTGCCGGCCGTGGAAGTCCGCCAAATCCTCAGGTCGCAGCCGCCACCGTATCTCCGGGTTCCGCGCCAGCGTCCCCGTGCCCGAGCACGGCGCATCTACGAGAACACGCTCGAAGTGCCCCGCGAACGGCAGCGCCACTGTTCCGTCTAACCTCACCAGGCCGACATTTTCTGTTCCAACCCGCCGTAGTTGCTCTCGCATCGCCGCCAGCCGATTCCCATGCAGGTCCGCGGCCACCACGCTCCCTGCGGCGCCCACCTGCCGCGCCAGCGCAAGGGTCTTTCCTCCCGGCGCCGCGCACAAGTCCAGCACTCGCTCTCCCTTCCGAGCGTCCAGCAACAGCGCCACCATCTGCGACGCCTCGTCCTGTATCGAAATCGCCCCGTCGCGGAACGCCTGGCTCTCTGCCGGGTTCCCGCCGCTCACCGACAATGACCCTTGCAGCCACCGCCCTGCCTCCACCCGCATCCCCTTCTTCCGCAGCTCTGCGGCGATTTCTTCTTTGCGGCCTTCATCGTGAACTCTGCAGCACAGCCGCGGCGCCCGGTTGTTTGCCTCGAGCAGTGCCGCCGTCTTCTCCTCGCCAAACTGCCTCAGCCACCGCTCCACCATCCACGTCGGGTGCGACCAGCCAATCCCCAGCCGATCCGCCGCTGGCAATCCCTCCGGCAGCACGGGCACTTTTGCCTGTCCTTTTTTCTTCTCCTGCTCCCCCGCCGCTCGTCGCAACACCGCATTCACCAGCCCCGCCGCCGACCTCTTCCCACACCTCTTTACCAGCTCCACCGACTCATCCACTGCCGCCCGCGCCGGCACCCGCGTCAGGAAGCGCAGTTGGTATAGCCCCAGTCGCAGCGCCAGCCGCACCTCGACGTCCATCTCCGCAATCGGCTTCTTCGTATATGTGTCGAGCAGGAAATCCAGCAGCCGCCGCCAGCGCAGTACGCCCAGAGTCAACTCCGTCGCCAGCGCCGCATCCCGGTCCCGCGTCGCCTCTCGCGTCGCCCCCAGATCACGTGCCTCCCCCTTCACCTCGCGCGCCGTGCTCCGCGCCTCTCTCGCCGCGCTCTTCGCCCCCAGCCGCGCGTGCAGCAGGTCCGAGGCGTACCCGCCCTCCGCCTCCACCCGCCTCAGCACCTCAAACGCCACCCGCCGCGCCGGAGCTACAGACATTTTGGTTGGTCAAACTGTACTTCAGGGATCACTGGTTCTTGGAAAGCCGTTTCAGCAGTTTGGAGCTTTGGGCGTGGGCCTGCTCGGGAGGGCCGGAACTCTTGGTTCGTGCTTTTCCACGGGAACATTGTAGGAAATCCAAGTAGTGTGTTACGGCGTCCTCCAGCGCGAAACGAAACGATACGCCACTCCTCCGCGCATGCCTGCGTAACCCAGCTAAGAGATCTGCTCTCATGGCGTTTGAAATCCGCTTTAGATTCTCCCCGGACATGAATCTTCCCAAACTCTTATCTTACTCCTTACCGAATCTCTCGCCCGCCTTTAGCCGCGCCCCATTCACGAATTCCCTCGCTCCAACCCTCTTCCGCCCCTCCACCTGCACCGTCTCCACCTGCAGCCAGCTTTCCCCGCCGCACGCAACCAATAATTTATCCCCCGCAGTCATCAGCGTCCCCGGCTCAGCCATCCGACCGGGCGCTCCCTCCGCCGGCCGTCCCGCCACCTGGCACATCTGCCCTCGAAAACTCGTGTACGCTCCCGGCCACGGCGCAAATCCGCGCATCCGGTTGTAGACCTGCCGCGCGCTCAACGACCAGTCGATCCGCCCGTCCTCTTTCTTGAGCAGCGGCGCCAACGATGCCTTGCTGCTGTCCTGCGTCTGCGGCTTAATCTCCCCGCGCTCGAGCCCTCGCAGCGTCTCGACCATCAACGGTGCGCCGGCCTCGGCCATCCGCGCCAGCAGTTCCGGAGCCGTTTCCTCCGGCCCAATCTCCATTTCCTGTTGCAGCAAGATCGGCCCCGTGTCCATCCCGGCGTCGATCTGCATCGTGGTTAGCCCCGTCCGCGTTTCGCCGTTGGCGATGGCCCAGTTCGCCGGCGCCGCACCGCGGTAGGCGGGCAGCAGCGACGCATGCAGGTTGATCCACCCCAGCCGCGGGATTTCAATCAATCGCATCGGCACGATCTGCCCGTAGGCAAGAATCACCACCGCATCTGGCTGCACGCGCTTGAAAAAATCGAACGCCGAATCCGACTTGATCTTCTCTGGCTGGTAAACGTGGATTCCCCCCGTGAGCGCCGCCTCTTTGACAGCCGAGCTCGCCAGCTCCTGCCCGCGCCCCTTCGGCCGGTCCGGCTGCGTCACAACCGCCTCCACCGTCATCCCCGGCTCAGCGATCAGCCGGCGCAGCGTCGGTACGGCAAACTCCGGTGTTCCGCAGAAGACAATGCGCATGGCACCTCGTCCGGGCGCGGCCTACCAGTCGCCGGCCTTTTTCAACTTGCGGATTTTTCTCTTGATGAGGTCGCGCTTGAGCATGCTCAGGTGCTGAATGAAGAGGGTTCCGTTCAGGTGGTCGATCTCGTGACAGAACGCGCGCGCCAGCATTCCTTCGCCGCGCATCTCAAACGTCTTTCCGGTCACGTCCTGCGCCTTCAGGGTCACATACTGCGGACGGATCACGCTCCCGCGGAACCCCGGCAGCGAAAGGCAGCCCTCCTCCTCGCGCTGTTCGCCCTCGGTGTGGATGATCTCCGGGTTGGCCAGAATCAGTTTCGCTTCTTTGTTTTTCCCCAACGAAACGTCAATCACCGACAGCCGCATTCCCATCCCGATCTGCGGCGCCGCCAGCCCCACCCCCTGCGCCGCATACATGGACGCAAACATGTCCGCGCATAGCTTCTTCAGCTCTTCGTCAAACTTCTCCACCGGCGCCGCCGGCTTCTCCAGCACCCCCGCCCCAAACCTCACAATCGGATAAATCATCTCTTCTCTGTGCCTCTGTGTTTCTATGGCAGATTTATTTTCAGAACTCATCCAGCTGCTTCACGTATCCCGCAATGTTCCGCTTCATCTCCACCATCGAATCCCCTCCAAACTTCTCCCGGTACGCCCCGGCCAGCTCCAGCGCCACCATCGCCTCTCCGGCCACGCCCGCCGCCGGCACTACGCACACATCCGACCGCTCATACGCCGCCCGCACGCTTTGCTTCGTCTTCAAGTCCGCCGTCTCCAGTCCTTGCCGCAGCGTTGAAATCGGCTTCAGGTATCCACGCACCACTACGTCTTCGCCGTTCGTGATCCCGCCCTCGAGCCCCCCCGCGCGGTTTGTCGGCCGCACAAACCGCTTCCTCACCGCGTCGTACCGGATCGAATCCTGCACCTCCGACCCATACGACGTCGCATTCGCCACGCCCGTTCCGATTTCCACCGCCTTCACCGCCTGCACCGACATCACCGCCCGCGCCAGCCGTCCATCCAGTTTTTCATCCCACTGCGCGTGTGAGCCAAGCCCTGCCACCACGTTGTGCGCCACCACCTCGAAGATTCCACCCACCGAGTCCCCCGCTCTTAGCGCGCGATCCACCTCTTCTTTCATCTTTGCTTCAACGCCCGCATCCGCGCAGCGCAGCGGCGACTCCAGGTTTGCGCACACCGCCGCAATCTCCGCCCACGTCACCGCCCGTTCGAGCTTCACCTTGCCCACGGCAATCGTGTGGCTCAGCACCTCGCAGCCAAACTCACGCAGCAGCAGCTTCGCCAGCGCACCCGCCGCCACTCGCGCCGCCGTCTCTCGCGCCGACGCTCGCTCCAGCACGTACCGCGCATCGTGCAGGTTGAGCTTCAGCGCGCCGGCCAAATCGGCATGCCCCGGACGCGCCGCCGTCAGCGGACGCTGCGCGTCCTCCGCCCCGGCCACGTCTTCCACCGGCAGCGCCTTCTCCCAATTCGGCCAGTCGCAGTTTTCGATCTTAAGCGCGATCGGCGCCCCGATCGTCTGCCCGTGGCGTATTCCCGCCAGCGCTTCGACGCGGTCCTTCTCGATCTTCTGTCTGCCCCCGCGCCCGTAGCCGAGCTGCCGCCGGTGCAATTCGCGGTTGACCAACTCCAGGTCCACCGACAGCCCGGCCGGCAGCCCGGAGATCCAGGCCACCAGCGCCTGTCCGTGCGACTCACCTGCTGTAACAAATCGCAGCATTCTTTTCCACCAACTGTTTCTGCGGTGTCATCCTGAGTCCCGACGCCTTCTGTCGGGACGAAGGACCTCAACGTACAATTCAATCCCGCACGTTAACCACACGGTCGCCGCATTCTATCCAACCTGCTCCAAACGCGCCAGCGCCCGCCTTTTCCGCTCCCAAGAACGCTTGACCTTCCGCTCCTCGAACGCTACGCTCTCGCTGTTCCCGCGTAGCCCGGCCTCGCGGGCGATCTCATGGCTGCAACCGACCCGATTCTCAACTCCGAGCGCCCGCCCTCCGTCGTCTCGGTCCTCTTTGATGCCCTCAAGCACCGCATCCAGGCCGTGCAGGACTACGCCCTGCTCTCCCTCCGCGCCGTCACCAACATTTTCACCGCGCCCCGCTATGGTGCGGACACTTTTGACCAGATGGACCTCATCGGCGTCGGCTCGCTCCCCATCGTTCTCCTGACCGGCTTTTTCATCGGCGCCGTCCTTGTCCTGCAAACCTCCTCCCAATTCTCGCGGTTCGGCTCCACCTCGCTTACCGGCGACGTCGTGGCTATCGCCCTCGTCCGCGAACTGGGCCCCACCATCACCGGTCTGCTCGTTGCCGGACGCAACGCCTCCGGCATCGCCTCCGAGCTCGGCTCCATGCTCGTCACCGAGCAGGTCGACGCCATGCGCGCCATGGGCACCGACCCCACGCGCAAGCTGGTCACCCCGCGTGTCGTTGCCACTACGCTGATGCTCCCCTTGCTCACCGCGCTTGCCGACCTCGTCGGGCTGATTGGCGGCTTCGTCGTCGCCAGCTTCGAACTGCGCCTCAACCCGGTCGAGTACTGGACCCGCTCCATCCAGGCCCTCGAATTCAGCGACATCATGCAGGGCATGACCAAGCCGCTCTTCTTCGGCTTCATTCTTTCCACCGTCGGCTGCTACTACGGACTCACCGTCCGCGGCGGCACGCAGGGAGTCGGACGCGCCACCACCCAGGCCGTTGTCGCCTCCTCCGTCTTCATCCTCGTCGCCAATTTCTTCCTCACCAAGGTCATGCTCTGGCTCGCCCAATAGCAGCGGCCTTCCTTCACGCCCCAACGGCCCCTCTTGCCCCTCACTATTCTTGCGTTTCCATCTATAATCTCTCCATGCCGCTCAGCCCCCGGCGGTGCAGGTCATGACCTCGAGCGACACGCGCGCTGATTCGATCATCTCCTTTGAAAACGTCCGCCTCGGCTTCGACGAAGGCGACGTCCTCCGCAATCTCACCTTCTCAGTTGCCACCGGCGAGACCCTCGCTCTACTCGGCGAAACCGGCTCCGGCAAGACCCTCGCTCTCAAGCTCGCCGCCGGTCTGCTTCAGCCCGATTCCGGACGCGTCCGCGTCCTCGGCAGCGACGTTTCCTCGATGACCGAAGACGACCTCCTGGCCTTCCGCCGCCAGATTGGTTTTGTCTTTCAAGAAGGCGCACTCTTCGACTCGCTCTCCGTCGGCGACAACGTCGCCTACCGCCTCCGCGAAGACGCCGTCCCCGAAGCAGAAATCGAATCGCGCGTCCGCGAAGCCCTGCGCTTCGTCGAGCTTGAAGACGCCCTCGAAAAACTTCCCGCCGAGCTCAGCGGCGGCATGCGTCGTCGCGTCTCCATCGCCCGCGCCCTGGTCAGCCGCCCGCCCGTCGTTCTCTACGATTCTCCCACTGCCGGCCTCGATCCCATCACCTCCCAGACCATCATCACCCTGCTCCTCCGTCTGCGCGATCTCCAGGGCGTCACCGCCATTCTCGCCACTCACCGCCTCCAGGACGTCTTTGCGCTCGCCAACTATCGCTTCGACGCCTCCTCCGGTCGCGTCGTCCATCTCGGCAAACCCGGCGACGCCGCCGAGCGCAACGGTTTCCCGCCCACGCGCTTTCTTGTCCTGCGCGATGGTGCCGTCTATTTCGAGGGCGATCAGCAAGCCGTTCTCTCTTCGCCCGACCCGTACTTGAAACGGTTTTTGGTTTGACCCGACTTCGAAGCCACTGAGGAGGATCACTCATGCCGCAACGCAAGCAACTCACCTGGACGGAGCTGCGCGTCGGTCTGTTCGTTCTCGTCGCGATTTTTGTTCTCGTCGTCGCGATCTTTTACGTCACCGGTGCCGGCCTGCTCGGCCCCAAGTATCGCCTGGTCACCTATCTCCCTGAAACGGACGGCCTGGCCGTCGGTGCCCCCGTGCGCCTCGACGGCGTCGAGGCCGGCAACGTGGACGCCATCCAGATGAACTCCACGCCTCCGCTCACCCCGGCCCGTAGCATCAAGCTCACCCTGCGCATCGACAAAAAGTATCAGAACGAAATCCGCACCGACTCTTCTGCCGGCCTGATCACCGAAGGGTTGCTCGGCAATCGTTACGTCAGCATCCAGCGCGGCTTCACCGGCCAGCCCCTTCAGGCCAACCAGGAAATCCCCGGCCGCGAGGAGCGCGCCATCAAGCAGATCGTCGAGCGCGGCGCCGACCTCGTCCAGAACCTCAACGCCATGACTATCGAGGTCAAGGCAATCGTCGAAGGTATCCAGCGTGGCCGCGGCTCCCTCGGCAAAATCCTCACCGACGACGGCGCCTACAACCGCCTCGAGGGCACCCTCACCCGCGTGGAAAACATGGTCGCCAGCGTCCAAGCCGGCGAGGGCTCCCTCGGCAAACTCATCGCCAACGACGATTTCTACAACCGCACCAATTCCGTCGTCCTCCGTCTGGACACCATGCTCGCCGACGTTCAGTCGCAAAAGGGCACCATCGGCAAGCTCCTCTACGACCCCGCCGTTTATGACAGCACCAAGCAGTTCTTCGAGCAGGGCAACGCCGTCCTCGCCGACGTCCGCGCCGGCCGCGGCACTCTCGGCAAACTCGCCACCGATGACGCCCTCTTCGCCAACCTGCGCGACGCCTCCGCCAACGTCAACGCCGCCGCCGCCAAGCTCAACTCCAACACCGGCTCCGCCGGCCGCTTCTTCACCGACCCCAATCTCTACGACAACCTCACCGGCCTCACCGGCGACATGCGCCTGCTCGTCGGCGACTTCCGCCGCGAGCCCAAAAAATTCCTCCGCGTCAAGTTCTCCATCTTCTAGCGGAGCATTCTTCTCCTCTTAGGGGCGTCCGCCGCTTGCCCTGAGCGCAGCCGAAGGGTGGCGGACGCCCTGCGTCGGGGCGTTTCTCATGCCATGTAGCGCCGGGCTCTGCGCCCGGCATCTTTCCGGCTGCACTAGGTTGATTCGCAGCTTCTCAGCAAGGCTGGGGACTGCATCCCCCACTCCGTTTTCTGCAACGGAAGAATGCCGCGCCCTAGGGGACGATTTCAGAACTCTTCCTATCCTTTTCCGATTTGCGGCATTGTAATTTATAGGTTACA
>CAZHLD010000024.1:16690-21413 GCA_964533185.1 uncultured Acidobacteriaceae bacterium | reverse complement strand
TTCAGAACTCTTCCTATCCTTTTCCGATTTGCGGCATTGTAATTTATAGGTTACAATGAGAACCGTGATCGAGATTCGCCATTATGTCAGCCGCGCTGGGAAAGACGTGTTCGATGACTGGTTGTCCCAACTGGCTGATGCTCGCGCCCAGGCGAAGATTGCAAGCCGAATCAACCGGCTCGCGGCGGGGAATTTTGGCGACTGCAGGCCACTGCGCCAAGGCGTGAACGAGTTGCGGATTGATTGGGGGCCCGGCTACAGGGTCTATTACGCGATGCTCGGAAGAGTTTGCGTGTTGCTTCTCTGCGGCGGCGACAAAAGAAAACAGTCGTCCGACATTGACCGGGCACTCGAATACCTCAAGGACTACAAAGATAAGGACCAGACACCATGAAACGTAAAGCCAGTAGCTCTCACGACGAGGCCATGGTACGTCGGCTCCGCAAAGACCCAGGCTTTGCGGCCGAGTACCTCAAAGCCGCATTGGAAGATGAAGACGAACCTCGCGTGCTCCTGATTGCTCTGCGCCACCTTGCGCAGGCGCAAGGCATTGCAAGAGTCGCGAAGGCGGCCGGCATTGAGCGCGAGAGCCTCTATCGGGCATTGTCCGCTCACGGTAACCCCCGCCTGTCCACGCTGGTCGCCGTCACCAGAGCTATCGGTCTAAAACTTACGGTCGAAGTGGATTAAATAACCTAGCGGCGTGAAAATAAGGCGTGTCGGCCAGGAGACGATTTCAGAAGTCTCGCACCAGCAGCAGCGCCCCCAGATCACTACGGGAGCCTTTGCGGTTGACCTGACGAGCCGTTAACCATGCCGTTCGCGGTCTTATTTGCAACTGCCAATTCCCGCACTCGCGTATACGCCGGCGAAGTTTCCAGCGCTGGAGCGTGCAAACGTGCCATTCTTCTTGTTCAGGACTACCGTGTCTGTACTCCCTGACGCTGACGCTACGACCTGAATTACCAGAGTGTCGTCGGATTCAAAGAGCTTCTGCATCGGAGAAGTCACACCGCTGCCAGAGAAAAGCACCTTCGGTTTCTCGCTGGTGAGGGCTAGCAGAGAGACAGTTTGCCCGACGTCCGCTCTATGAGAAGACGCTGCAATTCGACACGATAAATTATCGAACATTTGGAAATTGGGATTGCCGCTGGGTTCGTAGCTGTCCACTTTGTCGGTTGTAAGCGAACAGCCTGCGAGCGACAGCAATGCAATTGCAAAGATGGTGTTCTTGCGCATGGTATTCCCTCGCCCAATTCGAGCGGTACCTGGCTGTTTGCTCTTGTCAGGGCCGCTTGCTCTCCAACAGCAACGAATCGATGAGCATGTGCTTCTTTATCGCCTCGCGCTTCTTTGCAACGTAGGCTGACTCCGCCTTGCTTCCGTCCTCCAACCTCAATGGCAGATCTTCTTGGGTCATCTTTGCACACTGCGCAGTGCTGTTTGTCGTGGAACGCAGCCCAGTAACACTCTTCTGGCCTCGGCTGATGCGTAGGGTGTAACGCACGCATTCTAAGTCTCTCGGTTTGGTTACGATCTCGTGCTCATCCCAACGTTCGATCTCGTAGGTTTCAATCCAACTCGTGAGGTAGTCTTCGCCTTGCAGCATCGCTGTAGCCGCGATGCAGATTCCCAATCCTCGATGGCATTCTAGCTCTGTAGTTTGAAGGGGAATCCCCAATGGCTGCCCCTCAATCATCAAGGTCCCCTTAGCGGAAACAAAACTGTCCCACGCTTGCGTCATAACTTGAAGGCGGGGAAGCATCACGCTAGGCTTCGTGGCGGCCTCCCAGGCCTCACCGATCTGTCCCAGAGTTCTTCCATCCAATTCACCATCACTGGGCTTGTTGTCACGCCGCGATTTGAACTTTGCCACTGCTTGCCTTGTGCGCTCGTCATACTCTCCATTGAAGGGTCCGGCGCCGTAGCCTAGTTGTCCAAGCCACATTTGTACCATCAGGATAATTTCCTTGAACTGCGCTGGGTCTTTCTTGATCCGCTCAAAATCGACATCCATGGCCGCCTTGTTCGCGGATTGCTTGCTCTGAGCCCGAATGTTGAGCGTCTGAAACAGCACAGCGAAGAGACAAATCAACGCAAGTCCGAGCAACCGAGCGTGTCTCATCGATTCTCCTCCTGCAATTTCATTTGCGCATCCGATCGGGAATCAACCCAGGATTAAATGACCAAAACCAGCAAGCAACGCCGAGCTAAAAAACCGTCCAATTCCCTTGCCTGGCATCTTCGGGCGAAAGCGCTATCTGCCTCTGCTTGTTCTCAACGTCTTCGACGTAAACGATTTCCTTTGACGGCATCGAAATATGGCGAAACCTAACTTCGAAGACATACCATCGGAAAAACTGGACGAAGACAGCGAGAGTTCCATTCTCTACATGGAATCTTACCGTGTGCGCAGGATCATATTTCCGCGATGTCTTGTTCAGGACTTCAATCTGCTTTGTTTGCATCCCACAGCGGATGTACTGGCGCACAGCGTCAAAGTCCGGGCCGAGTATCGAGTTACCAATGCACAAGGCGAGGAACTCGAAAGCAATGAGCACTGGAACACGGTTGTCAACAAATCCCTCCGTGAGTTTCGGTAGCGGATCTGTGGTCTCATTCTTGATGAGTATGTCCCCGGTCGGCAACTGAAGCTGCTCCCCGTTCTCACAAGCAGCAAACCGATTAACCCAAGATTTAATTTCAGGTTCAGAAAGACCTTGTTTCTTCAATGTGTTTCGTATGTACTCCGGCACTTCTTCCGTGTCCATGATGAGGTCGTTGGCATTCATCTTTCTGGCTTTCGTCTTCCACGTGTCCCCTTTCCTAGAAACCTCAACAGCGACGCTTCCTGCGCCCTCTGCATGGAACTCGAGGCCTTTTTCGAATTCGGATGCAAACTCGGGAATCCGACCTTTCAAATGCTGGACGGCAATTCTTATCGTTGGATCCTTCTTGAGCTGACTCACAAAATCCGAACCAAACTTAGAATTGCAGGGTGTGCACAGGATGAGGGCCTCTAGCGTCCCTCCTACGCATGCCGGAATCAAATGTTCTCTTGAATCCGGTGGCCTTTCCAAGCAAAGGATGCATTTCTCAAACTTTGCCTCAAAAAGCATGCATTCATACTAACTCAAAACCAGCAGGAAGTAAGTACATGCGAGTGCCTTGAGGCGGAAAACCGATCTGAAATCGGTTTTCCTTGCGGCCTGCTTTACGGCTTTCCGAGGCCGATGCTGGCACGCAAGAAGAGAGAGTCGGCTGCGGACTCACAATTCGCGAGAGAACCGTCCCTAAGTCGGTTCTCTGGACGGTTCTCTATTCCGCCGGGTGCGCCAGCCCTTATGCAGAAAGGGTGGGCGGCCCTCGATTCAACCTCACTTTTCTCTTGACACGATATTAGCTGTATGCTAATATGTATTCCACGATGTTCTCGCGAGCTAACCATCGGCGGCAGACCCGGCTTCTCTCTCCTGCACGGTCCATCCCTGTTCGCTGCACCACCCATCGTTTCCCGAACCCGCGCAGAACAATGAACTTGCGCGATGTTACGAAACGCATCAAAACCACAAACCCTTGCCCTTCAGCCACTTCCCCAATCGATGCCCCTGGGGGAAGGGGGTAACCAACTTGCCAGCCCTCGCCCTCCAAACCGCTCCAAACCCCATTTGCAAGTCCCATCTTTGCAGGACCTTAGCAAGTACCATCAGTACCATCGATCGCGCAACCCTCATATTCTCTTTGGTTTGGGGGAACGATGCCCCCCCCGGGGGGGTAGCATGTATGAACTGCGTATCCTCGAAGCCCCTACCGCACCTCCTGGTATGCTCTCTAGAATCCGCACTTCCGCAAGAAACTGCTCGAACACTCGCAGAATCAACACTTGGGGAAAACCGTGGGGAGTGGGGCAGAAAACAACCTACAAGTGTCGGGCGGGAGGTCTCATGTCAGGCTCGACACGACCGATCGGGCCTCACGCTTCATTCTCGAATCCAGCAGCCAAGTCGCGGATCTTGCGCAGGTCCAGCTTTCCCGTCCCCAGCACCGGCAACTTCTCCACGTGGAAGAACTGGTTCGCCCGCGGCGCCCACAGGTTCGGCAGGTCGCTCTTCGAGAGTTTCTCCAACGTGTCTTTCAGTTTCTCATCCGGCAGCGTATGCAGCACGACCAGCCGCTCGCCCTTCTTCTCATCCGGCACCCCGGTCACCACAAAACTTTGCTCGGTCACCCCCGCCAACTCGTGCAGTGTTTCTTCCACCTTGATGTGCGGCACCATCTCCCCGCCGATTTTGCTGAACCGGCTCAGCCGGTCGGTAATCGTGAGGAAACCGTCGTCGTCAATCGCCGCGATGTCTCCGGTCACGTACCACCCGTCGCGTAACACCTCGGCCGTCTTCTCTGGCTTGCCAAGGTATCCCTGCATGACGTTCGGCCCGCGCACCAGCAGCAGCCCCGCCTCGCCCCCTGCCAGCGGCTCCATCGTCGCCGGTTCAACAATCCGCACGCTGATCCCCGGCAGGGGGTGGCCGATCTTTCCCCGCTTCGCTCCCACCTGCCGGAACCCGGGCGCGCGAAAGTCGCGCGTGTTCACCGCCACCACCGGCGCGCACTCCGTGCAGCCATACCCTTCGAGCGGCCGTATGCCGAACTTTTCTTCAAACGCCAGTGCCACTCGTTCCGGCAATTTTTCCGCGCCCACCACCAGGTACTGCACGCTGCCGAA